>DASSTL010000134.1:0-58245 GCA_035707985.1 Nocardioides sp. | reverse complement strand
TCCGGGAGGCGCGCGACCTGGAAGTGGTCGCGGTCGACATCCCGATCGGGCTGCCGGACGACCGGCCGCGGGCGACCGACGTGGCGGCACGGTTGCGGCTGCCGGTGGGTCGGAAGTCGTCGGTCTTCCCCACGCCGTCGCGGGCCGCGGTCGAGCACGGCACCCACCCGGAGGCCTCGGCGGCCAACCGGCAGGCCATCGGCGTGGGCCTGAGCATCCAGGCGTTCCACCTGGTCCCCAAGATCCTCGACGCCGACCGCTATGTCCGGTCCGGGCCGCCGGTGACCGTCCTCGAGGCGCATCCCGAGGTGAGCTTCGCCGAGATCGACCCGACGTGCGTGGTCGCGTCCAAGACCACCACCGAGGGGTCGGCAGCCCGACGGGCGGCCCTGGAGAGCATCGGGCTGGCGGCGCCGGCGTACCTCCGCGGTGAGGGGTACGCCGCCGACGACCTCCTCGACGCCTGCGCCGTCGCCTGGACGGCCGGCCGGTACGCCGCCGGTACGGCGTACTCCCTCCCCGACCCGCCCGAGGTGTTCTCCGACGGCATCCCGGCGGCGATCTGGGTCTGAAGGGATAGTCCCTGACAGAACGGCCCCCTTGGAACGTTCCACCAGGACGGTTCTGTCAGGGACTACCCCACCACCGGGGATTCGAGGGGCAGCGGGAGCGCCTGCGAGAATCAGAGGCATGACCGCGCGGGAGGAGACCGACGTCCTCGTCGTCGGCGCCGGTCCCGCGGGGTCGGCGACGGCGGCCTGGCTGGCGCGCCTGGGGGTGGACGTCCTGCTCACCGACGCGGCCGTGTTCCCGCGCGACAAGACCTGTGGCGACGGGCTGACCCCCCGCGCGATCGGCGAGCTCGAGCGGCTCGGCCTCGGCGACTGGCTACGCGCCCACACGGTCAACCAGGGCCTTCGCGCCCACGGGTTCGGCCAGACGCTGCACCTGCCGTGGCCGGGTGGCACGCTGCCCGACTGGGGCTCCGCGGTCGCGCGTACCGAGCTCGACGACCACCTCCGCACGACCGCGATCAAGGCCGGCGCCCGCGCGATCGACGGCGTCCGCGCGGTCGACGCACGGCGCGACGGCGGGCGGGTCACCTCGGTCGTGTTCAAGAACGGCGACGAGACGAGCGAGGTCGCCTGCCGGCGGCTGGTCGTGGCCGACGGGGTGCGCTCCCCGCTGGGCAAGGTGCTCGGCCGCGAGTGGCACCGCGACACCGTGTACGGCGTCGCCGGCCGCTCCTACGTCACCTCGACGATGTGCGACGACCCGTGGATCAGCTCCCACCTCGAGCTTCGCGGCGAGCAGAACGAGGTGCTCTCCGGCTACGGCTGGATCTTCCCGCTGGGCTCCGCGACCGGCGCCGGCGAGGTCAACCTCGGCGTCGGCACGCTGGCCACGGCCAGGCGCCCCGCCGACCTCCAGGTACGCCGCCTGATGTCGTCGTACGCCGACACCGTGCGCGAGGCGTTCGGGCTCGGGACCGAGCTGCGCGCGCCCACCAGCGCCCTGCTGCCGATGGGGGGCGCGGTGTCCGGGGTGGCCGGTGCCAACTGGGCCCTGGTCGGCGACGCGGCCGCCTGCGTGAACCCCCTGAACGGCGAGGGGATCGACTACGGGCTCGAGGGCGGCCGGCTCGTCGCGGAGCTGATCGCCGACGACGCCGACCTGGCCACGGCGTGGCCGGCGACGCTCACCGAGCACTACGGCGAGGCCTTCTCGATCGCCCGCCGGCTGGCCGGCCTGGTGACCGTGCCGCGCGTGCTGGCGACCCTCGGGCCGGCCGGCATGCGGTCGGACTGGCTGATGACCCTCGCCCTACGCTGGATGGGCAACCTGGTCACCGACGAGGACCGCGACCGCGCCGCCCGGGTGTGGCGCTGGGCAGGCCGGCGCTCCCACGCCCGCGACGCGAGGCCACCCTTCTCCTGAGAGGATGGTCGGCGCCCCCGCCAGGCCCAGGACCCCGGCCGACCCAGGAGAGACGCGTGCCCAAGCCCCTGCCGAAGCTGCAGCGGGTGGCGGCGTACGCCCTGATCCTCCGCGACGACCGCATCCTCCTGACCCGCCTCGCCAGCCGCATCTCCGCCGACGAGAAGTGGCACCTGCCCGGCGGGGGCGTCGACCACGGCGAGAACCCCCGCGATGCCCTGATCCGGGAGATCCGCGAGGAGACCGGTCTCGACGCCGACGTCGGCGACACCGCACGCGTCTACTCCGCCCACCTGCCGTCGATGTGGCGACAGGGCCGCCGCTGGGACTACCAGGCCCTCCGCATCGTGTACGACGCGTGGGTGCCCACCGACGCCCCCGAGCCGCGCGTGGTCGAGGTCGACGGCTCGACGGTCGACGTCGCCTGGCACCGCGTCGCGGACGTCCGGTCCGGGTCCCTGGCGGTCACCGACATCGTCACCGAGTCGCTGGCCGACCACGAGCCCTTCCGGCTCCAGCGGCTGGCCGTCTACGCCCTGGTACGCCGCGCCGGCGAGGTCCTGCTGACGCGCATCTCGTCCCGCGGTGCCCACCCCGGCGCCTGGACCCTGCCCGGCGGCGGGCTCGACCACGGCGAGACGCCCCGCGACGCCGTGGCCCGCGAGGTGCGGGAGGAGTGTGGCGTCGAGGTCGTGGTCGGCGAGCTGCTCGACGTCCACGACGTCCACTTCCAGGGCACCGCACCCACCGGACGGTTCGAGGACTTCCACGGCGTCCACCTGGTCTTCCACGGCACCGTCCCGGGCGATGTCGAGCCGCGCGTCGTCGAGACCGGCGGCACGACCGACGCGGTCGCCTGGGTCCCGGTGGCCGACGTCGAAAGCGGTGCGGTCCGGGTGCTCGACGTGGTCCGGGCCGCCCTGCAGGCGGCTCCTAGAATGACCAGGTGAACCCCCGGCACCGGCGACTCGTCATCCCCGTCGCCCTCGCGGGGCTGCTGTTGATCGTGGTCATCGCGGCGGTCGTGCGGAAGTGAGCGAGCCGCTGCTGCGCGCCCTCACCCGGATGCGCGGGACGATCCTCGACGACGAGACGCTGGTACGCGCCGTCGCGTCCGGGCGGCAGCGCGGCACGCAGCCTCCCTGGCGTCGCGTCGAGCTGCGGTACGTCGACCTCAAGGCAGGACGCCACCTCCAGGTGACGGCGTACGACGACGCCCAGGCGCACACCAGCAACCACGCCGTCGGCGACGCGGCGCGGGCCGCCGTCGACAACCTGCTGGACGCGCCGTTCGGCAACTGGCACGTCGAGACGACGACCGAGACCCACCAGCTGCGGGTGACCAAGAAGGGCGAGGCCGTCGTGCACTCGCACGCGCGCTCAGACGAGGCCGAGGTCGACCGCGACCACGACCGCGACAAGGGCCGTCTGCTGCCGGAGGACGACCCGGTCTTCCGGGTCCTCGGCCTCACCGACCACACCGGGCGGATGAAGCCCAGCCGGCAGGGCAAGTACCGCCAGGTCGAGGAGTTCCTCCGCATCCTCGACGCCTCGATCACCGACGCCCTCGCCAAGGGGCACCTCCGCCGCCCGACCGCCGAGGAGCCGCTCCAGATCGTCGACCTGGGCTGCGGCAACGCCTACCTCACCTTCGTCACCGAGCGGTTCCTGAGCCACGTCCGCGGCCTGCCGGTCCACCTCACCGGCATCGACCAGCGCGAGCAATCGCGCGCCCACAACGAGAAGATCGCGGCCGAGCTCGGCGTGGAGGCGACGTTCGTCGTGTCGTCCATCGGCGAGGCGACCGTCGAGGTGCGACCCGACGTCGTCCTGGCCCTGCACGCCTGCGACACCGCCACCGACGACGCGCTCGCGCGGGCCGTCGCCTGGGAGACCCCGCTGGTGCTGGCCGCGCCCTGCTGCCACCACGACATCGCGGCCCAGCTCCGCAAGCAGCCGACGCCCGCGCCGTACGCCGTGCTCACCCGCCACGGCATCCTCCGCGAACGCTTCGCCGACACCCTCACCGACGGGCTCCGGGCGTCACTCATGCGCCTCGAGGGCTATCGGGTCGACGTCATGCAGTTCGTCGGGAGCCAGCACACGCCGCGCAACACGCTGCTCCGCGCCGTCCGCACGGGCCGGCCGGTGACGGGCGGCTCGGCGCGGCGTGAGTACGACGAGCTGGTCGAGGCCTGGGGCGTGCGCCCGCGGCTCGGCGAGCTGCTCGAGCGGGCTTGACCGGGGGCGGCATGCAGCATCTGCTGGCGAGCCTGGCCATCGCCGCGCCCCTGACGATGGGCGTCGTCGTCACCCCGTCGCCTCCTGCCGGGCACCAGGTCTTCCGGTTCCAGGACCAGCGGATCAACGAGGCGAGCGCACTCGTGGTCGACGACGGGCTGTTCGTCACCCTCAACGACTCCGGGCACACCGGTGACGTGTTCGTGGTCGACCGGGACGGCCGCACGGTCGGTGTGACCCACTGGTCCGACGACCCCGACGACGCCGAGGCCCTCGCTCCCGGGGGCCCGGGCTTCGTCTGGGTGGGTGACATCGGCGACAACACCGGCCGCCGGTCGACGGTCGAGATCGCGCGCGTGCCGGTCGGCCGGGGCGAGCGCACGGTGCACCCCACGACGTACGAGCTCACCTACCCCGACGGCGCCACGGACGCCGAGACGCTGCTGCGCGACCCGAAGTCGGGGCGGCTCTACATCGCCTCCAAGAACGTGTTCGGCGGCGTCCTGTACGCCGTGCCCGAGCACCTGGATGCGTCGGCGCCCAACCGCCTGCGGGCGGTCGGGCGCGTGCTCCCGGTGGCCACCGACGGGGCGTTCCTCCCCGACGGCGAGCACCTGCTCGTCCGCAACTACACCACCGCCGTCCTCTACGACTGGCCCTCGCTCCAGCCCGTCGGGAGGCTCCGGCTGCCGAGCCAGCGTCAGGGTGAGGGGATCGGGGTCGCGGCCGACGGGAGGGTGTACGTCTCCTCGGAGGGTCTGCGCGCGCCGGTGCTCGAGGTATCGGTCCCACCCCGGATCCGGGCGGCACTGGCGGGACCCACCACCCCGGAGCCCTCGGCGTCCGCCTCGCCCGAACCGTCTGTGGCGTCGTCGGCGCAGGAGCCGGATCCGGCGTCTCGGGACCCCTGGCCGTGGCTCGCCGGGGGACTGCTCGGCCTCGCGGCCCTCGTCGTACTGCTGCGGGCGCTGCGCCCTCCTCGCTGACCCGCATCCGCGCATGCGCCGAGCCACGGCGGGGCACCTGTCTGTCATGGCGCGGCTGAGGCGGAGCTCATGCGACGACCCGGGATGGACCCGTCGCCGTGCCGGCCGCGGGTTCGTCTACCTCGACGGTGACGGCAACCGGCTGGGCGACGAGGAGGTGGAGCGGGTCAAGGCCCTGGTCATCCCGCCGGCGTGGGAGGACGTCTGGATCTGCGCGTGGCCGAACGGTCACCTCCAGGCCGTCGGCACCGACGAGGCCGGGCGCCGGCAGTACCTCTACCACCCGGACTGGCGGGCGCAGCGCGACGCGGCCAAGCACGTGCGCGTGCTCGGGTTCGGCAGGGCGCTGTCGAAGGCCCGTGAGCGCGTGCTCACCGACCTGCACACCGCGGGGATGTCGCGCGACCGGGCGTGCGCCGTCGCCGTCCGCATGCTCGACCTCGGCTACTTCCGGATCGGCAACGACGTGTACGCCGAGGAGAACGGCAGCTTCGGGCTGACCACGCTCCAGCGCCGCCACGTCCGGCGGCAGGGCAAGGGGCTGGCGTTCTGCTTCGTCGGCAAGTCGGGGATCGAGCACCAGGTCACCATCGACGACCCCGCCACCGTCGAGGCCGTCGAGGTGATGCGCAAGCGGCGCGCCCCGGCCGAGGAGGAGCTGCTCGCCTGGAAGGAGCGCGGCCGCTGGCACGACCTCACCGCCGGCCACGTCAACGACTACGTCCGTGACGCCACCGGCGTCGAGGCGACGGCCAAGGACTTCCGCACCTGGCACGCCACCGTGATCGCGGCCGCCGCGCTGGCCGAGTCCGACGAGCCCGGTGACACCAAGGCGTCGCGCAGGCGAGCGGTGGCCGCCACCATGCGCGAGGTGGCGGAGTACCTCGGGAACACGCCGACCTTGGCGCGCTCGTCGTACGTCGACCCGCGCGTGGTGGACGCCTACGAGGAAGGTCGCACCATCGCGACCGCTGTACGTCGGAAGGCGGCGACACCGGCCGAGCGGCAGACCGTGCTGGAGCGTGCGGTGTTGCGGCTGCTGCGGGACACCTAGGCCGGATCGGGGTTGTGCCAGACCCAGTTCGGTCGCGTGTGCACCTCGGTCAGGCCTGCGCGCCGCATGTTGTGCTGCGACGGGTTCGGGTTGGCCTCGCTCTCCAGCCAGGTCTCGGCCGAGGCGTAGCGCACACCGCGGTCGCGGGCCTCACGGATCCGGGCGGCGAGCAGGGCGGACTGGGCGCCCCGGCCGCGGCCGTCCGGAAGGGTCGCCGCCCCGAACAACGCGACGGCGTCGGTCTCGGGCACCACGAGCATCCGGGCCGCGGCCACCAGGGTGTCGCCGTCGTACGCGCCGTACGCCGCCCAGTCGCCCTCGAAGTACTGGGGTGAGTCGAAGAGCGCATGGGCCTCGGCCGTCTCGTCGAACTCGAACCCCGCGGCCAGCACCCGGGTGAAGTCGGCTGCGTCGGCTGCGGACAGCCGGTCGATCCGGAGGTCCGTGGGTGCCTCGCGGGGCTCGGCCGGGCCGAACAGCTTGACGAACATCGTGCCTTCGGTGAGGCCGAACCGCTCGGTGATCCGCGGCCACTCGGCCGGCAGTGCCCGTGGCTGGATCTGGAACGCGAACGCGGCGACCCCCTCGTCGCGGGCACGCGTGGCGGCCTCCTCGACGGTGGCTTCGGTGACCGGCTCGCGGAAGCCCAGCGCCTTGTTCCAGTAGCCCCACATCGGGTCCCGGCGTACGACGGTGTGCACACCGTCGGCGAGGTCGGGCGCACTGATGCCGAGCAGGCGGACCGTCTCCGGGGGTTGCTCCCGCATCATCCGCTGCATGGCCACTGCCTCGGTGCGCTCGGCGAGGTCGGACCAGTCGGGGCGAGGCGCGTCCATGACCGAACTGTGCCCGACCGGGGTCGTGGACGTCATCGCCGTGGGGAACCATGGGGGCATGGAGCTCACGGTCGTGCAGGGCGACATCACCGCGCAGGACGTCGACGCGGTGGTGAACGCCGCGAACCGGGCGATGCGCGGCGGCGGCGGCGTCGACGGTGCGATCCACCGGGCCGGGGGGCCGGCCGTGCTGGAGGACTGCATCCGGCGCTTCCCGCACGGTCTGGCCACCGGCGACGCCGGCTGGACGACGGCGGGGGAGATGCCCGCGCGGTGGGTGATCCACGTGGTCGGCCCCAACTTCCGGGCGGGCGAGACCGACCGGTCGCTGCTGACGTCGTGCTACTCGCGCGCGTTGGCGGTCGCCGACGAGCTGGGCGCCCGCTCCGTGGCCTTCCCGCTGGTCAGCGCCGGCATCTACGGCTGGCCGAAGGCCGACGCCATCGACGCGGCCGTCTCGACGCTGCGGTCGACGCCGACCCGGGTGGCGGAGGCGCGGATGGTCGCCTTCGACGCCGACACGTACGCCGCGCTGGTGGCGGCGGTCGATGCCTGACGCGTCGGGCCGTCCGGTCTTCGTGCTCCACGAGCACCGCAAGCCCCAGCCGCACTACGACCTGCGCCTGGAGGAGGACGGCGTGCTCCGGTCCTGGGCCGTCCCCAAAGGGATGCCACCCGACTCTCGGAGCGACCGCCTCGCCGTGGCCGTCGGCGACCACGACCTGGACCACGCGTCGTACACCGACGCGGACAAGGACATCGCCGACACCGGCTGGTGGGAGCTCGAGGACCGCTCCGCCAAGCGCTTCGTCTTCGTCCTCCACGGCCGCACCGGCGCCCACCGCTACGCCCTCATCGACACCGGCTCCGACTGGCTCCTCCACCTGACCAAGGCCCAGCCGTAGTCACACTGGCCCCAGAATTCCCCGCTCAGGCGGGGACTTCCCCACTTAGTGGCCTCAATTTCCCCCTACAAGTGTCGAATTCCCCGCTCGAGCGGGGAATTCGCGCGACCCTCAGAGCCGCTCGACGACGTACTCGATGCAGGAGGTGAGGGCCTCGACGTCGGAGGGGTCGATGGCGGGGTACATCGCGATCCGGAGCTGGTTGCGGCCGAGCTTGCGGTAGGGCTCGGTGTCGACGATGCCGTTGGCGCGGAGGGTGGCGGAGATGGCCTTGGCGTCGATGGAGTCGTCGAAGTCGATGTTGCCGATCACCAGGGAGCGCAGGTCGGGGTCGGCGACGTACGGCGTGGTGTACGACGTCTTCTCGGCCCACCCGTAGAGGGCGTCGGAGGAGGCGGTCGTGCGCTCGACCATGCCGGTCAGCGAGCCGTTGGCGTTCATCCAGTCGAGCTGCTCGGCCATCAGGATGAAGGTCGCGATCGACGGCGTGTTGTAGGTCTGGTTCAGCCGGGAGTTCTCGATCGCGGTCACCAGGTCGAAGAACGCCGGGATGTGACGGCCGCTCGACTTGATCTCGGTGGCCCGCTCGATCGCCGCCGGCGACATCAGCGCGACGAAGAGACCACCGTCCGACGCGAAGGACTTCTGCGGGGCGAAGTAGTAGACGTCCGACTCGGTCAGGTCGACCGGCAGCCCGCCGCCGCCGGAGGTCGCGTCGATCAGCACGAGCGCGTCGTCGTCGGCGCCGGCCACGCGGCGTACCGGCGCCATCACGGTGGTCGACGTCTCGTTGTGCGGCCACGCGTAGCCGTCGACGCCGGCCTCCGCGACCGGGTCGGGGCGCGTCCCCGGCTCGCTGGAGATCACGCTCGGCTCGTCGAGCCACGGGGCGATCGTCACCGCCTTGGCGAACTTCGAGGAGAACTCACCGAACGACAGGTGCTGGCTCTTGCGCCGGATCAGGCAGTACGTCGCGACGTCCCAGAACGCCGTCGCCCCGCCGTTGCCGAACACCACCTCGTAGCCCTCGGGCAGGTCGAAGAACGTCGTGAGCCCCTCCTTGACCCGGCCCACGAGCCCGCGCACCGGCGCCTGGCGGTGCGAGGTCCCCATCAGGGTCGAGCCGGTGGCGGCGAGAGCGTCGAGATGGCTGGTCTGGATCTTGGACGGGCCCGCGCCGAACCGGCCGTCAGCCGGCTTGAGGTCGTCGGGGATCGAGATCGCGTCGGACATGGAGCAACCTTCGGGTGGGGATCGGTGGTCTGCCGGACGACCCTGTCGGCGCTGACTATTGTGTCAGGGCCGTTGCTCGGGTCGCGACCGGCCGGTGCGGATCTCACGTCCGGGGCAGTAGCTCGGACAACACGGGAGGAACCCCAGATGAGCCAGCAGGCGGGAGACGTCCAGCAGCCACCGGGCATCCGCGGCCGGCGCGTCGCGCCCACCGCCCTCCGCATCGAGCAGCGCCCGACCAGCCACCGCGATGCCGCGCTCCTGATCGAGGCCGTCCAGCAGGAGTACGTCGAGCGCTACGGCGGCCGCGACAACACTCCGATGGACCCGTCCGAGCTGGCGCCGCCGGCCGGCGCCTTCTTCGTCGGGTACCTCGACGACCGCCCGGTCGCGACGGGGGCCTGGCGGTTCCGCCCGGACGTGACCCGGCTCGGCTCGACACGCGCCGCCGAGGTGAAGCGGATGTACGTCGCCCCCTCGGCCCGTCGCCAGGGTCTGGCCCAGCGGATGCTCACCCATCTCGAGGCGACCGCCCGCCAGGCGGGGGCCGACGTGATGATCCTGGAGACCGGGACCGCCCAGCCGGAGGCGATGGCGTTCTACGAGGCGGCCGGCTACCAGCGCGTCGAGCCGTTCGGCCACTACGCCTGGTCGCCGCGCAACCGCTGCTACGGCCGCGTGCTGGCAGACGTCGACCAGCCCGGACCCACCTATAGGTGAGAACCCGGGCCCGGGCCCGTCCCCCTTGCTCAGGCGACGTCGCGACGGCGGACCAGCCACAGCGAGGCGAGCGGCATGAGGCCGGTCCCCGCTGGTTGCGGGACCCGTGTTCGGCGTACCAATGGGCGCGTGACCACCGCCGTGCACGCCCTGGTCATGGCCGAGGACGCCGAGGCCACCCGCGCGTTCTTCCGTGGCGTGGTCCGCCTTCCCTACGCGGACACCGGCGGCGGCTGGCTGATCTTCGAGTCGGGTCCCAGCGAGATCGGGGTTCATCCGACCAACGGTGGGGAGGCGCAGTTCGACGTCTCGCTGGCGTGCGACGACCTCGACTCCACCGCGTCCGATCTCGCTGCACGCGGCGCCGAGTTCGGGCCCGTCCAGCAGGAGGCTTGGGGGCGGCTCACCATGAGGACGGTGCCCGGCAGCGTGCCCGGCAGCGACCCGATGATGCTCTAGCAGCCGACTTACGACCCGCCCGCGACGTCGCTGTCAACCCGTGACCTACTTCGCCCAGGCAGGGTTCCAGCCGTCGACCGACTCGGCGGGGCGTGCCGAGGGGCCGGTGTAGACGGCCGACGGTCGGATCAGGCGGCCGGTGCGCTTCTGCTCCATGATGTGCGCCGACCAGCCGCCGGTGCGCGCGCAGGTGAACATCGAGGTGAACATGTTCGCCGGCACCTGCGCGAAGTCGAGCACGATCGCGGCCCAGAACTCGACGTTGGTCTCCAGCACGCGGTCGGGGCGCCGGGCCCGGAGCTCGGCGAGCGCGGCCTTCTCCAGCGCCTCGGCGACCTCGTAGCGGGGGGCGTCGAGCTCGCGCGCCGTACGCCGGAGCACTCGGGCGCGCGGATCCTCGGCGCGGTAGACCCGGTGACCGAAGCCCATCAGTCGCTCTCCCTTGTCGAGCACCGACTTCACGTAGCCCTCGGCGTCGCCGCTCCGCTCGACCTCCTCGATCATCCCGAGCACGCGGGACGGCGCGCCCCCGTGCAGCGGGCCGCTCATCGCGCCGATGGCGCCGGAGAAGGCCGCGGCGACGTCGGCACCCGTCGAGGTGATCACGCGCGCGGTGAAGGTGGAGGCGTTCATGCCGTGCTCGGCGGCCGAGGTCCAGTAGGCGTCGATCGCATGGACGTGCGCCGGGTCGGCCTCACCACGCCAGCGGATCAGGAACCGCTCGGCGATCGTCGCACCCTGGTCGACCTCGCGCTGCGTGACGACCGGACGGCCCAGCCCGCGCGCGGCCTGGGCGGCGTACGACAGGACCATCACCGCCACCCGGGACAGGTCGAGGCGCGCCTGCTCGTCGGAGATGTCGTAGGTCTGACCCATGCCCAGCATCGGCGCGAGCATCGCGACGGACGCCTGGACGTCGGCGCGTACGTCGCCGGTGTGGATCGCGATGTTGTACGGCTCTGCCGGCGGCAGCCCCGGCTCGTACGAGCCGTCCACCAGCAGCCCCCACACCTTCTCGAACGGCACCCGGCCGACGAGCTCCTCGATGTCGACGCCGCGGTAGCGCAGGGCGGAGCCCTCTTTGTCGGGCTCGGCGATCTCGGTCGCGAACGCCACCACGCCCTCGAGACCCTCGTGTACGACGGGCTGCTCGCTCATCCGACTCCTTCGTGCTCGTGCTCCCTCCCTGTCGATTCTGCCTTCCGGATGTCTGCTGGCGCACGACCGGGCTGCCGGATCGGGTGGAACGCCGCCTGGTTGGATGAAGGACGTGACCGACCGGTACGCCGACCTGCGCCGCGAGTACGCCCTGGGAGGGCTCAGCGAGGACGAACTGGCGCCCGACCCCTTCACGATGTTCCAGCGGTGGTACCACGACGCGATGACCGCCGCGATCTACGAGCCCAACGCGATGGTGGTCGCGACGGCCTCGGCGGGCGGGCAGCCGTCAGCGCGGCTGGTGCTGCTCAAGGGCTTCGGTCCCGACGGCTGGGTGTTCTTCACCAACCTGAGCTCGCGCAAGGGGGTCGAGCTGGCCGAGAACCCCAGAGTGGCGCTCCTGTTCCCCTGGCATCCGCTCGAGCGACAGGTGCGGGTCGACGGCACGGCCGTCGTGCTCGACCGCGACGAGGTGGTGACCTACTTCCGTACGCGGCCGCGTGGAGCGCAGCTCGGCGCGCACGCGTCGCATCAGTCCCGCGAGGTCGCCTCGCGGGAGGAGCTGGACCAGGCCTGGGCGGCCGCGGACACGGCGTACCCCGCCGAGGTGCCGGTGCCCGACGAGTGGGGTGGGTTCCGGGTCGTGCCGGCGGCCGTGGAGTTCTGGCAGGGACGGCCGGGGCGGATGCACGACCGCCTCGTCTACCGGCGCCACGGCGACGGCTGGTCGACGCACCGTCTCGCCCCCTGACGTCCCGCCGCGGAGCCGCTCCGGTCCCTATCGTGGTCGGATGCGTCGCCCCCTTCTCGTCGCCGTCGTGCTCCTCACCGCCGCCCTCACGTTCTCGTCGTACGCCGGCTCCGCGGCGTCCCCCGCCCCGCTCGCGCACCCGCAGGGCAAGGGGCCGAGGCCTCAGGCGAAGCTCGAACGCGGGGTGAAGCACGTGCCGGTGCCCCAGCAGGCCCGTGCGGTCGACACCAGCCGCCCCGACCGCGTGGTCGGCAACGGCACCTCGGCCAGCTGCACGTCGCGGAAGGTCGTCCGCGCGGTCGCGAAGGGCGGAGTGATCACCTTCGACTGCGGCCCGGACCCGGTCGTGATCGAGATGCGCCACACGGCCAAGGTCGTGAACACCAGTCGCCGCGTGGTGCTCGACGGTGGTGGACTGGTCACGCTCAGCGGAGTCGGGAAGCGCCGGATCCTCTACCAGAACACCTGCGACAAGCGGCAGATCTGGACCACGAGCCACTGCCAGGACCAGGCCCACCCGAAGCTCGTCGTCCAGCACCTCACGTTCACCCGCGGCAACTCCACCGGAAAGCACTTCGAGGGCGGCGGTGGAGGGGCGATCTTCGACCGGGGAGGCCAGCTCAAGATCGTGGACACGAGGTTCGTCGACAACCGCTGTGACCGGTCGGGGCCGGACCTCGGCGGAGCTGCCGTGCGGGCGCTCTCGCAGTTCCACGGGCGGCCGGTGTACGTCGTGAACAGCACGTTCCGCGGCGGTCGCTGCAGCAACGGGTCGGCGCTCAGCAGCATCGGGGTGTCGTGGACCGTGCTGAACAGCGTCTTCCGCGGCAACCGTGCCGTCGGCCACGGCGCCAACCCGGCGACCCCCGGCACGAAGGGCGGTGGCTCGGGCGGTGCGATCTACACCGACGGCAACCGGTACACCCTGCGGGTCGCCGGCACCCTGATGCGCCACAACCACGCCAACGAGGGCGGTGGTGCGATCTTCTACGTCAGCAACGACCGCAGCGGAAAGCTCCGCATCCGTTGGTCGACGCTGGAGAACAACGTGAGTGAGCAGTTCGAGACCCGGCCGGGGATCTTCTACCTCGGCCGCGGACCGATCGAGGTGCGGCACTCGATCATCCGGTGAGGCATCCGGTGAGGTCGCGCTCTCTACGATGACCGCATGGCGTTGCTGGAACGCGACGCGCCGTTGAGGAACGCCTCGGACTACCTCGCCGCCGCGAGCAGGGGGAACGGGCGCCTCGTCTTCATCGGAGGTGAGGCGGGGGTCGGCAAGACCGTGTTCGTCGACCAGGTGGTCGCCGACGCCGGCTCGACCGTACGCCTCGCCCGGGGAGCCTGCGACGGGTCGACCACGCCCGCCCCGCTCGGGCCGCTCCGGGAGATGCTCCCCGCGCTGCCCGGCGACGTCTGGCCCGACGGCGCCGACCGTGCCGACCGCGCCGGTGTGTTCTTCCGCCTGGCCGAGGCCCTCGGGCGCCCGGGTGCGCCCTACCTCCTGGTGATCGAGGACGCGCACTGGGCCGACGACGCCACCCTCGACCTGGTCCGGCACCTGGCGCGCCGGGTGCACCGGCTGCGCGCCCTTGTGCTGGTCACCTACCGCTCGGAGGAAACCGCCGGGAGCCATGCCCTGCGGGTCCTGTTCGGCGACGTCGCCGGTGCGTCCGGCGTACGCCGGATCGACCTGAACCCGCTCACACCCGACGGTGTGCAGGCTCTGCTCGAGGCCGCCCCACGCCGCGACGGCGCACTCGACGTCGGCGAGCTGTACCGGGCGACCGGGGGCAACCCCTTCTTCATCACCGAGGTGATCGCGGCAGGCGGGGCGACGCTTCCGCGCAGCGTGCGGGACGCCGTTCTCTCGCGTCTCGCGCGCCTGTCGGAGCCGGGACGCAGGGTCCTGGACCTGGTGGCGCTGGCCGGGCCGCGCTGCGAGCTGGGCCTGGTCGAGGACCTGGAACCCGCCCTGGCACCCGCCCTGGACGAGGCGCTGGCCCAGGGCGCGGTGGTGCTCTCAGGAGAGGCGGTGATGTTCCGTCACGAGCTGGCCCGCCTCACCGTGCTCGAGGAGGTGCCGGCGATGCGCCGTCGCACGCTCCACCGCGGTGTCCTGGAGTGGCTCGAGACCCATCAGGCCGACCCGGCCCGGATGGCGCACCACGCCGAGGCCGCCGGCCGACCGGAGGCCACCCGCGAGCACGCGCTGCTCGCGGCCCGGCGCGCGGCCGCCCTGGGCTCGCACAAGGAGGCGGTCGAGCAGTACCAACGGGTGCTCCGCCACACCGAGGCCGTGGTCGACCCTGCGGTCGCGGACCTGCACGAGCGCCTCGCCTACGAGCTGTACCTGACCGGCCGGATGGTCGAGGCGTTCGACGCCCAGCGCTCCGCCTGGCAGACGTGGACCGAGCTCGGCGAGGCGCTACGCGTCGGCAACGCGCTCCGGCTGATGTCACGGTTCAGCTGGTTCCAGGGAAACTCGGCCGAGGCTGCGGCGTACGGCGTCCAGGCGTACGACGTGCTGGACGGCACGGGCGGGACGGCCGAGGCCATGGCCGCGAGCAACCGCAGCCAGATCGCGATGCTGGCCAACGACCTCGCGACCACGCGGGAGTGGGGCCGTCGCGCCCTCGCCCTGATCGAGGGCCGCGACGACCTCGACGCGGAGGAGGTCCGGGTGCACGCACTGAACAACCTCGGCACGATGGAGGTCGACAGCGGAGAGGTGGAGCAGGGCTGGGACCTGCTCGAGCAGAGCCTGCGTCGTTCGCGCGACGCCGACCTCCAGGAGCACGCGGCCCGCGCGTTCACCAACCTCGCCTCGCGAGCCGTGGTCCGGCACGAGCACCTGCGCGCCGGCGCCTACCTCTCGGAGGGGATCCGCTACTGCCGCGAGCGCGACCTCGACGCCTGGATCCTCTACATGCGGGGCTACGTGGCCCTGAGCCGTCTCGACCAGGGAGACACGGCCGCCGCCCTGGTCACCGCCGACTCCGTCCTCCGCCATCCGCGGACGGCCCTCGTCAGTCGGATCACGCCCCTGCTGGTGCGCGTGCACGCCCTCGCGCGCATGGGGGCGAGGCCGCACGAGGACGCTCTGGCCGAGGCGCTGGACCTCGCCTTCGAGACCGGCGAGGCGCAGCGGATCGGCCCAGCGGGCCAGGCGGCCGCCGAGAGCACATGGCTGGCGGGGGAGCCCGAGGCCGCCGAGCGTGAGGCACTCCGCGCCTGGGAGGTCGTCCGGAGCGTCCAGAGCCCCTGGACGCGGGGGATGGTGGCGTCCTGGCTGCCCGACGCCTTCGCGGCGGACGTGGCCGACTCGGTCGCACCGCCGTACCGGGCCGAGGCGTTGCGCCGCTGGGACGAGGCGGCCCACCTCTGGGACGGGCTCGGCAGCCGGTTCAACGCCGCGCTGGCCTTGGCCCGCGGTGGCACCCGGGCGGGCCTCGCGGACGCCGCCGCACGGTTCGACGGGCTGGGCCTCGAGGCCGCCGCAGCCCGTGCCCGCGCCCTGGCCCGCGAGCACGGCTGGTCGACACCGCGCGGCCGCCGCGCCACCACCAAGGCACACCCCCAAGGGCTGACCAAGCGCGAGGCCGAGGTCGCCGGCCTTCTCGCCGAGGGGCTCTCCAACGCCGCCATCGCCGAACGCCTGGTCCTCTCGCCCCGCACGGTCGAGCACCACGTCGCCGCCGTCCTGGCCAAGCTCGAGGTGGCCTCCCGCCACGCCGTCCGCGACGTCCTGGTCTCCCCCTAGCCGGGTAGTCCCTGACAATCCGGCCCCCGGCAACCGCCCGGACAGGGCCGTTCTGTCAGGGACTACCTCGAAAACCCGGTTGTGAGTGAGCGCTCACTCAGTTACGGTGGCGGGCGATGCGCCGACGAGCCACAGCCATGTCACCCGACGAACGCCGCAAGGCGATCGTCCAGGCGATGCTTCCGTTGCTGGTGGAGCGGGGCGACGAGGTCACGACGCGGCAGATCGCCGAGGCGGCGGGGATCGCGGAGGGCACCATCTTCCGGGTCTTTCCCGACAAGAAGGCCCTGATGCTGGCGGCCGCGGAGGAGGCGATCAACCCCGCCGACGGTGCCGCGGCCTGGGAGCAGGCGATGGCCGAGATCGGGCCGCTGCGCGACAAGGTCGTGGTGGCGGCCCAGCGGGTGCTCGACCGGATGCTGCTGACGATGACGGTGATGTTCGCCGTACGCCGCCACCTGGGGTCGCACGAGGAGCTCCACCGGCACGACAAGAAGCACTTCGGTCCGCCTCAGTTCGTGATCGACGCACAGGCGGAGCTGCACCGGCGGCTGACCGGGATCTTCGAGGCCCACCGCGACGAGCTCGCGGTCGACCCGGAGGTCGCGGCGGTCGCCCTGCGCAGCCTCATCTTCGGGGCGAGCCGTCCCGAGCTCGGCATGACTCCGGCCCTCACGGCGGAGCAGATCGCAGACCTCCTCCTCTCGGGGGTCATGACACGGGGAGAGAAGTAATCGCATGTTGATCAAGCTCGTCCGCAACTTCCTGGCGGCCTACCGCGGCCCGTTGACCGTGGTCGTCGCGCTGCAGTTCATCGGCACGGTGATGGCGCTCTACCTGCCCAGCCTGAACGCCGACATCATCGACAACGGCGTCGTGACCGGCGACACCGGCTACATCCTGCGCACCGGCGCGGTGATGCTGGTGGTCGCCCTGGTGCAGATCCTCTGCTCGGTCGGTGCCGTCTGGTTCGGGGCGCGCACGGCGATGGGCTTCGGCCGTGACGTGCGGGCGGCGATCTTCCACCGGGTCGGCACCTTCAGCCAGCGCGAGGTCCAGCACTTCGGCGCACCGAGCCTGATCACCCGCGAGACCAACGACGTGCAGCAGGTGCAGATGCTCGTGCTGATGTCCTGCACGCTGATGGTGATGGCACCGATCATGATGGTCGGCGGCATCGTGATGGCCATCCACGTCGACGTCGGCCTGTCCTGGCTGGTGGCGGTGACGGTCCCGGTGCTCGCCGCCGCGCTCGCGGTGATCGTGACCCGCATGGTGCCCAGCTTCCGGAAGATGCAGAGCCGGATCGACGAGGTCAACCGGCTGCTCCGCGAGCAGATCACCGGCGTGCGCGTGGTCCGCGCCTTCGTCCGTGAGCCGCTCGAGACGCAGCGCTTCGCCGAGGCCAACACCGACCTCACGGCGGTCGCGATCCGCACCGGCCGCTACCAGGCCCTGATGTTCCCCACGGTGATGCTCGTCGCGAACGTCGCCTCCGTCGGCGTGCTGTGGTTCGGCGGCCACCGGGTCGACTCCGGGGCGATGGAGGTCGGCGCCCTGACGGCCTACCTCGCCTACCTCATGCAGATCGTGATGTCGGTGATGATGGGCACCTTCATGATGATGATGATCCCGCGCTCGGCGGTCTGCGCCGACCGGGTCATGGAGGTCCTCGACACCACCACGTCCGTGCCGGCCCCCGAGCTCCCGGTGACCGACCTGCCCGGGCGCGGCACGCTGCGGCTGGAGGCGGTCGAGTTCAGCTACCCCGGCGCCGAGCAGCCGGTGCTCCGGGACATCTCGTTCGCCGCGGAGCCCGGCCAGACCGTCGCTGTGATCGGCTCGACCGGCGCCGGCAAGAGCACGCTGGTCAACCTCGTGCCCCGGCTCTTCGACGTCACCGGTGGAACGCTCGAGGTCGACGGTGTCGACGTACGTCGCCTCGAGGCCGAGGTGCTGTGGGCCAAGCTCGGTCTGGTGCCCCAGAAGGCGTACCTCTTCTCCGGCACGGTGCGCTCCAACCTCCTGCACGGCAAGCCCGACGCCACCGACGACGAGCTGTGGGAGGCGCTGCGCATCGCCCAGGCCGAGGACTTCGTGCGCGCCATGCCCGAGGGCCTCGACGCCCCCATCGCCCAGGGCGGCACCAACGTCAGCGGCGGTCAGCGGCAGCGACTCGCGATCGCGCGCGCCGTCGTACGCCGGCCCGAGGTCTACCTGTTCGACGACTCCTTCTCGGCCCTCGACCTGGCCACCGATGCCCGCCTACGGGCGGCGCTGAGACCGGTCACCCGCGACGCGACGGTGCTGATCGTCGCGCAGCGCGTCTCCACGATCCGCGACGCCGACCTGATCCTCGTCCTCGAGGACGGTGTGATCGTCGGTCGTGGCCGACACCACGACCTGCTCGAGACCTGCGAGACCTACCAGGAGATCGTCGCCTCCCAGCTGAGCGCGGAGGAGGCGGCATGAGCGAGTCGAAGCCCGTGGCCCGGCTCGAGGAGACCGAGCGCGTCCAGGCCGGGCCCGGTCCCGGCCGCGGCCCGTTCGGCGGCGGCATGGTCGGCCAGAAGGCGAACAGCTTCGGGCCCTCGGCCAAGCGGCTCGTCCGTCGGATGGCCCCCGAGCGGACCAAGGCGATCGGCGTCGTCGCGCTCGCGGTGTGCAGCGTCGCCCTGATGGCGCTCGGCCCGCGCATCCTGGGTCGCGCGACCGACCTGATCTTCGCCGGCATCCTCGGCAAGCAGCTCGAGGGCAGCGTTCCTCCGGGCACCGACAAGAGCCAGGTCGTCGACCACCTCCAGCAGCAGGGCCACGACAAGCAGGCCTCGATGATCGCGTCGATGAAGGACTTCGTCGTCGGTCAGGGCGTGGACTTCGCCGCGGTCGGGCACGTGCTGCTGCTCGTCCTCGCGGTGTACGCCGGGGGCTCGCTGCTCGCGTGGCTCCAGGGCTACCTGCTCAACGACGTCGTGCAGAGCACGATCTTCCGGATGCGGTCCGACGTCGAGGACAAGGTGAACGCCCTGCCCCTCAGCTACTTCGACCAGCAGCCGCGCGGTGAGCTGCTGAGCCGGGTCACCAACGACATCGACAACATCAGCCAGACGCTCCAGCAGACGATGAGCCAGCTGATGACCTCGTTGCTGACGGTGCTGTTCGTCGTGGCGTTCATGTTCTCGATCTCGTGGGAGCTCGCGCTGGTCGCGTTGGTGACGGTGCCGATCACGATGCTGGTCACCGGCGCGGTGATGAAACGTAGCCAAGGCATGTTCATCGACCAGTGGCGGCGTACCGGCAAGCTCAACGCCCACATCGAGGAGACCTTCTCCGGGAACGCGCTGGTCAAGGTGTTCGGCCGCCAGCGCGAGGTCGAGCAGACCTTCGCCGAGGAGAACGAGCAGCTCTACCAGGCGTCGTTCGGCGCGCAGTTCGTCAGCGGGCTGATCATGCCGACGATGATGTTCATCGGGAACCTCAACTACGTCGTCATCGCCGTCCTCGGCGGGCTCAAGGTGGCCAACGGGTCGATCTCACTGGGCGAGGTGCAGGCGTTCATCCAGTACTCCCGCCAGTTCACCCAGCCTCTGACCCAGGTCGCCTCGATGACCAACCTGCTGCAGTCCGGCGTCGCCAGCGCGGAGCGCGTCTTCGAGCTGCTCGACGCCCCCGAGCAGGAGCCCGACGCCACCGGGGCGCCGGCCGTCGAGCGGCACGGCGAGGTGCGGTTCGAGAACGTCTCGTTCTCCTACTCACCCGACAAGCCGCTGATCGAGGACCTCTCGCTCGTGGCGCGTCCCGGCCAGACGGTCGCGATCGTCGGCCCGACCGGAGCCGGCAAGACCACCCTGGTCAACCTGGTGATGCGGTTCTACGACGTCACGTCGGGCCGGATCACGCTCGACGGCGTCGACGTGGCCTCGATGCCGCGGGCCGCTCTGCGCAGCCAGATCGGGATGGTGCTCCAGGACACCTGGCTGTTCGAGGGCACGATCCGCGACAACATCGCCTACGGCCGGCCCGGCGCGACGGACGAGGAGATCCTCGAGGCCGCTCGTGCGACGTACGTCGACCGCTTCGTGCACTCGCTCCCCGACGGCTACGACACCCACCTCGAGGAGGACGGCACCAACCTCTCCGCCGGCGAGCGGCAGCTGGTGACCATCGCCCGGGCGTTCCTCTCCGACCCCGACCTGCTGATCCTCGACGAGGCGACATCGTCGGTCGACACCCGCACCGAGCTGCTGCTGCAGCACGCGATGGCGGCCCTGCGCACCGACCGCACGTCGTTCGTGATCGCCCACCGGCTCTCCACGATCCGCGACGCCGACCTGATCCTGGTGATGGAGGACGGCGCGATCGTCGAGCAGGGCAACCACGAGTCGCTGCTGGAGGCCGACGGCGCCTACGCCCGCCTCTACAACGCGCAGTTCGTGGCTCCCGAGGAGAGCGCGGTCGCCTAGGTTGGGATACCCGGCCCGCCGGGTATCCCCGCGCTCCTCGGGGGTTGCAACGGCCGAGAAGCGACGGGAGTGACCCGGCGACGGGACGCGTGGGACGGGTGGTACGGCGCGCCTGCGGGCGGTCGACCGTGTCCGGGACCGGGGAGGACCGACGCGGGGATACCCGGCTCGCCGGGTATCCCCGCGCTCCTCGGGGGTTGCAACGGCCGAGAAGCGACGGGAGTGACCCGGCGACGGGACGCGTGGGACGGGTGGTACGGCGCGCCCTCGGAGGTCAGCCGGACGCCGTCAGGAAGCGCCCGGCGGGCCCTCCGTCATCAGACCGCACGGAGGGCCCGCATCGGCGTCGACTCGTCGCGGTCCTGCGCGCGCACCAGGCCGGAGGCGTGGGCGAGGGCGGCGGCCTCGGTGCGGGTGGTGGCGTCGAGCTTGGTCAGGATCCGCGAGACGTGGACGCTCGCGGTCTTGGGTGAGATGAACAGCCGGGCAGCGATCGTGCGGTTCGTCGCGCCGCCCGCGACCAGGCAGAGCACCTCACGCTCGCGCTCGGTCAGGGCGGTGTGGACCCGGCGGGCCCGGTCGTTGAACTCCGGGCGGACCGGCAGGGGCCGCGCCTCGGCGACAGCCTCGCCCGTGTGCGCGGGCGTCTCGGCAGCGGCGTGCGGGGCGAACTGCAGCAGCACCCAGCCCTGACCGTCGTCCTTGACCGTCATCCAGCCACCCGCGAGCTGACCGAGTACGGCGGACAGCTCGGGCGCCGGTGTGGGCGTCACGGTGGATCCCGTGCCCGGCGTCGCCGGCTCGAGCGCGCCGGCGACCAGGGTCAGCAGGCCCGAGAGCGGTGCGGTGTGGGTGGCGTTCGTGTTCATGTTTCGAGAGTCGGGGCTCGCGGCTGCGAAGTCGTCAGGGTCGCCACCCTGAGGTTTTCGGGCCCCTGAGAGCCGACCACCCTGAGAAAAAGTCCGGGTGGGGCCCCACCCGGTTCTGACACCATCGGATGCAGGCTCAGGAGGGGGAGACATGACGAGCCTGCTGTACGAGCGCACGAGGGAGACGGCGTCCATCGACGCCGCTCTCGCGCGCCTCGGTGACGGCAGGGGGAGCTCGCTGCTGCTGGAGGGCAGGGCCGGCCGTGGCAAGAGCGCCCTCGTGGAGTACGCCGTCGAGCGCGCCGGTGAGCTCGGGGCCCGCACCCTGGTGGCGCGGGCGCGACATCTGACGTCGGCCGCCCCGTTCGAGGTGCTGCGGCGCCTGCTGGGCCCGGCCGTCGTGGAGGCCGGGGGCGTCGACGTGCTCGAGGGGGCGGCCACGTTCGCCGCCCCGCTGTTCACGCCGGGCTCGGACCTGTCGCACGGCGTGGACTACGGCTGCCAGTGGCTCATCGCGTGGCTGGCCGAACGTGACCCGCTCGTGCTCGCCATCGACGACGCCCACTGGGCGGACGGCGCGTCGCTCCGCGTCCTGCTCGACGTCCAGGCGGAGATCGAGTTCCAGCGGGTGGCGATGATCGTGGCGAGCCGCCCGGTCGAGAACCCCGAGATCCAGCGGCTGCTGGCCGCCCTGGCCGCCCACCCCGACAGCGAGGTGTTGTCGCCCGGCAGCCTGTCGCGCGCGGCCGTGGCCGACCTGGTTGCCGAGCGCCTGGGGGAGCCGGCGGACGACGCGTTCGTGGACGAGTGCCTCAAGGCGTCGCGCGGCAACGCCTTCTACCTCCGTGAGCTGCTGCGTCCGTTCGAGACCGCGGGCTCGGCCGACCCGCGTGCGTTCGTGGAGAACGGCACTCTCTCGCTGCGGCGCACGGTCTCGTGGCGGCTCGGCGAGCTCGGGCCGGACGCCACCGCCCTGGCGCAGGCCGCGGCCGTCCTCGGCGACGGCTGCTCGCTCCACCACGCGGCCGACCTCGCGCGACTCGACGAGGACGTCGCCGTGCACGAGGCGGCGCGGCTCGAGGTGGCCAGCGTGTTCGCACATGGCGACCCGATCGAGTTCCTGCACCCCCTCCTGCGCGCGGCCATCGAGGCGGACCTCCCGGACGTCGTCTCGGGGGAGCTCCACGCGCGGGCCGCGCGCATCCTCTGGTACTCCGGCGGCGACCCCGGATCGGTCGCCCAGCACCTGATGGCCTCACCGGGCTCCGCGGACGCCGCGGTGTCGGCGTACCTCTGTGAGCAGGGGCAGGTGGCCTTCGAGGCGGGGTCGATCGAGATCGCCATCCGCCTGCTGCAGCGCGCCCTCGACGAGCCGGCGCCCGCCGATCAGCGCGACCGGATCCGGCTCTGGCTCGGCCGCGCCGAGCACCAGGCCCTCCATCTCGCCGCGGCCCGCGACCACCTCGAGGCCGCCTTCGAGTCGGAGGACCGGGACGTGGCGCTCGAGGCGACCGGAGACCTCTTCGACGTCCTCGACGACCTCCGCCAGTACGACGACGTGGCCCGCGTCCACGAAGGCGCGCTCGCCCTGGAGCCGTTCGGCAGCTCGGCGGTCGAGGTGATCGCCCGCGCGTTCCTGCTGTCGAACGTGATCATGAGCCTCGATCCGGGGCACGGCGAGCTCCCGAGGGAGCTGACGGCCGTCGAGGCCGGCTCGCTGCCGATCGAGCGGGACGTCGACCGCCACTTGGCGGTCTGGGTGGCCGTCCACGAGCGCAGCACCCACGGAGGGACCACGGAGCAGCTGATGGCCAACTTGCGCCGGGTGATCGGCAGCCTGCCGAGGTCTGCCGACGACTTCACGCTGTGGGACGCGCGGGCGGGCCTCGCGGCCGCGGTCTTCCTCGCGGACGACGACCTGGACGAGTCCGACCGGGTCCTCGAGAGCCTGGCGCCGGTCGCGGCCCGCCTCGCCGGCGTGCAGCCCCAGGTGCAGGCCGAGCTCGACCATCGTCGGATCGTGCACGCCGTCTCCCGCGGCTCCTTCGAGGACGCCCTCGCCCGGCTCGAGGCGGCCGAGGAGTTCACGAGCCGGCACGGCGTGGTGGGCTACGACGGGCTCCACCGGTTCGTCCGCGGCCGGATCGCCTTCGAGCAGGGCGACTACGAGCTGGCGGCCTCGCTGCTCGCCGACCGCCCCACCGAGGACCCGGTGTGGCCCGCGCTCGGCGTCCTGCTGAGCGGTGACCCGCACCAGGCGGCCCGCATGCTGGACGAGGTCGGGCTGTCCGTCGAGAGCGGGGCACCGCTGCGCCAGATCGAGGTCGAGCTCCAGCCGCACCTCCTCGAGAGCCATGTCCACGAGCTGCTCGGTGACCGCGAGCGGGCGTACGCCGAGGCGCGCCGCGAGCTCGAGATCCGGCGTCGCTACGGGTCCGTCGCACGCCTCGCGGAGGCGCTGCGGCGGGTCGCCTCCTTCGTGCCGGTCCGCGAGGGCGTCGACCTGCTCGAGGAGGCCGCATCCCTGGCGGGGTCGACGCCGGGTCGGCCCCTGCAGGCGCGCGTCCTCGCGTCCTACGGCGCCGCCCTGCGCGAGGTCGGGCGGGTACCGGAGGCCCGCGCGGTGCTCGTCCAGGCCTCGGACCTGGCCAGCGAGATGGGGATGGACCGGGTGCTGCAACGCGCCCAGGCCGAGCTCCTCCAGGCCGGCAGTCGTCCTCGGCGAGCGCGCGTGACGGGCCCGACCGCGTTGACGCAGTCGCAGCGGGAGGTGGCGTCGCTGGCCCTCGACGGCCTGACGAACCGCGAGATCGCCGAGCGGCTGTTCGTGACGATCAAGACCGTCGAGACGCACCTGATGGCGACGTACCGCAAGCTCGGCATCAAGTCGCGCGAGGAGCTGAAGGACGCCTTGGCCTCGGTAGCGGGCCAGGGGTGCCCTTGACGGCCGCCGGCGCCGGGTCGACCCTGGGCTGAGGGACGACCCGGCTCGGGGGAGTCGAGACATCGAGAGCACCCGACTCGGGAGGGCCGGGTGTCGGGGGGAGCCAGCTATGTCCGGTCCAGGCGACCATCGTCCAGGCGACGAGGAAGACTTCCAGCTCACCATCGAGGTTCCGAGGGACATCCGTCACGATCGGCATCGCTTGAGGGCCTGGTTGGACAAGCTCTCGAATGACCTGCTCAACGCGGAGGAGATCACCTTCGACCAGGACTCCGACGAGATGGACGCGGGCACCACGGAGGGGCTCAAGGTGATGATGACCGTCCGCCCGTGCGGCGGTCGATTCCCGGAGAAGCTGACCGGTCCGGTCGACCCGGGCGGCCCCGTGCAGTCCGGCGACGCTCCCGGCTGATGCGCCAGTCGCGCTACAACGTCGTCGTCGAGCGCGGTGAGCTGACCTGGGTCCACAACGGGTTGTCGGGACGCATCGTCTCCGTGCCCACGCCCGAGTGGGAGGAGGTCCTCGCCTTCCTCGACGGCGACCGCGCGAGCCGTGCCCCTGCGGAGACGCTGCGCGAGCTCACGCTCGCCCGGATGCTGGTGCACGACGACGCCGACGAGGTCGCGGTGCTCGAGAAGCGCTACCGCGCAGCGACGGCGGACCGCTCGTCGTTCGCGCTCACGATCGTGACGAGCCTCGGCTGCAACTTCGACTGTCCGTACTGCTTCGAGAACAAGCCGCCCGCGATCCTCGACGCTGAGACCGAGGGACTGCTCCTCGACGTGCTCGACGCGCAGCTCCCGACGATCCGGAGCCTCCACGTCACGTGGTACGGCGGAGAGCCGCTGCTCGGGCAGGACCGGATCGACCGGTTCTCCGAGGCCTTCCTCGAACGAACGGCGGCGTACGACGTGTCGTACCGGGCCGCGATCGTGACCAACGGCTACCTGCTGACAGCGGACGTCGCGCGTCGTCTGCGTTCGCTGCACGTGGAGAAGGCGCAGATCACCCTGGACGGGCCCGCGGAGACCCACGACCTGATGCGGCCGCTCCGCAACGGGCGGGGAACCTTCGACGTCGTGCTCGAGAACGTCGTCGCCTGCGCCGACCTGATCCCGATCTCGATCCGGGTCAACCTGGACGCGTCCAACGTGACGGAGTACGAGCGGCTGCTGGACCTGCTGGTGGAGCGCGGCCTGGCCGGGCGGGTGACCGTCCATCCCGGCCAGATCGTCGCGTACCCCGATCAGGGCGGGGCCCCGAGCGAGACCTACCGGGCGCACTGCTTCACCGTGCCGGAGTTCGCGGAGGTCGAGCGCGCCTTCCTTGCTGCGGCGTACGAGCGCGGGCTGGCGGCACCGTCGATGCCGGGACCCGTCGGGTCCCCGTGCACGGCGGTCCGGGTGAACGAGCTGGTGGTGGGGGCCCGCGGGGAGCTCTACAAGTGCTACGACAACGTCGGCGACCCGCGCGAGGTGATCGGGCACCTGCGCTCCTGGCAGGACCCGAACAACCGGGTGCTCAAGTGGCTGCGCTACGACCCCTTCGTCGACGAGGGCTGCCGCTCCTGCATCGCGCTCCCGGGCTGCATGGGCGGGTGCGCGCACAACCAGATGATCTCGCCCGGTGACGCCAAGTGCTCGACGTTCCGGCTCACCCACCGTCGCCAGCTCGAGGAGTACGCCGACGCGGTCGCGGGCGGCCGGCCGACGGCCGCTCCGCACTACCGTCTGCTGCCGCTCACCCCGGTCTAGCCGGACCCGCAGCACACCGGTGTCAACGAAAGCCGGGCGCGGAACGACTTCTGACGTGTCACCATCGAGTAAGGCTCGGGGGGAGGAGACATGGCGAGCCGGCTGCTGGAGCGCACGAACGAGGTCTCGGCGATCGATGCAGCCCTCGACGGGCTCGCGGACGGGCACGGCAGCTGCGTCCTGCTCGAGGGCAGGGCCGGGCGGGGCAAGAGCACCCTGGTCGACTACGCCGTGCAGCGCGGCCGGGAGCGGGGAGCGCAGACGTGGGTGGCGCGGGCCCGACACCTCGCGTCGGCGGCGCCGTTCGAGGTGCTGCGCCGGCTGCTCGGCCCGGCAGTGGTGGAGGCGGGCGGCGTCGACGCGCTCGACGGGGCCGCTCGGTTCGCGATCCCGCTGTTCACTCCCGGTGCCGACCTCTCGCAGGGTGTGGACTACGGCTGCCAGTGGCTGATCGCCTGGCTGGCCGAGCGGAGCCCGCTCGTGCTGGCCGTCGACGACGCGCACTGGGCGGACGGGGCGTCGCTGCGGGTGCTGCTCGACGTCCAGTCCGACATCTCGGCCCAGCCGGTGACGATGGTGGTGGCCAGCCGCCCGGTGGAGAACCCCGAGATCCAGGGGCTCCTGGCGGCGATGGCCGCCGAACGTGACTGCTCGGTGCTGGCGCCGGGCACGCTGTCGCGCGAGGCCGTGGAGGAGATCATCACCGAGAAGCTCGGTGAGCCTGTCACCGGCGCGTTCGTCGACGAGTGCCTCAAGGTCTCGCGCGGCAACGCGTTCTACCTCCACGAGTTGCTCCGTCCTTACGAGGGGGACGCGCGCCCCAACCGGCAGACCTTCATCCGCAACGGGACCCTCTCGCTGCGCCGGACGGTCGCCTGGCGTCTCGGTGAGCTCGGCCCCGAGGCGCTGTCGCTGGCCCAGGCGGCAGCCGTGCTCGGCGACGGGTGCTCGCTCCATCTGGCGGCGGAGCTGGCGGGGATGGACGAGGTGACCGCGGTCCAGCAGGCCTCGCGGCTCGAGGTGGCCAGCATCCTCCAGCACGGAGATCCGGTGGAGTTCCTGCACCCGCTCCTGCGGGCGGCGGTCGAGGCGGAGCTGCCGGACGTCGTGCGGGGCGAGCTGCACGCGCGGGCGGCCAAGCTGCTGTGGCTCAGCGGCGAGGCGCCGGAGTCGGTGGCCCTCCACCTGGTCAACTCGCCCGGCTCGAACGACGACGAGGTGGCGACGTTCCTCGCAGAGGAGGGGGAGCTGGCGCTCGAGGCCGGGTCCATCGCGCTCGCCACCCAGCTGTTGCGCCGCGCACTCGACGAGCCCGCTCCACCGGCTCTACGGCCGCGGATCCTGGTGGCGCTCGGTCGGGCCGAGCGCGCGCTCGGACATCTCGACGCCGCCCGTCGCCACCTCGAAAGCGCGATGGAGACCGAGCCCCGGGCGGTGGCGCTGACCGCCGCCGCCGAGCTGTTCGACGTGCTCCTCGACTCCGGCGAGTTCGCCGACCTCGGTCGTCTCCACCAGCGCGTGGTCGGCCTCGAACCGAGGGGGGACTCGGTCGCCGAGGTGCGCGTCCGCGTGCAGCTCCTCGCCAACGTCCTGATGGCTGTGGAGCCAGGGCTCACCCTGCCCGCGGACCTGGCCGAGATCGACACCCGCGAGCTGTCGGTGGAGCGGGACATCGACCGCTACCTGCTCGTGGTCGCCGCGATCCACGAGCGCACGATGCAGCACGGCACGACCCAGCGCCTGATCGACAACCTGCACCGGGCGGTGGCGGCGCTGGACGGCCTGGACGACGGGAACCTCTCCGTCTGGGACGTCCGTACCGCCATCGAGGCGGCGGCCTGGCTGGCGGACGACGCGATGGCGGAGGCGGAGGGCATCCTCGAACGCATCGCCCCCTCCGTCTCGCGGCTCCGTGGGTCGGCGCCGTCCCTGCACTCGGAGCTGGAGCACCGCCGTCTGCTCGGCGGCCTGGCCAAGGGCGACTTCGAGGACGTGCTCGCGGCCATCGCCGTGGCCGAGCAGCGCACGGCCCAGCGCGACACCCCCCGCGTCGCGGCCGGCCACCGCTTCATCCGCGGCTGGATCGCCTTCGAACGCGGCGACTACGCGACGGCCGGCGAGCTCCTCTCCGCCAGGTCGGCTGAAGCCACGCTCTACTCGGCGCTCGGCGCGCTGTTGACCGGCCACCCGGAACGCGTGGTCGAGCTGGTCGCCGAGCAGGGCTTCTCGACGGACGTCGACGGCCCGGTGACCGCGCTCGAGGTCGAGCTCGACCCCCACCTGGTCGCGAGCCACGCCTACGGGTTGCTCGGCGACCGGGAGAACGCGTTGCGCGAGGCGGACCGTGAGGTCGCGATCCGGCGGACGTACGGGCCCGGTTTCCGGTTGGCGCGGGCCCTGAGGCGGCGGGCGTCGTTCGAGCCGGCCCGCATCGCGGTCGACCTGCTCGCCGAGGCGCTCGAGCTGGCCGAGTCGACGCCACGGCGGCCGGTCATCGCGCGGGTGCTCGCGTCGTACGGCGCTGCCTTGCAGCGGGCCGAGCGCGCGCCGGAGGCCCGCGAGGCGCTGTACCGCGCCGTCGACCTGGCCGGTGAGATGGGGATGGACCGGCTGCGGGAGCGAGCGCACCGGGAGCTCGTGCTGGCCGGGGGACGGCCCCGACGCACCCGCGTCACCGGTCCTCGGTCACTCACGGCCGCCCAGCAACAGGTGGCGCAGCTCGCGGCGGCGGGGCGCACGAACCGCCAGATCGCCGAGGACCTGTTCGTCACGATCAAGACCGTCGAGACCCATCTCGCCGCGGTGTATCGCAAGCTCGGCATCGCGGCGCGCGACGAGCTGGCAGATGCTCTGGCCGCGCACCACGTCGGGCGGAGACCGACCACCCCCGCAGTCGTGCACCCTTGACGGGGTTCGGTGGGAGCAGGACTCTGAGGTACTGCGCGTCGCGCAGCCGGGGACATGGCCGACGACGGCCATGAGGGGGGATGGATCATGGCAGGTCGACCCGAGGAGTATCTGCTCTACGTACGAGTCCCGGATCCCGAGGACGAGCAACTCGACACGACGTCGGGGTTCCTGGAGCGGCTCGCCCGGCTCCTCAACGACGAGGACGCGAAGATCTACGTCGAGGACTACCGGACCTACGTCGAGGGTGAACAGCACACGCACGGCAGGCACGGGGACGGCGAGCTGGACGCAGATGGCGTCGAGCACTCCGGGAACTCGCCCGACAGCCACAAGAAGAACTCGCTCCGGCCGCTGTACTTCTGCCACAACAAGTTCTAGAGGCTGGACAGAAGCCCGGACCGGCGCCGCGGCTGCTTCGCAGGTTGCATCGCGACACGATGCGAAACCGGTTGAGCGCCTTTGGCCCGGCGGGTTAGCGTCGTCGTACACGGGAAAGGAGGTGGTCCAGAGTTGAGTACTTATCGGACGCGTGAGGTGGCTGCGGTCTAGCAGCAACCGGCCAGCCCGAAGTACTGCTGGCACTCCAACGCAGACACCCGACCCGCAGGTGATCCGGCCAACGTCCGGCCGGAGGGACCCGGACTCTTCCGTGGTCACACCTGCGGGTCGTCTGTGTTTCCGGGCGACGTCTCCGGGCGACGCGTCTCGGAACCCGCCAGCACGAGCGAGGGCGCCCGCTGCCGGGTGCTCGAGGAAAACGCGGAAGAATCGCGCGGGAGGCCGGGCGTGTCCGTCGATTCTTCCGCGTTTTCCCGCCGCGGCCGAGCCCGCCCTCGATGGGAGCCCAGCCCCGAAGATGGATCGGGAAGCGATGGATCGTTGACCCCGACAACCTTGTGCGGAAGGCCCGATCTCCAGTAGGTTGCGTCGCCATGTCACGCGCAGACGAGCTGGGCCGCCTGGAAAGAGAGCTCGGCGTGCTGATCCGCCGGGTCAGGCGCGTGATCGGGGAGCGCGCGCGGGCCGTCCACCCCGACCTCCAGCCGGCGTCGTACCTGATGCTGAACTTCCTCGCCTCCGAGGGGCCTCAGCGGTCCTCGGTCGTGTCGGAGAAGTTCAACGTCGACAAGGGCGCCATCAGTCGCCAGGTGCAGCACCTGTGCGATCTCGGCCTCCTCGTCCGCGAGCCGGACCCCGCCGACGGACGGGCGATGCTCATCTCCGCGAGTCCCGACGCCGTCCGCCGGCTCCACGCGGTCGACCGCGACCGGCGCCGCTGGCTCGACGAGCAGCTCGCGGAGTGGACCGAGAGCGACCTGCGCGAGTTCGTCTCGGGCCTCGAGCGCTACAACCGCGCGCTCGACAAGAACACCTGACGCCGGCGGCTCAGACCAACCACACCGCCGTGTCGGCCGGGAGCCGGTCACCCTCCAGCGGGCCGCTGGCCAGGACCACGCTGCCCGGTGGCAGCCGGACCGGCCGGGTCCCGCAGTTGCACAGCACGGTCAGGTCGCCGCGCCGCAGCTCGAGGACCGTTGACCGACCCTCGACGATCTCCACGTCGGCGTCGGTGTTCGTCAGCCGGCGTCGAGCACGGAGCGCGGCCCGGTAGAACGACCACGTCGACCGGGGGTCGCGACGCTGTGCGGCCACCGTGACCCTGGCCCAGTCGGCGGGCATCGGCAGCCACGGGGTCGTCCCGGCCGGCCCGAAGCCGAAGGGGGACCGCGTGCCGCGCCACGGGATCGGCACCCGGCAGCCGTCGCGGCCGGGCTTGCCCGTGCGGAACCACGAGGGGTCCTGCCTCGCCTCCGGTGGTACGTCGACCTCCTCGAGCCCGAGCTCCTCGCCCTGGTAGAGGTACGCCGACCCCGGGAGCGCCAGCATGGTCAACGTGGCCGCCCTCGCCCGGGCCACCCCGCGCGGCCCACCGCCGTACCTCGTCGGGTGCCGAACCACGTCGTGGTTGGACAGCACCCAGGTGGGGGCCGCCCCGACGGGAGCCACCGCCTCGAGCGTGCCGCGCACGACCTCGGCGAACGCCTGCGCGGACCAGGGCGCGAGCAGCCAGGCGAAGTTGAACGCCTGGTGGAGCTCGTCGGGCCGGACGTACCGCGCCATCGCCTCGGGGCTGCGTGTCCAGGCCTCCGCGACCGCCATCCGGTCGCCGTCGTAGGAGTCGATGATCCGCCGCCACGACCGGTAGACCTCGTGGACCTCGGGCTGGTCCCACATCGGCTCGTCCAGGACGGTGCGCTCGACCATCGAGTGCTCCTCCCGGTCGGCGGGGAGGTCGCGACCGCCGGAGACCCGACCGCGCTGGTCGCGCAGGCTCGCGACCTTGAACAGGCCGTGCGCGACGTCGATCCGGAAGCCGTCGACGCCGCGGTCGAGCCAGAACTTCAGGACGTCCTCGAACATCGCCGGCACCTCGGGGTTGCGCCAGTCGAGGTCGGGCTGCGAGGTGTCGAACAGGTGGAGGTACCACTCGCCATCGGCGACGCGGGTCCACGCGGGACCGCCGAAGACCGACTCCCAGTTGTTCGGCGGCCGGGCTCCGTCGCGCCCCCTGCCCGCGCGGAACAGGTAGCGCGCGCGCTCCTTGCTGCCCGGCCCTGCCGCCAGCGCCGCCCTGAACCACGGGTGGTCGGAGGACGTGTGGTTGGGGACCACATCGATGACGATCCGGAGGCCCAGCTCATGCGCCCGCTCGAGCATCCGGTCGACGTCGCCCAACCGACCGAAGCGCGGGTCGACGTCGGTGTAGTCCGCCACGTCGTAGCCGGCGTCGTGCTGGGGGGAGGGGTAGAAGGGCGTGATCCAGACGGCGTCGACCCCGAGGTCGCGCAGGTAGCGAAGCCGTGAGGTGATGCCCGGGATGTCGCCGAGGCCGTCACCGTCGGAGTCGGCGAAGCTGCGGACGTAGACCTGGTAGAAGACGGCGTCGCGCCACCAGGGCGTCTTGGTCGAGCCCATCTCAGTCGAAGGCCCGTGGGTCGACGGCGATCCAGAGGTGCTCGGCGCTACCGACGACGCGCCCGTCGGCGTCGTACATCGTCGACGACGTCCACGTCTTGCGGCCCTCGCTCCCGCGGCCCAGCCCGACCAGGACGTGCTCCTCGCCGATCACCGGCAGCGCGTCGATCCGCGCGGTCATCCGGGCGAGCACCATCAGTCGGTCCTCGAGGTCGCCGGCCCAGCCCCCGACGCAGTCCAGGGCGGCCCAGGTGACGGGCAGGCTCGCGCGGGGATGCTCGTCGGCGTAGGAGTGGTAGTCCTCGGCCACCGACGGGTCGGGCGTCCACGTCGCAGCGACCCGGGCGCGGCCGTCCTGGTCGCTCACCCGGCCCGGGAAGACCCGTAGGCCGTCGCCGGGCTCGCGTCCGGTCCCGCACGAGAAACAGGTCGGGAACGGGTGGTTCTCGAGTCCGGCGTACGACGCCGTCGCGGCGCGCGCCTGGTCAGGAGTCACCGGCTCGACGTCGGCGATCTCGTCGTGGGTGCAGCGGGCCTGGAGCACCGGCTTCGCGTCGTACGACGCGACGACGCCGTCGCCGTCGCCGTCCGGAGCCAATGGCATCGGCACCTCGAGCGGGGGCGGGGCGAGCAGTGAGACGCCGACGGTCGGCCAGGGCTGGGCGTGGTCGTCGGGGCACTCGTGTCCGGCGTACGCCGCGACCGCGCCCGCGCTGTAGCCGCCGTTGCCCGAGGACGGCGGGCCGCGGAAGCGGGAGGGGATGATCAGGTCGGTCATCGGGCTCCTCGTCGGGGGTTCTGCCATTCGACACTCTGCCAGCCCCAACCGGCATGGGAGACAATGGCTGGGTGAGTGACCTCATCGACACCACGGAGATGTACCTCCGGACCATCTACGAGCTGGTCGAGGAGGGCATCGTGCCGCTGCGTGCCCGGATCGCCGAACGGCTCCACCAGTCCGGACCGACGGTGTCGCAGACGGTCGCCCGCATGGAGCGCGACGGGCTGGTCACGGTCGAGGGCGACCGCCACCTCGAGCTCACCCCCGAGGGCATGCGCCTCGCGACCCGGGTGATGCGCAAGCACCGCCTGGCCGAGCGGCTCCTCACCGACGTGATCGGGCTCGACTGGGAGCTCGTGCACGCCGAGGCGTGCCGCTGGGAGCACGTGATGTCCGAGACCGTCGAGCGTCGGCTCGTCGACCTGCTCGGCCACCCCACCGAGTCGCCGTACGGCAACCCGATCCCGGGGCTGGGCGAGCTGGGTGAGAGCTCGTCCGACGCCCAGTTCCTCGACGGCACCGAGCTGCTCGCCGACATGGCGGGCGACGAGCTCGCGAGCGTGCGCGTACGCCGGATCTCCGAGGAGCTCCAGAAGGACGAGCCCCTGATGGGTACCCTGCGCCGCATCGGCGCCCTGCCCGACAAGGTCGTCGGCGTGACCGCGACCGACGCCGGGGTCCTCGTCGGCTCCGGCGGCGAGACCGCGGAGCTCGACCTCGAGGCCGCCGGCCACATCTTCGTCTCCCGGGTCTGAGGAGGGCGGCGCGAATTCCCCGCTCGAGCGGGGAATTCGCCACTTAGTGGCCTCAATTTCCCCCACGAAGTGGCGAGATCCCCGCTCAGGCGGGGAATTCGCCGGAGCCCCGCACCCCCACCAGCGAGGTGAGGAACTCCGAGCACCCGGTGTCGACCTTGACCGTGGCCAGGTCGTCGCCGCGCGTGGTGCCGCGGTTGACGATGACCACCGGTACGCCGGCCTTGGCGGCGCGGCGTACGAAGCGGAAGCCGCTCATCACGGTCAACGACGACCCCACCGCGAGGAGGGTGTCGTCGGAGGTCAAGGAGTCGACGGCGTCGTAGCAGCGCTGGACCCGCTCGGAAGGGACGTTCTCGCCGAAGAAGACGACGTCGGGCTTCAGCACGCCGCCGCACGCGGAGCAGTCGGGGACGACGAAGTCGGCGGTGTCGTCGAGCTCCACGTCACCGTCGGGGCGGACCTCGGCGTCGGCATGGCGGGCGGCGTATCCCGGGTTGGCCTCGACCATCCGGGTCGCCAGCTCCGCGCGGCTCGACGTACGCCGGCACGACAGGCAGACCACGTCGGCGATGCGGCCGTGCAGCGCGACGAGCCGACCTGAGCCCGCGGCCTCGTGCAGGCCGTCGACGTTCTGCGTGATCAGCAGCTCGGGGTCGAGCGCGGCCAGGGCCCGGTGCCCGGCGTTCGGGGACGCCTTCCGCATCCGGCTCCAGCCGAGGTGGCTGCGCGCCCAGTACCGCTGGCGAGCCTCGCGTCCGCTCAGGAACTCCTGGTAGGTCATGGGCTGCCGCGCTCGCGACCCCGGCCCGCGGTAGTCCGGGATCCCCGAGTCGGTGGACAGCCCGGCACCGGTGAGCACGACGAGGCGCCCGTTCCGGAGCACGTCCGGAACGGCGACGTCGAGCGCCTCGACGGTCACCGGCTCAGCTCGCGTAGCGGGCGCGCGCCCGGGCCCGGCGTTTCTCGGCCTCGGCCTCGCGGTTCTTCGGCGGTGCGGTCGTGACCAGGTCGTCGAGCAGGTGCTGCGTCACGTGTGCGACCTCGTGCACGGCCCGGTCGAACGCCTCCTGGTTGGCAGCCGACGGACGCGTGGTGCCGCTGACCTTGCGCACGAACTGGAGCGCGGCGTCGTGCACCTCCTGCGAGGTCGCGGGCGGGTCGAAGTTGTTCAGCGGGCGGATGTTGCGGCACATGCCCCGAGCCTACGTGCGAGAAGGCGCCGCTCACACCGTCAGGAACCGCACGCTGTCGCCGGCCACCAGCACCACCCGGCCGTTCGCGAGCGGAAGGGTGCGGATGCCGGACACGTCCGTCGTCTCGGGCACGGGGATCATCCGGTTCTCCAGCGAGCCGTCGCCGACCGTGAGCACCGACACCCAGGCGCGCGGCTGCGGCACGGTCGTGTCCGGAGTGACCGACGCCCACACCGGGTCCGCCGTGACGACGGTGAGCAGCACGTGCCGGTCGGGCAGCCAGGTCACCTGGTGCGGGTCGGAGGCGGCCACCGCCACGCTGCCCTCCGGGTAGGCGACAGTGCCGACCGCGCGCGGGTTCGTCAGGTCAGAGATGTCGAACAGGGTCGCCTTCGCATGCTGTCGGATCACCGGGACCGGCACGGTGGGCGCGGCATCCGGAGCCACCGCACCGCTGGTAGGGCTGGACGTCCCCTCGCCCTCCGGGAGCGGCAGCGGTGGGATCGACGGCGGTGGCAGAGGGTTCTTGCTCGGCGGGGCCGGCATCGGCGGCTCGACCATCACCGCACGGGGCGAGGTCTGGCCCAGGCCCAGCACGAGGTGCGGACCCACCGGGTGGAGGTACGACGACCAGCCGGGCAGGTGGAGCTCGCCGAGGACGCGAGGGGCGGTCGGGTCGGCGACGTCGACGACGTAGAAGGGGTCGACCTGCTGGAACGTCACGAGCACGGCGAGGTCGTCGAACCATCGGACGGCCTTCAGCTGCTGCCCGACGCCGAGCCCGTTCACGTGACCGATGTCGAGCAGCCGCCCCGACTGCGGCCGCATCGTCACCAGCGAGGTCGAGCTCGGCGAGCTGACGGCGACCCGGAGCACGCCGTCGTGCTCGTCCATGGACCAGCTGCCCGCCACGCTGCCTTCGACCGTGCCCGTGCCGACGTACCGCACGGCGGTGCCGCTGAGGTCGAAGCCGTAGATCCGCGTGAGTCCGCGCCGGTCCTCCAGGACCGGGCCCCACCCCCGTGACAGGTCAGACCACGGCGACGTCGCGACGTAGAGATGGCTCGACGACATGTACGCCGTGTCCGACGTCGTCGTGACCGCGCACGCCTCCGAGTCGCCCGGGTCGGCCGGGTCGAAGCCGACCACGCTCATCGTGCCCAGACCGTCGTAGGTCTCAGGCACCGCGACGTCGGAGCAGTCCACGAGCGGGCGAGAGCTCCGCGCACCGCCGGCGTACGTCGTCACCCGCGGCAGCCAGTCCGCGATGTCCGACGTCCTCACCAGCTCGCGGTTCGTGGCGAGCGCCTCCCGAGGGGTGACCGTCGGCGAGGGACGGCTGAAGCCCAGGGACGGCAGGCCGCTGTCCAGCACGAGCCGCACCGTGGAGCCCACCTGGCGCGCGGCGACGAGCGAGCCGTCGTACGCGCGCGCGTCGACGAGCCGCGGGTCGGTCGGGTCGCTGAGGTCGTAGGTGCCGACCCAGGTGCGTGGTGTCGGCAGCTGGAACGGCGCACCCGCGGCCGGGTCCTCGACCTGGGAGCCGAGCACCACGGCGCGGTCACCGGACAGCAGCACCTGCGGGTGGCCGACCCGCTCCAGGGGCGCGACGCCGAGCCGCCTCGGGGTCGGGCCGCTCACGTCGTCGGTCTTCAGCGATCCCTGGTCGACCCGCACCAGCAGGCCGTCGGCGACCTTCGCGACGTCGGGCTCGTCGACGCCCGCCTCCTGCACGTTCGTACCCGTGCCACTCGTCGTGGGGGTGTCCAGCGAGGTCCGGGGCGACGCGGCGTTCGGTGCCGAGACAGGTGCGCCGTCGACCGCGCCGGCCAGCGGGACCGCCTCGATCGGTGCCTGCCATCCCCACGCCGTCACCCGGTCGATCGCGTGGTCGACGTACCACTGCCGCAACCGCTCGCACGTCAGGCCGCCGTCCAGGCCGGCGGCGAGACGGTACGCCGGTGGCTCGCCGCCGCGCGCTCCCGCCACGAGGAGTCCGGCCGCGAACGCGCCGGCCATCGCGACGAGTGCGGTCAGCGCCGCCACGACCCTGCGCAGCACACTCGGTCCGGTCATGGGTCATCTGACGGTCGCTCTGGCCCCCGGGTTCCCTCTCCTGCGACGATGCCCTCATGACCGATGCGTCCCCCGCGTCGTCGGACCGTGAGCTCGACCTCGTCCTGTTCGGTGCCACCGGGTTCACCGGGCGCCTGACCGCCGAGTACCTCGCCCGGCACGCCCCCGAGGGCCTGCGCTGGGCACTCGCCGGACGCAGCCCCGACAAGCTCGAGTCCGTCCGCGACCACCTCGCCGCCATCGACGACTCGCTCGGCGACCTCCCCCTCGTGCACGCCGACGTGACCGACGACGTCTCCCTCAAGGACGTCGCCAACCGGGCCCGGGTCGTGATGACCACGGTCGGCCCCTACCTGCAGCTCGGCGACGCGGTGGTCGCCGCCTGCGCCGAGGCCGGCACGGACTACGTCGACCTCACCGGTGAAGCCGAGTTCGTCGACCGCACCTACGTCGCTCACCACGCCACCGCCCAACAGACCGGCGCGCGACTGGTCCATGCCTGCGGCTTCGACTCGATCCCGCACGACCTGGGTGCCTACTTCACCGTCCAGCAGCTGCCGGAGGACGTGCCGATCACGCTCCGAGGCGTGGTGCGGGCCGGCGCGATGATGTCCGGCGGCACCTTCCACACCGCCATGAACGGCTTCTCGCGCATCCGGCAGAGCCGCGCCGCCCACGCCGCACGCCGCCGGCTCGAGCCCCGCCCCGAGGGCCGGAGCTCACGCGCGGTCCGCGGCAAGCCGCACCGTGACGCGGTGCTCGGACGCTGGCTGCTCCCGCTCCCGACGATCGACCCGCTGATCGTCGCCCAGAGCGGAGCTGCGCTCCCGGCGTACGGACCCGACTTCCGCTACTCCCACTACGTCGGCACCAAGACGCTCCGTTACGCCGTCGGTGGCGCGACCACCGTGGCCGCCCTGGGTCTGGCCGCGCAGGTCCCGCCGCTGCGTCGCGCGCTGCTCGACCGCATCCCTCAGGGTGAGGGTCCGGACTCCTCGCGGCGCGCGCGCTCGTGGTTCACCGTCGACTTCATCGGCGAGGGCGGCGGACAGACCGTGCACGCGCGCGTCTCCGGCGGCGACCCGGGGTACGACGAGACCGCCAAGATGCTCGCCGAGTCCGCGCTCTGCCTGGCCTTCGACGACAACCCGCCGACGGCCGGTCAGGTCACCACGGCCCAGGCGATGGGCGACGCCCTCATGGCGCGGCTCGTCGCCGCGGGACTGAAGTTCGAGCTCCTCTGACGGCCTCGGTGCTCTAGGGGACCGTCACCGTCACCGTCGTGCGGGCCACGGTCTCCAGCGGCCCGCCCCGGTAGACGACGGTGACCTCCCGCTGCCCGTGCCGCATCGCCGCCAGCAATCGGCCGCCGTGGCCGTCCACGATGGGGATCCGGCCCACGACGACGGAGCCGCGCCTCACCCGAACCTTCCCATCAGGCGCCGACAGGCCCGGCGCACTCACGGTCACCCGCAGGAAGATCCGGCCCGACCGGACCGACGTCCGCACCCGGAGACTCGGCTTCGTCCGGACGGGATCGGTGGCGACCGATTGCCGCGTCCGCGAGACCCAGTTCGCGGCCTCCAAGGTGGCCTGGACGTGGATCCGGTGGCCGAGGTCGGCCTTCCGGACGTCGTACCTCGACTCGTGCGCACCCCGGATCGGCGTGCCGCCGCGGTACCACTGGTAGTGCGCCTCGGCCGCGCCCGGCTCCACGGAGGTGAGCCGGGCATGGAGGGTGTGCCCGACGACGGCATGGCCACGGATCGTCGGCTTGTCGAAGTGGACGTGCCCGAAGACGACCCGGTCGGTGGAGTCCGACCGCGTCGACAACGAGGTGTAGCCGAGGTGCTTGGCCGTGACGACGGCGTGGATCCGATGGCCGACGTCGTCGGCGGTGACGACGTACGACGAGTCGGTGGCACCCTTGATCCGCTGCTTGCCGGCGTACCACCGGTAGCCGAACTCGTCGGGCTTGATCGACCAGCTGCCGTCGGTGGTCCGCAGCGTCCGGCCGACCACGGCCCGGCCGCTGACGACCGGAGCCGTCCGGTTCACGATCACGCCCGGCAGCGTCTCCGCGGTCGCCGTGGAGACCGCGGTCGACGTGAGGTAGCCGTCGCGTGACGCGGTCACCATCAGGGCCACCTGCTTGCCGGCATCCTGCGGGCGCGGGGTGAACGTGGGCGCGGTGGCGTGCGGGACGACCTGGTTGTCGACCAGCCACTGGTAGGCGATGGTCGCCTTGGGCGACCACGTGCCCTTCTTCCCCGTCAGCGGGACGCCGACCTGGGCGGTGCCCTCGATCGTCGGAGGCCGGGTGTTCAAGAAGGTGCCGGGCGCGACGTTGGCCGTGGGCACGGACACGGCGACCGCGTCGTCGTACCCGCGCTGCGTGACGGTGACCTGGATCGCGACGGTCTTGTGCAGGTCGGCCGGGGTCGGGGTGTACGACGTGCCGGTCGCGTCGCGGACGGGCTTGCCGTCGACGAGCCACTGGTAGCTGATCGTGCCGGCGGGGGACCAGGTGCCCGGGGTCGCGGTCAGCGGCTGGTCGACCTGCGGCACCCCGCTGATCGAGGGCGGCGTGCTCGCCGTGAACCGGCCGGGCACCACCTTGTCGGTCGGCTCGGACTTGATCCGCTTCGTCTGGTAGCCGGGTGCGGACAGCGTCACCCTGACCTTCACGCCCTTGCCGAGCTGGTCGGCGGTCGGGGTGAACGTCTGGTCGGTGGCGCCAGGGAGCTTCTCGCCGCCGGCGTACCACTGGTAGCTGAACGTGCCCGTCGGGCTCCACGTGCCCGGGTCCGCGGCGAGGGGGACGCCCACCTGCGCCTTGCCGGTGACCGCCGGTGCGTCGGTGTTCACGAACACGCCCTCGGCGACGCCGCCGGTCGGCTCGGACCTGGCCGTGCCGGGCGCCTTCCCGGACTTGACGGCCGTGACCTTGGCGCGGATGCGCTTGCCGAGCTGCTCGGCGCCAGGGGTGAAGGACTTGTTCGTCGCGCCGGGGATCGGCTTGCCGTTGGCCAGCCACTGGTAGCTGAAGGTGAGCTTCTTCAGGCTCCACGTGCCGTGCTTGGCCTTGAGCTTCTGGCCGACCTGCGGCGTGCCGATCACCGTCGGCGGCGTGGTGTTGACCAGCTCGGCGGAGTCCTTGACGTGGATGAAGCCGCTGGGCCACAACGAGCTCGAGCTGGAGATGGTGCGGGTGTCGTAGCCGCCGCGGTGGAGGTAGTTGTACTCCTCGATCGTGATGGCGCCGCTGCCCACCGTCTGCACCCAGGCGACGTGGCCGCGCGACGAGCCGGCCGAGCCGGCCGCCCACCACGCGACGGAGCCCCGCGTGGGGTTGTTGTCGACCTTGACGCCGGCCGCGACGGCCGCCGCCTTCCAGTGCGACGCGTCGCCCCAGTGCTCACCCTTCCAGTAGTTGTAGAAGCCGATCTGGTTCTCGGAGTTCAACCGCCAGGCGACCCACGACGTGCACTCGCGGTTGTAGAACTGCCACGGATCGACGAGCGAGTCCTGGGGGGCCTTCTTCAGGCGCGACGGGTAGTCGTCGACGCCCGACGCCGCGCTCACCGGCTCGGGATGGAGCACGGGCGCGAGGGCCGCCACGACGAACCCGAGAACGAGGGAGACGCCCACGCGACGTGTCAAGGAGGCACGCCGAAGTGAGCGTCTCGCGATACGCATGAGGCAGACGTTAACTGTGTGAAACAGGAGGCGGGAGAGGGTTGAGATAACTACAAACCTGTAGTTCGAACCGCCTCAGAAGGCCCGGACACTGGGGCCGATTCTGGTCCAGGGGCGGGCCGCTGTCCGGCGAATCGGTGACGACCCGGCGGCCGATCGGACGACCGGTCCACGACCTGCCGCCCGATCGCCCGGTGGCAGGTGGGCTCAGCTGCCGGCGGACGGAATGGAGATCGTCCCTTCGAAGGAGCCGGAGGTCACTCCTCCCACGCCGGTGGCCGCGTCCGCGAGCCGCTTGACGGTGAACGTCCCCGCTCGGCCTGCGAATCGACCCGTCGACCGGTCCGGGTCGATGACGGCGTGCTCGGTGATCAACACCGTGCCCGGAACGACGAGTGCGGAGGAGCCCGTGTGCTTCGCCACGAGCAGGTCACCGTTCGCGGCCGTGAACGTGTACGTGCCGGTTCCGGTCACCGGTAGCGATCCGAAGTCCACGGTGGCCTCGATGACGAGGTCGACGCTCCCGAGCTGCGTCGCCTGCCCGCTCGTCTCGAACCGGTCGAACACCACAGGCGGAACGACGGGCGTCCTGCTGATGTGGCGACCCACGAACGTGCCCTTGAACGGCACCATGCGGGCTGCCGCCATGTCTCCCGCCCGAGTGGGATGTGCCGTCTCCGCTGCGGCGTGCGCGGTGAAGCTCGTCGCCAGCGCGACCAACATCATCAGCACGAGCGGGAGCTTGAACGCTGTTCTCATCTCCGTGTCTCCTTCTGGGTGTGCGACGGGCCGGCCGGCCCGTCGGGTGAGAGGACTCCGACGACGCACTGCCACGTGCCGTCGGCGGCGCGTCGTTCGAACGCGACGTAGAGACCGTGCTCGACCGTGGCAGGGGTCCGAGGGGGCGCGACCGCGACCCGGTAACGGCCGACTTCGACCCGCCGGGCGCCGAGCATCTCGATGCGCTGCGCCTCGAACCGCACCGAGGACAGGCCCAGGGCGATGCCGGTCGCCCAGTACTCCTCGATGGCGCGGCGGCCTTGGATCAGTCCCGAAGCGGGCACCAGCAGCTGGGCATCGCAGGCGTAGTACGCCCCGGCCGCGGTGGCGTCGCGCCGCTCGAGGGCGGCGGCGAGGGCGGATCTACGTCCCGGTCGACTCGGCTCCACGACGAGAGACGCTGGACGACCGGCGTTGCAGATCGGTTACATCGGCCCTGCTCCGGCCTTGGCCGCGGCTGCAGCCTCCTCCAGGCTGAGTGCGCGGCCTTGGTCCAGCAGGACCTCGACCTCCTCACCGGGCAGGGACCGCTCGATGATCGCCGCGGCTGCCTCACGCGCGGCACCGTCGGCAGGTTGGACGACGGCCCCGGCCGCCCGTCGCAGGGACTCGGCTGCGCCCAGCATCCGGGCTGCGCACACGGGGTCGCCCTGTTCGGCGACCACCAGAGCCAACCCTTCGCAGCACCAGGCAGCCGCCTCCGGGAAGCCGATGGCTCGCGCATGCTCCAGCGCCTCCGTGAGGTGCTCGGTGGCCTCCTCCAGCCGGCGTTCGTGCGCGGCGCCGACGCCAAGCCGCGCCAGGACGATGGCGATGACCTCCTGGTCGTCCACGGTCCGGGCGAGCTCGAGTGCGCGTCCGCCGACGTCGCGGACGTCGGCATAGCGTCCGCCGTGGAGACAGCTCTCGGCGAGGACGAAGAGCGCAATCGCCTCCAGTCGTGCGTCGCCCGACTCCCGGGCGACGGCCACCGACTCGTCGCAATGCCTGCGTGCCAGCTCGAAGTCGCCGGCCCTCGCGGCGAGCGTCGTGAGGACGTTCAGCGACACGGCCAAGGTCCAGGGTGGCCCTGCTGCACGCCCCAGGGCGACACCCTCGTGTGCGAGGGCTTCTGCGCGTGGGAAGTCGCCGAGCAGACGAGCGAGCAGAGCTGCGCCGGCCAGGGCGCTCGAGCGCGAGGGTGACGGGTTGCTCGCCGGGAGCGCCAAGGCCTGCTCGAGCCACTCGAGGCCTTGCCGCAGGAAACCGCGGATGAGCCAGTAGTGACGGAGCCGCGCCGCGAGTGGCAGGGCAAGGTCGCTGCCGGTCGCGACGGTCCAGTACATGGCCGCATGGAGGTTGTCGCGCTCCCGGTCCAGGATCTCCAGCGCCTCGAGCTTTCCTGCGGGGTCTTCGGTCCGCGCCCGCCGGGCAAGCGAGAGGAAGTACTCGGCGTGGGAACCGCGCATCAGCTCGCCGGTCCCAGCAGAGTCGAGTCGCTCGGCGGCGTACTCGCGGATCGTTTCCAGGAGGCGGTATCGCGTGGTCCCGTCCTCTGACCCGGCGACGACGAGCGACGACTCCACCAGCTTGCTGACGAGGTCCTCGGCGCGGGCAGCGTCGCCCTGCAGGCAGATCGCGGTGACCGCGTCGAGGGTGAAGCCGCCGGCGAAGACCGAGAGTGCGCCGAGCAGGTCTCGCTCGTCCGTGCCGAGCAGGTCGTAGCTCCAGTCGATCGTTGCCCGCAGGGTCTCGTGTCGCGGCGCCGCCAGTCGGCGCCACGCGCGGAGGAAGCGGAAACGGTCGTCCAGGCGATCGGCGATGTCAGCGACGGAGAGCGCCTTGGTCCGGGCTGCGGCCAGCTCGATGGCCAGCGGCAGGCCGTCGAGCTCCCGGCAGATACGTGCCACGGTCGTCAGGTCGGACGGGGTCGACCCGAGATCTCGCCGCAAGGCGCGGCCTCGTTCGAGGAAGAGGCGGACCGAAGCGAACCGAGCGGCCTCGTCGGCGGGCAGGTCGACGGACGGCGTGGGAAGGGGGTCGACGGAGTAGTCCACTTCGCCGGGCGTGCCGAGAGGAAGCCTGCTCGTGGCGAGCACGCGGACCGCCGGGGCCCCCCGCAGCACAGCCTGGACGAGCTCGCCGCACGCCCTGGCGAGGTGCTCGCAGTTGTCCAGGACGATCAACAGCTCTTCCCTGCGAAGGTGCTCGACCAGTCCGTCGAGGGCGGAGACGTGTGCGCGTTCGCGAACGCCGAGTACGCCGGCGACGGCGCTGGGGGTGGTGCTGGGGTCTGTATGTGAGGTCAGGTCCACCAGCCAGACGCCACCGGTCCAGGCACCCAGCTGACGAGCGGCCGCCTCGAGAGCCAGGCGGGTCTTGCCGGCGCCCCCGACGCCGGTCAACGTGACCAGGCGATGTGCCCGCAACAGGTCTGCGGTGTCGTCGAGCTCGCGCTCGCGCCCGACGAAGCTCGTCAGCGGCGCCGGGAGGTTGTGGCGTTCCGCCGCCGCCGGTGGCCGCCGCAGATCCTGACGAAGGACGCCGCGTTCGAGAGCCTGGAGCTCCTCGCTCGGATCGAGGCCGAAGGTCTCGGAGAAGAGGGTGCGCGCACGGCGGTACGCCGCGAGAGCCTCCGCTTGGCGCTGGGCGTGATAGAGCGCCAGGACGAGCTGATGCCAGAAGCGCTCGCGCAGTGGCTCCTCGGCGACGAGCCGTTCGAGCTCGCCGACGAGCGAGTCGTGACGGCCGAGCGCGAGCTCGGCCTCGATGCGATGCTCGAGAGCGACCAGGCGAAGCTCGTCCAAGCGACGGGCCTCGTCCTCCACCACGCCTCCCTGTCTGACGTCCGCGAATGCCGGGCCGCGCCACAGGGCGAGGGCGGCTCTCAGTCGGTCGGCCGCCAGGCCCGCGCTTTCGCGGGCGAGTGCGTCGCGACCGTCGACGTACAGCTGCTCGAACTGCGACCTGTCGACGATCCCCTGCTCGATGTCGAGCACGTAACCCGGAGCCCGCGCGACGAGAGCCGGCTCACCCAGGGCCGAGCGCAGGCGCGACACATACACCCGAAGCGTGCTCTCGGCGCCGCTCGGTGGGTTGCCCTGCCAGAGCTGGTCGATCAGTCGGTCGCTCGACACGACCCGCCCGGGCTCGACGAGAAGGAGGGCGAGGAGCGATCTCTGCCGACGTCCGCCCAGTCGGACCGGCTTGCCGTCGCGCCACACGCCCACCGGCCCGAGCACCCGGAACTCACCGGCCGTGCTGGTCGGAGTGGCCACACCACATGCTCGACTCCGGGCGGCTGGCGCGCAATGCACCCGCGGGCCAGGTGCTGCGGCGCACGATGCGACGTTCCCCCGTGGTTGCGGTAGAGCCTTGCGAGCAAGCTCGCTGCGGCGCACGCTCCGGCTCTCCGCCGCGGCGGAGCCGCGGCAGGAACGTGCTCGCGTGCCCCAGGGGAGAGTCGAACTCCCGACCTTTCGCTTAGGAGGCGGCTGCTCTATCCACTGAGCTACTGGGGCGTGGGGCGGGGGCAGCAAGTGACCGGACGAGAGCCGCCGAAGCGTTGCACCAGACCCTCGTCGGGAACTCGAGCCGCCGCGCCACGAGGCTACAAGAGGCTCGGTCTTCCGGCCCTGGTACGGAGGGTCGGTGGGCGGCAAGAACCCTGGAGGCGTGCCGAAACCTGGCGATCTTCCCGGCGAGAACACGGGTGCTCTCGGGCCAGCCTGGTGCCTGTCCAACCTGAACTCGAGGAGCTCGCCATGAACCAGCTGAACACCTACCTGGCCCGCCACGAGATCGAGAGCCGTCTGCGTGAGGTCGAGCATCACCGGCGCATCCGACGCGCGCGCGTGTCCGGGCGCGGAGCCCTGCGCACCGTGCTCGCCGCGTGCGTCGCGCGGTGAACGCCGACGCTGACGAGCCCACCACCCACCGATGACCCCATCACCCGAGGAGAGACAGATGTCCACGCTTGTCCAGACCTACCAGCAGACCTTCCGCGTCACCGGCATGACCTGCGGCCACTGCGTCGCCGCCGTCACGGAGGAGGTCGGCGCCCTCGCCGGCGTCCGCGACGTCGCGGTCGACCTGGCCGACGGCCGGGTCACCGTCGTCAGTGACCGCGAGCTGACCGGTGCCGAGGTGGCCGCCGCGATCGACGAGGCCGGCTACGAGCTCGCCCGCTGACGTCGCCGCGAAGCGCGGACGGGCCTTCAGCTGCGGAACGCCTGGACGCCGTCCAGGGTCGGCACGAACACCATGCCGCCGTCGACGACCGCGGACGGGAAGTGGGTGTGGGAGCCCGCCGCGATCCGCTGGACGACCGACCCGTTGGACAGCCGGAGGACGACCAGGTCACCGCTCTCGCGGTCGGAGACGTAGACGCGGGAGCCGGCGATGACCGGGGCGCCGAACACACTGGCGGACCATCCCCACCGGAGGCCCGACTTCGTGACCCGGAGCTGGCGCACCTGCCCCTCGCCGAGGCAGGGCAGCAGGACCGTCCGGCCGACCCGCGCCGCACCGCTGAAGGCATGGCACCCGGACAGCGTGGCGATCGCATGCCCGACGCCGCGGAAGTGTTCGTGCAGCAGGTAGACGACGCCGCGCTTGCCGGCGATCACGATCCGGTGGAGCGACGGCACCGACATCGGTGACATCGAGCCGAGGTCGAGGTCCCGGACGTTGTCGTCGCGCCAGGTGCGCGGGGCGAAGACGGACACCCGGTGGAGCCGCTTCCGGGTGAGCTCGGTCACCGAGTCGCTCTTGTCCCACCGGCCGTGGAGCTCCGCGCCGTTCCCGCTGGCGACGTAGACGTGACCGTTGCGGCCCACGACCGGTCCGGGCGGCGCCCACATGCCCGCCTCCCGCGCGGTCGGCACGGCGTAGTGGAAGGTGCGGCCGCCACCGGTCACCGAGGTCGAGGTCACGTAGCCGACGTAGTTGTCGCAGTCACCGGCGAGGCCGCCGAACGAGACCACGACGCGGCCGTGCTCGACCAGCACGGCCGAGCGCTCCTGCTCCGCCTTCCGGTTGCGGTCCGGCAGGACGTCGAGGCTCCGGTGCCACCGCTTCTTCCCGGTCTTCGCGTTCAGGGCCCAGAGCTTGTGATGCCCGCCGACGGTCTCGGCCACCACGAACACCGATCCCGTCGTGGGGTCGTACGCCGGCGTCCCGGTGATCCCGAGCGGGTCGATGTCACCGCAGGGTAGACCGCTCAGCGGCTGCGGCGACCCCAGGCCGGTCCGCCAGCGGACGTGGCCCGTGCGCGCGTTCAACCCGAACACCCGGTTGCCCTCCGTCGCCGCTATCAACGTGCTGCCGACGACCAGCGGCTCGCCGTACACCGCCTGCCCGAGGTCCTTGCGCCAAGCCGGCTCGAGCGGCGTCCCGACGGGGTGCGTGGCATGCCCGGAGCGGGCTCGCGTGCGGTGGTAGGTCCACCACGGAGTGAAGACCGTCCTGGTCCGGCCGGTGTGGTCGCTGCGTTCGGTGGTGGCGGACGGCCATGCCGACGCGGTGGGTGACGTGTCACCGGTCCTCGCCGACGGCGTCACGCCGGTCGAGGTCGAGCTCGAGGCCGCCGTCGTGCAGGCGGCGACGAGGAGCGAGGACACACAGACCACAGTCGAGACACCGCGACGCATGGGGTCAGTCTGTCCCCGGGGGCCACGCTCGTCACTCGCCGCGCGGGTGACTCGCCGGTACGACGCGGAGTTGAGATCACTCCGCGTCACGGTCACACTTTGGTGTCACCCCGTAGGTTCGGGGTGCCCGGCCGCGTCCCGAGGCCGGCTGCCGTCTCAGCACCCGAGGTCTCTCGCCCATGTCCGCGCTTCCCCCTGACACCGGCGACTCCGGTGTCGCCGAGGGAGGCAAGCGCAAGGGGGAGGTCAAGGTCCGGCACACCGTCGCCAAGGTCGTGACCGCCACGCTCGTGGTGATCGCGCTGGTCACGGGTCTCACCGTGGTCTTCCTCTACCGCCACTACAACAGCAACCTCGACGCGGAGGACCTCACCCACGCCATCGGGAACCAGCCGGACAAGCGCAAGTGGCCGGCACCGTCGGGGCCGATCAACATCCTGGTGATGGGCTCGGACAACCGCGACGCCCCCGGTGACCACGTCGACAACCTCACCGGCATCGGCCAGCGCTCCGACACCACGATCCTGCTCCACCTGTCCGCCGACCGGTCGCGGGCGTACGGCGTGAGCATCCCGCGCGACTCCGTCGTGAACCGCCCCGCCTGCCTCGACAACGACGGGAAGCCGGTCTCGGAACCGGTCGAGCGCACGATGTGGAACGAGGCGTTCAACGTCGGCGGGCCCGCGTGCACGATCCGGCAGTTCATCTCGCTGACCCACGTGCCGGTGACCCACTGGATCGTGGTCGACTTCGCCGGGTTCAAGGGAATGGTCGACGCGCTCGGTGGCGTCGAGGTCTGCCTGCCCCACGCGGTCAACGACCCGATCGGGCACATCACCCTGCCGGCCGGCACCCACAAGTTCACCGGTGACCAGGCCCTCGACTACGTCCGCGAGCGGCACGACCTCGGCAACGGCTCCGACATCGGCCGGATGAAGCGCCAGCAGGCGTTCATCGCCTCGATGGCGCACCAGGCGATCAGCGCGAACATGCTCGCCCGGCCGCTCAGCATGCTGAAGTTCCTGGACGCCGCGACCAAGTCGATCCACCTCGACGAGGGCATCGGCAGCCTCGCCAAGATCGCCGGCCTGGGCTACAAGTTCCGCAACATCGGCCTCGACAAGATCCAGTTCGTGACCACACCGTGGGAGGTCGACCCCTCCGACCCGAACCGCGTCGTCTGGGCACCCGAGGCCAAGACCCTGTGGGACGACATCCGGCTCGACAAGCCACTGCCGCGCTCCCTGCTGTCCGGCTCGGTCAGCGCCCACCGGATCCCGGGCGTGACCAAGAAGCCGAAGAACAGCAAGCAGGAGCAGCAGGCGGTCGACGACAACCTGGCCAACGGGCTGTGCGCCTGAGGGACCTCCCGATGGACCAGACCACTCCCGAGCATCCGGCCGACGACCGCGACCAGGCCGGGGAGGCCGCGGACGATGCCACTGGGGAGACGGCCGAGGAGTCGACCGAGAAGACCGCCGGGAGGACCGCCGAGAGCGACTGGGAGCGCAAGCGTCGGCTCGCGGCCGTCTTCGGCGACGTCCTGCCCGACACGACCTCCGACGAGCAGGACACCGAGAGCCCCGAGCAGCGCGACGACGCCGCGGACCGGTGGCTGCGCAGTCAGGTGCCGCCGCATCACGGATGAGGTACGGCGGCCCCGGCTTCGAGGTCGGTCAGGTCGTGGGCGTCGTGCCGCCGCGCTGAGCGGCGAGCAGGTCGCGGATCTCCGTCAGGAGTGCGACGTCCTCAGGGGTGCCGGGCTCCTCGCTGGGGAACCAGCGCTCCTTGGCGACGGTGTACGGCTTGACGATCAGGAAGTACACGATGGCAGCGAGGATCAGGAAGGCGATGACCGCGGTGATCCACGAGCCGATCGGCAGCCCGCCCGGCCGGTAGGTGCTGAAGTCGGGGTGTCCGCCAGCCTTGCCGATGAGCCCCATGATCACGTCGACTGTCGCGGTGACGACGGCGGCGAAGGCCGTGGCCATGATGAAGGCGACCGCCAGCTCGACGAGGTTGCCTCGGAGGATGAAGTTCTTGAACCCGGTCATTTCCTACTCCTCTCGGCCGCCCGGACGGCGGGCCAGTCGTCCTCGAAACTAGCGGGAAATCACCACACTGAGGAGGTCGGTGACCGCGGCACCCGCGATCTGGTCCACGTCTGCCGGGACCGCGGCAACCACCACGAGCCGTCCACCGAGGGTGCTGGCTCCCTCGTCGCCGTCGGGTGACGGGAGGGCGATGACGGGGACGTCGCGTGCCACGGAGGTCGCCGTGCCCCGGCGCGGGTCGGCCGCCACGAGGTCGACCCGGTCGCCCACACGGAGCAGGCCGACCATGTCGGCGTCCGCGATCCGCACCGGCATCGATACGCGCCCCGGATAGCCCGACGCGAGGGCCGGCGCCACCAGGCGCACGTCGGTGATCGGCTCTCCCCGACGGACCGGTGACGCCAGCGTGCGCCCGACCGCGTCGGTCGCGAGACCGTGCGGGGCGGTGTCCACGGGCAGACGCCGGACCTCGAGATCGCCGGGCGTGAGCGTGGTGCCGGAGACCAGGTCTGCTGCGGCCACGGTCACCGGGACCGTCGGGTCAGGCGCCGGTCGCGCCGCCTGCACCGCGGCGAGGACGGCGACGCCGGCCGATGCCGCCGCCAGCCAGCGGCGCCGCGCGAGCACGGTCCGGCGTACGGCCCGTCGCAGGCGAATACGCCGGTCGGCGAGGGGCGACGGGTCGTGCAAAAACGGCATGCCTCGACCGTAGGTCCGGTCGGGACGTACCTGCGGGTCCTCTCCACAGGCCCTCTCCACGGGCCCTCTCCACGGCCCGGTGCGGTCAGCTACCGGCCGCGGACCCCGCGGTGGCCGAGGCGGTGGCGGCCGGGGTCGACGAGGAGCTCGACGAGGTCGAGGAGGACTCCGGGCTCTTCGAGGAGTCCTTGGAGCCGTCACCGTTCGACGACGCGCCGGCGGAGGAGGACGAGGACGCTGAGTCGCTGGACCGGTTGTCGGTGCGGTAGAACCCGGACCCCTTGAAGACCACGCCGACGGCGTTGAAGACCTTGCGCAGGCGGCCCCCACAGACGGGGCACACGGTCAGCGCGTCGTCGGTGAAGCTCTGGAACTCCTCGAACGCGTGGTCACACTCGGTGCAGCGGTACTGGTAGGTGGGCAACGCAGGTCCTCGGCTCGGCGTACGAATGCCGCTGGCACTCGCCACCGGCGAGTGCCAATTGTACGCCATGGATCCCGATGGGTCAGCGCAGGTGGAGCCAGCGGGTGGGGGTGGCGACGTCGGTGACCGGTTGGTCGAAGTCGTCGACCGGCACGTCGATCCCGACCTCCTCGTCGTAGACCAGGCAGACCACGGGCGTGCCGACCGGCACGCGGGTCAGCGCCCGGTCGTAGCAGCCGCCACCTTGGCCGAGCCGAGCGCCCGAGGGCGACACGGCGTGGCCGGGGACCAGGACGACGTCCGCCGTGGCGATGGCGTCCAGGCCGAGCCGGTCGGTGGGCTCGAGCAGGCCGTACCGAGCCGGGACGAGCGACGTCGGTCCGTGCCAGGTGCCCCAGTCGAGGTCCATGTCCGGCTGCACCACGGGCAGGATCACGCGCTTCCCGAGGGCCGACAGGGACGCCAGCAGGGTGCCGGTCGGCGGCTCCGTCCCGACCGAGACGTACGCCGTGACGGTGGCCGCGCGGCGTACGTCGGGATGGGCGGTGACGACCTCGGCCAGCCCGCGCCCGCGCTCCCCGAGCTCGGCGACGGTCAACCGGTTGCGGGCGGTGCGGATCTGGTCCCGCAGGGCGATCTTCGCCCCGGCAGCCCCAGAGTTGGGTCGATCGTCAGGTCGGGATTGCGAGGGCGCCACCCGGCCAGCCTACGATCGGTGAGTGAGCAGTGCAGGACTCGACCGCGCACGCGCGAAGATGACCGAGGCCGGCCTCGACCCCGTCGCCATCGAGACCTTCGCGCACTACTACCGGCTCCTCGAGCACGGCGAGACCGGGATGATCTCCGAGGACTCCATCGAGCCGATCGACAGCGAGAGCCTGGGCGACGTCGAGGTCGGCGACGACGCGGCGTCCGAGGCGTTGCGCACCACCGCCGTGATCAAGCTGAACGGCGGCCTCGGGACCTCGATGGGGATGGAGCGGGCCAAGAGCCTGCTGTGCGTCCGCAAGGGCCTGTCCTTCCTCGACATCATCGCCCGCCAGGTGCTCCACCTGCGTCGCCGGCACGACGCCCCGCTGCCGCTGCTGTTCATGAACAGCTTCCGCACCTCCGCCGACACGATGGACGCGCTGGCGCGGTACACCGACCTGCCGGTCGAGGGGCTGCCACTGGAGTTCCTCCAGAACCGCGAGCCCAAGCTGCTCGTGGACGACCTGACGCCGGTCAGCTGGACCCGCGACCACGACCTCGAGTGGTGTCCGCCCGGCCACGGTGACCTCTACACCGCGCTGCGGGGCACCGGCCTCCTCCAGCGCCTCCTCGACCAGGGCTACACGCGGGTCTTCGTCAGCAACAGCGACAACCTGGGCGCCGTACCCGATGCGCGGCTGGCGGGATGGTTCGCCCAGTCGGGTGCACCGTTCGCGATCGAGGCGGTCCGGCGTACGCCGTCCGACCGCAAGGGCGGCCACTTCGCGCGTCGCAAGTCCGACGGCCGGATCGTGCTCCGCGAGACCGCCCAGACCTCGAAGAAGGACCAGGCGGCCCTCGCCGACCTCGACCGCCATCGCTACTGCTCGACCAACAACCTGTGGTTCGACCTGAAGGCCATGAACGAGGCGCTCGACGCCCGGCACGGCATCCTCGGGCTTCCCCTGATCCGCAACGTCAAGACCGTCGACCCCGCCGACCCGTCGACCCCTGAGGTGATCCAGATCGAGACCGCGATGGGCGCGGCGATCGAGGTCTTCGAGGGGTCCCGGATCATCGAGGTCGGGCGCGACCGGTTCGCGCCGGTGAAGACGACCAACGACCTGCTCGTGCTGCGCTCCGACGTCTACGACGTCGGTGAGGACTACGTGCTCGACCCCGCCGCCGACATCCCCTTCGTCGACCTCGACCCGAGGTACTACAAGCTGGTGCCCGACTTCGAGCGGCGCTTCCCCGACGGCGCCCCGAGCCTGCGCGAGGCGACCTCGCTGCGGATCAAGGGCGACTGGACCTTCGGGGCGAAGGTGAAGGTGGTCGGCGATGTCACCCTGGAGACGGCGGCAGCCGAGCACGTCGCGGCAGGTAGCGTCTTGGAGCATGACTGACGAGCTCATCTCGGTCGAGGAGCACCGCGACCGGGTCCTCGCGACGATCGAGCCGCTCCCGGCCTTCGACCAGCCCCTGATGGAGGCGTTCGGGCTCGCGGCCGCCGAGGACGTGCACGCGTCGGTCGCGCTGCCGGGCTTCGACAACTCCGCGATGGACGGGTACGCCGTGGCCTACGCCGACGTCGCGTCGGCGAACGAGGACTCGCCGGTGCATCTCCCGGTGGTCGGCGAGATCGGAGCAGGCAAGGCCACGTTGCTCGCCCTCTCACCCGGAACGGCGGCCAAGATCATGACCGGCGCGCCGGTGCCCGCCGGTGCCGACTCGGTCGTGCCCTACGAGTGGACCGACCGCGGTGTCGCCCAGGTCGTCATCTCGCGTGCGCCGGTGCCCGGGCAGCACGTGCGTCCGAAGGGGCAGGACGTGAGCGAGGGCGACCTACTCGTGGAGTCGGGCACCGTGCTCGGCGCTCGCCAGATCGGGCTGCTGGCGTCCGTCGGTCGGGCGTCCGTCCGGTCCCGTCCCCGCCCTCGCGTCGTCGTCATGTCCACCGGATCCGAGCTCCGCGAGCCGGGCTCGTCGCTCGGGCACGACTCGGTGTACGACGGCAACTCGTTCCTGCTGGCGGCGGCGGCCCGTCAGGCCGGCGCGATCGCCTACCGCGTCGGGATCGTGCCCGACGACCCACGGGCCTTCCTCGCCTCCCTGAACGACCAGCTGGTCCGTGCCGACCTGGTGATCACCAGCGGGGGCGTGTCGATGGGCGACTACGACGTGGTCAAGGAGGCGCTCGCGCCGCTCGGGACCGTCTGGTTCGGAGGCGTGGCGATGCAGCCGGGCAAGCCCCAGGGGTTCGGCACGGTCGGCGAGGACGCGACCCCGATCCTCACGCTGCCGGGCAACCCGGTGTCGGCGTACATCTCCTTCGAGCAGTTCGCGCTGCCCGCGATCCGGCGGCTCATGGGCCGCACGCCCTACGTCCGTCCGTCCGCCGACGCCATGATCACGCACGCACTCCGCTCGCCGGCCGGTCGTCGTCAGTTCGCCCGCGGCACCCTGACGATGGTCGACGGACGGCTCGCCGTCACCCCGGTCGGACCGCAGGGGTCGCACATGATCGGCGACCTCGCGCAGTCCGACGCGCTGATCGTGGTGCCTGAGTCCGTGACGTCGGTCGAGGCGGGTGAGACAGTGACCGTGCTGCCGCTCGACGAGGACTTCTGACCCGAGACCCACGAGGGAGATCGTGCATGGCCGAGCGCCTGACCCACGTCGACGAGTCCGGTGCGGCCCGGATGGTCGACGTGTCCGGCAAGGACGTCACCGCCCGTGAGGCCGTGGCGGCCGGACGGGTGCTCGTCTCGGCCGAGGTCGTCGACCTGCTGCGCGGGGCCGGCGTACCCAAGGGCGACACGCTGGCCGTCGCGCGCCTTGCCGGCATCATGGGCGCCAAGCAGACCCCGTCGCTGATCCCGCTCTGCCACCCGCTCGCCCTCTCGTCGGTGAGCGTCGACCTCGAGGTCGCCGACGGCGCCGTCGAGATCACGGCGACGGTGCGCACGACCGACCGCACCGGCGTCGAGATGGAGGCCCTGACCGCCGTCGCGGTGGCCGGGCTGACCGTCGTCGACATGGTCAAGGCCGTCGACAAGCGGGCCGTCATCAGCGACATCCGCGTCCTCAGCAAGTCGGGCGGCAAGTCCGGCGACTTCGTGCGGTGACTTCATGGCGATGAGGGCCGCCGTCGTCGTCGCGTCCAACCGCGCGGCCGCAGGGGTGTACGAGGACACCACCGGACCGCTGCTCGTCGACCTGCTCGACTCCCTGGGCTTCGCGTGCGACCCGCCCGCCGTCGTCCCCGACGGCGAGCCGGTCGGCGAGGCCATCGCCGCGGAGGTGCGCGCCGGCGCCCGGGTCGTCCTCACCACCGGCGGTACGGGGCTCACCCCGACCGACCGCACTCCCGAGGTCACCCGCCCTCTGCTCGACCGCGAGGTGCCCGGCATCGCCGAGGCCATCCGTGCGTACGGCGTGAGCAAGGGGGTGCCGACGGCCGCGCTGTCACGCGGCCTGGCCGGCGTGGCCGGCGACTGCCTGGTGGTGAACCTGCCCGGGTCGCGTGGCGGCGTGAAGGACGCGATCGCGGTCCTCGAGCCGCTGCTGGTGCACGCCGTCGAGCAGATCGTGGGCAGCGACCACGACCGGGGCTCGGGTGGCGGAGGCGCCACGTGACTGCGGGCTGGCCCGCCACCCTGCACTACGGCGACGTGACCCTGCGCCCGCTGCGCTACCGCGACGCCCGAGCGTGGCGCGCCGTACGCCGTCGCAACGCTGAGTGGCTCAAGCCGTGGGAGGCCACCGTGCCACCCGGTGGCACGGAGCGGCCGGCGACGTTCCGGGCCCTCGTCACCCGCCTGCACCGCCAGGCCCGCGAGGGGGTCGGCATGCCGTTCGCGATCGAGGTCGACGGGCGCTTCGCCGGTCAGGTCACGGTCAACAACATCGTGCGCGGCTCCGCCCAGTTCGCGTCGGTCGGCTACTGGCTCGACCGTGACGTCGCCGGCCGCGGCGTGATGCCGACGGCCGTGGCCCTGGTCATCGACCACTGCTTCCGCTCGGCCGGGCTCCATCGCATCGAGATCGCGATCCGTCCCGAGAACTCCAACTCCCTCCGCGTCGTGGAGAAGCTCGGCATCCGGGAGATCGGCTACGCACCGCGATACCTGCACATCGACGGTGCCTGGCGCGACCACCGCATCTACGCGATCACCGTCGAGGAATGCCCTGACGGGATGCTCGCGCGACTGGCCACGTCCCAACAGTCACAAGAGTGATTTCGCGACACACCTGTTGACATCCGTCTCCGCCTGTGCGCGCGAATCTAGGGTCGGGTCGTGACAACGGACTTGAGCGGACTCATCTTCGTGGCCCTCGCCGTCGCCTGGGCCGCCTACCTGATCCCCAAGGCGCTCCGCCACCACGAGGACGTCGTCCGAGGCCGCTCGGTCGACCGATTCTCCCACAGCATGCGGGTGCTCGCGCGTCGCGAACCCGTCAGCTCCCGGGCCGCGCGCCTGGTCGTCACGCCCCCTCGCGACGAGGTCCGTCCCGTCCCGCCGCCGACCACCGAGGAGCAGTACGCCGCACGTCGTGCCGCCACCCGACGCGCGACGAAGCGTCGCCGCCGGGTGCTGGCGGTGCTCCTGCTGGCCGTCGTCGCGACCGTCACCGCAGCCGCCCTGGGTCACGTCGCCTGGCCCTACGTCGCGATCCCCGTGGCGCTGCTCGCAGCCTGGCTGGTCGCCTGCCGGGTGATGGTCCGCAAGGAGCGGTCGTGGCGCCCGGTTGAGCTCGTCGACGACGACCACACCGGCGAGATCGCGCCGGTGCCGGCCACTGCCGCGGACGCGGCCGAGTCGCCGCCGGAGACCCGCGACCCAAAACTCTGGGACCCCGTGCCGGTGACGCTTCCGACCTACGTCTCGAAGCCGCCGGCCCGGCGGACGGTGCGCACCATCGACCTGGACTCGACCGGGGTGTGGACGTCCGGACGTACCGAGGCTGACGCGGCGCTCGCCCGCGAGGCGGAGGTGGCCGACCGGGTTCGCCGTCGCGCCTCCCGCAAGGACGAGGCCAGCGGCGAGGCCGTGGGTTCCTGACCCCTGGTCGCGTCCGTCGGGCGTCTCCAGGCCGTCTCCAGGGCGTCACTCCGGGGCCCGCGGGCCGATTCGGGAGCGGCCCGTTCCCGGTGCTAGCCTTGCGCTTCGCGTCGCCCGTGCGGCGACGTCCTGGGGCTGTGGCGCAGCTGGTAGCGCATCTCGTTCGCAATGAGAGGGTCAGGGGTTCGAGTCCCCTCAGCTCCACCTTCCGAACAGGCCCGACGACCGTCGGGCCTGTGGTGTCTTCGACGGACCCGTCTCAGCCGGCGAGGCGACGACCGGAGCGTGACCCGATCCGCCGGGAGCGCTGCCGCCGCAGCCGGCGGACGAGCACGGGCGCGTGCCGGAGGGCCGCCGGGTCGTCGATGAGACGGCTCAGTCGGCGGTAGTACGCCGACGGCTCCTCCCCGAGCTCGGCGCGGATCGCGGCCTCCTTCGTGCCGGCGTACCGCCACCAGCTGGCCTCGAGGTCGAGGGTCCGCCGTCCCGCTTCGTCGAGCATGGCGCGAGCCTGCCACACGCCCCTCGACCGTCCCGACGGGCCCCCGGAGGGTCGAGTGCGCGGGAGGGGTGAGGGGGCGCGTCACCAAGTGGGGTCCTTCGCCCCTGACCGGCATGGGACCAAGGGGCCACTCGGCACGGCACGATGGTCCTGCCGAGGGGGCACATCGGACCGCCGGTGGACTGCCGAACGACCCAGTCTTGACCAACTGGTCTAGTCCAGTTCTCCGTCGGCTTAGGACCCGAAATTGGGGGCGTTTATCAACGGCTCTTGCCAAAAGGTAAAGGAGCCGGAAATGTACGAGCCCCCCGCACGGATGCGGGGGGCTTGTTCGCGATTGGAGAAGTACCAGTCGCGGTCTCGCATCTGGCCTGGGGGGCTGGCGTCTGCGAGCTGTTCCACCTGATGACTGGGGGGGTTTGTCATCCGATGGTGTGGCATCCGATGGCTGGGGGGTTGCCATCTGATGTTGACTCAAGTTTACACGTCGCGCGTTCTTGCGACGCAGATTCGCGAAATTCCCGGGGTTTTTACCAAACGTCTCGGATAACACGCCGGACCACGCTCAGAGGGTGGCTGGGAGGGTTCTGAACCGAAGTCACACGGGCCACACACGACCCGTGGGTGCATGTCAAGACTTCCAAATTTGCCAGGACCTGCACCAGACTGCTGCCCGGAGTTCGGTCCACGCAACACACAGGGAGATCACTCACCATGGCACGTCACACTCGCATCAAGCTCGCAGCGGTCGCCACGACGCTCGTTGCAGCACTCGGGATCGTCGCCGTCTCGCCGGCCACCGGCGCCGACGCCGGCAAGAGCCTCAACCGCGGCGGCGGCCGCGTGCTCTGCTGCTGAGCCTGTCGACCGCTACTGACTGACGCTGACGCGGGCCTTCGAACGGGACCGCAGTCCGGCGCTGGCTGCCGCGCTGCGGTAGGCCTCACGGGCTGCGTCGAGGTCGCCCACGTCTTCTAGCAGGGACGCCAGGTCGAACCAGAGTTGAGCCACGTCCTGGTCACCTCCGGCCGAGGTCAGGAAGTAGACCGCCTGACGGTAGGTCACCTTGGCGGCCTCGACGTCTCCGCGAGCGACCTGGATCTGACCCAGGACGGCGCGAGCATGGGCGGCCGTGTCCGGGGAATCGGAGTTGGCGACGTCGAACGTCTGCCGGCAGATCTCCTCCGCACGGTCGAGGTCGCCCTCGAGCATGAACGCACGCGCACGAGCGAGGTCGTTGGACGCGATGTCGATCGGGCTCGCACTGCTCCAAGGCAGCTCCTCGGCGGCGCGGTCCAGCTGCTCGTGGGCCGCCGCCACGTCGGGCGGGTCGAGCTCGAGCTGCATGATGCCGACCTGGGTGCGCAGGCGCGCGAGGTTGCGCGAGTCCTGGCCCTCGGCCATCAGCGCCAGCGCGCGCTCGGCCATCGCCACGGCGTTGGACACCGAACCGCGCTCGGACTCGAAGACGCTGGCGTTCCAGTACGCGGCTGCGCGAGCGGTCGGCGATGCGATGCCCTCGGCCTTGGCGATCGCCTTGCGGCAGATCCGCACAGCCTGCCCGGTGTCGCCACGCGTGTAGTAGGCCGCGGCCAGGGTCACCGCCATCTGGACGCTCTCGTCACACGCGTCGAGCGGTGAGCTGTGGAGCTGGGCGAGCACGCGCTCGCCGACCTCGATGGCCTGGCTGTAGTCACCGGACTCGCGGTAGCACCGGCACAGCGCGATCGCCGCCTTGATCCGGAGCACGCCGCCCTGGCGCGAGCGCACGAGCGGCTCGAGCTCCAAGACGGCGTCGTCGATGCTGCCCTGGCCCTCCAGGGCGCGGGCGATGATGAAGCGGCCGCGGAAGACGAGCTCGTCCTGCGACGCGACGGAGGCGCGATCGACGGCCTCGCGTGCCTGGCGCTCGGCCTCGATGAACTCGCCGGT
>DASSTL010000133.1:0-4938 GCA_035707985.1 Nocardioides sp. | reverse complement strand
GCCCCCGGACGAACGTGTCCATCAGGCCAGGCCGGCCGCCGCGGCCGCCGCGTCGACGTCGTCGTCACACACGGTGTCGACCAGGTCGGTGAAGGTCGACAACGCCGTGTCGATGTCCTTCAGTCCGTGTCCGGTGACGGTGACCGCGATCCGCTGGCCGTCGTACCGGACGCCTTCCTGGGCCTCGAGCAGCAGCCCGGCGACGCCGGCCGCGGACGCGGGTTCGACGAAGACCCCCTCGCGAGCCGCGAGCGCCCGCTGGGCGGCGAGGATCTGCTCGTCGGTGACCGCACGGAACTTGCCGCCGGAGCGGTCGGCCGCGGCCATCGCGAGGTCCCACGACGCCGGGTTGCCGATCCGGATCGCCGACGCGACCGTCTCGGGGTCGGGCACGGGCGCGCCCTCGACGAGCGGCGCCGCTCCGGCCGCCTGCCAGCCGCGCATCACCGGGAGGCGGCTGGTGTTCCCGGCGGCGTGGTCCTCGGTGTAGCCGAGCCAGTAGGCCGAGATGTTGCCGGCGTTGCCGGTCGGCAGCACGTGGACGTCGGGTGCGTCTCCGAGGAACTCGACGATCTCGAACGAGGCGGTCTTCTGGCCCTCCAGGCGCATCGGGTTCACCGAGTTGACCAGCGCGACGGGGTAGTCGTCGGCCAGTCCGCGGGAGAGCCGCAGGCAGTCGTCGAAGTTCCCCCGGACCATGATCACCCGGGCCCCGTGCAGGATCGCCTGGGCGAGCTTCCCGGCCGCGATCTTGCCCTGCGGGACGAGCACCAGCGGCTTCACCCCGGCCCGGGCGGCGTACGCCGCCATCGACGCCGAGGTGTTGCCGGTCGACGCGCACACCACCGCCTCGGCGCCCTGGCCGATCGCGACCGACAGCGCCACGGTCATCCCGCGGTCCTTGAACGAGCCGGTCGGGTTGTCGCCCTCGACCTTGAGCCAGACGGCGCACTCCCCTCGCTCGGAGAGCCAGTCGGAGCGGACCAGCGGCGTACCGCCCTCACGCAGGGTGACCGGCTCGAGGTCGTCGGGCACCAGGTCGAGGTAGGGGCGGTACTCCTCGATCACGCCCCGCCACTGGTGCGCCGCCGGCTCACCCATCAGTCGGCCATCCCTTCGACGCGCATCACCGACGACACCTCGCGCACCGGGCCGAGCCCCCGCAGCCGGTCGACGGTGCGCGAGAGCTGGGCGTCGGTCGCGTCGTGGGTGACGATCACGAGCTGGGCGTCCTCTCCGCGGCCCTCCTGGCGCAGCGTCTGGATCGACACGTCCTCCTCCGCGAAGGAGCCCGCGATCTCGGCCAGCACGCCCGCCCGGTCGTCGACGTCGACGGCCAGGTGGTAGCGGGTGCGGGTCTCCCCCATCGGCACCACCACGCGTTCGGCGTACGCCGACTCACCGGCGCCGCGGGTCTGGCCCAGGCGGTTGCGGGCCACGGTCACCAGGTCGCCCAGGACCGCGCTGGCAGTCGGCGCCCCACCGGCGCCGGGGCCGTAGAACATCAGCTGACCGGCGGCCTCGGACTCGACGAAGACCGCGTTGAACGCCTCGCGCACGCTGGCCAGCGGGTGCGACCTCGGGATCATCGCCGGGTGAACGCGCACCGACACACCTTCGGCGCCATCGGTGTCCACGAGCTCGGCGATCGCCAGCAGCTTCACGACGCTGCCCATCTGGGTCGCCGACGCGATGTCGGCGGCGGTGACGTCGGTGATGCCCTCGCGGTGCACGTCGGCCGCGGTGACCCGTGTATGGAACGCCAGGCTGGCGAGGATCGCCGCCTTGGCTGCGGCGTCGAACCCCTCGACGTCTGCGGTCGGGTCGGCCTCGGCGTACCCGAGGTCCTGCGCCTCCTCCAGCGCTTCCTCGAAGCCCGCGCCGGTGCTGTCCATCTTGTCGAGGATGAAGTTGGTCGTGCCGTTGACGATGCCGAGGACCCGGGTCACCCGGTCTCCCGCCAGCGACTCGCGCAGGGGCCGCACGATCGGGATCGCGCCCGCCACCGCAGCCTCGTAGTAGAGGTCGCGCCCGGCCTTCTCGGCGGCCTCGAACAGGGTGGCGCCGTCTTCGGCGAGGAGTGCCTTGTTCGCGGTGACCACGCTCGCGCCGTTCTCGAGCGCGGACAGGATGAGTGACCGGGCGGGCTCGATGCCCCCGATCACCTCGACCACGACGTCCACGTCACCGCGCGCGACCAGGGCGGCCGAGTCGGTGGTCAGCAGCCCCTCGGGGACCTCGACGTCGCGCGGCGCGTCGATCCGGCGTACGCCGACCCCCACGAGCCGCACGGGTGCGCCGACGCGGGCGGCCAGGTCTCCCGACTGCTCGGTCAGCAACCGCACCACCTGCGACCCGACCACGCCACACCCCAGCACGGCGACGTTCAGCGGTTTCACGGGTCTTCTGCTCCCAGGTCGGTGGCCAAGAGGTCGGACACAGTCTCGCGGCGGATGATCGTCGTCGCCACGCCGTCCCGCACCGCGACCACCGGTGGGCGGAGGGCGTGGTTGTAGTTCGAGGCCATCGAGCGGCAGTAGGCGCCGGTCGCGGGCACGGCCAGCAGGTCGCCCGGCCGGATGTCGGCGGGCACGAACTCGTCCTTGACCAGGATGTCGCCGGCCTCGCAGTGCTTGCCGACGACGCGCGCCAGCGCCGGAGGTGCGGTGGAGACGCGCGAGGCGACCGTGCAGGAGAAGTCCGCGTCGTAGAGAGCCGTGCGGATGTTGTCGCTCATCCCGCCGTCGACGCTGACGTAGGTGCGCACGGCGCCGCCGTCGAGCTCGACGCGCTTGACGGTCCCGACGGTGTAGACGGTGCACATCGCGGGGCCCACGATCGCGCGCCCGGGCTCGATCGAGAGCCTGGGTCGGTCGATGCCGAGCGCCGCACACTCGTGGTCGACGATCTGGGTCAGCTCCTTCGCGAGCTGCGTCGGGTGCCAGGGGTCGTCCTGGGTGGTGTAGGCGATGCCGAAACCGCCGCCCAGGTCGAGCTCGGCCAGCGGAGCGCCGAGCTCCTGCCTGATCCGGGCGTGCAGGGCGAGCACCCGTCGGGCCGCCACCTCGAAGCCCGAGGTGTCGAAGATCTGGCTGCCGATGTGGGAGTGAAGCCCCAGCAGCTCCAGGCCCGGGGCGGCGACCACACGGCGTACGGCCTCGAGGGCGTCGCCGCTGGTGATCGAGAACCCGAACTTCTGGTCCTCGTGGGCGGTGGCGATGTACTCGTGCGTGTGCGCCTCGACGCCCGCCGTGACCCTCACCAGCACCCGGGCCGGGCGCCCCAGCGACGCGGTGACCCGCTCGAGCCGCTCGATCTCGTCGAAGGAGTCGACCACGATCCGGCCCACGCCCTCGGCCACCGCGCGCATCAGCTCGACCTCGGTCTTGGTGTTGCCGTGGTAGCCGATCCGGGTCGGGTCGAAGCCGGCGCGCAGCGCGACCGTCAGCTCCCCGTCGGAGCACACGTCGAGTGCGAGACCCTCCTCGGCGATCCAGCGCGCGACCGTCGTGCAGAGGAACGCCTTGCCGGCGTAGTAGACGTCGTACCCCGCGAACGCGTCGCGGAAGGCGCGGGCCCGGGACCGCAGGTCCTCCTCGTCGAGGATGTACGCCGGGGTGTTGACGTTCGCGACGAGGTCGGGGACCGACACCCCGCCCACCACGAGCTCGCCGTCCACCTTGTGCGCGGTCGACGACCACAGGGACGGGACGAGGGCGTTGGTGTCGTCCGGCGGACGCAGCCAGCCCGGCCCGCGCAGGGCACCCTCGACGTGCGCCCAGCCGGCCTCGTGGGTGGGGCTCACATCCGGTCCGGCGCCGTCACGGCGAGCAGCCCGAGGCCGTTCGCGAGCACGATGCGCGTCGCCTCCACGAGCCGCAGCCGAGCTCGGTGCAGGTCGGTCGGCTCCTCGTCACCCATCGGGAGCACCCGGCAGTTGTCGTAGAAGCGGTGGTACGACGCCGCGGTGTCCTCGAGGTAGCGGGCCACGCGGTGCGGCTCGCGGAGCGTGGTCGCTGCGGCGACGACCCGCGGGAACTCCGCGAGGGCGCGCAGCAGCTCGCCCTCCTTCTCGTGGGTGAGCAGCTCGGGGTGCGAGGCCGGCTCGAGCCCGAGGTCGGCGGCGTTGCGCAGGATCGAGGACACCCGGGCGTGGGCGTACTGCACGTAGAACACCGGGTTGTCGCTGGTGGCCTTCGCCCACAGGTCGAGGTCGATGTCGAGGTTGGTCTCGATGTGGTTGCGCACGAGGGCGTAGCGGGCGGCGTCCACGCCGATGGCGTCGACCAGGTCGAGCAGCGTGATGATGTTCCCGCTCCGCTTGCCCATCCGGACCACCGAGCCGTGGCTGAGCAGGTTGACCATCTGGCCGATGATGATCTCGAGGTTGACTCCGGGCTCGTCGCCGAAGGCGGCGCACAGCGCCATCATCCGGCCGACGTACCCGTGGTGGTCGGCGCCGAGCAGGATGATGCAGCGGTCGAAGCCGCGCTCCCGCTTGTCCAGGTAGTACGCCGCGTCGCCGGAGATGTAGGCGCCGTGCCCGTCGGACTTGACGATGACCCGGTCCTTGTCGTCGCCGTACTTCTCGGTGCGGAGCCAGACCGCGCCGTCCTTCTCGTAGATGTTGCCGAGCTCGCGCAGCCGCTCGAGGGCCCGGTCGGTGGCGCCGGACTCGTAGAGGTCGTTCTCGTGGAAGTAGGTCTCGAACGGCACCCGGAAGTCGGCCAGCGTCTGCTTGATCTCGTCGAACATGATCTCGACGCCGTACTCGCGGAACGCCTCGAGAGCCTCGTCGTCCGGGAGGCCTGGCGCCTCGGGATGCTCGGCGACGACCTGGGCGGCGACGTCGGCGATGTACTGGCCCGGGTAGCCGTCCTCGGGGGTCGGCTCGCCGCGGGCGCTGGCGAGCAGCGACCGGCTGAACCGGTCGATCTG
>DASSTL010000132.1:0-2323 GCA_035707985.1 Nocardioides sp. | reverse complement strand
CCGGCGGCGTAGTCGGCGAAACGCTCGTCGACCTCTTCCGCGGTGAGGCCGAAGTCTTCGAGCGAGTACCGGTGGGACGGTTTCGCGGCGCCGCTGGAGCTCTCGCCGTGCAGCCGCGTCATCGCCGTCCGGGCCTCGTCGGTGAACGGCAGCCCGAAACGCGCGTAGACGCCCTCCACGGTGCCGATCGGGTCGCGGACGAAGTCGTCGTAGTGGACGTCCGCGAACTGGTCGGGATCGTGCCGTGCCCGCTCGGCGCGGAACTGGTCGAGCCCGCGGCTCCACAGGTCCAGCTGGTCGCGTCCGAGCGTGGCGCCCGTGAACGTCTCCGACCATCCGGCGGTCGCGTGCGCGGCGAGGCTGCACATGGACGCCATCGCGGTGCGCGGTGTCCGGTGCGTCTGGATGATGAGCGCGTCGGGGTAGACGTCGAGGAGCGCGTCCAACGCGAAGAGGTGGCTCGGGTTCTTCAGCACCCACCGCCGTCCGGCGTCGTTCAGCCCGATGAGCTGGAGGTTGCGCCGGTGGCGGCGGTAGGCGGGCGTCCAGTCCTGCCGGGCGAGCCAGGACGAGTAGCCCGGCACGTGCGCCAGGGATTCGAACGAGATCGACAGCATGCTCTGCCGCAGCAGCTGCCAGCATTCCTCGACCGAGTCGGCCGAGATGTAGTGGACGCCCATGAACTCGGGGTTCTCGACATGGTGCCGCCGATATCCGGCGTCGATCGCCTGGAAGACCGGGTCGTCCGCCCACGTCTCACGCGGCGGGCGCGGCTGCGGCACTTCGGCGAGCCACAGGTCGAGCCCCTGATGGGCGGGGTCGGCGGTGAGCAGCCGGTGCAGGGCGGTCGTCCCCGTCCGCGGCAGGCCGGTGACGAAGATCGGCCGCTCGATCGGCACCTCCGCGTGCTCGGGATGCCGTTTCCAGGCCGCCTCGGAGAACTGCCGCGCGGCCAGCGCGCCCCGCAGCATCGCCCGCTGCGCCTTGTTCCCGAGCGGAGTGAGGCCGGCCTCCTTCGCCAGCGACTCCAGCAGGACCTTCAGCCCGTCGAGGTAGTCGTCGTCACCGAAGTCGTCCATGCCGGTGACCTTGCCGGCGGAGGCGTGGAGATCCTCGACCGTGCCAACGCTGTCGCGACCCGCGCTCATCGGTCCGCCCTCTCCTAGTGGTGCCACTCGCCGGAATTGACGTCCAGGCATTGCCCGGTGACCGCCCGCGCCAGCGGCGACAGCATGAACACCACGGCGTCGGCGACCTCGTCGGGCTCGGGCAGTTTCCGGAGGTCGGTCGTCGCGGCGTTCTCGTCGTAGACCTCCTGCGCGGTGATGCCGCGCTTCTTGGCGAGGTGGTTGAAATACCACTGGAGGTTGTCGGCCCAGATGTATCCGGGGGCGATCGTGTTCACCCGGACGCCGCGCGGCCCGAGTTCGGTCGAGAGGTTCTGCGCCATCGCGAGAAGGGCTGCCTTGGCCATCTTGTAGGCACCGAACGTCCGCCGCGAATGCCGCAGGACGGCCGAGTTCACCATGACCACGGACCCGCCGTGCTCTTCGAGCGCGGGAACGAACAACCGGGTCAGGTGCAGCGCCGCGAGCACATTGGTCTCGAACCCGGCCCGCACCGCATCGAGGTCGACCTTCGTGAGGTCGGTCAGCGGCGGCGTGGCGAAGGCGTTGTTGACCAGCCCGTCGACCCGTCCGAACGCTTCCCGGGCCGTCTCCGCGAGCCGCTCGCAGGCCGCCGCGTCATTGATGTCGGTCGGAACCGTGACGGCCCGGCGCCCGATCTCCTCGACCTCCTTGGCGACCTCGGCGAGCCGTTCCTCATTGCGCGCCGCGAGCACCACGTCCGCACCGGCCTTGGCGCACTGCACCGCCAGCCCGCGCCCCAGCCCGGGCCCGACACCCGAGATGACGACGACCTTGTCCTCCAGCAGTCCCGCCATCAGCCGAGCATCCTCTTCGCGACGGCGACCTGACGGGCCGCGATCTTCTCCGACCATTCCTGCGGGGTGACCCGCTGCTTCTCGTAGAACGGCAGGACGCGCGGAAGGTCGTCGAACTTCACGACCTCCACCGTCGGGCCGTCCTCGGGCGTGAGGTCCCGCGCAAGCCGCTGCCAGCGGAATTGCAGATATCCCCGGCGGTGCCCGGTCCGCTCGATCCAGTTGGCGAGCCCCGGATCGCGCTCGCTCACGATGTACCGGATCTTGCCGTCCTCGTCGATCCTGGCCTGGTCGGCGGTGAGGCTCGTCTGATGGTTGATGTAGTCGAGCGAGATGTACCACATGCTGCCGAGCTGGAAGCCCTGATAGGGCGCCACG
>DASSTL010000131.1:0-15311 GCA_035707985.1 Nocardioides sp. | reverse complement strand
CAGCGAACGGCGCAGCGCGCGTGCGCGCAAGCCGCCGATGACACGGCGGAGCCGGGTCGCGCCACCGCCCGGGGGGTCGGGGCGGTGACCGCTCCACCGTTGCGGTGAATCGGTGGATCTCCTACCGCCCGGTGGCGGCGCCGTACTCGAGCAGCGTGTGACCGGCATCATTGAACCGATCCGGTGACGGCTTCGTACCACCTGCCGGAGGAGGTGACATGGCCGACAGCCCCGACGTCGTGATGCAGCGCCTGCACGACGAGCACGCCGGCGCCCTGTGGGGGCATTGCCTGCGCCTGACCCACCACGACCGCGCCCGCGCCGAGGACGTGTGCCAGGAGACCCTCCTACGCGCGTGGCGCAACGCCTCCCTCCTGGACGAGAAGGAGGGATCGGTCCGCGCCTGGCTGTTCACCGTCGCCCGCAACATCGTGATCGACGAGTCGCGAACGCGCCGGGCGAAGTCCGAGATCCCTGTCGGCGAGCTGCCCGAGCCGGTGTCGACCGAGGACGCCAGCGACGAGCTGCTGATGACCTGGGTCGTCGCCGACGCGGTCACCCAGCTCTCGCCCGAGCACCGCGCTGTGCTCCAGGAGACCTACTTCAAGGGACGCCCGGTCGCCGAGGCAGCCCGTCGCCTCGGAATCCCCGAAGGCACCGTGAAGTCCCGCACCCACTACGCCCTCCACGCCCTCCGGCTCGCACTCGAAGAGATGGGGGTGGTCGCATGAACACCCAGGTCCCGTGCCCCTACGAGATGTGGGACGGCTCCTACCTCCTCGGCTCGCTGTCCCCGGGGGAGCGCCGGGAGTTCGAGGCGCACCTGGACGGTTGCGAGACCTGCTCCCGCAGCGTCCGCGACCTGGCCGGCCTGCCCGGTCTGCTGAGCCGGATCGGTCCCGAGGTGTTCGAGGAGACCCAGCCGGAGCCGGTGCCGGAGACCCTCCTGCCCCGCCTCTCGCGCGCCGTACGCCGGAACCAGCAGCGCCGCACCTGGCTCACCGCCGGCATCGCCGCGGCCGCCGCCGTGGCCGTCACGGCGGGCGGAGCGCTCGCGCTCAACGGCGGCAACGGCTCCGCGCCCGAGGCCGGCAGGCCCACGTCGTCGGCGACGGTCCAGCCCGTCGAGAAGCCACTGGTGAACGTCACCAACGGTCGCGACCCGATGGTCGCCAGCGTCGCCCTGACCAAGGTCGGCTGGGGCACCCAGGTCGACCTCACCTGCAGCTACCCGCGCAGTGCGGTCACCTACGAAGGCGGCTCCTACGCCCTCGTCGTGCACACCGGCGACGGTCGGGCGCACCGCGTGGCGACGTGGAACGGGCTGCCGGGCAAGTCCATGCACGTCACCGGCGCGACGGCCGCCTGGCCCGACGACATCACCTCGGTCGAGGTGCGGCACGTCGCCGGTCCCCGCGTGGCCGTTCTCAAGCTCTGAAGCAACCACGTCAGGCTCGAGCCCACAGCGAAGCGCCCGCCGTACGACGTACGGCGGGCGCTCACGCGAGTCGTGTCACCTCGCCAGCGTGCTCGGCCGGCTCTCCTGACGAGCGGGAGTGCGGCGGTACTCGCGCGAGAGCGCGACGAGACCGGCGATGATCGCGACGGCTTCGGACACGGCGGCGAGCCAGACGTAGGTGCCCTCCCACTTCTCGTGGGTGCCGAACAGGCCGGCGCTGGTCGTGGCGATCGCGAAGCCGCCGAGGGTCGACGCGCCGAAGCCGAAGGCGAGGAACGGGACGAGCCAGTGCCGCCAGGTGAACAGCAGCACGGCGATCGCGACCCCGGCGACGACGTTGACCGCGAAGAGCGGCCCCATCACGTTGTCGTGGCGGAAGCCGTTCAGCCACTCGTACAGGTGCACGTACGCCGACACCAGCACGGCTGCGGCAGCCACGGTGCGGACGGTCCTGGTGCTGGTCATGGTGATGCTCTCCGATCCGGGCCGGACTCCCGGGCCCCTCATCGGAAGACACGAGTACGAAGCCCGCGCGGTTCGACGGGACGCCCGATTGGTGTCGGGGATCACCGCCGGGGTCACCGTCGGGAGGGACGTGAGCCGAACGCCGCCAGGAAGCGGTCCCGGAATCGGTCCATCGGCAGCACCGGGAGGTTGCTCTCGGGCTGCAGCCCCGGCGTCCAGTCCCAGTGGTTGATCCGCTCGATCACGGCCGGGTCGCGGGCGATCAGGGAGATGGGGACGTCGTGGGAGACGCCGGTGCCGCTCACGTTGGAGTTGGGCTGGTGGTCACCGAGCACGACCATCACCAGGTTCTTGTCGTGGGCGTGGCGCACGAACGAGACGAGGGACCGGAGCGAGTACTGGATCGACCGCGCGTAGTTGCGCTGCTGCCCGGACCCACCGAGCACGTCGAGGAACGACGAGTGGCCCTCGCGCATCCCGTTGTAGACGGAACCGTCGCCGATCCGGTGCCACGGCACGAGCCGGGGGATCGGCGTCCAAGGCGTGTGGCTCGACACCAGGTCGACCTCGGCCATGACCGGCCGGCGCTTGCCCGGCCGGAGCTCGCGGTCGGCGAACGCCTTGAGCGTGTACTGGTCGGGGATCCGGGCGTAGCTGAACCGCGGACCGACGTACCCGACGTTCGAGGCGTCGTACATCTGGTCGAAGCCGTAGAAGCGCCGGCCCTGCTCCCAGCCGGCGTCGTCCGACGGGATGTCGCTGACGGTGCGCCATCCTGCGCGGCCGAAGGCCTGCGAGAGGTTGAAGCGCTCGCCGTCGAGCACCTGGTCGTACCGCTGCTGGGAGTCGATCCACAACCCGGTCTGGACCGTCGAGTGGGCGAGCCAGCTGATGCCGCCGAAGGTGGGGGAGCGGAGCCAACCGCTGCGGACCGAGTACCCCATCGCCGCGAGGTCGGCGCTCGAGGTGGTCAGGGTGCGGTCGACCATCGGCGCGAACCAGGACCCGTCCACGGCGACGCGGCCGTAGCTCTCGACGAAGACCAGGAGCACGTCCTTCCCGCGCAGGTCGCGCAGGAGGTCGCGCCCGGGGGTGGCGGCGTACGGGTCGTCGGCCAGGGTGCGCTCGAAGACCTCGCGGTCGTGGAGCTCGGCGCGGACCTGGTCGACCTGGGTCCGGACCAGGGAGGTCGCGGGCGCCGCGGCGACGGGTACGCCGGACACGTGCGCGCCGCCGACGCCGGCCACGGCCCACACCGCCGTCAGCGCGACCACGACGCGCCCCCACGCACGGGGGGCGCGATGCGCCATGCGTCGGAGGCGTAGCGCAGCCCAGACGCAGAGTGCGAGACCGCCGAGCGCGAGCAGGACGACCACTCCGACGGCCAATACCTGACCGCTGGTCCCGGCAGTCCGGTGCACCAGGTCGAGCCCGGAGCCGACGTACCCGGGGTCGGTCAGGAGGTTGAACGGCCGGTCGAAGGCCTCGTAGAAGCCCAGGTCCAGGCCGCTCAGCACGAGCGTGACCATCAGGGCCACGCCGCCGATCACCCCGACGATGCGGCCCCACAGCGGGGGCAGCACCACCGCCAGCGCGACGAAGAGCAGGAGCTCGACCGGGATGCCGAGGAGCGCGGTGACCGATACCTCGTCGGGCCGGTGCGGCGCCATCAGCGCCGCCCAGACCAGCACGACCGCGACCACGTCCATGACGGGCCGGACGAGCGGCGAGCGGGCGACGGCGCGGGTGTGCCGGAGCCTCCACAGCACCACGACCTGGTGCGCGAACGACTCCACGAGCAGGGCGAGCGCGCCGAGCACCGCGACGTGGGCGACATCATGGGGCAGGACATCGGCGGCGACGACGGTGAGCACGACCCCTTGGACGGCGGCGACGACCTGGGCCCACCGCCGGGGAGGTGTGGTGCCGTTCAGCCAGGGCCACACCGCGCCGGCGATCGCGAGCAGGTAGCGGGCGAAGCCGATCAGCAGCGCGACCGGCCCGACGATCGGCACGGCGTACAGGCTCAGCACCAGGATCAGGAAGGCGTCGACCTCCATGTCGAACGCCGCTCCGAACGGCGTCACCTGGTCGAAGGCGCGGGCGATGCGGCCGTCGACGAGATCGGTGAGCAGCGCGATGGACGCGAGCGTCACGATCAGCGACCGGGATTCCGACGACTCCCAGGACCCCACGACGAGCACGAGCAGCACGACCGCGAGAACCCCGCGGGTGGAGGTGACCGCGTTGGCCGCCGTGATCCGACGAGGCGGAGCAGGCGGGGTCGGCAGTACGGTCGGTGGACCGACGTGAACCGTTTGCACTCTGCCTCCGTATCAGTGGATACCAGTCATACGAGGGCGAGTCGACGTCGGTTCAAGAAACCTACGCCGGACGTGGAGGGAGCCGACGTGTCACGAACGGCCCGCGCTTACTGGCTGGCAGAGCCCGGGTCCGGTGAGATCCGCACCGTGATCGTGCCGGACCCGGGTGCCGGTGACGTGCTCGTGCGCACGCTCGTGTCGGGCGTCAGTCGAGGCACCGAGTCCCTGGTCTTCCGGGGCGCTGTACCCGAGAGCCAGTACGACGTGATGAGAGCCCCGTTCCAGGAGGGGGACTTCCCGGGGCCGGTCAAGTACGGCTACCTGAACGTCGGCGTGGTCGAGGCGGGCCCGGACGACCTGGTCGGGCGGACGGTCTTCTGCCTCTACCCCCACCAGACGGCGTACGTCGTGCCGGCCGAGGCGGTCGCGGTGGTCCCCGACGGCGTGCCGGCCCGCCGTGCGGTGCTCGCGGGGACCGTCGAAACGGCCGTCAACGCCCTGTGGGACGCACGCCCGCTCGTCGGCGACCGGATCGTGGTCGTGGGCGCCGGGATGGTCGGGCTGTGCGCGGCACGGCTCCTCGCGGGAGTGCCCGGTGCGACCGTCACGGTGGTCGACACGGATGCCTCCCGAGCCGACGTGGCGGCGGCGTTGGGTGTCCGGTTCGCCTCGCCCGCGCAGACGCCGCGCGACCTCGACGGCGTCGTACACGCGAGCGGGACCTCTGCCGGACTCCAGCTCTCCCTCGATCTGATCGGTGCGGACGGCACGGTCACCGACTTGAGCTGGTACGGCGACACTCCCGTGGAGCTCCGCCTCGGTGGTCGGTTCCACTCCGCGCGACTCGGCGTCAAGGCCAGCCAGGTGGGCGAGGTCGCGGAGTCCAGGAGAGGACGGCGGACCACCGCGGAGCGCCGGGCGCTGGCGCTCGAGCTGCTGCGCGACCCGGCGTTCGACGCCCTGCTCACCGGCGAGTCCACCTTCGACGAGCTCCCCGAGGTGATGGGCAAGCTCGCATCCGGCTCGCTGCCGGCGCTCTGCCACACGATCGACTACACCGATCAAGGCACCGACAACCGGGTACGGGAGTCCTGAGATGTTCGAGGTCACCGTCAGCGACCACATGATGATCGCCCACAGTCTCCCCGGGGAGGTCTTCGGGCCGGCGCAGGCCCTGCACGGCGCGACCTACGTCGTGGAGGCAGGTTTCGCGCGTCCGGACCTGGGGGCCGACGGCATCGTGCTCGACATCGGACGCGCCCTGGCGGCGCTGAAGGACGTCCTGTCCGACCTGACCTACCGCAACCTCGACGAGGTCGAGTCGCTGGCGGGCGTCGTCACGACCACCGAGGTGCTCTGTCGCGAGATCGCGGACCGGCTCGCCGCGCGCGTGCACGACGGCACGCTCGGGGTCGCCGCGGGCGACCTGGCCCGGATCCGGGTGACGCTGCGCGAGTCGCCGGTCGCCTGGGCGAGCTACGAGAGGGCGCCATGACGACCACTCCGAGCGCACTGCCCGCACCGCGCGCACCCCACACGGTGTACGCCGTGCTGCCGGACGGGATCGACGACCCCACCCGACCCAGCGGCGGCAACGTCTACGACCGGCGCGTCCTCCGTGGCCAGGGGGCGCGAGGCCGGCGCGTCATCGAACTCCCCGTCGCCGGCGACTGGCCGAACCCGGTCGGCGGCGATCGTGAGCGTCTGGACGCGTCCCTGGCCACGGTCCCGGACGGAGAGGTCGTCCTGGTCGACGGCCTGGTCGCCTCGGGCGCGGCCGAGGTCATGCCGCGACACGCGGGTCGGTTGCGGGTGGTCGTGCTGCTGCACATGCCGATCGGACCGGACCGCGGCGAGGAACGCGTCCTGGCATCAGCGGCCGCCGTCGTGACCACGAGCGCGTGGTCCCGCGAGCAGGTGCGCAGCTGGTACGCGCTCCCCCGGGTCGACGTCGCGCTGCCGGGGGTCGACCCGGTCGAGCCGGTACCTCCCCACGGCAGCGCCGCAGGGGGGACGGCGTTCCTCTGCGTGGGGGCCGTGCACCCCAACAAGGGCCACGACCTGCTCTTCGAGGCTCTGGCCTCCCTCGGTGACCGGGCCTGGACGCTCACCTGCGTCGGGTCGCTGGACGCCGACCCGGACCACGCGAGTGCGCTCCAGACCCAGGTCTACGCGCGGTCCTGGGAGCGTCGCGTCGTGTTCACCGGACCGCTGTCCGGTCGCGCGCTGGGTGCGGCGTACGACGTGGCCGACCTGCTGGTGCTGCCGTCCCGGTCGGAGTCCTACGGGATGGTCATCGTGGAGGCGCTCGCCCACGGGCGCCCCGTGGTCGCCACCGCGGTCGGCGGTGTCCCGGAGGCTCTCGGTGGCGCACCGGTCGGGGCCCTCCCCGGGATGCTGGTGGCGCCCGAGGACCCCGACGCGCTCGCCGGTGCGCTGCGTGCGTGGCTCGACGACCCGGCTCTGCGAGAGCGGCTCGGGCGGGTCGTGGCCGGGCGCCGGCCCACCCTGCGGCGCTGGACCGAGACCGTCGCCGACCTCGACGCCGTCCTCGAGCGGGTCGCGGCCCGCCCCTTGCGCAGGTCGGGAGCGTCCCGATGAGAGACCTCTGGCCCAGCGTCCGCCTGATCGGGGGCGTGGTCGTGCTCGCCCTGCTCGTCTGGCGCTTCGGCGCCGGCCCCTTCGCCGACGCGTGGCGGGTGACGACGTGGGCGTCGATCGCGGCGGCACTCCTGCTCACCCTCGGCGCCACCCTCGCGAACGCCTGGCGGTGGCGCGTGGTCTCGGGCGCGCTGGGTGTGCCACTGACCCCGGGGGAGTCGGTGACGGCGTACTACCGCTCCCAGTTCCTCAACTCCGTGCTGCCCGGCGGCATCCTCGGTGACGCCCACCGCGGGACGCGCCACGGGCGCGACGCGGGTGACCTCGGCGCGGGGCTCCGCGCCACCGTGTGGGACCGGGTCGCCGGCCAGGTCGTCCAGGCCGTGCTGGTGATGGTGGCGCTGGTCGTGCTCCCGACGCCGCTGCAGCACTACGCACCCGCCGCGGTGGTCGCCGTCGGAGTCGTTGCAGCGGTGGCCTGGTGGCTGGGTCGTCGTCGTGGGCTGCTCGCGTTCATCGGCACCGACCTCCGCGTCCTGCTGCGCCCGGCGGTGTCCGGTCGCCTCGCGCTGGCCTCGTGCGGCTCGACGGCGGCGTACGTCACGATCTTCGTCGTCGCGCTCCGCTCCGTCGACGTCGAGGTCGGCGCCGCGCTGGTCGTGCCGCTGGCGCTGACCGTCCTGGTCGGCTCGGCGGTCCCGCTCAACGTCGCGGGTTGGGGTCCGCGCGAAGGCGTGACCGCGGCCGTGTTCGCCCTCGCCGGGCTCCCGTCCGCCGACGGGCTCACGGTCAGCGTGGTGTTCGGCGTGCTGTCCGCGGTGGCCACGGCCCCGGGCGTCGTCGTGCTGCTCGCCGATGTCGTCGTACGCCGTGGCCGGACGTCCGAGCCCGAGCCGCGGGCACTGGAGGAGGTGGGGCATGCCTGACCGCCCGTACACACTCCTCAGCTGCAGCATGTCGATCGACGGCTACATCGACGGCGCCAGCGAGAGCCGGCTGATGCTCTCCAACGAGCAGGACTTCGACCGGGTCGACGAGGTCAGGGCCGGCGTCGACGCGATCCTGGTCGGCGCCACCACCGTCCGCAACGACAACCCCCGGCTGCAGGTGCGCGACCCGGGGCGCCGGCGGGCCCGCGTCGCCCACGGGCTCCCCGAGCAGCCGACCAAGGTCACCATCACCGGTCGCGGCCGGCTCGACCGGTCACTCCGGTTCTTCGCCGACGACGGCAGCCCCAAGCTCGTGTACGCCGACAGCCGGGTCGCCGACGAGCTCACCGGCCGGCTCGCCGGGGTCAGCGAGATCGTCGACGCGGGCGACCCCGTGCGGATGTCCGCGTTGACCGCCGACCTGCACGCGCGCGGCGTACGCCGGCTGATGGTCGAGGGCGGCGGGGCCGTGCACACGCAGTTCCTGGCCGACGACCTCGTGGACGAGCTCCAGCTGGTGGTCGCGCCGTTCTTCGTGGGCGAGCCGGGCGCACGCCGGTTCGTCGGGGAGGGCCACTTCCCGTGGAACCCCGGACGCCGGGCGAAGCTGGTCGAGACCCGACAGCTCGACGACGTCGTACTCCTGCGCTACGCCCTGTCCGACCGGTTCACGGACGCGCCGACCTTCACGTGAGCTCCGGCACGCGCACCCCCGGTGCGGGCGAACGCCGACTTCTCTAGGCTTCGCCAGGTGAGCGACGTCCCGCGGAGTGCGGTCGAGATCGTCGAAGGCTGTGCGGCCGGCGACACCTCACCTCAGGCGGAGGTCGCCCGCTCCTTGGATGCGATCCAGGAGCGCGATCCGGTCCTCAACGCCTTCTCGGTCGTGCTCGCGCAAGAGGCGCGCGAGCAGGCGCGCTTCCTCGAGCTCGGGAACGACGGTGCACGCGGCCCCCTGTTCGGCGTACCGGTCGCGATCAAGGAGGAGCTCGACGTCGCCGGATGCGTGACGACGTACGGCGGCCAGAGCAACAGCACGCCGGCCGCCGCCGATGGCGAGGTGGTACGCCGCCTCCGCGCAGCCGGCGCCGTCGTGATCGGCAAGACGCACATGCCGGAGTTCGGCGCGTTCCCCTACACCGAGTCGGCCGCCCACGGCTACACCCGCAACCCGTGGCGCACCGGCTTCTCGCCCGGTGGCTCCAGCGGCGGCTCGGCGGTCGCGGTCGCCTCCGGGATGGTGCCGGTCGCCCTGGGTGGCGACGGTGGTGGCTCGATCCGCATCCCGTCCGCCTTCTGCGGTCTCTTCGGGCTCAAGCCGCAGCGCGGCCGGGTGACCACGTCGCCGCACGAGCACCTGTGGTGGGCGCTGGGTACCGTCGGTCCGCTCACCCGGACGGTCCTGGACTCCGCCTTGGTGTACGACGTGATCCGCGGCCATACGCCGGTCGACCGGTGGCAGGCCGGCGAGGTCGGGTCGTTCGCCGAGGCGGCTCGACGCGAGCCGGGGCGGCTCCGCGTCGGCTGGTGCACCACGCCACCGACGAAGGGCATCCACCCCCACGCGGACCACGTGCGCGCCGTCCGCGACACCGCGCGCCTCCTGTTCGACCTCGGACACGAGGTCCGCGAGATCGACCCGCACTACCCCGACCCCACCGCGGCGTTCCTGCCGCAGTTCTACGCCGGCATCCGCACCGAGGCGAAGGAGGTCGAGCACTACGACCGCCTCGAGCGGCGTACCCGCGAGACCTACCGGCTCGGGTCCTGGGTGACGCCGAAGGTGATCCACGCGGCGCTGCGTGCCACCGAGCGGTTCTCACTGAAGGCCAACCGGGTCTTCGACGAGGTCGACGTGCTGCTGACTCCGACGACCGCCCACCGGCCACCGCGCGTGGGCGTCCTCGACGGCACCGGCACCGTGCGCGCCGCTCTCAAGTCGATGCCCGCGATCACGTACGCCGCGCTGTGGAACGTCGCCGGCAACCCCGCCTGCTCCATCCCGTCCGGTACCGGGTCGGACGGGCTGCCGATCGGTGTCCAGCTGGTCGGACCCACCGACGGCGAGGAGCTGCTCCTCAGCGTGGCGGCCCAGCTCGAGCGCACCCGTCCCTGGCCCCTCGTCGCTCCGGCCTCCTGACCGCGCTATCTCTCCTGGCGCGTGCGTGACTCCGCGGCCCGTGAGGTCAGGACCGCCCGCTCGGCCTCGTTCGCGGTGAGGGTAGCCGCGCGCTCGAACGCCGCGGCCGCCTCGCGGTGGCTTCCCGCTCGCTCGAGCAGGTCGCCACGGACGGCATCGACGAGGTGCGACCCGGCCAGGGACCGATGGCCGGACACCTCGTCGAGGACGGCCAGGCCCTCCTCGGGGCTGTAGGCGCGGCCGTGGGCGACAGCGCGGTTCACCTGCACCACGGGGTTGTCGCCGACGCTGCCGAGCAGGTCGTACCAGTCGGCGATGGCCCGCCAGTCGGTCGCCTCGGGTGTCTCGGCCCTGGCGTGGCAGGCGGCGATCTGCGCCTGGACGACGTACGGCCCGATCGGTCGCCCCGAGGCGCTGATCACCATCGCCCGTTCGAGTGCGCCGAGTCCCCGCCGGATCAACAGCTGGTCCCACCGGCCCCGGTCCTGGTCCTCGAGCAGGACCGGGCGTCCCTCGTCGTCGGTGCGTGCGTGCAGCCGCGACGCCTGGAGCTCCATCAGCGCGAGCAGCCCGTGGACCTCCGGCTCCCGCGGAGCCACCTCCGCGAGCATCCGCGTCACCCGGATCGCCTCGGCGCACAGGTCAGGACGCGACCAGTCGTCGCCGGCGGTGGCGGTGTAGCCCTCGTTGAAGATCAGGTACAGCACACCCATGACATCGTCGAGCCGCTCCTCCCGCTCCTTCCCGACAGGCAGCTCGATCGACTCACCTTCGAGGGTCTTCTTGGCCCGCGAGATCCGCTGCCCGACGGTCGCGTCCTTGGTGAGGAACGCGCGCGCGATCTCCGGGACGGTCAGGCCGCCGACCAGGCGCAGGGTCAGGGCCGCGCGGCTCTCGGGAGACAGCGCCGGGTGGCAGGTGAGGAAGATCAGCCGCAGCACGTCGTCGTCGATGTGGTCGACGAAAGCGTCGAGATCGGGCATGTCCACCTCCTCGCGTTCCAGTGCCTGCCCGAGCTCCGTCGTACGACGGCGCAGGGTGTCGGCGCGCCGGAACGAGTCGACGGCACGCCGCTTGGCGGTCTGCATGAGCCAGGCCCCAGGGTTGTCGGGTACGCCGTCGCGCGGCCACTGCTGAAGGGCCGCGACGAGAGCGTCCTGGGCGAGGTCCTCGGCGAGAGCCAGGTCGCGGGTCATCCGGGTCAATGCCCCGACGAGCCGGGCGGACTCGTCCCGCCACACCCGCTGGACCACCTGCTGCGGGTCCTGCGACTCCTGGGTGGTCCCGGCCTCGCTCACACACAGGAGCGTAGGCCGACGGGGCTACGCGCAGGACCTCAGGAGCCCGCGGGCGCCTCGTCCGGCTCGGCGATCCGGCGGATCTCGATCGCGCCCTCCCACTCCGGCCAGTGCTCGCGGTGCAGCTCCGCCATCGCGACACCCTCGGCGCGTGCCTGCTCCTCGGTGTCGAACTTCATGATCGCCCAGCCGCCGATGACCTCCTTGGCCTCGGCGTACGGGCCGTCGGTGACCGTGAGCTGACCGCCGCGCACACGGAACTCGACCGCTTCGGCCTTGCCGTAGAGGCCGCCCCCGTCGACGAACGACCCGTCGCCGATGGCGGCGTTCACGTGCTCGCCCATCGCATCCATCAGCGCCTGGGGTGGGTCGGCCTTGGCCTCATCCATCTTCACGAAGCAGAGGTAGCGCATCGGTGTGTCCTCTCGGTGTGTGCTCGTTCGCCCGTACGTCGCACGGCCGGCCCGGCTTTCGACAGCGCCCACCGACTTTCTCACTCGGGCTCCGGCGCCGGCCCGGGGGAGAAGCGGTCGAGCAGCTTGTCGACGTGGGCACTCGTCCGGGTCCGGCTGGACTCCCAGCCGGTGACGACGAGCAGGAAGCGGTCGGCATCGAGCAGCTTGACGTCGAGGTCGGTGAGAGCTCGGACGGTCGCGGTCCGCGGCACCTGACGCAGGAGCGCGATCTCCCCGACCAGCTCACCCGGCCCGACGGTCGCGATCCGCCGTCCGTCGCCGAGGACCTCCGCCTCGCCGCGCTCGATGACGTAGCAGCCTTCGGGTGGCGCCTCACCCTGGACGACGAGGTTCGCGCCGGCCACAACGTGGCGGGGCTGGAGGTTCGCGGCGAGCTGCTCCAGCGCCGGCAGCGGCAGCGGGTCGAACACGGGCACGGTGCGCAGCAGCTCCAAGTCGTCGTCCCGGGCGACCATCGCGTCGTCGAGCCGACGGAGGGGGAACCAGGAGACCAGGACGAGTGCCGGTCCGATGGCGCCGATCACGGCGAGTGCCTGGCGCAGGCTGGTGGCGCTCGCGAGCCCCGCCGCGGCCACGGAGCCGGCACCTACAGCCAGGGCCCCGACGCTCTCGAGCAGTCCGTAGACCCGCGCGAGCACCCGCTCCGGCGCCAGCCTGGCGACCAGGGTGAAGACGCCGACGTCCACCAGCGCATTGCCGACACCGATCAGAGCGAACAGCACGATGGCGTTCGGCTGGCTCGGGGCGACCGCCAGGAGCACCAGGGGAAGGCCCCACGTCGCCACGCCGGTGCCGTACCAGCCGGCCAGCCGCTTGTTGCCGACGTACATCAGGGCGAACAGCGACCCGAGCACGGCACCACCGCCGACCGCCGCCGTCAGTGTGCCCACGCCGGGCTCGCCCATCCCGATCAGGTCCACCGCGACGAGCACGCTGAAGACCGAGAGGGCGCCGCGGGTGAACGTCTGGGCCGCGAGCAGGATGAAGAGCAGCCGGAGCTGGGGACTGCGGAACGACACCTCGGCGCCCCGGATCAGCCCCCGGGCGACGGACTCCCGGCGTACCCCGCCCTCGGGTTCCTCGACGGCCAGTCCGAGCGTGACGACGGAGGACAAGGCGGACAGCACGGCCACGGCCGCGAACCCCGAGGTCACGTCGGCGGCGGCGAGCAGCGCAGCCGCCAGCGCCGGACCGACCAGCGTGGAGATCGAGTCGAGCAGTCCGCGGACGACGTTCGCGGAGGCCAGCTCGGACGGTAGGTGACACAGCAGCGGCAGCAGAGCGGAGTTGACCGGGCGATAGAGGATGGCGGCCGCGGTGGACAGGATCGCCAGGACGTACGCCGCGACCGCGGGACCGTCGGTCGCGACGATGACCGCGATGCCTGCCGCCGTCACGCAACGTGTCGCCGAGACCAGGGTGAGCACGAGGTCGCGGCGCCACCGGTCGGCCAGGGCCGACGCGAAGGGGGCCAGTACGGCCGACGGAAGCATGCGCAGCAGCGAGACCAGTCCGACGGCCTTGGCACCACCCTGTTGGAACGCGTACACCGACAGCACCACGGTGAAGGCCCACTCGGCCGTGCAGGCGCCGGCGAAGCCGAGCTGGATCCGGCGTACGGCAGGGTTCCGTGCGCTGGCTGCGAACGACCGCGTAGCAGCATGGAGACGTCGCCGCGAGCCCTCCCCCACACGCGCACGGTAACTGTTTCCGCGCCCGCGACGGAACATCTGCCAGAACCGGTCTCACCCGTCCCGGCGTTTGCCGATACTGGTCCGCGTGTGGGTCTATGTCCCGGTCTGGGAGGTGCAGACGGGGGAGGTCGAGCAGCTCGCGGTGGGTGACACCGTCGAGCGGCTCGGGGTACGCGCGACCTTCTGGAGCCTCGAGCCCACCGACGAGCGAGAGGGCTTCGCCGCGCGTCCAGGAGTGGCGCCCTCGGGGGAGCGGTCGCCGCACTATCGCCTGATCGGCACCGTGCTGTGGACCTGTGAGCCGCACAGCCTGGTCATCCGCATCGGGACCTTCTCGTTGCTCGCCGAACCGCGAGCCGTGGGTGTCGCCGAGAGTGCGCAGCCCGACGGATCGCCGCGGGAGCTGTTGATGCCGGAGGTGCGGCTTCCCGACGTCGGGCAGCGCGTCGCGCTGATCGCGAGCCTCTCCTCGATGCTGCCGTACGAGCCGGACGCCTACGGCTACCCCGACGTGAGCCGTGACTGGACCGTGGCCGGCCTCAAGGTCGAGCACCGCGAGCTCGTCCCGTCCCCGGTCTATCCGGGCGGGAGCGAGCCGGGCCGGATCCTGCGAGTCGTGCCGATCCCGCGGATGCTGCGTTGGGCGGACGCGCCGCGCGAGGGCCATGCGAGCTACCTGCTCGACCTCGTTCCGACGCGCTGACCGCCGGCGCTGACCCGACTAGAGTTGCCTCCATGGGGGAGCGCCCCGCGTTGTTTCTCGGGCTGCTCGCGGACCAACCGGAACTCATCGCCGAGGTCGGCGTGCTGCGCTGGCGTGCGGCGGGCTCGATCGGGACGCCAGGCCCGTGGATCGAGTCGACGGCCAAGGACGCCGGCCGTGAGGGGCTGCCGGTGACGCTGGTCGCGATGGACCTGGACGGCCAGGCGATCGGAGCGGTCACGCTGGGCCCCCACGACGACGCTCCAGGCGTGTCGTGCGGCGAGCGCGCGCCCTGGGTCGTCCGGATGGTGGTGCGCCCCGGCGAGCGGATGTGCGGTGTCGGGCGGCTGATGATGTCGGCGGTCGAGGACCTCGCGCGGCAGCACGGTCACGACCGGATGTGGGTCGCCGCGGCCGACGACGACGCGGACTTCTACCGGCACTGCGGCTGGGACGACGTACCCGAGCCCGACGAGACTGCCGCCGACTCCCTCGTGCTCTGGAAGGAGCTCACCAGCATCGCTTGATCTCCGGTGCCAGCGGTGGTCGAGGAGGTCGATCTGCGGCCGTCACGAACCCGGCGACAGGGCGTGGGGTCGCGAGAAGGGGCACGGTGCTCGGGTCTCGACACGGGCTCGCCTGGCGGCGGCTCGCCCGGATCGAGCACGGAGGGCGGGAGGGTCTCGGGCTGCGAGAGTGGACCATGCTTCCTCACTGGTACAGCGTGACCGTGGACTGCGTCGACCCCGAGCGAATGGCGACGTTCTGGGGCGCCCTCCTGCGGCGTGAGCGAAGCGCTGAGATGGACGGCGAAGGGTGGGCGACCGTCGGCTCTCGTGACGACGCCCAACCGCGGATCACCTTCCAGCGCGTTCCCGAGCCGCGGTCGGGCAAGGTCCGTCTGCACCTGGACGTCCGTGTCGACGACATCGCAGAGGGCATGGCCGAGGTAGAGCATTTAGGCGGCGCGTCGACCGGTGAGCGGCACGAGTACGACGAAGGCGTGGTCGTGGTGATGACCGATCCCGAGGGCCACGAGTTCTGCCTCGTGGAGCTCTACGACTGATCTTCACGGCGCTATTCGCGTCGTGGTCGGGTTCTGATCCAGGCTCGTTCGACTCCGTGTTTGGGTGGGGGTTTGAACTCGGGTCGGTGGTCGTGGGGGTTGAGGCGGACTTCCCAGGGTGTGTGGTGGATGACCCGGTGGTGGTGTCCGCACAGG
>DASSTL010000130.1:0-22031 GCA_035707985.1 Nocardioides sp. | reverse complement strand
CTGCCAAATCGGCGACGCCACCCCACTCACACTCTGGTCATTGACCACCGCCTGCGCCGGACCCGCCACCACCACGGCAGACAACAACGCAGACGGAAAAGCCAACACCGAGGCAGCAACAACCCCACGACGGACACTGCGGACGACGGACTTCTTCATGATCTCCCCCACGGCCGACCGAGCGGCACCAAGACCCCGAGCCCCCGCCCAGGATCCTTGCGACGGTATGTGGGCCTCCCGCCCACCTCATCCCCAAACCTGATGAGTCGCTCACACCGGCTGGGTTTGCGTTCCGGGCCGGTCCGCGGATGAGAGGATCGGACCCGCCCACCCGCTTCAGTCACGGAACGGAGACTCGTGGATCCCCTCGACAACCTGGTGGAGCAGCTCTGGTCACCGCTGCTGGCGACGGGATGGGTCCGGGTGCAGGTGGGCGTCTCGGACGACGCCGACTGGGTCGACACCGAGTCCTACTGGGCCGTCCCCGACGCACGGCGAGCCAAGCTGCTCGTTCCCCGCGGGTCCCGCCAGATGACCTCGCGGGCCGTGGAGAACTACCGCGGGCTGCGGCTGCGCCGCAAGGACCTGATGCGGGCGGCGGTCGGCCGGATGACCCGCGTCGGGGTCCCGGTCCTGCGCTCCCCCGTCACGCTCCAGGTTCATCGCGAGCACCTCGACCTCGCCGAGCAGCTGCCCGTCCCGCTGCTGGGGAGGGCCCTCGGCCGCTCAGACCTGCACGCGTCGATCGGCATCCGCACCGGCGACAACCGGAAGGCCACGCTCGCTCTCGTCGACGGCGAGGGCCGGCCGGTCGGGCACGCGAAGTTCGGTTGGGACCCGGTCTCGGACGGCTACGTGCGCACCGAGACCGAGGTGCTCCGCCGTGTCGGAGGTCGGCCGGGGCCGATGCGCGCGCCCGGCCTCCTGGCCGAGACGTCGTACCACGGTCATCCCGTCCTGGTCATGGAACCCCTGCCCGAGGACGTGCACGGCTCTCGAGGGCGCATCGCGCCGCCGACCTCGGAGGAGCTGTACGCCTTGGCTCCGGTGGTCAGGTTCGCCCCACCGTCGGAGACCGACCATCTCCGGGCGCTCGGCGAGCGACTGCGGAAGCAGGCGAGAGATGCTGTCGTCGGCTCGTTGGCAGCCGGCGGGGTGCGTCTGCTCGAGCGAGTCGAGCGTCGCACCGACGATTTCCCGGTCGCCGAGCGCTGGCACGGCGACCTCACGGTGTGGAACCGCGCCCGTGACCGGCGAGGTCAGCTGTGGGTCTGGGACTGGGAGAACAGCGAGCCGGACGTCGTCGCTGGTCTCGATGCGCTGCACTGGGCGTTCAGCGCGCGCCGGAGCCCGTCGGCGCAGCTGTTGGAGCTCGACCTGGCCGGGTGCCTGCAGGAGGCGGTGCCCCATCTGACGGCCGCCGGTCTGTCCGCGGGTCAGTCGCGCGTGGTCGCCGCCGTCTACGCACTCGTCGTCGTCGAGCGCGCCTGTGGCCTGGCCGCGCATCAGGGCGACTGGAGCCGGGTCTGGATCTCGCTCGACGACCTGCACGCCCTCATCGACCAGGCCGAGCAGCTGCTCGCCCACGCGCGCTGAGGTCGAAGCCGCGTCCGGTCACCAGGGAAGCGGTCGCCGGAGGTACTCGCCGAGCGCCTTCGTGTGCGGCTCGTAGTACGCCGTCAGCTCCTCCCGCGCAGCCTCCGGCATCGGAAGCCGGCGGCTGGCATTGAAGGTCCTGGTCGTCGGCAGCGTGTGCGGCGGCAACCCGAGGAAGGCGGACACGCGGTCGAACGTCCCCTGCACGTCGCCGTAGAGCTCTTCACTGCACACGACGAGCAGCTGCTCGGCCGGGAAGACCGACGTCCAGTTCTCGATCTGGGGCAGGTACACCCCGCGGGAGCGGTAGGTGTACCAGTCGTGGGCCTGGCTGTAGTACAGCGGATCGGCGCTCATCCGCTCGAGCTCGCCCTCGGTGCGTGCCTCCTCGGCGGCCAGGGCCTGCTCGAAGCCCAACGGCTCCACGCCGTTGTGCACCCGCTCCTGCCAGTGCGAGAACGCGCGCTCCACGGGATTGCGCACGAGCATGATCGCCTTGATCTCCGGGTTGACGTCGTAGGCCCGCCGCGCGATGCGTGGGTCCCAGCAGTAGTACGGCGATGCCTCACCCGCCAGCGGCTGGTAGCCGAGCTGTTCGGCCATCCGCTCCCGGAAGGCCTGGGTGTGGAAGTTCGACCGGTACCACCGCTCGCCTCGCCCGAAGCCCTTGAAGAAGTAGTCGGTGCTCTTCTGCAGTCGCGGTCGGGGGAACAACCCCAGCACCCCGGGGTGCATCATCTGGTAGTTGAACAAGGACGTGGTGCCCCCGCGCTTCGTCCCGATGATCAGGAAGTCGGGCACGGTGCGGGCGCGGGAGGTCATCCGGCCGTAGCCACGGGTGGCGACGATCGCAGCGTCGCGCACCCATCGCGGCGAACGCTCCTTGATCGAGATCACGGACGTCACATCCGGAGGGTAAGGGCATCCCGAGCCTGCCGCAGGCAGACGGCGGGAGTTCCCGAATTCTGTCGACGGGAGGCTGCCGGCTACGACCGGGACGACCGCACCTCACGGCGTCCGGACTTCCCGTCGTCGGCCGCGTCGTCCCCCAGGTCGAGCGTGAGGTCGACCTCGGACTCGTCCGGGACCGCGCCCGTGCCGGCTCCCTCATCGGACGGCATCGCGCCGTCGACCGCCTCGGCGGTGACCCTCTTGAATGCCCGCCTCGCGGCCGGCTTGATCTCGACCGAACGCCTACGTGGGAGCAGCACCGACCCGTGGATCACGGCGCCGACGGCCTCCAGCTCGGAGACCCGGGCGCGCACCGCGGACGAGCGAGTCTCACGACGCGCGGCGACCAGGATGATCGAGTGACCGAGGCGCCCGGCGGTCAGCCACAACGAGCGCGACGCGTTCGGCGGCATCGCCACCACGGTGGTGAGACCCGGTCGGTGGGTCGCGCTCAGGATGTTGCCGAGGCGAGCGCCCGGAGCACCCAGCTCCTGGGACTCCTCGGTGACCACGACCTCGAGCCCGGTCGCCCAGTTCGAGGTGTAGCTGACCACCTCCGACGCCGTGTCCGCCGCCCGGAGGTCGAGCGCACGCACCAACTGCCGGACGTCGTCCTGGCCGTGGTCCGGCAGGACGAGCCGCACGGGCTCGCCGCGCTCCACCATGGAGAGGGCGAGGTTGACCGCGACGTCCGACGGACGGTCGCGGATCACGAGGTCCATCACGACCACGTTGCCGCCGGGACCGACGCTGGCCAGCAGCCGTTCGCGCAGTGCTCGGACCTGGTCGAGCTCCGGGCCTTCGGCCGGGACCACGGCCCGACGGGCCTTCAGCTCGGCCAGGATCTCACCGCCGCCCAGACCGCTCAGCGTGGGCCCGTCGGCCACGCGCCGGTCGGACGCGTTCGTCAGGAAGGCGAGCATGACCCCGAGCAGGAGACCCAGGAGCGTGCCCCCGATCATGACCAGCTTGGTCGACGGGCTCCACTTCACCGGGTTCTCTTCGGCGCTGGTGAGCAAGGTGCCGCCGCTCGTGTTCACCGCGTTGAACTGGTTGATCTGGGAGACCAACGAGGCGAGCTCGATGTTGATGAGCCGACGGTCGGTCTGCGCCTGGATGTGCCTGGCGCCCGTGATCGACGAGTCGTCGAGGACCTCGTTCACCTTGGTCAGCTGCTTGCTCAGGTCGGCCTTCTTGGCCTCCAGCTTGTCGACGGACTGGCTGACCTTCTCGGTCGCCGCTGACTCGCGGTAGGCGAGGTACGCCTTGGCGATCGCGTCCGCACCCGCGACTGCCTGGCTCCTGGTCGGAGCGGAGTAGCTCACCTTGACGATCGTGGCGCCGTTCACCGGGGACACGCTGGTGCTCGCCCGCATCTGCGCCAGGGACTTCCCGTTCGCGAGATCGGTGGCTGCGGCGCCGAGGACCTGCTGCGACGTCGCCACCTGCACCTCGGTCTGGGTGTCGAGCAGCTGCGACGGCGTCTTGTCCGCGCCGAACAAGTCGGAGGAGATCACGTTGAGGTTGACCGTCGCGGTCGCGGTCGCAGACTTCGACGCCATGGCGAGGTACGCCCCGCCCGCCAGCATCCCGACCAGCAGGCCCACCACCACGGCGCGCCAGCGACGCCGCAGCACGGCGCCGTAGTAACCGAGGTCGAGCGACCGGCCCTCTTCCAGTTCGTGGGTCACGGCGCACACCTCCTCCCCTTTGGTATCTGCGCACGCGGCAGTGTCCGAGCGTAACCTTGCCACGGCTGTTTCCCGACCGTCTCGCGGTTGATCGAGTTACCGATCCCCGAATTCGGGGAATCGGGCCGAGTACGGCTCGAATGTGGCAGAACCGCTGGGGTGGTCGAGCCCGGGCAGGCACCATGGACCCGGACTCGATCGGGAGGGACGCGGTGACGACCACGAGGCAAGTCCGCACGGGCAACGGACATGTCCGGTCGCGGCGTGTCACGGGAAGGCTGCTGGGCGTGGGACTTGCTCTGGTCGCGACCCTCACGGCGTGTGGGAGCTCGAGCGACCGGTCCGACCGGTCCGACCGGGGCGACCGGGGCGACGCGGACGCGACCACGTCCGCGCTCCCGACGGATGCCGCGCTGCTGCTCGAGCCCGCCGACGACGGGGACACCGTCGAGCAGCTCGGCACCGCCGACGTCACGGTCACGTGGTCACGTATCGACGACGGGCGCGCCCGGCCCACACCGGGACCCGACGGCACCCGGGCCCTGGACATGCCGGACTTCACCACCCAGGCCGCGTACCCGCGAGCGGCTCTGGTCGTGCGCAACGCGACGGACCGCGACGCCCTCAGCCCGGGCACCCAGGACGTCATGTGGGGTGCCGATTTCCAGCTCGATCCGGTCTCGACCTCGCATTCCGGTCCCGACAACGGCGACAATCTCCTCCAACGCGGCCTCTGGGGTCAGTCGGCCGAGTACAAGGCAGAGGTCGACCTGCGCCGCGCCAGCTGCGCGGTCCACGGAACGGAGGGCACCTTGCTCGTGCGGGCCGAGATGCACGCCGAACCGGGCACCTGGTACCGGATGCGCTGCTTGCGCCACTCCGACGAGCTCACCGTGACGGTGCGCGAGCACACCTCCGACGGGTGGGGTCCGGAGACCGAGGCAACGGTCACCGGCCCTGTGGGATCGCTGGACTTCCCGCCCTCGATGCCGGTGGCCATCGGCGGCAAGATCTCGCCCACCGGCGGCCTGATCCGCAGCGCCACCGACCAGTTCAACGGCTCGATCGCCAACCCGGTGATCCGGATCGGAACCCCGTCGTGAGCGCGCCCGCCTCGAGTGACGACCTCGAGACGACCTCCGCGCGCGCCGCGCGCGGAGCGCCTCCCCGCGGGCTTCCGACCTGGCCTCTGGCGGCCTACTTCCTGGGTCTTCCCGTGTGGTGGGTGCTGGGGCTCATCGACGTGATCATGGTGCCCATCGGCGCGATCATGGCGCTCTACCTGGTGCGGGCGCGCATCCGGGTGCCGCGTGGGTTCGCGTTGTGGGCCGTGTTCCTCTTCTTCATGGGCGCCTCGATCATCGAGCTCACGAGGTACACCCAGTACCTCACGTTCAGCTACCGCGCAGGGATCTACCTGTCCTCCACGGTCCTGTTCCTCTACATCTACAACTCATGGCGCACGATCTCGGACCGCCGCATCCTGGGTTACCTGGTGGGCTACTTCGTCGTCGTCGTCGCGGGCGGCTACCTGGGCGCGGCGTACCCGTCGCACAGCTTCAAGACGCCCGCGTTCGAGGTCCTCGACCGGCTGTCGCCCTTCCTCTCCAACAACCCGCTGGTGCGGGTCATGGTGGTCCGCCCGTTCTCGCAGTACGACCCGACGAACTTCTACCAGATCCCGCCGCGCCCGGCCGCGCCGTTCCTGTACACCAACAACTGGGGCAACGTGTACTCGCTGCTGCTCCCGGTGGTCGTGTTGTTCCTGCTCCAGACCCGTCGGCACACGCCCCTGCGCACCGTCCTGTTCCTGCTGGTGCTGGCCTCGACCGTGCCGGCGACCCTGACGCTGAACCGCGGCATGTTCATCGGCCTGGCGATCGTGGCCATGTTCGTCGGGCTCCGCCTCGCGGCGCGCGGCCACGTCGGGCGGGTCCTGGCGGCGGCGACGCTCGCCGGGGCCATCGGGGTGTTCCTGTGGAACACGTTCAACGTGTCCGCCGGACTCGAGACCCGGACCCAGGCCAGCACGGAGACGCGCTCACGTCTGTACGAGCAGTCGCTGCACCAGATCGGCTCGTCCCCCATCTTCGGCTTCGGGGTCACCATCGACGCGTCCACCAACCCGTACGACCCGAAGGTCGGGACGCAGGGTCAGTTCTGGATGGTGATGGTCTCCCACGGCGTGATCGCCGTCGCCTGCTTCATCGGCTTCTTCCTGGTGACGGTGTTGTTGTCCCTGCCGCGCCGCGACCTCGCCAGCATGGTCTACAGCGCCATCATCGTGGCGGCCACCGTGGAGACGATCTACTACGGGCAGATCCCCTACGGCCTGCCGATCGTGATGACGATCGCCGCTCTGGCCCATCGACCACGACCGAGAGCGCCGACCGAAGCGGCGGGCCGGCAGGCCGGGACCGGTCGACGCACGGTGGCACCCACGTAGGCACGCGACCCGCGCGACGCCCGGATCGCGAGCGTCAGGAGGCGTCCGCGGACGAAACTTGACCGGCGACGCGGTGGTGCGCCTCGAGGCGTGCGGCGCGCAGCAGGTCGTCGAGGGTCAGGTCGATCGGGTCGACGGACACCACCAAGGAGCGTCGGTCGAGCATCGCGGCGACCTCCACCTGGTGGTCGTCGACGTGCTCGCGCTGGGCCTCGAGGCGCGGGAGGACGACGGGCACCTTGCCCTCACCGAGTGCGGCCAGGACCGTGCCGACACCGGCGTGGGCGATCACGACGTCCGCCTCGCGCATGGCCCGCCGCAGCTCCGCCGGAGGGAGCCAGCGCTGCAGCTGGGTACCCCCTCGGATGTAGTCGGTCACTCCGACCTGCCACACGATCTCGGTGTCGGGCAGCAGCTCGAGGACCCGGTCGACCGCTCGGGTGAACGGCCACACCTCGGTGCCGAGGGCCACGACGGCCGTGCGGATGCGTGCCCGAGGTGCGGCAGCGGGCCGCACGTCGAAGGAGTCGAAGACGCTCGGGACGGGAGTCCAGCGCTGGTCTCCCCAGCCATCCCCCTGGACGTGGAGCTTCGCGCGGGTGAAGCGGCTGACGAACTTCCCGGTCGAGGACGGACCGGCGACGCGAGTGGCGCTGTCGATGAACCAGGTGGGCGTACGGGCGAGGGACGCCGCGACCAGGTGCGGCGTGGAGAACAAGGCGCCGGTGGTGATGACGCGGTCGGGCCGGATCCGTCGGTGCACACGCATCGCCATGGGCAGACGGGACGCGGCACGCAGCCGATGCCCCGAGCCGACCGGTGGCACCCACACGACCTCGTCGTCGGCGAGGAGCGCCTCGGTCTGAGCGTTGCGGCTGGTGACCCAGACGGCGTTGCGGACGTCGATGTCCAAGACCTCGACCAGGAGCTTCAGCTCGTCGAGGTGGCCGCCTGCCGTGGCGACCAGTAGGGTGCGCGGAGCCGGCCGCGACCGCACCGCGGGCCACGCCGGCTCGTCGAGCCGGACCGCGGTCGGGCTCACCGACCTCGGACCGAACACGGCCTAGATCCCCTTGCCACGCTTCTGTACCTGCCGGACCACCCACGGTGCGGGCAGGAGCCCGAGGCTGATCCCCGCCGCGAGCCACGAGCGCAGCTGACGGGGGTCGTGGCGCAGCGAGCGCCCGATCCACGGCCAGGCGGCGCGGGGACTGCGGGCCGCCGCGCGGGCGAACGCGATCTGCCCGCACAGTCGGCCGTACGACGCGCGGTCCTCGGCGAACTCGGGATGCCGCTCGAGGAGGTACTGAAGACCGTCGGCGTAGAGCGCCCACTTGCCGAAGAAATAGGACTGACCGGCCCACGTCACGCTCACCAGCGGCCGGTTGACCACGTGGATCGCGCCGACCTTGGACGCACGCAGCAACAGGTCGTAGTCCTCGCCGTACCCGCCGGGCAGCTCTTCGTCGACCATCCCGATCGGCCCGCAGAGGGCGGCCCGGTCGAAGACGAACGTGCTGGAGTGCAGCCCGGCCATCCGGTCGCGCAGCAGGTCCGCGTGAGTGACGCGGTCGACCGGCACGAGGCGGTCGAAGGTGCGCTCGCCGTCGTCGACCACCATGGCGGTGCCGACGAGCACCGGCGGCGACGGCTCGAGGAAGTGCTGCATCTGGGCACTGAGCTTGCCCGGCAGCCAGTGGTCGTCGTCGTCCAGGAAGGCGACGTAGTCGTACGACGCGGCCTCGATGCCGGTGTTGCGGGCACCCGCCAGCCCCCTGCTGTGGGAGTTGACGACGGTGCGCACCTTCCGCCGCGACGGCACATCGACGGGCGGGTCGAACGGCTCGCAGGCGTCGAAGACGACGATCACCTCGACGTCACCGTCGTAGTCCTGGTCGAGAATGCTCTGGACCGCGCGACGCATCATCTCCGGCCGGTTGTGCGTGGGCACCACAGCCGTGACCGCTGGCGCTTCCATCACGCCGTTCCCCCGTTCGACGTCCGTGCCCGAGCAGGGCCCCAGATCACGAGGACCAAGCCTCGGGGATGGCCGCTGCAGCGGGACCGTCAATATTGGTGATATTCACTTTCGCCTCTCGGCCGGTCGTGCCGCCTCAGTCTACGTTTGATACTCCGAGGGCTACGGCTGCTCGGTTTGTGGGGGTCTGGGCAGAACTTCGGGGGCATTCATGGTGCGCGTTGCTGTTGTCGGTGTCGGCAAGATGGGCCTGTCCCATCTTGCCCTGCTGAGGGCCCACCCGGACGTGGAAATCGCAGCAATCTGCGACTCGAACGGCTACGTGCTGGACGTCCTGAGCAAGAACACCGGGCTGACGGCGGTCAAGGACTACGCCGCGTTGATCGCGCGGGACGACGTCGACGCCGTCGTCATCGCGACACCCACCCACGCTCACTACCCGATGGTCAAGGCCGCGCTCGAGCGCGGCCTCCACGTGTTCTGCGAGAAGCCGTTGACCCTCGAGGTGGAGCACTCCAACGAGCTCGCCGAGCTGGCGCGGAGCAAGGGACTCCACGCCCAGGTCGGCTACCACAACCGCTTCGTCGCGGCCTTCGCGGAGGCCAAGCGGCTCCTCGACGCCGGCGCGATCGGCGAGGTGCGCCACGCGCAGGCCGAGGCCTACGGACCGGTCGTCCTGCGTGCCAAGGGCGCGACCTGGCGGTCTCGCCGCTCCGAGGGGGGCGGCTGCCTCTACGACTACGCCGCCCACCCGTTGGACCTGCTCACGTGGTACCTCGGCGAGCCGACAGCCGTCGGCGGCACCGTGCTCGGCACCATCTTCTCGGCGTCGACCGAGGACGAGGTCTACTCCACGCTGTTCTACGACGGCCGGGTGTCGGCGCAGCTGTCGGTCAACTGGTCCGACGAGTCCTACCGCAAGATGTCGACCAAGGTCACGCTCACCGGTACCACCGGGCGGATCAGCGTCGACCGGCAGGAGTGCCAGGTCTACCTGCGTGACACCGCGGTGGTTCCCGAGGGCTACGAGGTCGGGTGGAACGTCCGCTACACCACCGACCTGACCCCGCCCGTCTGGTTCTACATCCGCGGCGAGGAGTACAGCGCCGAGCTGGACCACTTCGTGCGCGCCGTCGACGGCACGCTCCCGGCGCAGACGCCCGCCGACCTGAACTCCTTCGCCTCGGCAGCGGTCACCGACCGGGTGATCGCCTCCATGCTCCAAGACGCCCAGCAGGACGCGGGACGCACGGCGGTCCCGTCCGCGACCTCCGCCGGCCCAGCGGCCGGCCCGACAGCACCGGTCAGCGCTCGAGGACGCCGTCGCGAACGATGGACCCGCAGGTCCACGCGACGTCGCGGCGCCGCCTGACCCCCACGTCTCGAAGGGATTTCTCCGATGGATCGACTGCTGTTCGGCGACAACCAGTTCTTCGGCGTGAACCACATGTCCGAGGAGAAGGCGCGCGCCCAGGCGATGCGGTTCCGCAACCTCGACGCGATCATGGGCGTGCTCGACAGCGCGTACGACGAGGGGATCCGCACGTTCATGTGCACCACGCACGAGCAGGTCGGCCGGATCGCCGACATCGTGCGCAACGACCCCCGGCGCTACCCCGACTTCGTCTTCTACCCGGGCATGCCCTACGCCCACAAGTACGCCAACGCCGTGACCGACCTCGGCATGATCGGCGCGATGCGCAGGTTCACCGCGGACGACAGCCTCTTCGGCACGGCCGTGCGGGGCGGCAAGGCGGTCGCCTCGAAGGACGTCGAACCGCTGATGAAGATGCTGGTCGACGCCGAGATGTCGATGTTCGCCGGTCTCCGCACGCCGGTCGTGTTCCTGCAGAACGTCGTCACCGACCTGCTGCTCGGCCTCGGGTTCAAGGAGGCGTTCGCGATGTTCGCGTCGTACGTCTCCGAGCGCTACGGCGCCGAGCCCGGCTTCATCACGATGAACCTGCCGCGCCTGCTGGACGTCCTGGACGAGGTGGGCGTCGAGAACCCGATCGTCTGCGCCAACATCAACAAGCTCGGCTTCCGGATGAGCGGCGGCGTGGAGCTGTACCGCGAGACCCTCGAGCAGCGGAAGTGCCGCGCGATCGCCATGTCGGTGCTCGCCTCCGGCGCGCTGTCGCCGCTCGAGGCGTTCGAGTGGATCGCCGACTTCCCGAACGTGCAGTCGGTGGTCTTCGGGGCGTCCAGCCTCGCCAACATCCGCAGCACGAAGCACATCGCCGAGACTGTGTGGGGCCCGATCGTTCCCGAGCCGGCCGAGCCGGCCGAGCCCGTCGAGCCCGTCGAGCCCGTCGAGCCCGTCGAGCTCGTCGAGCCAGTCGAGCCCGAGTCAGCCGCGGTCGCCGCACCTATCCACTGACGCACCGCGTCCTCCGAGACGCCTCATGCCGCCCAGCAGCACCGACACAGCGGCACACCGGCCGCACGCCGTCCAGGCCTGGTCGACGCGCTGTGGCCGACGTCTCGGCGCGTCCGGCCTCCGGAGGCCGCCCGGGGCAGACCGGACCGCTCAGGCGGGCGCGGAGCCCGCCCGAGCGGCCTGAAATGATCGCGAGTACCGAGGTGCCGAGACGGCCGGCGAGTGACCTACTGAGCGCGTCGCAGGGCGGGCACGGCCGCCAACGGCTCGGGGTACGACGTCGTCTTGTCGTCGTCGTACGACGGCGGACGCCACCCCAGCTGGTGGGCCAGAGCGACGGCTGTCAGCTGGGAGTTCACCTGGAGCTTCGACAAGATGGCCTTCACCTGCGTGCGCACGGTCGACTCCGAGACGAACGCCTTGCGAGCGATCTCGGAGACCTGCTTGCCGACCATCAGCTGACCCAGGACCTCGGCCTCACGCCGCGTCATCAGGCTGAACCTCGCGTTGAGCTCGCGGTGGGCCTCCTCGGCCTCGCGGTACTCCCGCAGCAGGGAGTCACGCTCGGTGCGCAGCATCACCGGCAGTCCGTCACGCGTGCGCGTCACGGCCTCCACGATCTGCGCGAACGGCGCCGACTTCTCGATCACCGCCCGGGCCCCGTGAGCGAGGGCCTCGCCCTGGCTCAGGCGGTCCGCGGAGCCGGTCACGATCACGACCGCGATGCCGCCGCCCGCGAGCCCGGACACGAGCCGCATCCGGTCACCGGGCAGCCCGAGGTCGAGATCGAGGAGCACGAGGTGCGGCTGCGTCTTGACGATCGCCCGGCCGAGCTGGACGAAGGTCATCGACGGGTCCGGCACGACGGTGCAGCTCTCGATGTCGTGCGCCTGCAGCGCGATGCTCAGCGACTCGGCGAACAACGAGTGGTCGTCGACGACCGTCACCCGCAGACCGGCGCTCATGCCGCCTCCTCGCGGACCGCGGCCGGCAGCGTGACGCGGAAGCAGGCACCGGTGCCCTCGGTGGGCACCAGGGCGAGACTGCCGCCTTGCCGCTCGACCAGGTTGCGTGCCATCGCGAGGCCCAGGCCCTGACCCGGCGAACCGGCGCGGCGAACCCCCCTCTCGAAGATCGTCTCGCGCAGCTCGGGAGGCACCCCGGGACCGTTGTCGCGGACCGTGATGACGGTGATCGATCCTTCGCCTGCGACGTCGATGCGTGCCGGCGCACCGCCGGCGTGCCGCCACGCGTTCACCAGCAGGATGTTGAGGACCTCGACCACGTCGTCCGCGACGGCGCGCACGCGACAGCCACTCGGGTCCCAGGCGACCTCCTGACCCGCCATCCGGCGAGCCAGGACGACCCGGGCCACGAGTGAGTCGACGTCGAGGTTCTCACCGGCCGGGCCGGCACCCTCACCCGACGACGGAGCGACGAGCCGCCGCAGCCGCTCCAGCTCCTCGACGAGCAGCGTCTCGAGCCGTCGGCTCGATGCCTCCGGGAGCTCATGGCGCTGGTCGGTCAGCACGCGTAGCGCGCCAGACATCCCCGCAAGACTCGATCGGACCGCGTGCAGCCGGTCCTCGTAGTCGGCTACGCCCCCGGAGCGCAGCGAAGCGTCCCCCACAGGGTTTCCACCCTGAAATTGGTCATGCGTCTTCATATTTTCCCCCCGGACGGGCCACCACGGCCCTGACCCCCTGGACCGCAGCCACCGTCAACCCCCTTGACGGTGACCGGCTGCGAATCGAGTCCCCCACGATCCCAGCGATCGGTCTAGCGTCATCATCGTAGGTGTGCAGCCAAATGTCGATGAAATGTTCTGCCACCTGGGGAAGAGTCCCTCTCGAGGACGACCCACCTAGTCACGCCGAACCACGGAATCAACCGTGCGGATGACTCGCCTGGGCCACGTGCCCGGGGTCAGTAGGCCCCGCGCGCCCTCGCGACTGCCCCCACGGTGCGCAGGCCGATCACGAGATCGTCCGCCAGCCGCCAGTTGTCGACGTAGTCCAGATCGAGCGCGATGCTGGTCTCCCAGTCGAGGTTGGAGCGCCCGCTGACCTGCCACAGGCCGGTCATGCCGGGCTTCACCGCGAGGCGGCGAGCCTCCACCTCGTCGTACTCCTCCACCTCGCGCGGGAGGGCCGGACGCGGCCCGACCAGCGACATGTCGCCCTTGACCACGTTGATCAGCTGCGGCAGCTCGTCCAGCGAGGTACGACGCAGCAGCTTGCCGATGCGGGTGACCCGCGGGTCCTCCTGCATCTTGAACAGCAGGCCGGCGCCCTCGTTCTGGTCGCGCAGCGCCACGAGCTGACGCTCGGCGTCGGTGTGCATGGTGCGGAGCTTGTACATCGTGAAGTGCGCGCCGTCGAGGCCGACCCGGGTCTGCTTGAACAGGGCGGGACCTCGCGAGTCGATCCGGATCGCGAGCATCAGGACAGCCAGGGCCGGGGTCGCGAGCACCAGCAGCAGAGAGCCGCACACTCGGTCGACGACCGCCTTGCCGGCCCGCATGAGCGCCCCACGCCGCGTGGCGCCGAGCTCGACCACGGTCGTGCGACCGAGTCGGCGAGCGCGGACCCGGTGGGGCGCTGCGTCGGTCACCACGTCGGCCACCGCCATCTTGATGCCGGAGCGCTCCAGGCTCCAGGCGAGTGCACGCGCATCGGGTCCGGTCATGCCGTGACCCGGCGCGACGATCACGAGGTCGGCCTTGCGGCCGGCCGCCCACTCGGCGGCCTGGTCGAGGCCGAGGATCGTCGGGACACCGACGATCGACTCCAGCATCCGGCCGGACTCCGCCTCGGCGAGGACACCGCCGACCACCTGCACCGGGGCGTCGGCCCACCGCATCGCGGCCCTGCTGATGGCCGCGCGGTCTCCGACGACGACGACCCGAGGCACCCGGCGGGCGCATCGGCGCGCCACCAGCGTGCCCAGCACGATCACGGCCGAGACGATGGCGATCAGGCCTGCGGTCACGAGCGTGGCACGCGGATCACCTGCGACGACCGACACGGCCGATGAGGCCCCGAACACCACCGCGAGCGAACGCAGTGCCGGCCACAGCGCGAGATCCGATGTGGGGTGCAGCTGCGACCGCGTGCGTGCGGCCACGAGCAGGGCGCCACAGAAGGCGACCAGGGCCGAGAGAGCGTAGGTGCCGCGGACCTCCATCACGGCGAACCCGGCCACCGCGACGGCGAGGCTCTCGATCGCGACCCAGGACTCCGCAGGACGGCGGCGCGCCAGGGCCGCGAGGCGCTGCCCGGCCTCGATGACGGGGTCCGGCTTGCTCTGCAGGTGCGCAGGCGTGCCCGCCACGGCGACCGTGGCGACCGTGGCGACCGGTGGCGCCAGAGTGTCGGCGGGGGTCCCGAACACTTCCCATCCGAGTCCGGGCGGGGTCACCCGAGCCTCGAGCCTGGGCTCATCCGGCGACCACTCGGTCACCACTGGTCGGATTGCTCCGACATCCATGGTCTGCTCAGTCAATGCGGCCCCCCCGAACCGTCGACGGATCGCGACCTACGCCGCGGTCGCGATCGGCCGGCACCCCCCGGAGCCGGCCTTTACCATCCTCGTGCACCGGCGCATTCCGGTGAATCCCCGGTTTCGGGTAGACGCGTGGAGGGCCGGTTCAGAGGCGCTCCTCAGGCGGGGTCCTGCGGGGGACCCGGAGGGGGTCGTCCAGGGGGGCCCGGACGGCGTGATCAGTCGGTGCCGTGGCGGGCGACGAAGTCCAAGATCACGCCCGACAGCTCGCTGCGACACACGACCAGGTCGGGCAGCGAGACGTCGTCCTGGTTGTAGACCAGCGGTGACCCGTCCACCCGCGAGCAGAACAGGCCGGCGGACCGGGCCACGGCGACGGGCGCGGCGTTGTCCCACTCGTACTGTCCGCCGGCGTGGACGTAGGCGTCGGTGAGGTCACGGACCACCGAGATCACCTTCACCCCCGCCGACCCCATCGGCACCAGCTCGGCGTCGAGCTCGGCGGCCAGCGCCTCCACGAAGGCGGGGGGACGCGTGCGCGAGACGGCGATGCGGGGTCGCGTGCTCGTCCGAGGCGGTACGACGGGCGGCTCCCCGGTGTGGAAGGTCTGCCCCAGGGCAGGCTGCGCCACGGCACCGGCGACCAGCTCACCGCGCTCCCACAGCGCGACGTGGACCGCCCAGTCGTCCCGCGGCGGCTCGGAGAACTCCCGGGTCCCGTCCAAGGGGTCCACGATCCAGACCCGCTGCGCCTCCAGGCGTCGCTTGTCGTCCTTGCCCTCCTCCGAGAGCACGGCGTCCTCCGGCCGGTGCTCGGCGAGCAGCTCCATGAGCAGGTCGTGGGCGGCCTGGTCGCCCGCGTCCTTGAGGTCGCGACCGGTCAGCCCGGACTCGCGCACCTCGAGCAGCCGCTCCCCGGCGGTCGTGGCGAGCCAGGCCGCCAAGGCATGGTCGTCGGCGAGGTCACCGGCTGCGGCTGGACCGCTCGGAGAAGTCACAGGCGGCAGCGTAACGACCCGCCTCGGCGGGCCGTCATCGGCGTACGACGGCGCTCAGTCCTCGCGACGCACCACGCGCGCCAGCACCTCGGCCGTGACCTCCAGCGGATTCGCCACGTGAGCTGCCACGTCGTCGGCGTCCGACCCGCCCGCGGCCGGCACCTGCCACACCAGTGAACGCACCACGGCACGTCGACTCGGTCTCGTCATGAGATCCCCCCGATCTCGCATTCACACGTCGCGCCGGCACGGACGAACCGCAGCCCCGGCGACGCACCCCCGGTGGGCCCGAAGACCCGGGTCACACGTTCATCGACTCCCCCGAGTCGCGCGCAACCGAAAGGCCATTGTGAACGGTGGGGTCACCCGACAAAAGGGCAAGCACCCCAAACCTTCGCAAAATCTTGCGGCGTCGTCCGCCGGTCAGGAGTTGAAGCGCGCCTGGGTGCGCTCGAGGCCCTCGGTCACCAGCGACTCGACGGCGTCCGCCGCGGTGCTCACCTGGAGCGGCAACAGCTTGCGCTCGGCAGCGGTGTAGTCGGAGAGCACGTAGTCCGCGGGGTCCTGGCGCCCCGGCGGGCGCCCGATCCCGACCCGCACCCGGTAGAAGTCACCGGTGCCCAGCGCTCCGCGCAGCGAGCGGAGGCCGTTGTGGCCGTTGTCGCCGCCGCCGAGCTTGACCCGCATCGTGTCGAAGGGGATGTCCAGCTCGTCGTGGATCGCGATGATCCGCTCCGGCGGCACCTTGTAGAAGGTCGCCAGCTGCTTGACCGCGCCTCCCGACTCGTTCATGTAGGTACGGGTGCGGGCCAGCACCACCCGAGGTCCCGGCGTACCGGGCGGCGTCAGCCGTCCCTCGACGACGTCGGCCCGCCCGGACTTGTGGGCGCGGAAGGGCGAGCCCATCCGCTCGGCCAGCTCCGCGGTGACCAGGTGGCCGACGTTGTGGCGGTGCCCGGCGTACGACGGCCCGGGGTTGCCCAGGCCGACGACGAGCCACACCTCGGTCGGCTCGTTCGTCATCTCTTCCACCTGCTCGCCTGCGGGATCGATCGGATCCTCGACGCCCGGACCCTCGACGCCCGGACCCTCGACGCCTGGACCCTCGACGCCTGGACCCTCGACGCCCGGACCGGCACCGGAACCGGCACGCGCCCCGGTCGGTCTGCGGAGCAGCCGGTCCAGGGCGCGCCGCAGCCTCACTCGGCGGAGTCGCCCTCGGCCGGAGCGTCGTCCTGTGCGCCCTCGGCAGGTGCGCCCTCGGCGGCCGCGCCCTCGGCAGCCGCTCCCTCGGCCTCGCCCTCCTCGTGGACGATGCCGGCGTCGGCCTCGGCCTCGGCGAGCTCGGCCTCGAGCTGCTCCACGCTCTGCTGCTGCGTGACGTTGACGACCAGGGAGTCCGGGTCGGTCAGCAGCGTCGTGCCCTCGGGCAGGACGAGGTCGGAGGCGTGGATCTGCGTGCCGATCTCGGCGCCTTCGACGGACACCTCGATGCGCTCGGGGATCGCGGTCGCCTCGGCCTCCACCTGGACGGTCGCGTGCTCGGTGACGACCAGCGTCTCCGGAGCCGCGTCGCCGGTCACGTGGATCGGCACGTCGACGGTGACCTTCTCGCCGCGACGGACCGCGACGAAGTCGATGTGCTCGAGCACCCGACGGATCGGGTCGACCTGCACCTGCTTGGTCAGCGCGAGCTGGGACTTGCCGTCGATGTCGAGCTCCAGCAGCGCGTTCGCGCCACCGTGCTTGATGGCCATCATCGTGTCGTGGCCGGGCAGGGTCAGGTGGACCGGGTCGTTGCCGTGTCCGTAGACCACGGCCGGGATCTTGTGGTCGCGGCGGATCCGGCGGGCAGCACCCTTGCCGAACTCCGTACGCATCTCAGCGATGATCTTCTCGGGCATCGTCGGCTCTCTCCTCGTGTTCGTCTGTCGCGTTCTCGGGCCCCGGCTGCGGTAGAGACGACGAACGCCGCGCGACCGGGTCAGCGCGGCGTGGAGTGCCGGGCCCAGTCGATCACGGACACCCGCAGGGTCCCTCGCCGAGGCAACCGGGGAAGTCTAGACGGCCGAGCCGGGGCGGAGCCAATCGCGAGGTGTGACCTTCGGTGGTCGAGCCCGCGAGCGCCGCGAGCGGTGTCGAGACCCGAGGCGCGCAGGCGGCTCACGGACCTCGGGTCTCGACTCGGCCACCGAAGGCAGGCCGCTCGGCCGGCTCGACCACCGAAGGGGCGGCTCGGCTCGAAATCCAGTGGTGGCCGCCTGCCTCGAGCCCTCTAGGGTCGAGGGCGTGTCACTCACCTACGCCGAGGCCGTCGCCCGCGCCGCCCAGGTCTCCGACGTCGCCTACCGCATCGACCTCGACCTGACCTCCCGCGAGAGCTTCGGGTGCCGCACGACCGTCTCCTTCTCGCTGGCCGACCCACGGGCGACGACCTTCCTCGAGCTGACCGACGCCCAGGATCTCCGCCTCACCGTCAACGACTCGCCGGTCCACGACCCGGCGTACGACGGCCGCCGGATCACGCTGCACGACCTCGAGCCGCGCAACGAGGTCGTCGTCGAGGCGCGCATCCCCTACGTCAACGACGGGGACGGCATGCACACGTTCACCGACCCGGCGGACGGCGCGACGTACGTCTCGGCCCTGCTCGGGATGGACATCGCGCAGAAGGTCTTCGCCTGCTTCGACCAGCCCGACCTGAAGGCACCGATCTCGCTCATGGTGACCGCGCCGACGGAGTGGACCGTCGTCGCCAACGGCCGCGAGACCGGCCGCGACGGCGACTGCCGTAGGTTCTCCACCACGCCGCCCCTGTCGACGTACCTGTTCGTCGTGTGCGCCGGGCCGTGGCACTCCCGCACCTGGGAGCACGCCGGCCTGCCGTTCGGGTGGCACATCCGACGCTCGTTGGCCGCCGAGCTCGACCGCGACTTCGCGGACATGAAGCGGGTGACGGAGGCGTGCTTCGATTTCTACACCGACGCCTTCGACGAGCCCTACCCGTTCGACTCCTACGACCAGGTGATGCAGCCGGGGCACAACTGGGGTGCCCTCGAGACCGCGGGGTGCGTGACGTTCCGCGACGAGTACGTTCCGCGCAGCGAGCCCGACGCCGGGGCGCTGGTCGACCGGTCGACGGTGATCGCCCACGAGATGGCGCACATGTGGTTCGGCGACCTGGTGACGATGAAGTGGTGGCAGGACACCTGGCTGAACGAGTCGTTCGCCGACTTCATGGGCTACCACGTGGCCGACGTGATCGGCGTACCGGGCACGTGGTCGGACTTCTCCCTCAACCGGAAGCCGACGGCGTACGCCGCCGACAGCCGGCGGTCCACCCACCCGATCGCCGAGGACGCCGAGCGCGTCGTCGACGTCGACACGGCGTTCAACAACTTCGACATGATCACCTACGCGAAGGGCGCGTCGGTCCTGCGGCAGCTGGTGACCTGGCTGGGGTGGGAGACCTTCGTCGCCGGCACCAACCGCTACCTCACCCGGCACCGGTTCGCGAACGCCGACCTCGACGACTATCTCGAGGCGCTGGACTCGGTGACCGACCGCGACGTACGCGGCTGGGCGGGGGTCTACTTGCGCACGACCGGCTTCGACACGATCGCGGTCGCGCGCGAGGGTGACAGCCCGGTGATCACGCGCGACGGCTCGCGCCCCCACCGCTTCTCCGTCGTGTCACTGGACACCGCCGGTGCGATCACGAACCGCAAGCTCGACGTGGATGGAGAGCCGGTCCGGCTCGACGACCTCGCCGGTGCCGACGTGCTGCCCAACGCGCGGGACGAGGCGTACGCCGCGGTGCTCCTCGACGACCGCTCCTGGCGGCGGGTCGTGACCGGCCTCTCCTCGATCCCCGACCCCCTGCTGCGGGCCGTGACGTGGACCAACGCGATCACCCGGGTCCGCCGGTGCGCCTTGCCGACCACCGACCTGATGTCACTGGTCGAGCTCCACCTGGCCCGGGAGACGGACCCGGTGGTCTTCGACGGGGTGCTGCGCCGGCTCACCCGCACGGTCCTCCCGTCGTTCACCTCACCCGAGAACCTCCCGGCCGCGGAGCGGACCATCGCCGCGGTGTGCGCCGAGGTGCTCGAAGCCGGCGACCGGGACCGGGGCCTGGCCGCGATGCGTCGCGTCGCATCGCTGTCCGACGACGTGGCGCTGCTGCGGCGTTGGCTCGCCTCGGGCGAGGCGCGTCCCGGGCTCCCCGTGGACCGGGACACGCGCTGGATCGTCGTACGCCGGCTCGTCGCGCTGGGCGCGGAGGGCGACGACCTCGTGGAGCGCGAGGCCGGCGCCGACCGCTCCGCGAGCGGTCACCAGTCGGCGCTGGCAGCGCGGGCGAGCCGCCCCGACCCGGCGGCGAAGGAGCAGGCCTGGCAACAGCTCGTCGACCCGCAGGTCTCCAACCGCGACTTCGAGGCGATCGTCGACGGCCTCTGGACCGCCGGACAGGAGGACCTGGTCGCGCCGTACCTCGAGCGCTACCTCACCGACGCACCCACGATCGCACAGCGCGGCCAGGCGTTCGCCGCCGATGTGGCCGACGCCGCCCCCGCCCTGCCGATGGCGCTCGACCGCTTCCAGCGGTTCCGCGACGAGCTCGAGGCCGCCGCCGACCGGGCCGACAACACCGTCCTCCAGCGTGGGTGGCGCGACGTGGTCGACGACTACGACGTCGCGCTCGCCGTCCGTCGGGTGGGCTGACCGGGCGGCGCAGACCCGTCGGTCAGGCCTGCCCGTCGAACATCTTGGTGACGGACCCGTCCTCGAAGACCTCTTTGATGGCCTGGGAGAGCAGGGGCGCGATCGACAGGCAGGTCAGCTTGTCGAACCGCTTGTCGTCGGGGATCGGGAGCGTGTTGGTGACCACGATCTCGGTGACGGGGCAGTTCTTCAGCCGGTCGACCGCTGGACCGGAGAGGATCGGGTGGGTCGCGGCGATCACGACGCCGGCCGCGCCGTCCCGGGCGAGCGCCTCGGCGGCGTGCACGATCGTGCCGCCGGTGTCGATCATGTCGTCGACCAGGACGCAGATCCGGTCGCGGACGTCACCGACGACCCGATTGGCCACGGTCTCGTTCGGGCGGTCCGTACGTCGCGTCTTGTGGATGAAGGCCAGCGGAGCGCCGTCGAGCCGCGCCGACCACCGCTCGGCCACCTTGATCCGCCCGGCGTCGGGACTGACCACGGCGAGGTCCTGGTCGCCGTACTTCTCCTTGACGTGCGCGGCGAGGATCGGCAGCGCGAACAGGTGGTCGACCGGGCCGTCGAAGAAGCCCTGGATCTGGTCGGCGTGGAGGTCGACGGTGATCAGCCGGTCGGCGCCGGCGGTCTTGAACATGTCCGCCACCAGGCGCGCCGAGATCGGCTCACGCCCGCGGTGCTTCTTGTCCTGGCGGGCGTAGCCGTAGAACGGCATCACGACGGTGATCCGCTTGGCGCTGGCGCGCTTCAGCGCGTCGACCATGATCAGGTGCTCCATCAGCCACTCGTTGATGGGCGCCGTGTGGCTCTGGATCACGAACGCGTCGCACCCGCGCACCGACTCCTCGTACCTGACGTACGTCTCGGAGTTGGCGAACTCGTAGGCCTGCGTCGGCACCAGCTCGATCCCGAGATTGGCGACGACCTCCTCGGCGAGAGCGGGATGGGCCCGTCCGGAGAAGACCATCAGATGCTTCTCGGTGGTCCTCTTCGTCTTCGAGCTCACAGATCAGGATTCTCCCTCATCGGTGGTCGGATCACCCATCGAGGTCGGCGCGTCGCGCGGCAGGCGACGGTCGAGGTTGCGCTGCGGTCCGCCGGAGACGGCGAGGTTGCCGGGCGGCACGTCACGGCGTACGACGGCACCTCCGCCGGTCATCGCACCGTCGCCGATGGTGACGGGTGCGACGAAGGTGTTGTTCGCGCCCGTCTTCGCGCCCTTGCCGATCGTCGTGCGGTGCTTCTGCGTGCCGTCGTAGTTCGCGAAGATCGTGCCCGCCCCGATGTTCGACCCCTCGCCGATGTCGGCGTCACCGACGTACGACAGGTGCGGCACCTTCGCCCCGGCGCCGATGCGGGCGTTCTTGGTCTCGACGAAGGTGCCGATCTTGCCGTCGCTGCCCAGCTCGGTGCCGGGCCGCAGGTAGGCGTAGGGCCCGACGCTCGCCCCCGCGCCGACCACCGCGAGCTCGCCGTGCGCCCGGGACACCCGGGCTCCGGCGCCGATCTCGCAGTCCTTGAGCGAGGTGTCGGGGCCGATCACGGCGTCCTCGTCGACGACCGTGGCGCCGAGCAGGTGCGTGCCGGGCAGCAGGACCACGTCGGGTGCGAGCCGGACGTCGGCCTCGATCCAGGTGGTGGCCGGGTCCATCACGGTCACCCCGTCGCGCATCCACTGCTCGACGATGCGGCGGTTCAGCTCCCGCCCGAGGTTGGCCAGCTGCACGCGGTCGTTGGCGCCCTCGGTCTGCATGACGTCGTC
>DASSTL010000129.1:0-32216 GCA_035707985.1 Nocardioides sp. | reverse complement strand
GGTCTCGTGACGCGTCGTTCGGGCCCTCGTTCCTCGGGCCCGAGCCGACGCTCCTCGACCGGCGGTGGGTTGCTGGTTGAGGAGCGAGCTCTGCGAGCGTCACGAAACCACCCGGGACATGGCTGGAGGCCCGGGCATCGTTGCTGGGTCTCGTGACGCGTCGTTCGGGCGCTCGTTCCTCGGGCCCGAGCCGACGCTCCTCGACCGGCGGTGGGTTGCTGGTTGAGGAGCGAGCCCTGCCCCCTTTCGCTGGTTGAGGAGCGAGCTCTGCGAGCGTCTCGAAACCACCCGTGACGTGGCTGGAGGCCCGGGCACCGTTGCTGGGTCTCGTGACGCGTCGTTCGGGCCCTCGGTCCTCGGGCCCGAGCCGACGCTCCTCGACCGGCGGTGGGTTGCTGGTGGTTGAGGAGCGAGCTCTGCGAGCGTCACGAAACCACCCGTGATGGTGCCTGAGCCCCAGGCACCGTCACCGGGTTTCGACTCGCCGTCACGGCTTCGCAAGCTCAGCCGTGGGCTCGCTCAACCGGGAGAGCCTCGACCGAGAGCTCGTTCCTCGCTCTCGGTCGGCCTCACCCCCACCAAAAGGCGGTGGCGACGATGCCGTACAGCACGACCAGCGACGCGCCTTCGATCCAGCTCGACTCGCCGTCGAAGGCGATGAAGGCTGCCAGCATCACGGCCAGCATCAGGACGACGACGAGCATCGGCGAGAAGACGAGCGTCAGTGAGGCGAGCCCGAAGATCTGGGAGATCAGCACCAGCAGCGGCGCCAGGACCAGTGCGATCTGGACGGGGCTGTTGAGGATCACCGAGAACGCGTACGCAGACTCGTCGGCCGCCGCGAGCTGGACCCCGACGACGTTCTCGATCGCGTTGCCCGCGATGGCGACGACCACGAGGCCGGCAAAGGTGTCGCTCACCGAGAGTGAGTCCATCGCGGGCTCGAGCGCGCTGACGAACCAGTCGGAGACGAAGGCGGCCGCGATGCCCGCCACCGCGAGCAGGCCGACGGCCAGCCAGAGCGGCCAACGCGGGGTCTCCGTCGGCTGCTCGTCTTCTCCGCCGACGTCGTCCGAGGCGGTGCGCCGCAGGGAGAAGGGGAGGGTCAGGGCGAAGAGGACGAGCAGCAGCACCGAGACGATGACCGAGAACGTCTTCTCGTGCGCGGCGGCGGGCGTGTGCAGCCAGTGCGCCAGGGACGGGATGGCCATGGCCGAGACCGAGAGCAGCATCAGTACGACGATCACCCGCGCGCGCTCGGAGCCGAGCTGCTGCGTGCCGTGCCGGAGACCACCGACCACGAACGCGATCCCGAGCACCAGCAGCAGGTTGGCGAGGATCGAGCCCACCAGGGCGGCCCGGACCACCTCCACCAGCCCGGCCTTGAGCGCGAAGATGCAGATGAACAGCTCGGGCAGGTTGCCCAGCGCCGACTGGAGCACGCCGGTCGCCCCCGGCCCGAACCGGTCGCCGAGCTGCTCGACGGACCGGCCCACGACCGAGGCGAGCAGGCACACCGCCGCCGCCGAGACGACGAACGCGACGACGGAGCCCCACGCGGCGTAGTCCGCCACTCCGGCCAACAGGGTGAGGAGCGCCCCGCCCCCGAGGATGACCTTGTCCGACCTGACCAGCACCGGGCCGGCGGTCGCGGCGGATGTCATGCCGTCACCGTAGCGAGCCCGCGCGGCGTACCCGTCGGCGGTTGCGCGGAGGCGTCACCGCCCTCGACTACGCTCGTCCCGCGAGTGAGAGGCAGGGCGCGTGCACACGACCACAGGGGTCTTCGTCGCCTTCGAGGGCGGTGACGGGACGGGCAAGACCACCCAGGCGCGCGCCCTCGCGGCGTCCCTCTCCGACCGCGGGTACCACACCCTCCTGACCTTCGAGCCGGGCGACTCCTCCGTCGGCAAGGAGCTGCGCAGGATCGTGCTCGACCCGGCCACCGGCGAGCTGTCGCACCGCACCGAGGTGCTCCTCTACGCCGCCGACAAGGCCGAGCACGTCGACACGGTGGTGCTGCCGGCGCTGGAGCGCGGCGCGGTCGTGATCACCGATCGGTACGTCGACTCGACGCTGGCCTACCAGGGCGCCGGCCGTGATCTGGGTGTCGTGGACGTCGAGGCGGTGGCGCGCTGGGCGACCCGCGACCTGCGGCCCGACCTGACCGTCGTGCTCGACCTCGACCCGGCGCACGGACTCAGCAGGTTCCGCGAACGCGACCGCATCGAGGGCGAGACCCCCGCCTTCTTCGCCAGAGCCAGGCAGGCGTTCCTCGACCTGGCCGCGGCCGATCCCGACCACTACCTCGTGGTCGACGCCGGACGGCCGCGCGACGAGATCGCCGAGACCGTTCTCGCCCGGGTCGAGCCCCTGCTGGACAAGGCGGTCCGATGACGACGACCGCGACACCCACCGGAGCCGTCTGGTCCACCCTGGTCGGCCAGAAGCGAGCCATCGAGGCGCTCCGCGCGGCGGCCTCGGGCCACGGGATGAGCCACGCGTTCCTGTTCACCGGACCACCCGGCTCCGGGCGGTCCAACGCCGCGATCGCGTTCGCGGCCGCGTTGCAGTGCGACGAGCAGCCACCCGGCTGCGGCGCCTGCCACTCGTGCCACACCGTCCTCGCCGGCAGCCACGCCGACGTCACGGTCGTGCGCACCGACAAGCTCTCGATCGGCGTCGACGAGGTGCGCGACCTGGTCCGCCGCTCGGCGCTGGCCCCGGTCGGTCACCGCTGGCAGGTGATGATCGTCGAGGACGCCGACCGGCTCACCGACCAGGCCGCGAACGCCCTGCTGAAGGCGATCGAGGAGCCCACTGAGCGGACCGTGTGGATGCTGTGCGCCCCGACGGTCGAGGACCTCCTGCCCACCGTCCGCTCCCGCTGCCGGCTGGTCACCCTGACCACACCCTCGGCCGAGGACGTCGCCGGGTTCCTGGTGCGCACGGAGGGCGTCGAGCCCGCGCTCGCGTCGTACTGCGCTCGGGCGAGCCAGGGTCACATCGGGCGCGCCCGGGCGCTGGCCCGCGACGAGGGCGCCCGCAACCGGCGCAAGGAGGTCGTCTCGATCCCGGCCCGGCTGACCAGCCTCGCCTCGTGCATGAACGCCGCCCAGAACCTGCTGGAAACCACCCAGGAGGAGGCCGACCTGATCACCGGCGAGCTCGACGCCCGCGAGCGCGCCGACCTCGACGCGTCGTACGGCGTCGTCGAGCGCGGGCGCCGGCCGAGGGAGTACGCACCGGCCGTCGCCGCCCTGGAGAAGGGTCAGAAGACCCGGGCGAAGCGCCGCCACCTCGATGTCGTCGACCGCGCCCTGATGGACCTCGTGTCGGTCTACCGTGACGCGGTTGCCGTCGCGACCGGTGCGCCCGGTGTGCTCGTCAACGAGGAGTTCCGCGCTGACATCGACCAGGTCGTGAGCAGCTCCACACCTGAGCTCAACCTGCGTCGCATCGGCTGGATCTTCGACGCTCGCGAGCAGATGCTCGAGTTCAACGTGCCGGTCGCGCTTGCACTCGAGTCCCTGATGGTCGCGCTGAAGACGCCGACGCGATGAGCCGCCCGTGAGACGTCTGGTGGCGGCGGTCACGCTGGTGGTGGTCGTGGTGCTGGTGGCCGGCGCTGCTCTGGTGGTCACCCGCGGCTCGTCCGGGGGTGAGGGCGGCCCGACACCCGTGGCGCCCACCGGTGGGCCGCCTGCGACCGAGCCTGCGGCCGCCGACCTTGCGCGGTTCTACTCCCAGCGCCTCGACTGGTCGGCCTGCAGCGGCTCGTCCGAGGAAGGCGACGAGTGCGCTCGCCTCACCGTGCCCCTGGACTACCGGCGCCCGTCCGGCCGCACGATCCGGATCGCGGTGCTCAAGGTGCCTGCCTCCGGCAGCAAGGTCGGGTCGCTGGTGGTCAACCCCGGTGGCCCTGGCGCCCCCGGTACGTCGTTCGCCGCGGGCCGCAGCGCGTGGTTCGGCGACCCCCTGCTCGAGCACTTCGACATCGTCGGCTTCGACCCGCGCGGCACCGGCGACAGCTCGCCCGTCGACTGCCTGGACGACGCGGCGATGAACCGCTACCTCGGGGGCGACCCGGCGCCCGACACACCGGCCGAGGTGGCGACGTACCAACGATGGCAGACCCGGCTCGTGCGCGGCTGCAGCGCGCACTCCGGTGAGCTGGCCGCGCACGTGTCGACGGTCGAGGCGGCACGCGACATGGACGTCCTGCGGGCCGCGCTCGGCGAGCGGACGATGAGCTACTTCGGTGCGTCGTACGGCACCAAGCTCGGCGCGACGTACGCCCAGCTCTTCCCCGAGCGCGTCGGGCGCTTCGTCCTCGACGGTGCCGTCGACCCCGCGCTCGGCCCGCGGGCGACGTCCCTCCAGCAGGCGAAGGGCTTCCAGACCGCCCTCGACGCGTACGCCGCCAACTGCGTGCAGGCCTCCATCGGCTGCTTCCTCGGCAAGAACGTCGACGACGCCGAGCGGACGATCAGCACCCTGCTCGACCAGATCGCCGAGAAGCCGCTCCCGGCGGGCGACCGGACGCTGACCGCCGGCAACGCCTACTACGGCATCTCGGCCGCCCTCTACAACCGTCAGTACTGGATCATCCTGAGCGCCGCGCTGCGAAGCGCCCTGAACGGCGACGGGTCCCTGCTCATGCAGCTCGCCGACGCGTACGCCGACCGCAACGCCGACGGCACCTTCAACTCCAACCTGCTCGAGGCGTTCACCGACATCACCTGCCTCGACGCGCCCTACTCGATCCCCTACTCGAAGGTCCCGGGCCAGTTCGCCGCCTTCGACCGGGCGTCGCCGGTCTTCGGCCGCACCTTCGCGTGGAGCCTGACGATGTGCGACGGGTTCACCCCGCGCAGCGACGAGCGGGTGCCGGTGATCCGTGCTGCCGGGGCGGCGCCCATCGTCGTGGTGGGCACGACCCGCGACCCGGCCACGCCGTACCGCTGGGCCGTCGCGCTCGCCCGCCAGCTCGAGTCCGGAGTCCTGGTCACCCGCGACGGAGACGGCCACACGGGCTACCACCACGGCAACACCTGCGTCGACAACGCCGTCGAGTCCTACCTGGTGTCCGGGGCGGTCCCGCGCGACGGTCTCTCGTGCTGACGCCGATTCTCTGGCGGACCTCGCGTCTCCGTATACTTCCGGCCGTTGCCCGGACCGCCTCCCCGCGAGGACGTCGCGGGCAGCGCGCCGCCTTAGCTCAGTCGGTAGAGCGATTCACTCGTAATGAATAGGTCGTCGGTTCGATTCCGACAGGCGGCTCCACCCTCGATCCCCAGGCTGACCTGGGCAGACATCGCCATCGCGAGTGGACCGTCATGGCTGTCGTCCTCCGAGGGGGTTCTCAGAGGGCCCCCCGGCGGCCCCCCGCGGGCGATTCAGCCTCTCCAGACCGGCCCGATGGGCACCTGTCCCTAGGAAGTGCAGGTATAGATTGGTGGTCGCGATCGACTCGTGTCCCATCCAGGCCTGCACCGTTCCGGGGTCCACGCCGCGTGCCAGCCAGAGGCAGGCCGCGGTGTGGCGCAGGTCGTGGATCCGACGACCGTAGGAGGTCCTGGGCCAGTTGAGGGCGCGGAGGGTCGCCGTGCGGTGGAGCTGGGCGCCCCGAGTGGTGGTGAAGAGCAGGTCGCCCGGTTCCTTGCCGGCGGCCAGACCATTCACCAGCGGCAAGACCCTGTTAGCGATCGGCACTCGCCGCGAGCGTCGTCCCTTAGTGGACTTCACTCCCACCCGTTCGGGAGCTGCCCGGCGGATGAGAACGCCGGGTGTGGGCACCTGCATCAGATCCTCGACCCTGACCGCCCGAGCCTCGCTCCACCGCATCCCGGTCCACCCGAGCACCAGGAGCACATCGGCGAGGCGTGGGTTCCGCTGTTGCCACCCGAGATATGCCGCTTCGAGTTCCTCCTCGGTGAAGGGCGGGACTCAACGCCGAGTCGATCTGGCAGGTCTCGTGGAGCGGACTCGCCTACCCCCTGCCAGAGATCTACCTGAATAGCGGCGTACAAGCTGGCCAGTGGCGCTACATGTCGCGCTACGCGTACGACAATCACGGAGTCGCCTTCACCTTCAGAGGCGTGCTGGCGCAGTCTGGTGTGTGTTCCCAAACAGGCGGCTGCGGCAGCGCGGACAACACGCCGACTCAGGCCTGGAACCAGCTCACAGATGAGCTCAACCAAGCGATTGCGGCACTTCAGATCCCCGTCGGACCGCCCACCAACATCTATCAGGGTCCACACTGAAGACGGAGTCACCCATGAAGATCAACGTCCCACTGGCGGCGGCTGCTGCTGCCCTTGTTGTCGCCTTGAGTGCCGGAGCCGTCGCCTGGGCTGCCGCGAGTGGCAGCGAGTCAGGCGACAATGGAGAACTCCCCCCTGACAAGGCGAGCATGCTCGCCTCCGAGTCCGCTCTAGATCAATCCCTGGTCGACCGCGACAAGAACACTTCCGCGTCCGCCTCGATTGACGCTGCCAAGTCGTCGGCGGCCGAGCAGCACAGCAGCGACGTGGCAAACGGAGCGGAATCCAGCGAGCCCGCCACACCTGATCTCGGGATCTCCAGCGATGTCGAGGCGCCATTCGCCACAAGTGTCTTCCAAGCGACCAGTCACTGGGGCGGGTACGTCGGCCAACAAGGATATGTCGTCTACGCCGGGGCGAACGGACAAGACGCCAGTCAGGGCGAGCTCGTAGTAGATCCTTACACCGCGGGTTCTGGGGATACAAGTCCCCCCACATTCCACCGCCTCGATGGGGTCGGTGCCCTGACGATCGTCGGCGCTAATGATGCCGTCTTGACACTTGTGGACTCCCGCGGTGACAAACACCTCTTCGACGTGGCCTCCGGCTCATTCGAATAGCCTGCAATCGGGACGCAGGTCGGCCAGCTGGCTAGTTGGACACACGGGATCGAGAGTGCTCCAACCTCGTCCAAGTGCGTCCTTCCAAACTCCGGCTTTGAGCTCCGGCCTTCCGACGGGCAGCAGGAGCTTGGGCCATCGCGGATGCCCGCGTCTATCGCCGAACGATCAGGGCGACCCCATTTGGGCTGCTTCAGCCAGCGCGACAGCCCCGGCACACCCACTTCAACTGCCGGCTTATCGGTCCCTTGACAGCGTCTTGAACCCCGAGGTCCCTCAGGGACCGGGCAACCAAGTGCGCCTGGGACGAGTCCTACTTGTCGACGCCGGCGCAGACCCGCAACGGCCCGGTTGAAAGAAGGCACCATGGCCAGACTCAGATCGGCCGTACCCGTCCTCGTGGTCCTTGCAGCGGCTGCCCTTGGAGGCTGCGGCTCGCACAGTGGTGTCGCCCTTGATCCAGGAGCCAGCGATACGGTCGCGAGTTCGTCGGCGAAGCCAACGCCCACTCCATCGGACAAAGACTCTCCCGGTCAGGGAGATTCAGATGGTGACGCCGGGTACACAGGCTGCGGCGATTGGGCTCGTCAGGGGTCTGCGCTTGCCACGGACGTCCAAGAAAAATACGGGGAGATCAACGATTGCGGGTCAATACACGGCGTCTGGCTCATGACGACCGATGAAAGCGATCAAGGAGTGGGATCCATCGGATACCACGTCTGCCAAGGAGACTGTGGGAGCGACGTCCCGAAAGACATCAGTCAGTGGACCTTCGACACACCCCAAGGGGATCCAGGCACCTATAGCCGGTTTGCTGGCGTCAACACCGACGGAACCTTCCTGTTCGTCAGCGGCTCTGGCGAACTGGCGCTTGACCCACGAACTGGCGACCTCAAGCGCGAGGCGCAGTGATGGCGTCACGACGAGCACCACTCCCGATCCTGGGCGTTGCACTCGGTCTCGTGCTGGCCGCAATCGAACTCGCGGCGTCTCTCCCTGCGTCAGCGCAAACCCCCGATCCCGGGCACAACTACTACGCCGTACGACCCGGCGACCGAACGTTGTCGCACACTGGCGTCACTGTGGAAGCGCTTGGCATGGACGGGTGTGACTCGCGACGCATCCCCGCACGCGAAGACGTCGAGTACTACATCCAGCACTCCGAGCCGGTCTGGTTGGAGATCACCCCTCAAAGTGGCTGCAACGCCATCAGCAACTACGAGGATGAAATCCGAATCATGCTCAACACGATCGATTCCGATACGGGCAACACCGCTGAGGGCACCTGGTTCGCCGGCGTCATGCTCGACGAGGAGGACGGCTACGGCTTCTCGGTCAGCCAGCTAAACACGCTCAACAACGCGGTGGAAGGTTATGTGGGCTCAGCACCGGGCGGCACGTGGTGGTCTCTGGAAGGATTCGTAGCCAGTGGGGGGAACCCCAACGGATGTGACTGGACGAATGCTCAATACGACACAGTGATCGGTAGTGGATATCAGGCCCAGCAGGTCGAACATCAGTGCAACATCAATCTCCTCAATCATCGTTCCTCGGTCGAGGCCGCCGTCACCTGGAATGCCGGCTATTCACCGGGCGATACTCAGGCTCACGCCAGCAACCCAGTCGACGCGCCCCCATACGTGGACTGGGGTCTCGCCTACAACTGGTCTAACCACTGGGTCCCCACGTAGTAGAGGTCTGATTGCCCATCTAGGGTGTCCCCCCGGCGGCCCCCGAGCGCGAGATCCATGCGATCGGGACAGTCACAGTCGCGCGTGCTCGACGCTCACCGGTTACAACCAACGGCTCCGGCGAGCCCCTCGTAATGAATAGGTCGTCGGTTCGATTCCGACAGGCGGCTCCGAGGGTGTGCGTGCGACCGGCGGCGAAGCAGGTGCCGTTCGCGCCGAGGGACACGGCTCCTGCTCACCGCTGTGCGAGCTTGCACGCCGCCGCCATGACTCTTCGACGATCCTGGGGAACCGGACCCCACCATCCCCCTGGCACTATGACCTGGGTTGTCCGGACAGAGCGCCCAGCGACGTCTACGCTTCATCCGAGACCACTCTGACCACTCCGCCACCTGTCGGCCAGGCCCCGTCGAAGCGTCGAGGGTGCTCGAACGAAGGCAAAGGAGAGGGAGCATCAGTCTCTCGTCGGACATGGCACGGGCCGGGAGCAACGAGCTGGGGCGCGCTGCTCGCGGTGGCGCCGTCACGCTCGTCGGGTCCCTGTGCTCGGCCATCTTCGGGTTCGCCTTCAGCATCCTGCTGGCACAGAAGATCGGCGCCCACGGGGCCGGCGTCGTGCTCCAGGCCGTCGGGACCTTCGTCATCATCATGGCGCTGGTCAAGCTCGGGCTGGACACCACGTCGATCTGGATGCTTCCGCCGATGGTGCGCAACGAGCCGGAGCAGGTCCGCATGGCTCTGGTCGGCATCCTCGTCCCCGCGGCCGCGGTGCCTCTCGTGGTGTCCTGCGCGTGGTTCGCCTGGCGGATCGTCGGCGGGTACGGCGCCCACGGTCCGGTGGCGGACGCGATCACCGTGATGGCAGTGTTCCTGCCCTTCGCCAGCGTCATGACCGTGGCCCTGGCGGCCACGCGGGCGTTCGGCGGGGTCGTCCCGTTCAACGCGATCGGGAACGTCCTGGTCCCGGGGCTGCGGCCGGTGCTCCTGCTGGTCGTGGTGGCTCTCGGAGGCGGCACGATCGCGGCCACCACCAGCTACTCGCTCCCGGTGCTGGTCGGCATGGTGTGCGCGCTGGTCACCCTGCTCGCGGGGGTCCACCGAGTGACCCGCTCCCAGCCCCACGCCGGCTGGGTTCCCGACCGGCCGCTCATGCGCCGGATCATGGCCTACTCCCTCCCTCGCACGTTGATGTCGGGGCTCGAGCAGACCGTGATCTGGATCGACGTGGTGCTGGTGGGCGTGATCCTCGGGTCCACGCAGGCAGGCATCTACGGGTCGGCGTCGAGGTTCGTGTCGGCCGGCGTCGTCGTGCTGACCGCACTCCGCATCGTGGTAGCCCCACGGTTCAGCGCACTCCTCGCGGCCGAGCGCAGGACGGAGGTCGAGGAGCTGTACGCCGTGACGGCGCGCTGGATCCTGCTTTTCGGCGCGCCGATCTACCTGCTGCTCGCCGTCTTCGCGCCGACTGTCCTCAGCTGGCTCGGGAAGGACTTCCACGACGGGGCCAGCTCCCTGGTCATCCTGAGTCTCGGATCGATCGTGGTGCTGGCCGCCGGCAACATCCAGTCGTTGCTCCTGATGAGTGGCCGGAGTGGTCTCGGTGCCTTCAACAAGATGATCGTCGTGGCCTTCAACGTCACTTCGAACTTCGTGCTGATCCCCCTCATCGGGATCGAGGGCGCGGCGATCTCGTGGGCCGGCGCGATGGTGCTCGACACCTCACTCGCGGCCTACCAGGTGCGCCGGGCGACCGGGATCGCCCTGGCGCCGCAGGAGGTCGGCATGACCGTGATGTGGGTGGCGGTGTGCGTCGCGGGGCCGTCGCTGCTCATCGCGGAGGTCTTCGGCCAGGGCACCGTCCAGATGATCGCCGCCGCACTCGTGTCGGGGCTGGTCCTGCTGGGCTACTGCACGATGGACCGCACGCGGCTGCGGATGGACGAGCTGATTCGCATGGGACGGGGCTAGGCGGCGTGCGACGATCGGGGTTCTCGAGCCGACCGGCGGTGTCAGCCTGTCCGGCCCGACACCACCCCCGGTCTCCCATCCCGCTCGAGGACACGACGGAGAAACCAGATGGCTGACGGCAAGATCTCGGACGGTGCGCACCCGAGCCCGGCGGGCGTGGATCCCCACGGCATGCCGTCGTTCGTCGTGATCGGTGCCCAGAAGTCGGCCTCCACGTTCCTCCAGGACCAGCTGAGCCTGCACCCCGACGTCGAGATCCCCGAAGGGGAGGTGCGGTTCTTCGAGGAGCCGTTCTACTCACAGGGCGCCGTGGCCGAGCTCCCGAGCCTCTTCGTGAGGCCCGCCGCGGGCGTCCGACGCGGCATCAAACGCCCGGACTACATGGGGCGACCCGAGATCCCCGCGAGGTTGCACGAGCACCTGCCCGAGGCCAAGCTGCTCGCGGTGCTGCGGGAGCCGGTGGCTCGCGCGGTCTCCAGCTACTTCCACATGGTGCGCCACGGCTTCGTCCCGCTCGCTCCGCTCGACGAGGCGTTCCGGGCGATCCTCGACGGCAGCTGGGTCTCGGAGTTCCCGCGCACGCCCGAGATCCTGACCTTCGGCCTGTACGGCGAGCAGCTCGCCCGCTACCTGTCGCTGTACCGGCCCGAGCAGCTCCTCGTCTTCGAGCAACGCGACCTCATCGCTGACACCAGGACCAAGGTGCGGGAGGCGTACGCCTTCATCGGCGTCGACCCGTCGTTCGAGGTGCCGCAAGCGGCGAACAGGGTGTCCAACAAGGGCGTCTACTCCTACCCGCGCCTGCGCCTCCTGCGCACCAAGAACAAGACTCGGTTCCGCTACACCCCGACCATGGACCGCCGGTACCCGAAGCGGATGACGCCGTGGGGATGGCTCTACAACGCGGGGGTGGTCGGGCTCGACCGCACCGTGCTGAGCCGCTTCGACGACGGTCGCCCACCCGAGCTGTCCGACCGGATCCGGGCGGAGGTCCGCGACTACTACGCCGAGGATCGCCAGTTGCTGCGCACAGTTCTCGAGGGTAGGGACGTCCACCCCGACTGGCTGTAGAAAACTTTGCCTGCCTATGCCCCAAACGCAGTATGAAGGACGGCTCGACCCCGGGTTACGGTGGCAGTTGAGTCCGGGGGGGCTTCTGCAGTGACGCGTACGGCCGGTCGGCCGCAGGGGGTAACGCGATCGTGGGATTCAAGCGTGCCGCTTTTGCGAGCGTTGTTCTCGGCGCCGCGTGCCTGGTTCCGATCCAGGTCGCGCAGGTGGCGGAGGCCGCCGACCCTGCGACCATCGGCGACAGCACCGACAACGCCGCCGGGTCCTGCTACGAGGTCAAGCTCGTCCGGCCGGCCGCGCCGTCCGGCGTCTACTGGATCCTCACGCCGAAGCTGGCTCAGCCGATGCAGGTCTACTGCGACCAGACCACGAACGGCGGCGGGTGGGAGCTGATCGGCAAGGGTCGGGACGGGTGGACGACGGGCTACGGCGGTAAGGGCACGCTCACCGACCTGCTGACGCCGGACCTGGCCGCAATGTCGTCGACGACGACGCAGATGGACAGCAACACGGTCAACGCCCTGCTGAACGGCCAGACCGTGGAGTCCCAGCCCGACGGCGTCCGCATCCGCCGCGCCCAGAACACCGACGGAACCGCCTGGCAGGACGTCTACTTCAAGCTCAGCAAGTTCGGCCCGTGGTCGTGGACGTTCGGCAGCGAGGCGCCGGTGAGCTCGTACACGTTCTCGTCGCCGACCACCGGTACGTCGTCCGGCTCGGGCGGGACGACCGCGGCGTTCGGGTCCAACACCTCGTGGAACCGCGTCACCGAGACGACCTCGTCGGCCAACACCTACAAGCGCGGCTGGGCCTACGGCTCCTCGGTGAACGGCAGCACTGCCGCCAACAGCTACCTGTGGAACGCGAAGGCCGGGAGCGGCTACGCGATCCCCTACGCCAACGTCTACATCCGTCCGCACGTGCTGTCCTCGGACCCCGGGTTCACCGCGATCCCCGACTCCGGGACCGCCGGCTGGACGCTTCCCGCGGTCGCGAAGTCACGGGCGTTGGCGACGCCGTGGGGAGTCTCCGGGCTCGCCGGGAACACCTCTCAGGAGGGCGACGTCGAGGTCCAGGCCTTCACGCAGTCCGGCAACACGATGTACGTCGGCGGCAACTTCAAGACCGTCCAGCGGGACGCGGCCGGAACCGGGGCGGTCAACCAGCCCTTCCTCGCGGCGTTCGACGTGACGACCGGTGAGTTCATCCCGACGTTCAAGCCGGTCCTCAACGAGCAGGTCCACTCGCTCACGACGCTCCCGAACGGCCGCGTGGTCGCCGGTGGCGAGTTCACCACGGTCAACGGCGCACCGCACGCCGGCGTCGTGGTGCTCGACCCGACCACCGGTGCCACCGACACGAGTGTGCGTCTGGCGCTGACCATCGGCTCCGGCGCCACGGTGCGCGTCAACGGCCTGACCGTCGCCGGTGGCTACCTGTACCTCGCGGGGAACTTCACCAACATCAGCGGCGGCCCCAAGCTCCCGAGCATGCGGAGCCGCGGGCTCGCCCGGGTCTCGGTGACCGACGGCAGCCCGGACAAGGGGTGGAAGCCGAACCTGAACGGGACCGCGACCTCGGTCTCGATCTCTCCCGACGGTTCGCGCGCCTACGCCGTCGGTTACTTCACCCTGACCGGCGCGGGCGGGGCTGCCCCGAAGGCCGTCGCACTGTCCACCGCCGCAGGCGCCGCCCAGATCCCATGGTCACCGACATGGAGCAACTCCAAGAACAACTACCAGCACTCGGTGGATGCGGTCGGCGACAAGGTCTGGGTCGGCGGCAGCGAGCACTCGCTCTTCCAGTACGACGCGAGCACGATGACCCGGACCTCGGGCACCATCATGAAGGCGCAGGGGGATCTCCAGGACGTCACCGACCTGAACGGCGTCGTGTACGCCGGCTGTCACTGCGGTGAGGACATCGCCTACGCCAACGCCTTCACCTGGTCGAGCCTGAACTCCAGCTGGACGACGGCCAACAGCATCCACTTCGTCGGTGCCTGGGACGCCATGACGGGCGCCCGTATCCCCGAGTTCTCCCCCGACATGACCTCGCGCACCGGCCAGGGCGTCTGGGCCGTCAAGGGCGACTCCACTGGCGTGCTCTGGGTGGGTGGCGACCTGAAGACCGTGGCGACCGGCAGCAAGCAGGCGGCGTTCTCGGGCGGGTTCGCCCGCTTCGCTCCCAACGACTCCACGGCGCCGACGGTCCCGACCCAGCTCGCGGTGTCGGCCCGGACGTCGAACACGGTCACCCTGACGTGGAAGAAGTCGACCGACGCCGGCGGAGGCACGCACTACGCGGTGCTGCGCGACGACCGGCCGATCGCGTTCACGGCCGACAACACCACGACCGTGACGGTCCCGCTGGGCGGCAGCAACAGGTTCTTCGTCCGGGCGATCGACAAGGCCGGGAACTGGTCGGCCTCGACGCCGGTCCTCGCCGTCACCCCGTGAGGTGACGGCATGGCGGGCGGCCCCTATGACGGGCTGACGGTGTCGAGGTAGGCCCGCAGCGTCTGCGGCTCGCTGCCGTCGGTGAACCTGAAGTCGTTGGGGCCGTCAGCACGGTCGAAGTAGATCGCGAAACGGGCTCCTCGCGAGCTCAGGAAGCGCAACGTCTCGGACACGAACCGGGCGTTGCTCGCGTCGCCGAGCTGGCGGTCGGTGCCCCACTCGGTGAGACCCCACGGCTTCAGACCTCCGTCGGGCTTCCTCATCCACGGCTGGCTCAGCAGGTCGTCGATGCGCGGGCCCCACAGCGTGGCCGCGTTGGCGTCCGGCGAGTCGTTGAAGCGGCGATAGGGGTCGAACGTCGCCATCTGGATGAGGTCGGGTTGCAGGAGGTCGGCGTACTCGTCCTCGCCCACGGCCGAGCCCCCGAACCAGTAGAGACGGACAACGTCGGGCGCACGCTGGGCCACCAGGGCCTGGACGCGGTTCCACGCCGCGGCCGCCTCCTCGAAGGTGGGTTGCCGGCCGGCGTACCCGGCGAAGACGAACTTCCCCTGGTTGATCTTGACGACGGACTCGTGCTCGAACGAGAAGTAGACACGGGTGCCGTTGTGCAGGTCGTGTGCCCGTTGCGCCAGGCTGGCGAGCCCGGCCGTGAACGTGTCGAAGTAGGCGTGCGCCTCAGGCGAGTCATCGGCTATCTGCGCCATCGTGAAGGGCCCGTTCTTGAACGTCAGGTCGACCACCGGGCTGACGCCGTCCGCGAGCCACGACCGGAGGATCCCGACGTCCGGAGTCGTGTCCCGGGTCGCGTCGAGGTAGACGGTGTCGAACCGACGGGACTCACTGAGGCGCTGGGCGACCTGGGGGTCGGCGTGCGCGAGGCCGTCAGAGCCGATGTGCGTGCCGATCCCCAGATCGCCGATGGAGTCGGGAAGCACCGGTGCCGAGGTGCTGGCGGAGGGCGTGCTCTCGCCGCCGCGCGGTGACGACGTACTCGAGGAGGAGCACGCGCCGAGCGCGAGCACGGACACCAGTCCGACGGCGGCGAGCGGGGCCAGACGACGCGAGACCCGGGAGGGGAAGAGCCGGTCTGCTGGCCTGCGACCGGTCATGGCCACACAGTAACCGGCGACCGTAGCCGCAGACCCCGACGCCTCCCCGGGCCGTACCTCCCGAAGGGCGGGGACTAGTGGGCGGCCGCCTTGTACGCCGCGACCGTCTTGGGCTGGCGCCCGTCGGTGATCACGAAGTCGTTGGGACCACTCTTGCGGTTGAAGTAGACCGCGAAGGTCGCGCCCTGGTCGCGGAGGAAGCTCAGGGCTCCCTTCACGAACGTCGCGTTCGACGCGTCGCCGAAGTCGGCGTCGGTTCCCCACTCCGTGAGCCCCCAGGGCTTGAGGGTGCCGTCCGCGTTCTTCATCCAGCTCTGGGACTTCAGGCTGCTCACCTTGGAGCCCCACAGGTCCTGTGCCGTGTCGCTGGACCTGTTGTGCGACCAGCGGTAGGGGTCGAAGCTCGCGGCCTGGATCAGACCCGGCCGTAGGGCGTTGGCGTAGGTGTTCTCGTTCCTCCCGCTGCCGCCGTACCAGTAGAGCCGGACCACGTCCGGAGCGTTCTTGGCGACGTAGCTCATCGCCTGGTTCCATGCAGCCGCCGAGTCCGCGATGGTCGGCTGGCCGCCGTGGTACTTGGAGAACGTGTACTTCGACTGGTTGATCTTGACGACGGCCTCGTGGTTGATCGAGAGGATCACCTGCGTTCCGTTGTCCAGCTTGGCGGCATAGTCGGTGAGGGTGTTCAGGCCGTCGACGAAGGTCTTGAAGTACGCCTGGACCTCGGGACCCCAGGCCGCGATCTGGGCCATCGTGAAGGGGCCCGTCTTGAACTCGAGGTCCATGATCGGCGTGGTGCCACTGCGCAGCTCGGCCTCGACCTTGGAGATGTTGGGCGTGCTCACCGAGGCGGCCGGGAGATACATCGTCGTGTACTGCTGCGTGAAGCCGAGGGACGACTTCGCAGTGTCGGCGCTGTAGTTGCCCATGTAGATGCCGGTGCCGAAACCGCCGAGATCGGCAGGCTTCGACGGGCCGGGACCCGTGGTGGCGGGAGTGGAGCCGGTCGGGTTCGTGGTCGTGGTGCGGGTGACCGTCCGCGTGGGCCCGGGTCTCGGTGTCGAGGTGATCGTGCTGGTCGAGCCGGACGGCTTCGCCGTCGCGCTGCCTGCCGGCCGGTGATGGTGACCGTGGTGGTGGTGGCGATGGTGGTGGTACCGCGCGTGAGGACGCACGGACTCGCCGCTCGTGAGGGCGCCGGTCGGGAGCAAGAGCCCTCCGGTGGCGACCAGGACGCCGGTGACCACGGTGGCCACGGCGCCCATGGCGGAGAACCCGGCGCGCGCGGGACCTCCGGTGGATCGGGGTGCACGATGCTTGCGGCGTCGGCTCAGGGGCATGCCGTGAAATTCCCTCCACACCATTGCTGGTGTCCTGCTTGCACGATCCCCGTTGCCTTCTAGCCCTATCACATCCGATCGGCGACACGGGGCTCGAGACGCCGAGACCTGGGATCTCGTCCAGATGATGGAACGGGCCCACGCAGACCTGATCCCGGCTTGAGGTCGGCTTGAGAGAGCCGTCCGATCATGCGGGTGTGGCGCGGTCTTCACAGAGCGTCACAGACGCCACTCGCGCCACTCCTCGACCAGGAGTGCATAGGCGACGGTGTCCAGCCATCCGCCCGTGCGGTGGAGCGACTCCGCGACCGCATGCGTCTCGCGGCGCATCCCCAGGCGCTCCATGAGGCGCCAGGAGGCGTCGTTCCCGAGGAAGCAGTTGGCGACCACCCGGCGTACGCCGAGGTCCTCGAAGCAGTACCGCAGCAGCTCGCGCACCGCCTCGGTCGCGTAGCCGACGCCGGTGTGTGCCGGGTCGAGCACCCAGCCGAGCTCGGCCTGCGTGCCCCTGGCCCGCTCGGCGACCTCGGCCTGGGCCCAGGCGTCCTCGCGGCGCAGCATGAAGTCACCGATGATCCGCGTCGCTCGGCCGTTCGCACCCGAGGTCTCGACGACGACCGTGGTGGCGAGCCGGGAGGGGTCGCCGAACAGTCTGCGGTACTCCTCGAGGGTCGTGGGCGATCCGGTGAGCCACTCGTTCACGCTGTCGAGGCGGCGGTAGGCCCACGTTGCGTCTGCGTCCTCGGCCGTGGCGGGGCGAAGGGTCAGCCGGTCTGTCGCGAGTGCCCGGTCGAGCGCTGGGACGACCGCGGGCCTGCTGTCATGCCTGAGCGAGACCAGGGTCGCGCCCATGTCCCGGACAGCTCCGAGCAGCCCGAAGAGCTGCGCCTGGTCGACGACCTCGGCCGTGACGGAGGTCGTGCCGTCGTCGTGGCGTACGAGTGCGGCCCCGCCGAGCCAGTCGGACCAGTGGTCGTCGAGGTGCCCGGCGAGGACGATCCGGTACGCCGCCGGGCCGTCGGTGTGGGTATGCGCGCCGGTCATGGGACTGCTCCTGCCACGACGGGCCGCGACGCCCGAGCACGGCGGATGACCCATTCGGCGACGGCCAGGTTGATCACCCACGCTGCGCCCTTCGCCAGGTCGCCGGACACCTCACCGGTCCCGAAGACGGCCTCGGTGAACCCCTCGGTGAACACCTGGGTGCCGGCCCCGAGCCCGAGGGCGTAGGCGCGGGTCATCCAACCGCGGTGGGCGTCGATGTCGCGGCGGCGGATCGCGGCGAACCCGAGCACCAGACAGGCCGCCATGGCGGAGGCGAACACGAGCCGGAAGCCGTACAGCAGTCCGCCCGTGCCGGGCTGGGCCTCGTAGAAGAGGGTCAGCCAGAGTGCCGACCCGGCCACCAGTAGCCCGGCGACCGCCAGGACGCGGCCGGAGCGACGGTGCCAGCTGCGCCGCCTCAGTCGGGGCACGAACTGCAGCGCGCCGACCAGGGCGAAGGTGGCCGCCCCGACGATGTGGACGACCAGGGCCACCGGGAAGCCGGAGAAGCGGTGGTCGGCCGGCATGACCGTGGGCCCGCCTGAGAGCTGGACGAGCCGGAGCGCCCCGGCACTCAGCGGGATGGCGGACAGCACGGCCAGAGCCACCGGGACAGGCCAGCTGCGGGTCCGATCCCGGCCACGGCCGGCGAGTGGGAGTGGGGTGGTGGTCATCGCGCTGCGGCCGTCCCGGCGGGGCGACGAGCGCTCTCCTCGGTCACGTCGTTCGCGGCGCCGGTGGCGCGCCAGAGTGAGAGGCCCAGTCCGATGAACGCGATGCCGGTGGGGACGGCCATGGGGCGGTTGAACGCCTCGGGCAGGATCGCAAGTGAGGCGGTGGCGACGGTCGCGACGGCGAGGAGCGCGGCCGCCCATCGGGAGAGGACGCCGGCGCGGAAGATCGCGATACCGAAGAGGAGCCCGCCGAGCATGTAGCAGGCGCCGGTGATGTTGAAGAGGACCTGGATGTGCCCGATGTCGCCGGTGGGCTTGCCGCCGTCGGCTGCGACGACCACGTCGGCCACGAAGCGCGACGCCCGGCCGGTCAGAGCCGGCAGGAAGAACACGGCCATCATCTGGGTCGCGAACAGGGTGAGGTAACCGACGGCGAACGTCAGATAACCCACCAGCCCGAGCACCTTCATCCGGCGTACCTGGGAGAGGTAGATGCCGGTGATGCCGGCCAACGCCAGCGCGCCCATGACCGCCTTGGCGCTGCACCGCGCCACCCACTCGTCGGTTTCGGTGAGGTAGGCGTCGGTGGCCGGGTGGTTGACCTGGACGGCGATGAAGATCGCGCCTGCGGCCGCGGCGGCGAGACCGGCGGCCTTGGTGAGGCCGGTGGTGGTGACGTTCATGTCGGCTCCTGGATTCAGGCCGGGCGAGCTGCCGGGCGATGGCGAGAACCTAGGAACCGACGTGGTGAGCGCGCGTCACCACGTGATGTGACCTGGCTGGTGATTCCGCCGGCCGCTCAGCGCCCGGGACCCGGGCCCAGCAGGCCCAGCTGGTGACCCCGGCTGACCGCGGCCCTGCGGTTGGAGACGTCGAGCTTGGTGTAGATGTGCTTGGTGTGGGTCCTGACGGTGTTCAGGGAGACGACCAGGTGCCGGGCGATGGCCGGGCCGTCGAGGTCGGACGCGAGCAGCCGGAGCACCTCGAGTTCACGCTCGCTGAGCGGGTCGGGCAGCGCGGCGGTGGTGTCTCGGGGCTGGTGGCCGTCCGCGGCCCCCGCTTCCGCACTCAGGTCCGCGAGGAGCCGGTCCAGGAAGGCCGATCCCGGCCGTCGCTGCGCGAGCTCGCCGAGGGCCGGCGCCAGGGCGGGACCGGCGTCCACGAGGTAGCGCGTCCATCCGTCGGGCTCCGCCAGGTCGACGGCGCGCTCGAGCGCGGCCAGCGCCGCTGGCGCGTCACCGAGGGCGTGCCGCGCGCGGGCTCGCAGGACCTCGACCTCGATCACCGTGCCGAGCCGTCCGCCGGCCTCGGCCGCCGCCAGGAGCCGGTCCAGGAGGGCGGAGCCGGCTCGCGCCGCGCTCTCGTCCCCGGTGGCGTGGTGCTGGGCGAGCAGGAGCTGCGCGAGGGTGAGGTGCTCGTACTCGCGGAGGTAGGAGAGCTCGTCGTCGGGCGTGACCTCGTGGCGGCGCGCCCACTCGGCCGCGGGCTCCAGGTCGCCCGAGGCGATGAGCACGCGGGCCCGGGTCGCGTGGACGGGGTGCACCTGTGGCGAGAAGTCCCCGACGTAGACCCGTTCTGCCTCGTCGAGCAGGGCGAGCGCGCCCGCGTGGTCGTGGTCGGCCACGCGGAGTCGCGCCAGCGCGACCCGCCACCGGTACGGATGCTGCGGGAGGCCGGCGGACTCGCCGACCTGGTCGGCCTGTCGGAGCAGGTCGGCCACCCGTTCGAGCTCGTTGCGGTGCCACGCCACCCGGCTCAGGCCGACCAGCATGTCGGCGGTGCCGCGCAGCACTCGCGGCTCGCCCTCGGGCCGGTGTCGCCCGGCCAGCTCGAGGGCGCCTGTCAGCGTCGACTCGGCATCGCGCAGCCGGCCCAGGGCGAGCTCCATGTCGGCGACGGCGAGTGAGCAGCCGAGGACGTCTGCGATGTGGTCGGCGCGCGTCAGCCCGGCCACGCAGGTCAGGTAGGAGCGGTGAGCCGCCTCGATGTCTCCCATGCCCCAGCTGGCCAGGCCGCCCAGGCCGGCCGCAGCGGACCGGGTCAGGTCGTCCTCCTCGTCCGCCGCCTGCAGCGCCAGCTCGGCGTGGTCGATGGCGCCGGTCGGGTCGCCCGCGACCAGCGCCAGCCCGGCGCGGTAGGTCTCGACGGCCGCCGGCAGCCGGGCGAGCTCGCCCTGGTCGTGGATCACGAGCTCGGACTCCGGACGAGCCAGGGTCCGCTCGAGATCGCCCAGCCGGCGCTCGACGTCGGTGAAGTCGTTGCTGGCCATGAGGCCGCCCACCAGTCCGACCGCGAGGACGGGGCGGTGGGCGAGCACCTCGTCGGGGAAGTCGTCCGTCCATGCCCGGAGCACCCCCTCTTGCCGCTCCCGGCGGAGTGCGGGGAGGGCCTTCTCCGCCAGGTCCGCGGCGGTGTCGAGGTCGCCGGCGACCAGCGCGTGCCGGACCGCCTCCACCGGTCGGCCCGCCTCGTCGTACCAGGCGCTGGCCCGGCGATGGAGCTCGGCCACGATGTCGGGCTGCTCGGCGAGCAGGCGTGCGCGGAGCACGTCGGCGAAGAGGTGGTGGTAGCGGTACCACCGGCGCTGGTCGTCCAGCGGCACGAGGAACAGGTTGCGGCGTTCGAGCGACTCGAGCATGGCCCGGCCACCGCCGGCTGCCTCGGTCTCGCCGCCGATCACGGCGTCACACAGGGACCCCGTGAGCTGGTCGAGCACGGCGGTCCGGAGCAGGAAGGCCCGCGTCGGCTCGGGCTCGGTCGCCAGCACCTCCTCGACCAGGTAGTCCACGACGTAGCGGTCGTTGCCGGCGAACCCCGCGATGAACGCGGACGGGTCGTCCCGGTCCTGGAGCGACAGGGCCGCGAGCTGGAGGGAGGCGATCCAGCCCTCGGTGCGGTGGCCGAGCGTCGTGACGTCCTCGGCCTCGAAGGTGTGTCCGGTCTCGGCGAGGAGGAATGCCGAGGTCTCGGTGTCGGTGAACCGGAGGTCGGCGGCGCGGACCTCCGTCAGCTCTCCGCGGGCGCGCATCCGGGCCAGGGGGAGTGCCGGGTCCGCGCGGGTCGTGATCACCAGTCGGACCTGGGGAGGCAGCCGCTCGACCAGGAAGGCCATGCCCGGGTTCACCAGGGGACCTTCGGCCAGGTGGTAGTCGTCGAGGGCGAGCACGACGTCGTCGGGCAGCACGCTGAGCTCGTTGAACGCCGCCGTCAGGGCGACCTCGGCCGACTGGCCGCCTGCCAGGGCGTCCAGGCCGGCCGACCCGGTGCCGGGCGCCGCTCGGTCGAGGGCGGTGAGGACGTACGTCCAGAACGACTGCGGGTCCTGGTCGCCGGCGTCGAGGGACACCCAGGCCGCCTTCAGTCCGGGCGCCTCACCGGCGAGCCACGACGCCACCAGCGTGGTCTTCCCGAACCCGGCGGGTGCAGAGACGAGCGTGAGCCTGCTGCCGCGGGCCAGCAGACCGTCCAGTCGCGGCCGCGGGACGGCACCCTCGCGGGCACGCGGCAGGAAGAACTTCGTCTCGAGCAGGGACGCCGGCGCCACGGCCACCTCAGTTCTCGTCCCGGTCGCGTCGCGTCTTCGACAGGCCGTGGGCGTCGGTCATGCGCGCCCATCCAACCTGCACTTCCCAGGAACGGCAACCATCGTTGCCGCAGGTGCCCGCCGTCCGGACCCTCGTCGCCATGACACTCACACACTCATTCGCCACCGCGGCCGCCGACAAGGTCGATCTGTCGCTGCCCCGCCTCTACGCCCTCCGGGCGGGCTACCTGTTCATGGGGCTCGGCCTCGCCGCCGTGAAGTGGCCCCACCTGGCCGACGCCGCCGACCTGTCGCTCTACGAGGGCGTGACCCTGTGCCTGCTCGCGGCGATGTCGGTGCTGGCGCTCCTGGGCCTCCGCTACCCGGTCAGGCTGATGCCCGTGCTCCTGTTCGAGTCGGCTTGGAAGCTCCTCTGGCTGGGTGTGGTCGCCCTGCCCCGGGCACTCGATGGCGACCTCGACAGTGCCACCACCCAGGTGTTGACCAACTGCACCTTCGTCGTGGTGATCCTGGCCGTGGTTCCGTGGGCCTACGTGGTCCGCACCTACCTCCAGGCGCCCGGAGACCGCTGGCGCTGAGCAGGTCCGCCCGGCCCCGAATCCGCGTTGTCTCCCCGTGCGGCGCCGGGGCATGCTGATCGGATCACCCCAGCGAGGAGGAGCCGATGACCGTCTCGGGAACCGTCGCCGACCAGCTCGCGGAGGCACATCAGCAGGTGCTGGACGCTCTGGTGGACGGAGACCGCACGACTCTGGGCCACCTGGTGCCCGACGACTGCCGGATCGTGGGGCCGAAGGGCTACCTGATCGACAAGCAGGAGTGGATCGAAGCCCACGACTCGGGCGTCTACGAACAGGTGATGCTGCGCGTCGAGCACACCGAGCTCACGGTGCGCGACGATCTCGCGGTGCGCTGCGACCTCCAGCGGTCCGAGTGCCTGTTCCGCGGTGAGACCATCACGGGGCTCTTCCGAGTCCTCAACGTCTGGGCCCGCGACCACGACGCGTGGCAGCTGGTGGGCATCCAGTACACCGCGGTCGCGCCCGAAGCCGCCTGACACCGCCTGACACCGCTCGACGCCCCAGAACCAGGTCGGAGCCAACTCCGCCGATCTCCTCCCTGGCGCGGCCTCTTGGGTTAACAATTTGCCCATGGACGTCGCGGAGTCCGCGGGCTCTCCCGGCCCGCTGGAGCCCTCTGCCGCCCCGGAGACCACGGGCGGCGGGGCGCATCGGCGCGACCTCATGGACACCGACTGGCCGTGGGAGACGTTGCGCGTCGAGCAGGAGGCACGTCCGGGCTCCTTCACCGACGCCATCCGGCACGAGTACCGCTGGGACGAGGAGGCCTTCACGCGCCTCGAGGCGGCCATGCGCGCCGCCTGCCAGGTGCTCGAGAGTCACGCCACGATCGAGCGCTGGGTCGGCGAGGGCTTCTGGTGCTGGACCGCCGTGGTGCCGGAGCTGACCGAGCACCCGCGGTTCGTGCCGCCGGACGCGACGTACCTGCGTCGCTGCCTGGCGCGCCTGCGCGACCTCGGCTCCTGGTTCTTCAACGGCACGTCGCCGTACGGCCCCGATCACCTGTGGGAGCCGGTGCCGCCGGCCCACGTCTGACGCGCCGTTCTACCGAAGGGCGACGGTCCCGCGGTACTTTGTGCCGACTCGGGTCGACGAATCCGGGTTGTCGGCGCCCCGAGCCAGCCAGAAGCCGGAAACGGCGTACGGAGTTGGGGGAGGTTCCGTGGCGCGTCTGCTCCATCGACTCGGCATGCTCTGCGCGCGCAAGCCGCTGATCGTGATCGGCGTGTGGGTGGTGCTGCTCGTCGTCGTGTTCGGTGCCGTCGGCAAGTTCGGTGCGGTCACCAACAACAACGTCTCGCTTCCCGGCACCGGCAGCCAGGAGGCCACCGACCTGCTGCAGGCGAAGTTCCCGCCCCAGCAGAACGGCGCGAACCCGATCGTCTTCGACATCAAGTCGGGCAAGCTCACCGACGACCAGTACAAGCAGGCGATCAAGCAGTCGATCCAGAACATCAAGCACGAGAAGCACGTCTACAGCGTCACCAACCCGCTCAGCAGCGGCGGCCAGACCGCGGGTCTGCTCGCCAAGGACAAGCAGACGGCGTTCGCGCCGGTGCTGCTGGACGTCGGCTCGAGCGACCTCACCGATGAGATCGCCCAGCACGTCTTCGACGCGACCAAGCCGGCGCAGAAGGTCGGCATCACGGTCGCCGCGGGCGGCAACATCGGGACGACCCTCTCGACCGAGGAGTCCGAGACCAGTGAGGTCGTCGGCATCATCGTCGCGATGATCATCCTCAGCTTGGTGCTGGGGAGTCTGGTCGCCATGGGCATGCCGATCCTGACGGCTGTGCTCGGCCTCGGTGCCGCTCTGTCGCTGGTCGGTCTGCTGGGTCATCTGATGTCCATCCCGACCAGCGGCCCCACGCTGGCCACGATGATCGGTCTCGGCGTCGGCATCGACTACGCGCTGTTCCTCGTCACGCGACATCAAGAGCAGCTCAATGACGGCATGGCGATGAACGACTCGATCGCCAACGCCGTGGCCACCTCGGGCAGTGCGATCGTGTTCGCGGGCGGCACGGTCGTGATCGCGCTGATCTCCCTGTACGTCGCCGGCATCCCGCTGGTCACCTCCCTCGGCCTCGCCTCCGCCGTCGGCGTGGTCATGGCCGTGCTCGGTGCGATCTCGCTGCTGCCGGCGTTCCTCGGGCTCCTCAAGCACCGCATCCGTTGGGCCTCGGTCCCGAAGTTCATCGCGCCACCGCACGTGCCCGGACAGGGGATGTGGCACCGCTGGTCCGGCGTCGTACGCCGTCGCCCGGTCCTGATCAGCGGCGTCTCCCTGGCGTTCCTGATCCCCTTGATCATCCCGGCCTTCTCCCTCGAGCTCGGCCAGGAGGACGTCGGCGCCACGAACCCTGCGACCACCGAGCGCCAGGCCTACGACCTGATCACCGCGGGCTTCGGCATCGGCTACAACGGCCCGCTCCAGGTCGCCAATGAGCTCGACCCGCCCGCACAGCAGAGTGCGGAGTACACGAAGAAGTACAACAAGGCGACCTCCCTGCAGAAGCAGCTCGAGCAGGACCAGAAGACGCTGCCCAAGCAGCAGAAGCAGCTCGAGCAGCAGCAGAAGCAGCTCGAGGCGCAGCAGGCGAAGCTGACCCAGGAGGGCAACCAGCTCAAGGCACGCCAGGCCTCGCTGACCGCTCAGGGCGACCAGCTCAAGCAGCAGCAGGCCTCGCTGGAGCAGCAGGCCGCCGCCCTCCAGACGAAGCAGGCGCAGCTGCTCGCGCAGAAGAACAAGCTCGAGAAGCAGCAGGCGGCGCTGAAGAAGAAGGCCGTCGCGCTTGCCCACCGGATCGCGCCCCTCGCCGCCCGCCTGGTCGTGCTCGAGGGTCGCGAGCGGATCCTCCGCCGGCTCATCCAGCAGGCCCAGGGCGACCCCGTGCGGCTGGCACGGCTCGAGGCCCGCCTGCAACGCGTCCTCGACCGTGAGGCGGACGTGCACCGCAGGCTGGACCCGCTGAAGAAGGAGGCCCGGGCCCTGGCGGCGCAGGAGCGTTCGCTGATCGCCCAGAAGAAGCGACTCGAGGCGCAGGCGCGCCAGCTCCAGGCGCAGGCCGCCCAGCTGAACCAGCAGAAGCGGAGCCTGGAGGCCCAGGCCGCCTCGCTCCATCAGCAGGCCGACCAGCTCCAGGCGCAGGCGGACCAGCTCCAGGCGGAAGGCGCCGACCTCCAGGCGCAGGGCACCGACCTCCAGGCCCAGGCCGACGCGCTGAAGGCGGCGCAGAAGAAGGCGAAGCAGCAGCAGAAGGAGGCCGAGCAGCTCCAGGACGAGCTGACCCAGATGGTCACCACGGCCGGTGGTGACGCGCGTGGCACGGACCCACGCGTGGTCAACCTCCAGAACGCGCTGCTCGCCACCCAGGGGGTCGTCTCGCTGACCCCGCCGCAGATCAACAAGAAGGGCGACGTGGTCCTCCTGTCGGCCGTGCCGTCGACGTCACCGGCCTCGGACGACACCGCGAACCTCGTCGACCACGTCCGCAGCGACGTCCTGCCACCGGTCAACGTGAACGGGATGGAGTCGTACGTCGGTGGCTACACCGCGTCGTACGTCGACCTCGCGAGCCTGATCTCCAAGCGGCTGCTGCTGGTGATCGGCACGGTGATCATGCTCGGCTTCCTGCTGCTGATGATCGCGTTCCGGTCGCTGCTGATCCCGTTGCAGGCGGCGGTCACCAACCTGCTGTCGGCCGCGGCGTCGTTCGGCGTGCTGACCGCGGTCTTCCAGTGGGGCTGGGGGATCTCCCAGGTCGGCATCGACACCCCGGACACCAGCGTCCCGATCGCGAGCTACGTCCCGCTGATGATGTTCGCGGTCCTGTTCGGCCTGTCGATGGACTACGAGGTGTTCCTGGTCAGCCACGTGCAGGCCCATTTCCACGGCGGTGACCCGGCCAAGGAGGCGGTCCGCAACGGGCTCGGCTCGAGCGCACGGATCACGTCGGCGGCCGCCCTGATCATGGCGTCGGTCTTCGCCAGCTTCATCCTCAACGGCGACCCGGTGATCAAACAGTTCGGGGTCGGCCTCGCCACCGCGGTGGTGCTCGCCGGCATCCTCGTGGTCACGCTGGCGCCGGCGGCGATCGTGTTGTTCGGCAAGGCCGCCTGGTGGCTACCCGCCTGGCTCGACAAGGCTCTGCCGCACATCTCGGTCGAGGGCGAGACCATGCCGGCCTCGGGCACGCCTCCGGACGACGAGGACCTGGGCGGCGACGCCGACCCGCAGGGACCGGTGGCCCCGGCGCCTGCGTGAGGCTCGTCGCCGACGGGTCTCAGGCTGCCCCGACGGCGGTCGGCGCCGTCTCTGCGTCGACGTCACGGCGCCGGCGGGGGATCGTCGCCGCGATCGCCACACCCACGAAGGCCGCCGCCGCCCCGACCACGAAGCACACCTGGAACGCGCCCAGGCTGGGCAGCTCGACACCGCCCAGCGACGTGGTGGCGCCGGTGAGGATCGTCGCCATCACCGCGGAGGACAGGGTCGTGCCGACCGACCGCATGAGGGCGTTGACGCCGACCGCGGACGCGGCCTCACGCACCGGGGCCGCGTCGAGGATCAGGGTGGGCATCGCGGCATAACCGATGCCGACGCCGGCAGCCGCGATGCACGAGGCGATGAGCAGCTGCCACGGGGCGTCCATCAGTGCGACGGCGACGACGTACCCGACCCCGATCACGGTGGCGCCCAGCATCAGCGTGTGCTTGGCCCCGGAGCGCTGCATGAGGGCGCTGGAGACCGGCGCGAACATCATCATCATCAGGCCGGCCGGAGCCATCCAGAGCCCGGCGGCGAGGATCGACTGGCCCAGACCGTAGCCGGTCGCCGACGGCAGCTCGAGGAGCTGGGGTACGACGATCGACTGGGCCATCATCCCGAACCCGATCGCCACCGCCGCGAGGTTGGTGAGCAGGATCTGCGGCCGGGCCGTCGTCCGCAGGTCGACCAGCGGGTCGTCCTGCCGCAGCTCGTAGGCGCCCCACGCGACGAGCACCACGAGGCCGCCCACGATCGCGCCCCATGTGCGACCTGAGCTCCAGCCCCACGTGGTGCCCTTGGAGACGCCGATCAGGAACGTGACGAGCCCGAGGGCCAGCCCGATCCCGCCGACGATGTCGAGGCGGCCCGGCTGCGCGTCGTGGATGTGCGGGACGAGGAACACCGTCGCCAGCAGCACCACGACCGCGAGGCCTGCCGAGACCCAGAACAGCGCGTGCCAGTCGTGGCCGTCGGCGATCCAGGCGGCGACCGGGAGGCCGATCGCGCCGCCGACGCCGAGCGTGGCGCTCATGGCCGCGATCGCGGTCGACGTCAGGTGCGGCGGGGTGAACTCCCGCATCAGCGAGATGCCGACCGGGATGAACCCCATCGCGAAGCCTTGGAGGGTCCGGCCCGCCAACATCGGCAGCAGCGAGTCGGTGACCGCGCAGAGGGCCGATCCGACCACGAGCAGGGCCGCGTTGACGACGAGGACGCGCTGCTTGCCGTACAGGTCGGCGAGGCGCCCGGCGACGGGCATCGAGACCGCTGCCGCGAGCAGCGTCGCGGTGACGACCCAGCCGGCGTTGGCACCCGACGTACCGAGCAACATGGGCAGCTCGCTCTGGATCGGGATCACCATCGTCTGGGTGAGGGCGGTGCTGAGGCCGCCGAAGCACAGGGCCAGCACCGCCAGCAGCGGGCGCGATGCGGTGCGCGTCGGGTCGAGCGAGGTCACGGTCTCTCCTGCGAGGTGGTGTCGCGCCGACGCTAGCAGATCGTTGCGTTCAGCAACTAATTCTCGACGTGCGTGCTCTGCTCGGCAGGGAGTCCTGCTTCACGCCGAGCCTGGTCCGGAGGAGTGTCGTCAGGATGAGCGGCGTCCGAACGTGGCGAGCCCGACCCAGAGCCCGGCCGCGGTGGCGAGTGCGAGGCTCGTGCTCGCGCGCAGGAACCAGACCGAGACGTCGCTCAGGTCGCCCTGGTCGGGCCAGATCTGGCGCATCACCCACCGCACGACCAGGAACACCACGACGAACGCGACGACTCCGGCCAGCCAGCCGCGCACGAAGGCGACGCGGTGGGCCGCCTCATGGTCTGCGCGCACCGGTGACTCGACGGGATCCACAGGTCGATGATGACCGAGACTGCGACCTCGCGGAAGAGGTCGGTCCCCTCGGGCGTGATCGATGCCTGACCCGCTGCGCGCCGGACCACGCCCTAGCATCAACCCACCGGGCGCGCGGTCGCCCGGGGTGACGGGGATGGCGATGAGCACGAACCAGCCGGTGCAGGAGCTGAAGGCGGGGATGCCGTTGCGCCTGCTGGCCGGCCTCGCCGGGGCAATGGTCCTGCTGTTCTCGTTCTCGACGCTTCCCGGCGTCCGGTCGGACGAAGGCTTCCACAACGACTACGACGGCTGGGTCCAAGGCATGGCCTACGTCCTGGTCGCGCTGGTGGCGTCGGTGCGGCCGCTCGTCCTGCGGCGCGACCGCCTGGTCTGGGGCTTGTTCGGGCTCGCGGTGTGCCTGCGAGCGCTGGGTTTCGTGCTCTTCCTGGGCTACGTGCGGCTCCAGGAGCCCCCGCCGTACCCGTCGGTGGCGGACTACTGCTGGCTCGCGATGGACGCCGTGCTGCTGCTGGCGCTGTGGATCATGCTCCGCCGTCGGCTCCGGCAACGCTCGGTCGACATCGCCCTGGGAGCCCTCCAGACCGGCCTCACCGTGGCCGGGCTGGCGGTCGCCCTGCTGTTCTCGACGCTGAACACCATCTCGGGCGCGGACAACCCGGACCGGGTGATCGTCACCAACCTCGCCTACCCGATCCTCGACATCGCGATGCTCGTCGTGGTCACCAGCGCCCTGGCGGGCACGGGCTTCCGATCGTGGTCCACGGTGACCCTGACCCTGGGGATCACCGGCTTCGCGATCGTGGACGCCGTCTTCGTCTACCAGGTGACCGCGGAGACCTACCACCCCGGCACCCTGCTGGCCGCGCTGTCGTTGATCGCGACCGGGGCGATCGCGATCTCGGGCTGGCTCCCGGAGGTCAAGCGCCCGCGGCTCCCCCGGTTCGAGTTCTCGCGGGTGTGGGTCGCCGCGGTCCTGGGTGTCACGGCGATCGGCACGCTCGTGTACGCCGCCCTCGAGCAGGTCACCCTCGGCGGCATCCTGCTCCCGGCGGCGGCCCTGGTCGTCGGTATCGGGCGCGGCGTGTGGCTGGTCGGGCGGAACAAGGACACCGCCGTCTCGGCGATCCGAGCGACGAACGCCGAGCTCGCGCGGGTCGCCGACGAACGGCAGCACCTGCTCGACCGGCTGGTGCAGGCCCAGGAGGACGAACGGGCCCGGATCGCGGCCGACGTGCACGACGACTCGGTCCAAGCGCTCGCCGCGGTGGAGCTGCGGCTCGGGCTGCTCCGACGACAGCTCGCCGACGGCCCGGCCGAGCTGCGGGAGACGGCCGAGACGTTGTCGGGCACGGTCCGGGAGGCGATCGGGCGGCTGCGCACCCTGCTGTTCGATCTCGAGTCGCCGGCGGTCGAGGCCGACCTCGCCACGGCGCTCAAGGTGGCCGCGGAGAACACCTTCGACGAGCGAGTGTCGTGGCGGATCGTCGGTGACACCGACCTCGAGGTCCCGCAGGGCCTGCGCGTGACGGCATACCGCATCGCGAAGGAGGCAATGGCGAACGTCGTCCGGCACGCGCAGGCCAGGCAGGTTGTGATCACGCTGGCGCGGGCGGACGGTGGCGTCGAGGTGGTCGTGGAGGACGACGGCAGGGGCTTCGACCCGGCGACCGTGGAAGCGCGCCCGGGACATCTGGGTATCCCGGCCATGGCCGACCGCGCGACGATCGCGGGCGGACGGCTCGACCTCGAACGGCGTACCAGCGGCGGCATGCGGGTCCGGCTCTGGCTCCCGGAAGCGACTGCCGACCCCGGCTCGATGGGAGTCCCGGAGGGTCCCGCCTGACCGTACCGGGGGGAAATCCGGTCAGGCGGGACCCGCTCCGGGTCCTCCGAGAGACCCGCAGGCCGGCGCGCCACGGGGGAGACGCACGGACCTTCGCGGGAGCACTCGTCGGTGGCGGTCCGGATCGCGGCACGGTCTCCGACGTGCCGGGACCGCGCAGCTGGGGGACGGTGGAGACCCGGCGCGGTCTTCCACCTTTCCGAACCGCCCCATGACGGGGGCGCATCTCAGGCTTCCGTGACTCGGAAGCCGCCGCATGAGTCGCGGGCGTCCACCTGACTAGTGCCGATCTACTACGAGTTCTGGCCCGCCCGTGATCACAGATCCGGCAGCAGACCCCGGCGTACGGCGATCGAGAGCGCCTCGAGCTTGGAGTGGGCGCCGAGCTTTCCTGAGAGGCTGGCGATGTGGTTGCGCACGGTGTGAACCGAGACGACCAGGCGGTCGGCGATGGCCGCGTTCGACAGACCCTCGGCCACGAGCGCCAGCACCTCGCGCTCGCGCTCGGTGAGCTCGTCGACCGCGTGGGGGCTCGACCGACCGAACCTCGGCAGCAGCCGGGCCAGCATCTCCGGCGAGATCACCGACTCACCGGCCGCGGCGGCCCGCACGGCCGCCGTGACCTCGTCCAGGCTGCGGGTCTTGGACAAGAACCCCGAGGCGCCGGCCTCGATCGCGGCCAGCAGCACGTGGTCGGCCGAGCTGGCGGTCAGCACCACGACCCCGATCGACGGCCGCAGCGCGCGCAGGCTCACGATGGCGGCCACGCCGTCGCCGTCCGGCATCCGATGGTCGAGCAGGAGGACGTCGGGATGGGTGGAGCCGATCATGGCGTGCGCCTGCTCGAGGGTGGTCGCGACGCCCACGGCGCTGATGTCGTCCTCGGCCTCGAGCACCATCGCCAGGCTCGAGGCCAGCACGTCGTGATCGTCGACGATCAGCACGCGGATCGGGCGTGCCGACGTCGTGGTGGCAGGCGGCCCTTGCTCGACCACGCGACTCTCCCTCACGTACTCGCCCTAGACCACGGTGGCACACATCTAGTGCAACCGCACTACCGCTCTTGGAACTGCGAACGCATGTGTCCGCCGGTCCGGGACGTGAGCGTGAAAGCGTGACCTCCCGATGGCCTGCCTCCCGTGCGAAGGAGGACGCATGAGTCGCATCCGCGTGGTCGTCGCCGACGACGACGACACGATGCGTCACGCCATCGTGGACGTGCTGGAGGCGCACGGGGGCTTCACGGTCGTCGCGGACGTCGCGACCGGCGAGCGCCTGCCCGAGCTGGTCGCCGAGACGCAGGCCCAGCTCGTCGTGCTGGACGTCCGCATGCCCTCGGGAGGCGTGGAGGCGGCCCGTGCGTTGCGTGAGCACCACCCGCAGACCGTGGTGGTCGCCGTCTCGGCGAGCAACCAGGCCTCGATCGTGGCTTCGATGATCCGGGCCGGCGCCACGGGCTTCCTGGCCAAGGGTCACCTCGGCATGACCTTCGCCGACGACCTCGCGCGGTGCACGGGCGGACAGGTCATGTTCGGTGTGCCGCCGGGCGCCGAGGCGCTGCGCGCCCTGGAGGAGAACTCGGAGGAGCCTGCCTGAGCCCGGCTGTCAGGCCTCGTCCACGAACCGGACGCGGGACCGGCGTACGGTGGCGCTCTCCTCGGGCACCACGTTGGTGCCGTCGAGCTCGGTGAGGGTACGGCGTACCGCCTCGCGGTCGGGTTCGCCGCCCTGGGCCTCACCGATGATCACGATCGGCGAGGACGGCCCCGGCTCGGAGTCGGGGGACGCGTCGTACCCGGCCCCCCGGAGCCCGGCCAGCACCGCCGCCGGGTCCTGGCCCTCAGGGACCTCGTAGCGCAACGTCGACCGGTCGGCGTTCTG
>DASSTL010000128.1:0-10476 GCA_035707985.1 Nocardioides sp. | reverse complement strand
AGCGAGCCTCGCCCGCAGGGCTCGGTGCCGTGGTGCTCGGGGCGGCCTTCCACTACCTCGGCCCGTCCTTCGCCGTGCTGCTGTTCGTCCACGTCGACGCCCTGGGCGTCGCGTGGCTACGACTCGCGTCCGCGGGGCTGGTCTTCGCCCTGTGGCGACGCCCCTGGTCGGTGCTCTGGGCGGCGCCACCTGCCCAGCGACGGGTCCTGGTCGCGCTCGGTGCTGTGCTGGCCGGCATGAACGCCGCGTTCTACCTCGCCCTCGATCGCGCACCCCTCGCCACCGTCGCCGGGATCGAGTTCCTCGGCGTCGTGGCACTGGCGGCGTACGGCGTGCGCTCGCGGCGCAACTCCGTCGCACTGGCCCTGGTGTGCGGCGGCGTCGCGCTGCTGACCCAGGTCAGCCTCGCCGGCAGCGTGTCCGGGCTCCTCTGGGCGGGCGCCAACTGCGTCGGCTTCGTCCTGTACGTCGTCCTCGGGCACCGCATCTCGGGGCCGGGTGGCATAGACCGCCTCGCGGTGGCCGTCGTGGTCGCGGCTGTGCTCGCCACACCGGTCGGGCTCGCCCAGGCGACGCCGGCGTTCAGCCATCCGTCCTGGCTGCTGTGGGGTGTCGGGGTCGGCATCTGCTCGACCGTCATCCCGTACGTCGCCGACCAGTGGGCGATGGCCCGGCTGCCACGCGCCACCTACGCGCTGATGCTCGCTCTGCTCCCCGTCACCGCCACCGCGTGCGGTCTGGTCATCCTGGGTCAGGTGCCCACCCATGTCGAGCTCCTCGGCGTCGCCCTGGTCGGTGCCGCGGTGGCACTCCACCGACCCGGCGAGGTGACCGGGTGAGGTACGCCCACGTCGGCAGCAGCGGGCTCGAGGTCTCGCGGCTCGTGCTCGGGATGATGAGCTTCGGCGATCACTCCCGGCGTGCCTGGCACCTCGACCTCGACGCCGCCCGCCCCTTGGTACGCCGCGCGGCCGAGGCCGGCATCACGGCGTACGACACATCCGACGTCTACGACCGTGGCGCCAGCGAGGAGGTGACCGGTCGGCTGCTCCGAGAGATGTTCGCCCGCCGCGAGGACTACGTGCTCTCGACCAAGGTCTACTACCCGATGTCGGACGCCCCGGGTGACCGCGGGCTCTCGCGACGGCACGTCCTCGCCTCGATCGACGCGTCCCTCCGGCGGCTCGGCACCGACCATGTCGACCTCTACTACGTGCACCGCTGGGACCACGAGACGCCCGTCGAGGAGACCATGGAGGCGCTCGACACGGTCGTCCGTGCCGGGAAGGCGCGCTACGTGGGGGCGTCGAGCATGTACGCCTGGCAGTTCGCGACGGCGCAGCACGTCGCTGAGCGACACGGGTGGCACCGGTTCGTCGCGATGCAGAACCACTATCACCTCGCCTATCGCGAGGAGGAGCGCGAGATGGTGCCGCTGTGCGTCGACCAGGGCGTCGGGGTGCTTCCCTACAGCCCGCTCGCGCGCGGGCTCCTGACCGGGAGCCGCACCCGCGGCGGGGGCGGGAGCACGACACGGTCGGGCAACGACCCGGCTGCCGGTCAGCTCTACAGCGACGCCGACTTCGACGTGGTGGATGCCCTCGTCGAGGTCGCTGCCGAGCTGGGCCGACCGCCGGCGCAGGTCGCCCTCGCCTGGCTGCTCGGGCGTCCGGGGGTCACGGCGCCGGTCGTCGGCGTGACCAAGGCCGCGCACCTCGAGGACGCGCTCGCGTCCGTCGATCTCGTGCTGGACCAGGACGCCTGCGCACGGCTCGAGGCGGCGTACGCCCCGCACGCGGTCGCCGGACCCGAGTGAGCGTCAGCGCAGGTGCTCGCCGAAGGCGATCGGCTCGCGCGTGAAGAGGTACGTCGCCCAGTTCAGCTTGCTGACACTGCCGTCGGCGTCGCGGGTGACCCGCAGGAGCTCGCCCCGCTCGCGACCCGAGACGTCGCGGTAGACGTCGTCCTCGACCCGCACGAAGCGCGAGGGTGCGAGGTTCGCCGCGGCCGGCTTGTCGATGCGGGCCCGCAGCTCGCCCTGCTCGACCCAGAACACGAACGGCTGACCTTCGGAGAACCACCGGCCGAGGATCGGGCGCAGCTCGTCAGGAACAGACGTGCCGGGCTGCCACGGCTCCTCCTCGACGGGGTCGTGCTCGAGGACGTGCTCGACGAGCTCGACCGCGAAGGCGTCGGGTGCCGGGGGAGCGGTGTTGTTCATCAGCACGATCCCGCCGGTGCCGGACTCGCGATGGGTGAAGACGCCGGTGATGTGGCCGGGCATGCCGCCGGTGTGACCGACGTACGTGCGACCGTTGCCCGACCGGATCAGGAAGAAGCCCAGCCCCATCGCGGCGTTCCAGCTCTCCGGGTTGAGCAGGATCTGCGGCTGGCACATCTCCTCGAGCGTGTCGGCGGACAGCAGGTCGCCGGGGTCGGCGACGAATGCCGACCACGTCGCCAGGTCGTTCGCGGTGCTGGCGAGGCCGCCGCAGGGCGCCAGGCCCTTGAGGTCCATCACCGGCTCCGGTCGCGGTACGTCGTCGTACGGCGGCACGTAGTAGCCGGTGACGTGCGGCCCGTCGTCGAAGCCGTTGCTGGTACGCCGCATCCCCAGCGGCTCGAGGAGACGCGCGCGCAGCGACTCCTCCCACGAGCGGCCGTCGAGCTCCTCGATCAGCTGGCCGAGCATGGCGTAGACGACGTTCGAGTAGTGCCAGTGCTGGTGGGGCCGGAGGACCCGCTCGACGTCGTCGAAGTCGCGTCGAAGCTCCTTGGCGGTCGGGTTCTCGAGGGTCTCCCAGACGTCGCCGAGCGGCTCTCGGGCCATGCCCGAGACGTGCGCCAGGCACTGGCGGATGGTGATCGGGTGCGACACCTCGGGCACGTGGTCGCCGAGCAGGTCGTCGAGGGACAGCCGGCCCTCGTCGCGCAGCTGCATGACCATCACCGCGATGAAGGTCTTGGTGTTCGACGCGATCAGGAACTGGTCGTCGGGACCGGGTGGTTGCTCACCGCTGACATCGGCGCGCCCGATGCCTTCGCCCCAGAGGCGCTCGCCACCCCGGCAGACCGCGGCGTACAGGCCGGGCACTCGGCCCTCGCGCTGCTTCCCGAGGGCGATCCGGTGCAGGGAACGGGCGGTGGTGTCGAGCAGTTCGGTCACGACGTGACCCTAGGTCACGACTCGCCGATCCGGCGCCTGCGGGCGGTCCATCGGTCGTTGATGCCCTTCAGCTCCTCGAGGAGGAACTCCATGAACTCCCGCGACACGACGAGCCGCTCGGTGGCCGGGTCGTCCGGCCCCAGGTCGTCGATGCCCTGGGAGAGCGCGTTGATCATCGGGCGGTAGATGTTGTCCGCCTGGAGCAACGTGTCGTGCCACGCCTCGTCGTCCACGACGAAGACGTCGCGGCGTGACCCGCGCTCTCGCTCGCGTCGGACCATCCCGACGCCGTCGAGGTACTTGACCGCGCCCGAGACCGCGGCGGGGCTCACGCCGAGGGTCTCGCCGATCTCGGAGGCGGTCATCCGGCCGTCCTCGTCGACCAGGACGGCGGCGAAGATCCGGGACGGGAGCCGGGCGAGGCCGGCCGACGTCAGGGCGGCACCCAGCCGCTCGACGAAGGCGGCACGCTGCTCGGGGGTCGACATGGTCACATTCTATTCAGTTCAGAATCTATTGAAAGTTGTGTAGCGTGGAAAGCGTGGAACAACCCATCGTCGAGATCTCTGGACTCGTGAAGACGTTCGGCGCCACCCGGGCCCTGGACGGCCTGGACCTGGAGGTGACACCGGGGGAGGTGCACGGCTTCCTGGGCCCGAACGGCGCGGGCAAGTCGACGACCATCCGCGTGCTGCTCGGGATGCTGCGCAAGGACGCGGGGGAGGTGCGGCTGTTCGGCGGCGACCCCTGGTCGGACGCCGCGAGCCTGCATCGCCGGCTGGCCTACGTGCCGGGGGAGGTGAACCTCTGGCCGAACCTGACCGGCGGTCAGGTGATCGACCTGCTGGGCCGGCTCCGGGGCGGTCTGGACGAGGACCGCCGGCGCGAGCTCGTGGAGCGCTTCGAGCTGGACCCGACGAAGAAGGGGCGCAGCTACTCCAAGGGCAACCGGCAGAAGGTCGCGCTCGTGGCGGCCCTTGCCTCCCCGGTCGAGCTGCTCGTGCTCGACGAGCCCACCTCCGGCCTTGACCCGATCATGGAGTCGGTCTTCCAGGAGTACGTCGAGCGGTTCCGCGCCGACGGCGGCACCGTGCTGCTGTCGAGCCACATCCTGGCCGAGGTCGAGCGCCTGTGCGACCGGGTGAGCATCATCCGGTCCGGCCGAAGGGTGGAGTCCGGCACGCTCGCCGAGCTCCGCCATCTCACCCGCACGTCCGTCGTCGCAGAGCTGAGCCAGCCGGTGGTCGGGCTGAGCGAGCTGCCCGGTGTCCACGACGTCGACGTCGAGGGGACGCGGGTGGCCTTCGAGGTGGACACCCCTCGCCTGGATGCCGCGATCGGGCTGCTGCACCGCGCGGGGATCCGGACGATGACGGCCTCCCCGCCGACCTTGGAGGAGCTGTTCCTCCGGCACTACGGAGACCGGATCGAGCCGGGGGAGGAGGCGGACGCGTCGTGACCGGGTCCGGCACGTTCCTGCGCGCGTTCCTGCGCAGGGACCGGTGGCAGTACCTCTGGTGGACGGTCGGGATCGCCACGCTGTACTACAGCCAGGCCGTCAGCGTGAAGGGTCTGTACGTGACGCAGGCGGACTTCGACAAGGCCGCCGCGAGCATGGAGTCCAACACGGCGTTCATCGCGATGGCCGGTCCCGCCCGCGCTCTCAACACCATCGGCGGCCAGGTGATGTGGCAGGCCTCGGCGTTCGGAGCCGTCACCGTTGGCCTGATGAGCATGTTCCTCGTCGGGCGGCACACCCGCGCGGAGGAGGAGAGCGGCCGCGACGAGCTGCTGCGGTCGTCCGCTGTCAGCCGGCACGCGTCGCTGAGTGCGGCGGTCATCAACGGCCTCCTCGCCAACGTCGTCGTCGGGGCGGTCGTCGCGGTCAGCCTGGCGGCGTTCCCCCTGGCCGTCGCGGACTCGATCGCCGTCGGCGTGGGCCTGACCTTGTGTGGGTGGGTGTTCACCGGGACAGCGGTCGTGGCGGCGCAGCTGACCTCGTCCACCCGCAGCATGTACGGGGTGGCCGGCACCGCCATCGCCGTCGCCTACGCACTGCGGGCCATCGGCGACGTCGGCAACCCGGTGCTGTCGTGGCTCTCGCCGATCGGCTGGTACCAGGCGATGCATCCCTACTCCGGGCTGCGGTGGTGGCCGGCTCTGCTGCTGATCGCACTCGCGGCCGTCTGCATAGGCGCGGCCTACCTGCTGTTCGCGCGCCGGGACTTCGGCGGTGGGCTCTGGGCCGCCCGACCCGGACCCGACCGCGCGTCACCGAACCTCGCCTCCGCGCTCGGCCTGGCCTGGCACCTCCAGCGCGGGGCCGTCGTGGGATGGACGGTCGGGATCCTGCTGCTCGGGTTCGCCTACGGCTCGATCGGGGACGACGTCGACACCTTGATCGGCGACTCCACGACGTCCCGCGACGTGTTCGCCCAGGGCGGCGGCAGTCTGGTCGATGGGTTCTACGCGGTGGCACTCGTGACCATCGCGCTCGTCGCCGCCGGGTTCACCGTGTCGTCCGCGCTCCGCCCGCGCTCGGAGGAGGACGAGGGACGCCTCGAGGCTCTGCTCGCCACGGGACTGCCGCGTCGACGCTGGCTGCTGGGGCACATCGCGACCACCGTGGCCGGCACGGTCCTCGTGCTGCTCGCTGGCGGGCTGGGACTGGGTCTGGGCTTCGCCACGGTGACCGGCGACGGCACTCGGGTGGGGCCGTTCCTGGTCGAGTCCCTGGGCTACCTGGCGCCCTGCCTGGTGCTGGCCGGTCTGGCGCGTCTCCTGTACGGCGCCGTGCCCCGCGCGGCGTACCTCGCGTGGCTGGGGCTGGCGCTCGGCGTGGTGATGCTGTTCTTCGGGCCGCTGTTCCATCTGCCGGACTGGGTGCAGGGGGTCTCGCCGTACCACCACCTGGCACTCGTGCCGGCCGAGCCCTTCCGGTGGACGCCGTTCGTCGTCCTGCTGCTGGTGGCCGCGATCCTGAGCGGGGCCGGCCAGGCGGCCTTCGCCCGGCGCGACGCGCACTGACGCGCCGGGACGGGATTTGCCGCCTCCGCCGCAAACCCTCTGCCACTATGTGCCGCATGTGGGAGCCCGATCCCGCCTGGCACGCCCTGACCGGCGGCACCGGGACCTCGACCGTCGGCGTCTGGCGCACTGAGCGCGCCGGACACCCGCTCGTGGTGAAACGGCTGGCCGCGCCGGGCCCCGACGACCCGCCCGAGTTCTCCGACCCTCACCACTTCTCGTACTGGCGTCGCGAGGCCGACGTGGCCATCAGCGGGATCACGGCGGAGACCCCGGGCCTGCGGGCGACCCCGATCGAGGTCGAGGAGGACGACGAAGGCATCACCCTGACCAGCGAGTGGGTCGAGGACGCCGCCCTGAACGGCCTGTACGTCGCACACGCCCTGGGCCGGTTCGCCGGTGCCGACCTCGGGAGGCACCGATGGCTCGCCGTCGGTCAGCTGCGTGACCGGCTCCGACGCGTCGAGCGACGTGGTGGCTGGCCGACTCTCGCGCGCACGACGGTCGCCGACGTGGCCGAGCGGCTCTGGTCGCGGCGCGAGACGTTGCTGCGTGAGCTCGACGCCCTGCCGCAGGTGCCGCAGCACGGCGACCCCGCCGCCCAGAACCTTCCGGGCCGGCATGGTGACGACGTCGTGGCGATCGACTGGAGCACGCTCGGGAGGGGCCCGGTCGGGGCCGATCTCGGGCTGTTCCTCCAGAACGCGCGCGAGGACGCCGAGCCGCTGCTGGACGCCTACCTGCTCGGTCTGCCCGTCGGGCTCGCCACCGGCGAGGAGGTCGCGTTCGGCATGAAGGTGAGCGCGGCGTACACCGCCCTGTCGCGCGCCGAGTGGGCGCTCGCCCGGGTCGCCGGGGGCGAAGGCGCCCTGGCCGGCAAGTACCGCCACCCGGCCGTGGCGCCGTACCTCCGTCGCCTCCAGCGGCAGTTCCCCCTCATCGAGTCACTGCTGTGACCCGAGGGGTCACGATAGGCCGGTGATGGTTCCGTCCGGAGCCAGGTCGATCTTCCACGCGGACGGCTCCTTCGGCAGGCCCGGCATGGTCATGACGTCACCGCAGACCAGGACGACGAAGCCGGCGCCCGCGGAGAGCCGGACCTCGCGGACGTTGAGCTCGTGCCCGGTCGGTGCGCCGAGCAGCTTGGGGTCGGTCGAGAAGGAGTACTGCGTCTTCGCCACGCAGATCGGCAGGTGGCCGTACCCGTCGCGCTCGATCCGCTCGAGCCGGCGCCGGGCCTTCGGGTCCCAGGTCACCCCGCCCGCGCCCCAGAGCTTCGTCGCCACCGCCTCGACCTTCTCGGTCAGCGACGCCTCGTCGGGGTAGGTGAACGAGAAGGTGTACGGCGAGGGCTCGTCCAGCACCTGGAGCAGGCCCTGGGCCAGGTCGACCGCGCCGTCGCCACCGTCGACGAAGTGCGTCGCCGGGAACGCCCTCACGCCCTCGGCGCCGACGAGGTCGACGACCTTGGCGATCTCGGCGTCGGTGTCGGTCGGGAAGCGGTTGATCGCGACGACGCAGGGGATGCCGTAGGAGTTGCGCATGTTGTCGAGGTGACGGCGTACGTTGGCGAAGCCGTCCTCGAGCGCTCCGAGGTCCTCGGAGCCGAGGTCCTTGAGCGCGACACCGCCGTGGTACTTGAGCGCGCGCACCGTCGCGACGAGCACCGCGGCATCCGGCCGGAGGCCCGACTTGCGGCACTTGATGTCGACGAACTTCTCGGCGCCGAGGTCCGCGCCGAAGCCCGCCTCGGTGACGACGATGTCGGCGAGCCGGAGACCCGCCCTGGTCGCCGTCACCGAGCTGCAGCCGTGGGCGATGTTGGCGAACGGCCCACCGTGCACGAACGCCGGCGCACCGCCGAGGGTCTGCACGAGGTTGGGGGCGAGCGCGTCGCGGAGCAGGACCGCCATGGGGCCGTCGGCCTTGAGCTCGCGGGCGGTGACCGGCTTCTGCGTGCGCGACCAGCCGATCACGATGTCGCCGATCCGGCGCTTGAGGTCCTCCCACGACTCGGTGAGGCAGAAGATCGCCATCAGCTCCGAGGCGACGACGATGTCGAAGCCGTCCTCGCGCGGGTAGCCGTTGGCGGGCCCGCCCAGGGCGACCGTGATCTGGCGGAGCGCCCGGTCGTTCATGTCGACGACGCGCTTCCAGGTGATGCTGCGGACGTCGATGTCGAGCTCGTTGCCGTGGTGGATGTGGTTGTCGATCATCGCCGCGAGCAGGTTGTTCGCGAGCGCGATGGCGGCGAAGTCGCCGGTGAAGTGCAGGTTGATGTCGGCCATCGGCACCACCTGGCTGTAGCCGCCGCCCGCGGCACCGCCCTTCATGCCGAAGACCGGACCCAGCGATGGCTCACGCAGGCAGGCGATCGTCTTGTGCCCGAGCCCGTGGAGGGCGTCGGTCAGCCCCACCGTGGTCGTGGTCTTGCCCTCGCCCGCCGGGGTGGGGGAGAGCGCCGTCACCAGCACGAGCTTCCCGAGCGGCCGGTCGGCGAGCGAGCTCAGATAGCCCAGGTCGACCTTGGCCTTGTAGTGCCCGTAGGGCACCAGATGTTCTTCGTCGATCCCGAGAGTGTCGGCCGCCACGTCCCGGATGGGACGCAGCGTTGCGGCGTTGGCGATCTCGATGTCCGACTGCACTGTCGTATGCCTCCCTGGTCGTTCTCAGGGTGCACCGTAGTGGACGAGCGGTAGGAAGCGGTCGAACTACTCGACGGGCTGGCCGTTGAAGGTGTTGCAGGCCGTGAGCGTGCCGTTCTGGTAGCCGGTCATGAACCAGGTGACCCGCGCCGCGGACGAGCCGTGCGTCCACTGCTCCGGGTTGACGTCGCCGGTGGTGGTCCTCTGGATCGTGTCGTCGCCGACGGCCTTCGCCGCGGCGATCGCTTCCTGGATGTCCTGGTCGGTGAGGTCCTGGATCAGCACGTTGCCCTGGCTGTCCTCGGTCTGTGCCGCGCTGCGGGCCCACATGCCGGCGTAACAGTCGGCCTGGAGCTCGAGCCGCACCGAATCGCTGTTCGGACCCTGCTGGGTCTTCACCTTGTTCATGGTGCCCAGCAGGTTCTGGATGTGGTGCCCGAACTCGTGAGCGATGACGTAGGGCTCGACGAAGGCTCCGGACGGGCCGTTCAGCTGTCCCTGGAGGATGTCGCGGAAGAACGTGGGGTCGAAGTAGATGGTCTGGTCGTTCGGACAGTAGAACGGGCCCATCTGTGACGACGCCTGGCCGCAACCGCTCGGCGTACCTCCGGAGAACGTCGTGATGGCGGTCTCCGGCTGGAAACGCTTGTTCGGTGCCTGCTGGGCGAGCGTGTCGTTCCAGTAGTCGACCAGGGAGTTCTCGACCGCCACCACGCCGCACGTGTCGGGATGCTCGTTGGCATCCGCCCCGGTCTGGCAGTTCTGGTACGCCGTGTTGTCGCCCTGGAAGCGGCTGGTGGTGTAGCCGCTGGTGGCGCCGTTCAGCGCACCGGTCAGGTCGACGCCGCTGCACTGGCTGATGATCAGGACGACGATGATCAGCACCAGCCCGACTCCGCCACCGGCCTTGGTGCCTCCGGGGAGCGGGATCCGCATCCCGCCGCCGCCCATGCCGCCGCCCATGCCGCCGCCCATGCCGCCCGAGCCGCCGCCGTCGCGAACCCGACTCGTGTCCAGCCGTGCCTTCGGGTTGAACCGCATGGTCGGCTCCTCGAGAGGTGTCAGGGGGCCACGAAGGGCTGGCCCCGGCGGCCCTACACTAGCCAGCCTGATGATCAGTGCCCAGCAGCTCGAGGTCCGAGCCGGGGCGCGGTTGCTGATGCACGACGTCTCGTTCCGGGTCGGGCCCGGGGACAAGGTGGGACTGGTCGGGCGCAACGGAGCCGGCAAGACGACCCTGACCCGGATCCTCGCCGGCGAGGGCCTGCCCGCGTCGGGTCAGGTGACCTCGACCGGCTCGGTCGGCTATCTGCCCCAGGACCCGCGGACCGGGGACCCCGACGTACCCGTGCGCGAGCGGATCCTGTCCGCGCGCGGCCTCGACGACGTCGTACGCCGGCTCCGCGAGGCCGAGCGGGAGATGGCCAGCGACGACCCCGCCGTGCGCGAGCGCGGCATGAAGCGTTACGAGCGTGCCGACGCCGAGCTGCACGCCGGGGGCGGGTACGCCGCCGAGGCCGAGGCCGCGCAGATCGCGGCGTCGCTCGGCATCGAGGACCGGTTGATGACCCAGCCGCTGCGCACGCTCTCCGGCGGACAACGCCGCCGGGTCGAGCTCGCGCGCATCCTCTTCTCCGG
>DASSTL010000127.1:0-29072 GCA_035707985.1 Nocardioides sp. | reverse complement strand
CGCAGACCAGCGCTTCTCGATCAGGTCCTTGGCAAGGCGCACGGCGGTCGACGCGTCCGCGGCGTAGCCGTCGGCACCGACCGCGTCCGCGTACTCCTGCGTCACCGGCGCGCCGCCGACCATGACGATCACGTCGTCGCGGATCCCGGCCTTCTGCAGCGCGTTGATGTTCGCCTTGAACATCGGCATGGTCGTCGTCAGGAAGGCGGAGAAGCCGACGATGTCGGGCTCGTGCTCGTTGATCTTCTCTACGAACGTCTCCGGCGCGACGTTCACCCCGAGGCCGTAGACGGTGAATCCGGCGCCCTCGAGCATGATGTTGACGAGGTTCTTGCCGATGTCGTGCACGTCGCCCTGCACGGTGCCCATCACGAAGCGACCGATGGTCTCGACGCCGGTCTCGGCGAGCAGCGGGCGCAGCACCTCCATGGCGCCGGCCATCGCTCGGCCGGCGATCAGCATCTCGGGGACGAAGAAGTCGCCCCGCTCGAACCGCGCGCCGACCTCCTCCAGGGAAGGGATGAGCGCGTCGAAGAGGAGCGACTGTGGCTCCATCTGCAGCTCGAGGCCTTCGTGCGTCAGCTCGAGCACGCGGGGACCGTTGCCGACCAGCGTCTCGTCGTAGAGACCCTGGAGGATCTCTTCGGGTGTCAGGCTGCTCATGCCGCCCCTTCCTTTCCATCACGTCGTTGTTGGTTGCTCCCTCGTTCCAGGAGGGCGGAGAGCCCATGGGCCCGGTCGGTGAGCAGCCGACCGATCTCGTCCACCCGGCCTTGGAAACGCTGTGTGGGTCCGGAGACGCCGAGCGCGGCCACGACGTCACCGTTGCCGTCACGGACCGGTACGGCGACACCGCTCAGACCGATCTCGAGCTCGTCGACCGTCACGGCCCAGCCCCGGCGCCGCGTCTGCGCGAGCTGCTGCTCGAGGGCGACCCCGTCGGAGACGGTCTTCGGCGTCAGCCGCTGCAGCCGTCCGCGCGGCGCGGGCAGCGCGGCGAAGGCGTAGAGCACCTTGCCGAGCGCTGACGCGTGCGGCGGCACCTCGATCTGGGTCCAGTCGCGGGTGCCGAGCATGTACTGGCTGTCGACCTGACCGACCTGGACGACCCGCTCACCTTGCGCCACGGCGAGGTTGACGGTCTCGCGGGTGTCCTCACCGACCTGCTCCAGCGTCGGCGTGGCCAGGCGGACCAGCTCGTCCCAGCGGTCGTGCCGGGCGGCGTACAGCCAGAAGAGCGGCCCTGCCCGATACAGCCCGACGGAGTCACGCTCCAGCAGCTCCGCGCGCTCGAGAGCGGTGAGCAGGCGCGACGCGGTCGACTTCGCCAGGTCGCAGGACTCCACGAGCTCGGCGAAGCCGAGCGGCTCGTCGGCGCGCACGGCGGCCGCGACCAACGCAGCGGCGCGCTCGACCGCCTGCGTGCCCTTCGCCGGCTCCGGCATCGTTGCGTCCCGTCGATCGGTGTTCCATGATGTGGAACTGACATCCACATGATGAGGCTAGGCTGCCGCCCGAGCGCGGGTCAAGATCCACGCCGACACGTCACGCCGAGCCGGTCCACACAACGGAGGAGCGATGTTCCGCAACCGCATGCCGCGTTACGAGGTGCTCTCGGAGGACGCGATGGCCAAGCTCGACGCCGCCTGGCGCCGGCTGGTCAGCGAGGTCGGCGTGGAGTTCATGGACGAACGCGCCCTGGAGCTGTTCCGGCGGGCCGGCCAGAAGGTCGAGGAGAACAAGGTGTTCTTCGACCCCGAGTTCGTCCTCGAGCAGGTGGCGAAGGCGCCGCGGGAGTTCGACATCCAGGCGCGCAACCACGACAACGACGTGCACATCGGCGGCGACTCGATGGTGTTCGGCGCCGTCTACGGGCCGCCGTTCGTCCGTGAGGGCGCCGTACGCCGCGACGCGACGATGGCGGACTTCGAGAACTTCACGCGCCTCGCGCAGTCCTACTCGGTGCTCGACTCGGCCGGCGGCGTGATCTGCGAGCCGAACGACACCCCGCTCGACAGCCGTCACCTCGACATGACGTACGCGCTGCAGACACTGACCGACAAGATCTACATGGGCAACGTCGTGTCGGGCGTGAACGCCGCCGACACCATCGCGATGTCCTCGATCCTCTTCGGCGGTCGCGACAAGATCGAGGAGACGCCCGCGACGATCTCGCTGATCAACTGCAACTCCCCCCTCCGCTGGGACTCCCGGATGCTCGAGGCCCAGTTCGAGTACTCCGAGGCCAACCAGGCGGTCGTGCTCACGCCGTTCATCCTGATGGGCGCGATGTCACCGGTGACGATCCCGGCGGCGCTCGCCCAACAGATGGCCGAGGCGCTCACCGGCATCGCGCTCTCGCAGTTGATCCGGCCCGGATGCCCCGTCGTCTTCGGCTCGTTCCTCTCCAACATCGACATGCAGTCCGGCTCGCCCACGTTCGGCACGCCCGAGTCAGGAATCGGGCTGCTGTGCACCGGCCAGATCGCCCGCCACTTCGGGCTCCCGTTCCGCACCGGCGGCGGTCTGACCTCCTCCCAGGTCCCCGACGCCCAGGCCGGCTACGAGGCCCTGATGACGCTGCTGCCGACGTTCCTGGCCGGCACCAACTGGGTCATGCACTCGGCAGGCTGGCTCGAGGGCGGCCTCGTGGCGGGCTACGAGAAGTTCATCATCGACATCGAGCTCGTGCAGATGCTCCAGCACGAGTTCACCCCGCTGGAGATCGACGAGGGCTCGCTGGCCTTCGACGCCCACGTCGAGGTCGGGCACGGCGGTCACTTCCTCGGCGCGATGCACACGCTCGAGCGCTTCCGCGACTGCTTCTACCGGCCGCTGCTCTCGTCGTCGGAGAACTTCGAGCGCTGGAGCCGCAACGGTGGCCACGACACGGCGGCCCGGGCCGGCGACATCTACCGCCAGGTCCTCGCCGACTACGAGGCTCCGCCGCTCGACGACGCGATCCGCGAGGAGCTCGCCGAGTACGTCAAGCGCCGTCGTGCCGAGCTCGGCGACTGAGGAGGACGCGCGATGTCACTCACCTCGGCGACCGGCGGGGCGGCCGCCGGCGACTTCGTCCTGACGATCATCTGCCCGGACCGTCCCGGGATCGTGCACGCCGTGACCGGCTTCCTGGTCGACCACGGCGGCAACATCATCGAGAGCCAGCAGTACGACGACCTCGAGACCGGCCGCTTCTTCATGCGGATGGGCTTCGAGGTCTCCGGCACCGGGACGACCGCCGAGCAGCTGCGCGCCGACTTCGGCCCCGTCGCGCAGGAGTACGCGATGGACTTCCGGCTCTGGGACGCCCGTGCGCCGTACCGCACCTTGCTGATGGTGTCGGGCCACCTGCACTGCCTCAACGACCTGCTGTTCCGGCACAGCACCGGATCCCTGCAGATCGAGATCCCGGTGATCGTGTCCAACCACCTGGACGCCGAGCCGTTGGCCAAGGCGTACGGCATCGACTACGTCCACCTCCCGGTGACGCCGGACACCAAAGCCGCGGCCGAGGCTCAGCTGCTCGAGCTCGTCGAGAGGCACGGCATCCACCTGGTGGTCCTGGCCCGCTACATGCAGGTCCTGTCCGACGACCTGTGCCGCAGGCTGTCGGGCCGGGTCATCAACATCCACCACTCCTTCCTGCCGAGCTTCAAGGGCGCCAAGCCCTACCACCAGGCGCACGACCGCGGTGTGAAGCTGATCGGCGCGACCGCCCACTACGTCACCGCCGACCTGGACGAGGGGCCGATCATCGAGCAGGACGTGATCCGGGTCGACCACGGGCACACCCGCGAGCAGCTGGTCGCCGCGGGCCGCGACGTCGAGGCGCAGGTGCTGTCCCGGGCGGTGCGCTGGCACGCGGAGTCGCGGGTGCTCCTCAACGGCACCCGGACCGTCGTCTTCCGCTGACACCGCCTGTTGCGCCTACAGCGACTCCGTCGCGCGATGCGCAACTCGGCGGTACGCTGCCACGCATGTCCGATGACCGTGCCGTCGAGCCCGTCCAGTCGGTCGACCGGGCGCTGACCATCCTGGAGGCACTGGCACGCGCCGGCGTCGCGGGGGTCACCGAGGTCGCCGCCGAGCTCGACGTCCACAAGAGCACGGCGTTCCGGCTGATGTCGACACTGGAGAGCCACGACCTCGTGGAGCAGACCGGTGACCGCGGCAAGTACCGCCTCGGCGTCGGCGTCCTCCGACTGGCCGGCGCCACCACTGCACGGCTCGACGTCGTGCAGGAGGCACGCCAGATCTGCCGTCGCCTCGCGGCGACCACCGGCGAGACGGTGAACCTCGCCGTCCTCGCCGGACACTCGGCGCTGTACCTCGACCAGGTGGCCGGCTCCTCGGCCCTGCAGTCGCACAACTGGGTGGGGCAGCACATCCCGCTGCATGCGACGAGCAACGGCAAGATCCTGCTGAGCGAGCTCGACGAGTCGCGCCTCCAGGAGGTGCTCGGCTCGTTGCCCGGCTACACGAGCCGGACGATCACCCGCAAGGCTCCGCTGATCCAGGAGCTCGCCGAGGTCCGCGAACGTGGGTACGCCGTCGCGGTCGACGAGCTCGAGCAGGGCCTCACCGCCGTCGCAGCACCCATCCGCAACGCACCGGGCGACATCATCGCCTCGATGAGCGTCTCCGGCGCGAGCTTCCGGCTCAACGGCGAGGCCCTCGAGACCGCGGTCAAGGAGCTGGTCGCAGCCGCGGCCGAGGTGTCCTTCCGGCTCGGCTGGAACGATCCGGTCGGCTGACGACCCCGGCCCGGTGTGACGTGGGTCACGATCAGGGGCCGCTCGACCCTTGACGTGCGCGCGGCACCCGACCATTCTCTGTGGCATAAGTTGCGCCTGGGGCAATGAGTTGCATCATGCGCAACGGGGAGGCGGAGTCAGTGCCGGACATCTTGGTGGGTGGCCAGTGGCGTAGTGCGCACGCGGGTGGCCGACGTGAGATCCGCTGCCCGGCCGACGGTTCGCTGGTCGGCGAGGTCGACGAGGCCACTGCCGCCGACACCGAGGCCGCGATCGGGGCGGCGTACGACGCGTTCCACCACGGGCCCTGGCCCCACACCTCCGCCCGCGAGCGCGGAGACCTGCTCCTCCGGCTCGCCGACCTGCTCGAGCGCGACAAGGCGGAGATCGCCCGCGCGGAGTCGCTCGACACGGGCAAGCGGCTCGTCGAGGCGGAGTACGACGTCGACGACGTCGTCCGGGTCACGCGGTACTACGGTCACGTCGCCGACGAGGACGCCGGTCGCATGGTCGACACCGGCAACCCCGGGGTGGTCAGCCGGATCGTCCACGAGCCGATCGGCGTCTGCGGGCTGATCACGCCCTGGAACTACCCGCTGCTCCAGACCTCGTGGAAGGTCGCACCCTGCCTGGCCGCCGGCAACACGTTCGTGCTCAAGCCCAGCGAGATCACCCCGCACACCGCGATCAAGCTGATGCACCTCCTGGCCGAGGCCGGACTTCCCGACGGCGTCGGCAACCTGGTGCTCGGGGCCGGCGCGGAGGCAGGTGCGCCGCTCGCCTCGGATCCCCGCGTCGACCTGATCTCCTTCACTGGCAGCGTGCCCACCGGCCGACGCCTGATGGCTGCGGCGTCCGAGAGCATCAAGCGGGTGGCGCTCGAGCTCGGCGGCAAGAATCCCAACATCGTCTTCGCCGACGCCGACCTCGAGGTCGCCCTGGACTTCGCGCTGACGGCGGTGTTCCTGCACTCCGGGCAGGTCTGCTCGGCCGGTGCCCGGCTGGTGGTCCAGGAGTCGATCCACGACGAGTTCGTCGACGAGGTCGTCGCGCGGGCGAAGCGCATCCGGCTCGGCGGTCCCTTCGACGAGAAGGCCGAGACCGGCCCGCTCACGAGCGCACAGCACCTCGAGAAGGTCGAGAAGTACGTCGCCGCCGGCATCGCCGAGGGCGCGGTCCTGCGTTGCGGGGGCGAGCGACCCGACGACCCGGCACTGGCCGACGGCTTCTACTACCTGCCAACGGTCCTCGACCGCTGCCACGCCCGGATGTCGGTGACGCAGGACGAGTCGTTCGGCCCGGTGCTGACCGTGGAGACGTTCACCACCGAGGACGAGGCCGTCGCCATCGCCAACGACTCGACGTACGGGCTGGCGGGCGCGGTCTGGACCCAGGACGCCGGCAAGGCGCAGCGAGTCGCGGGTCGGCTGCGCATGGGCACGGTCTGGATCAACGACTACCACCCCTACGTGCCGCAGGCGGAATGGGGCGGCTACAAGCAGTCCGGGATCGGCCGCGAGCTCGGGCACGCGGGGCTCGAGGAGTACCGCGAGACCAAGCACATCTGGCACAACATCGACCCCCAGGTGCAGCAGTGGTTCGGAGGCGCACGGTGAGTCGGCGCGACTCCTACGACGTCGTCATCGTGGGCGGAGGCTCCGCGGGCTGTGCGCTGGCCAACCGGCTCAGCGCCGACCCGGGCACCAGCGTGCTGGTGCTCGAGGCGGGCCGCTCCGACTTCAAGATCGACCCGTTCATCCACATGCCGGCGGCGCTGACGATCCCGATCGGGAACCGCTTCTACGACTGGAAGTACGAGTCGGACCCCGAGCCCGAGATGAACGGCCGGCGCATCTACCACGCACGCGGCAAGGTGCTCGGCGGCTCGAGCAGCATCAACGGGATGATCTTCCAGCGCGGCAACCCGCTGGACTACGAGCGGTGGGCAGCCGACCCCGGCATGGAGTCGTGGGACTACCTGCACTGCCTCCCGTACTTCAAACGGATGGAGACCTGCCTCGCCGGTGCCGACGACTGGCGCGGCGGCGACGGCCCCCTCGTGCTGGAGCGCGGCCCGGCGGAGAACCCGCTCTTCGGTGCCTTCTTCCAGGCCGCCCAGGACGCCGGTTACCCGCTCACCGACGACGTGAACGGCTACCGGCAGGAGGGCTTCGCGAAGTTCGACCGCAACCTCCACCGCGGTCGGCGGCTCTCGGCGGCCCGCGCCTACCTCCACCCGGTGATGGACCGGAAGAACCTCCGCGTCGAGACCCTCGCGTTCGTCACCGGCATCCGGTTCGACGGCACGCGTGCGACCGCGGTCGACTACGTCCGCGGCGGCCGGCTCGAGCGCACCGTGACCGCCGGCGAGGTGATCCTCTGCGGCGGCGCGATCAACACGCCTCAGCTGCTCCAGCTGTCCGGCGTCGGCAACGCGGACGACCTGCGCGCGCTCGGCATCGACGTCGTCGCCGACCTGCCGGGTGTCGGGCAGAACCTCCAGGACCACCTCGAGGTCTACATCCAGTACAAGTCCAAGCAGCCGGTCTCGATCGCGCCCGGGCTCAAGTGGCGCAACCGCCCGATGATCGGCTACCAGTGGCTGTTCCACCGTCGGGGCCTCGGCGCCACCAACCACTTCGAGGGTGGCGGCTTCGTGCGCAGCAACGAGGACGTCGACTACCCGAACCTCATGTTCCACTTCCTGCCGGTCGCCATCCGGTACGACGGCAGCGTGCCGGCCGAGGGCCACGGCTACCAGGTCCACATCGGCCCGATGTACGCCGACACGCGCGGCCACGTGAAGATCCGCTCGACCGACCCGCGCGAGCACCCGTCGATGCTGTTCAACTACCTGTCGACGCCGACCGACCGCAAGGAGTGGGTCGAGGCCGTCCGCGTCGCGCGCCGCATCCTCAACCAGCCCGGCCTCGCGGCGTACAACGACGGTGAGATCTCCCCGGGCCCCGGCGTCGAGACCGACGAGGAGATCCTCGACTGGGTGCGCAAGGACGCCGAGACGGCGCTCCACCCGTCGTGCACGGCCAAGATGGGGGTCGGCGACGACGCCGTGGTCGACCCCGACACGATGAAGGTGCACGGGCTCGAGAGCCTGCGCGTCGTGGACGCGTCGGTCTTCCCCTACGTCACCAACGGCAACATCTACGCGCCGGTGATGATGGTCGCCGAGAAGGCCGCCGACCTGATCCTCGGCAACACTCCCCTGCCTGCCGCCGAGGTGCCGTACTACCGCTACCGCGACAACACGCCGCTCTACCCACCCGGCGACCCGCGGAACTCCGTCACCACCGCAGACCCGGCCGAGCCGAACGAGCCGGCCGACAACCAGGAGGTCACCCGATGACCGCGCCCACCATGGAACCCGCCCAGGTCGCTGCCGACCGGAACGGCGATGTCGCCCTCGGGGTCGAGGGCCTCTGGAAGATCTTCGGTCCTCGCGCCGACAAGATCATCGGGACCCCGGATGCCGACCTGTCCCGCAAGGAGCTCCAGGAGAAGACCGGCTGCGTGATGGCCGTCAAGAACGTCTCGTTCGACGTCGCTCCGGGCGAGGTGTTCGTGGTGATGGGCCTCTCCGGCTCCGGCAAGTCGACGCTGGTCCGGATGCTCACCCGACTGATCGAACCGACCGCCGGGTCGGTTCGGATGGGCCGCGAGGAGATCACCACCTGCGACGAGAAGGCGCTGCGCGAGCTCCGCCGTAAGCGCGTCGCCATGGTGTTCCAGCACTTCGGCCTGCTGCCGCACCGACAGGTGATCGACAACGTCGCGTTCGGGCTCGAGGTCCGCGGTGAGGACCGTGGAGAACGTCGTGGCCGGGCCCAGGAGATGGTCGACCTGGTGGGACTCTCCGGCTACGAGCGCTCCTACCCCGACCAGCTCTCCGGTGGCATGCAGCAGCGCGTAGGCCTGGCCCGGGCGCTCGCATCGGACCCCGAGGTGCTGCTCTTCGACGAGCCGTTCTCCGCGCTCGACCCGCTGATCCGGCGCGACATGCAGAACGAGGTCATCCGCCTCCACCACGAGGTCGGCAAGACGATGGTGTTCATCACCCACGACCTCGCCGAGGCCCTCAAGCTCGGCGACCGGATCCTGATCATGCGCGACGGCGAGGTGGTCCAGGTGGGACGTCCCGACGAGGTCGTCGGGGCCCCCGCCGACGACTACGTCAAGGACTTCGTCTCCGACGTCCCGCGCTCGCACGTGCTGACCCTGCGCTGGGTGATGCGCGAGCCGAAGCCCGGCGAGGCCGAGGGCGCCCCCGCACTGCCGGCCGAGACGATCGTGCGTGAGGCCGCCCGGGCCGTCCTCGCCGCCGACGGGCCGGTCCGGGTCGTCGACGGCGACCGCGTCGTGGGCATCGTCGACGACGAGGACATCCTGCGGGTCGTGGTTGCGGAGGAGCGCCAGTCGTGACCACGCTCGAGACCGCACCCGAGCCGGCCGCCGCGCCACCGCCCAAGGAGGAGCAGCCGCGCGCCGTGGCGCACGAGAAGCGCCACACGGGCTGGAAGGTGCTCGCGATCGCCGTCGTGTGGGTCGTGGGGTGGCGGGTCTTCCACGACCAGAACACGCTGGCCACGGGCTTCCAGCAGCTCAACGACTTCCACCGGTGGATCAACGACCTCCGCGACGACATCCAGGCGTCCGCCCAGACCAACTGGTTCTTCCACGGCGTCATCGGCAACATCTCCGACTTCTTCAACTGGGTGGTGACCCAGCTCCAGGAGCTGGTGAGCACGCCCAGCGCGACCCGTCCGGTCCCCGAGATCGGCTGGCTCGGTGTGCTGGCGATCCTGGGCTGGATCGGGCTGGCTGTGGCGGGCGCACGGTGGGCACTGATGGTGCTGGCGACCGTGTTCCTGTTCGGCCTGTGCGGCTACTGGCAGGACGGCGTCGACACCCTGATCATCACCGTGATCTCGGTCCTGGTCTGCGTCATCATCGGCGTACCGCTGGGCATCGCGATGTCGCGACGGCGATGGCTGTCGGCCGCGGTCACCCCGGTGCTGGACATCATGCAGACGATGCCGTCGTTCGCCTACCTGGCGCCACTGGCCCTGATCTTCAGCATCGGCGCCTCGTCGGCGGTGGTGCTGACGATCATCTACGCGCTGCCTCCGTTGGTCCGAATCACCGAGCACGGCATCCGGACCGTGCCGGCCACCACGATCGAGGCCGCGGGCTCGATGGGCCTGACCCGAAGTCAGCTGCTGCGCAAGGTGCAGCTCCCGATGGCCCGGCGCACGATCGTGGTCGGCATCAACCAGTGCACGATGGCCGCCCTGTCGATGGCGGTGATCGCGGCGTTCGTGGCCGGTCCCGGTCTCGGGCAGGACGTCATGGCGGCGCTGCAGAACCTCGATGTCGGCACCGCGACGGTCTCCGGCGGCCTGATCGTGGTGATCGCGATCATGCTCGACCGCACGACCACCGCCGCCAGCGAGCGTCGTGAGCGCTCGCAGGGCAAGCTGACGTCGGTCTCCAGCCCCGGAGTCATGCTCACCGCCGTCGTGCTGGAGAAGCTGCCTCGTTGGGCAAGCCAGGACCACCGGGCACCACGGCGTACGCCGTCCGCCCTGATCCGACGCATCGTCCTGGGCGCGATGGCGATCCCCGTGGTCGTGTGCGTCCTGTTGTCGCGGCAGTACATCGACCTGGCGCGGTTCCCGGAGTCGTGGAACATCGGCGCCGACATCGCCGAGAAGATCAACACCTTCGTGAACTGGTTCGTCGACAAGGTCGACTCCGTCACCACCGGGTTCAAGAACGCGGTGACCTACGGGCTGCTCAACCCCCTGCAGGACCTGCTCGCCCAGTCACCGTGGTGGTTGATGGCGTTCGTCATGCTGGCGCTGGGCTTCGTGCTCGGCGGGCGTCGAGCCCTGGTCGCGGTGGCGGTCTGCCTGGCGATCATCCTGGGCACCGGACTGTGGAACGACACCATGATCACGCTGACCATGACGCTGGTCGCGACCATCCTGGTCATGATCGTGGCGATCGTCCTGGGCGTCGCGATGGGACGCAACCGGACCGTGGACACCTGGGTCCGCCCCGTCCTCGACACGTTCCAGACGATCCCCTCCTTCGTGTACCTGGTGCCTGCTCTGGCCCTGTTCGGTCCCACGCGGTTCACCGCGATCGTGGCCGGCGTGGCGTACGGCGTACCGATCGCGACCAAGCTGGTCGCCGACGGGATCCGCGGCGTCTCGGCCACCACGGTCGAGGCCGCGCGGGCCAGTGGCATCAACACCTGGCAGATGATCACCAAGGTCCAGCTGCCCATGGCGCGCGAGTCGCTCGTGCTGGCCACCAACCAGGGCCTGCTCTACGTGCTCTCCGTCGTCGTGATCGGTGGACTCGTCGGCGGCGGCAGCCTGGGCTACCTGGTGGTGTCCGGCTTCTCGCAGGACCAGCTCTTCGGGAAGGGCCTCGCGGCCGGCATCGCCATCACCGCGCTGGGGGTGATGCTGGATCGAGTCGCGCGCTACTCCGCCGCCCGCTACGGCCGCGGCTGACAGGCACCACCTCTCGGAGCCACATCAGGGAAGAAGGGAACGAATGAGACGAGCACTGCACCTCAAGCTGTTCGGCGTCACCGCGGCCGCCGCACTGCTGCTCTCCGCCTGCGGCGGAGGCGGAATCAGCGACAACAAGGCCTCTGGCTCCGGGAAGAGCTGCGGGCAGTTCAACATCGCGGTGAACCCATGGACCGGGTACGTCGCCGACGCCTACGTCGTGGGTGTGGTCGCTCAGGAGAAGCTGGGCTGCACCGTCAGCTACAAGGACGTGAAGGAGGAGGTCGGCTGGCAGGGCATGGCCAGCGGCACGATCGACACGATCCTGGAGAACTGGGGCCACGAGGACCTGACCCAGAAGTACGTGAAGGACCAGAAGACCGTCCAGGACGCCGGGATGACCGGCAACGAAGGAATCATCGGCTGGTACGTCCCGCCGTGGATGGCCAAGAAGTACCCGGACATCACCAACTGGAAGAACCTGAACAAGTACGCATCGATGTTCAAGACCTCGGAGTCCGGTGGCAAGGGTCAGCTGCTCGACGGTGACCCGTCGTACGTGACCAACGACGAGGCCCTGGTCAAGAACCTCCACCTGAACTACCAGGTGGTCGTCGGTGGCAGCGAGGCGGCGCTGATCCAGAGCTTCCGGAGTGCCGAGAAGAACAAGACCCCGCTGCTCGCCTACTTCTACGAGCCGCAGTGGTTCTTCTCCGAGATGAAGCTGGTGCGGGTGCACCTGCCGAAGTACACCCCGGGCTGCGACTCCGACCCGGCCAAGGTCGCCTGCGACTACCCGCCGTACCACCTGAACAAGCTGATCTCGACGAAGTTCGCCGAGTCCGGCTCGCCCGCGGTCACGCTGGTCAAGAACTTCCAGTGGACCAACGACGACCAGAACCAGGTGGCGGAGTACATCGCCAAGGACGGCATGAAGCCCGAGGACGCGGCGAAGAAGTGGATCGACGCCAACCAGGACCTGGTCGACCAGTGGTTGCAGGGCACGTAGGAGGCCCCGGCATCCGTCCGTGAGCGTCATCGATGAGGCCCCCGGTCGCGTCGGGACCACCGTCCACCGGTGCCCGAGGCGATCGGGGGCTCGTCGCTCTTGCCGCTGCCGAGGTGCCGCGGCTACCGTACAACTGTTTCGTATAGCGCACTATGTTGCGTATTAAGCAACTCAGGAGTTCTCCGTGGCCAACGTTCCTCCCTCGGCTCGCGTCGTCGTCATCGGAGCCGGCATCGTCGGCAACAGCCTCGTGTACCACCTGGCCAAGCTCGGCTGGCGCGACATCGTGCAGATCGACAAGGGCCCCTTGCCCAACCCGGGCGGCTCCACGGGGCACGCGTCGAACTTCATCTTCCTGACCGACCACTCGCGCGAGATCACCGACCTCACGCTCGACTCGGTCGAGCAGTACAAGGAGATGGGCGTCTTCACGCAGTCGGGCGGCTTCGAGGTGGCGCGCACCGAGGAGCGGATGGAGGAGCTCCGTCGCCGCATGTCGTCGGCGAAGGCGTGGGGCATCGAGGCCGAGATGGTGACCCCGGACTTCGTCCAGGAGAAGGTGCCGTTCCTCGACAAGGAACAGATCATCGGCGCCTTCTGGCAGCCGGGCGTCGGCGTCGTCGACTCGCTGCGCGCCGGCACGATCATGCGCGAGCGCGCGCTGGAGATGGACGCGCTCACGACCGTGCCGAACGTCGAGGTGACCGGCCTCGACGTCGAGGACGGCCGGATCAGGCGCGTGCGCACCGACAAGGGTGACATCGAGGCGGAGTACGTCGTGATCGCGTGCGGCGTGTGGAGCCCGAAGATCGGCGACATGGCCGGCGTGAGCATCCCGCTGACCCCGGCCGTGCACCAGATGATCAGCGTCGGCCCGTGCCCCCAGCTCGCGGAGCACGAGGGTGAGATCACCTTCCCGATCGTGCGCGACATGGACACGTTCTGCTACGAGCGCCAGCACGGCGCCGACATGGAGGTCGGCTCCTACGCACACCGAGCGATCCTGATGGAGCCCGAGGACATCCCCTCCATCGAGCAGGCCAAGCTCTCCCCCACCGAGCTCCCGTTCACCGACGACGACTTCGACACCCAACTCGAGCAGGCCTACGAGCTCATGCCCGAGCTCCTCGGGGCCGAAGGCGCCGAGATGCGCTACGCGATCAACGGGCTCCTGTCGCTGACCTGCGACGGCTCGCCGATCCTCGGCGAGAGCCACGTGAAGGGTCTGTGGACCGCGTCCGCGGTCTGGATCAAGGAGGGTCCGGGCGTCGGCCGCGCCGTGGCCGAGTGGATGACGCAGGGCTACAGCGAGATCGACGTCGCGCACAGCGACATCGCCCGCTTCCACCCCCACCAGATGCGCCGCGAGCACACCCGCCTGCGTACCACCGAGTCGTTCATCAAGACCTACGGGATCATCCACCCGTTCGAGCAGTACGAGTCCGACCGCAACCAGCGCAAGTCCCCGATGTACGAGTCGCAGCAGAAGCTGGGCGCGTTCTTCTTCGAGACCGCCGGGTGGGAGCGTCCGCACTGGTACGAGTCGAACGCCAACCTCGTCGAGCAGTACGGCGACGCCGTCATGCCCCGCGAGCACGAGTGGGACTCGCGCTGGTGGAGCCCGATCATCAACGCCGAGCACCTCCGCATGCGCGAGGCGGCAGGCGTCATCGACCTCACGGCGTTCCAGATCCTCGACATCGAGGGGCCCGGCGCGCTCGAGAGCGTGCAACAGACCTGCGTCGCGCAGTGCGACGTCGCGGGCGGCAAGGTGATCTACACGCCGGTGCTGGACGCCAACGGCGGCTTCCGCTCCGACCTGACCGTGATGCGTCTCGGCGACGACCACTTCCGCGTCGTCACCGGTGGTGCCCACGGCATGGCCGACCGACAGTGGTTCACCGACCACCTGGCGGGCCAGGCCACGTTGACCGACCGCACCGACGAGATCTCCACGATCGGCCTGTGGGGACCGAAGGCGCGCGACATCCTCGGCTCCCTCACCGATGCCGACGTCTCCGGCGAGGGCTTCCCCATGCTCTCCTGCCGCGAGATCACGGTGCGGACGCCCGGCGGCCCGATCCAGGTCCTCGCGTCGCGCATCTCCTACGTCGGTGAGCTCGGCTGGGAGCTCTACGTCGCGATGTCCGACGCAGCCGCGCTCTGGGACGTGCTGCTCGACACCGGCGACACCCACGGCACCGTGCCCGTCGGCATCGGCGTCTACGGCACGACCGGCCGCATCGAGAAGGGCTACCGCGCGTACGGCATGGAGCTCGACGCCGAGCGGACCATCGTCGAGGCCGGCATGCAGCGGCCCAAGGTCAAGGCCGCCGACTTCGTCGGCAAGGAGCGCTACCTCGCGCAGCGGGAGGAGCCGCCGAAGGCCGTGCTCTGCACGATGACCGTCGAGGACCACACGTCGAAGTCCGGCATGAAGCGCTACATGCTCGGTGGCGAGCCGATCCTGACCCGCGACGGCGGCACGCTCACCGACGGCCACGGGCACCACCCGTACGTCACCACGGCGGGCTCAGCGCCGTCGCTGGGCAAGCACGTCCTGATGGCGTACCTGCCGCCCGACCAGGCGGTGATCGGCAACGAGCTCGCGGTCTCCTACATGGAGGAGCTCTACCCGGTCGTCGTCGGCTCGGTGGACGCCACTCCCCTGTTCGACCCGGCGAACGAGCGGATGCGCTGATGGTGAACGTCCTCGTCTGTGTGAAGCGGGTCCCCGACTCGTCGAGCCAGGTGGTGCTGACACCCGACAACCAGGCGGTCGACGGCCGGATGGCCGGCTACACGATCAGCCCGCACGAGGAGTGCGCGATCGAGCTGGCCGTCCGGATCGCCGACGCAACGAGCGGGCAGGCCACCGTGCTCACCCTCGGGCCGGCCGAGGCGTCCGAGCAGCTGCGCACGGCCCTGGCCCTCGGCTGCAGTGCGGCGGTCCACATCGAGGCCGACGGCGTCGCCTTCGGCCCGGCCGACGTCGCCCGCGAGATCGCGGCCGTGGTCCGGGCGCACGGCGACGAGGGCCGTGGCTACGACCTCGTGCTGATCGGCAACGACGCGTCCGACACCGGCGACTTCCAGGTCGGCATCCGGTTGGCGTACGCGCTCGGCCTCCCGGTCGTGAACGGCGTCTCGACGATCGAGGTGGCCGACGGGGTCGCCTCCGCGCACGTCGACGGCCCGGAGGGACCGGAAACCTACTCGGTGCCCACCCCGATGGTCGCGACGGTCCTCGAGGGTGGCGTCGAGCCGCGCTACCCGACCCTCAAGGGCCGGATGGCGGCCAAGAAGATCGAGATCGAGAGCCGGACGCCCACCACGACGCCGGTGGGGTCGGGCCGGGTCCAGCTCAAGCTGCCGCCGCCCTCCCCCAGCACCGTCGAGATCCTCGGCGAGGGCCCGGATGCCGCCCCCGCCGTCGTCGACCTGTTCGAGAAGCTCGGAGTTCGCTGATGATCCTGTTGTGGCTCGAGTGCGACGCCGACGGCGTCGCCGAGATCTCGCTCGAGACCATCGCCTTCGCCCGCTCGCTCTCCGCGGCCGGTGGCGGCATCGCCATCCGCGCCGCACTGATCGGTGACGTACCGGACGCCGCGCGCGAGCAGCTGGCCGCGCACGGCGTCAACGAGGTGCACCACGTCAGCGGCCCGGCGTACGACGCGTACTCCGGCGCTGCATGGGCCTCCGCCCTCCAGGACATCCGCGAACGCACCAAGTGCGTGGTCGTCGCCGCGGCAGGCAGCCCACGCGGCAACGAGGTGATCGCCCACCTCGCCGCGCGGCTCGACGTACCGATGGCCGCGAACGTGCTGTCGTTCTCCGGGCTGTCGCCGTTCGAGGTGACCCGCCAGGTCGCCGGTGGTGCGGCGCTGGAGGACATGCGGCTCGCTCAGCGGCCGGCTCTGTTCACCGTGGCCGGACACTCGTGGACCGCCACGCCGGCCGACCAGCCGACGACCCCGGTCTGGCACGAGGAGAGCCCCGAGGTCGCGGAGGCCGACCTCGTCGCACGGGTCACCGCTCGCGGCGAGGCCAAGCAGGAGGGCTCCGGCGCGCTGACCTCGGCCCGCGTCGTCATCGGCGCCGGTCGCGGTGCCGGAGGGCCGGACGGCTTCGACGGGGTCATCGAGCTCGCCAAGCTCCTCGACGGCGCCCTCGGCGTCTCGCGCGTGGTCACCAGCCTGGGCTGGCGGCCCCACAGCGAGCAGGTCGGCCAGACGGGCAGCCGGATCTCGCCGGAGCTCTACGTGCCGTGCGGCATCAGTGGCGCGATCCAGCACTGGGCCGGGTGCTCGAGCTCGAAGACGATCCTGGCGATCAACACCGACCCCGAGGCGCCGATGGTGACCAAGGCCCACTACGCGGTGATCGGTGACATGCACGAGGTCGTGCCGGCGATCGTCGAGGAGCTGAAGAGGCGCGCCGGCTGAGCTCGGCTCAACGACTTCGGGCGAACCTGACTTGCTCGCCCGGCCGCAGCTGGGCGCACTGCCACAGGTCCGACTCGTCGACGACCGCCACGACCGGGTAGCCGCCTGTAGTCGGATGGTCGGCGAGGAACACGACGGGCCGCCCGTCGGGCGGCACCTGAACGGCCCCGAGCACCAGGCCCTCGCTCGGGAGCTCCTCGCGCGACTGCAGCGGCAACGGGTCGCCGTCCAGGCGCAGACCGATCCGGTTCGACTTCGGTGAGACGACGTACGCCGTGCGGCACAGCAGGTCGAGCGCGTCCCCGTCGACGCGGTCGGTCCGCGGGCCGAGGGTGACGTGGAGGGGCCCAGGTGTGGGAGGTCGGGGTGTGTCCAGGGGCGCGGGCGACCCGGTGGCCGGCCCGATCGCGAGCCGGTCGCCGACGGACACCGGAGGGGGTCCCAGATGTCCCAGCGTGTCGGTGGAGCGCGAGCCGAGCACCGGGGGAACGGCGATGCCGCCGGCGACTGCGAGGTACGAGCGGAGACCCTGAGCCGGCGTACCGAGGCGCAGCACGCTGCCCGCTTCCAGGCGGACCGGGGCGGCCTGCTCGCGGGGCCGTTCGTCGACGACGACCTCGCACGGAGCGCCGGTGACGGCCACCCAGCACGCCTCCTCGGCCTCCACGGTGAGTCCGCCGAGCAGGACCTCCAGGCAGGCGGCGTCCGGGTCGTTCCCGACCAGCCGCTGCGCGAGGGCGGCGGCGGGCCGGTCGAGTGCCCCGGACCTCGGCACTCCCAGGTGTGCCCACCCCGGCCGACCCAGGTCCTGCACGAGGACCGAGGCACCGACCTCGATCACGCGCAGCATCACGTGGCCACGAACCTGACGCGAGTGCCCGGGGCCAGAGTCGCCGGTGAGTCACGGTCGACATCCCACAGGGACGCGTCGGTGCGGCCGATGATCCGCCAGCCCCCCGGCGACGCGGTCGGGTAGATGCCGCACCAGGTGCCGGCGAGGGCGACCGAGCCTGCCGGGACGCGGGTCCGGGGAGTCTCCAGCCGACTGACCGGACGGTCGAGTCCGGACAGGTAGGCGAAGCCGGGCGCGAAGCCGCAGAACGCCGACACGAACTCGGTCGCCCGATGACGACTCACCACCTCGTCGACCGAGCACCCCCACTGCTCGGCGACGGCGTCCAGGTCGGGCCCGTCGTAGACCGTCGGGATCTCGACCAGGCCACCCGACACCGCCTCGCCCGGGGTCCAGTCGGCCAGCACGCCGGGAAGCGCTTCCCGGTCCAGGAGCCCGTCCAGCAGCACCGAGCGCGCCCCCGGCACCACGTCGCGCGCCAGCCGTCGCTCGCGCGCCCAGGCCGCGAGGTCGACGGCGGCACCCGAGTCGTCGACCTCCACCAGCACGGCATCGCGGCCGACCGGAACCAGCTCCATGAAGGACATCTTCCACACCCCGGTGGTGGAGGAACCGCAGAGCTCGCTCCTCGACCACCGAAGTACCGGTAGCGACTGCGCTCGCTAGTCTTCGGCAGACGTCACGCCGAGTAGGAGCGGTGAGTGCACGATGAGCAATGCCGAACAGGTGGTCGTCAGCCGCCTCACCGATCCCGTCGAGCTCGGGGCGCTCCGACCGCTGTGGCTCGCTCTGCACCACCACCACCGCCAGCTGGGGGCCTCGCCGCCCTTGCAGCCCGACGACGACGTCTCGTGGCGCGGGCGGGAGGCGACGTACCGGCGTTGGCTCGAGGCCGGCGAGGCGATCGTGCTCGTCGCCACGCAGGGCGACGAGCCGGTCGGGTACGCCGTGGTGCACGTCGAGTCGGGGGTCGACGACGACACCTTCGACTTCGGGGCTCGATACGCCGAGCTGTACACGCTGTCGGTGCTCCCTGGACAGCGTGGGCGCGGTGTCGGCACTCGCCTGCTCGAGGCGATGGACGAGGCGCTGCGAGCGGCTTCGATCATGACGGTCACCGTCGCCGCGATGGCCGGGAACACGCGCGCCCTGGACTTCTACCGCCGCAACGGGTTCGAGCCGCTCGAGGCGACCTTCCATCGCGCGGTACCGCCGCCTGACTGAAGGTCACAGACGCGGACGCCCGCCTGCCCGAGCCGCTCTCCATGCGGCTCCGGCCGGCGGGCGCGAACTGCCCAAGAAAAACAGGTGAGGGGCTCTCGATGGTATGAGCACCAAGAGCCCCTCGATGATCGCGCGGTGGCACCCGATCGACCGGAAAAGCCCTCCGGTCCCGTCAGCCGCCACCAGCCGAACGCCGCGAGCAAGCTCGCGATCTGGACCTTCCTGCTTCTCCGCCCCTTCTCACCGCAAGCGGTGAGTTGGTAGGGAAGTTCTATGCCCGGGCGAGGTACCGGCGCAAGGGGTTGGTGGGGAGAAATTGGGACATTTTCTCGCCCTGGGCGTGTCTTCCACAGACGGGTCCGGATCGTCCACAACCCGGCGCAGATCGTCCACAGAAAGGCGTCCCGGCCTGTGGAGAAACAGCGTCAGTCGAGGAAGGCCGCGAGCCGGTAGCCGGCGGCCTCGAGCGCCCGCCGACAGGCGTGGGCGCGGGCCACGGCGGCGGGCGAGTCGCCGTGCACGCACAGCGATGCGACCTCGCGCGCGAGCTGCACGGCCTGGGCCGCGATCTCGGCCTCGTCCTCGAGCAGCGCCTCTGGATGACCCCGGTCCAGGAGCCGGCCGGCGGCGTAGCCACGGTCGGGAAATCCCTCCTCGTGCGTCTCACGACCGGCCTCCGCGGCAAGCGCGAGGAGGCGGGAACCCGGGAACCCGAGGACGGGAAGGTCGCCCGATCCGGCCAGGACGGCGGCGGCCTGTTCGTCGTCGTCGGTGACCCGGTGGTACAGCGCACCGTGCGGCTTCACGTAGCGCACGCGCGCCCCTTCGGCAGCCGCGATCTCGGACAGCAGCCCCACCTGCTCGGCGATCTCCTCGCAGAGCACGTCGTAGGGCACGTCTCGAGCGACGCGGCCGAAGTTCTCACGGTCGCGGTAGGAGACCTGGGCCCCGACGACCACACCATCCTCTGCGGCCGCGGCGCAGACCACGCGCATGATCTCCGGCGTACCGGCGTGGAAGCCGCACGCCACGTTGGCGGAGGTGACGACGCGCAGCAGTCCGGCGTCGTCGGTGACCTCCTCGCCCAGATCCGCGTTGAGGTCGACGGTACGACGAGGGTCAGCCGCCATCGGGCACGTCGAGTGCGAAGTAGTCGTGGGTGACCCGGTAGCCGAGCTTGTCGTAGAGGGCCCGGGCGTTCGGGTTGTGCGCGAAGACGTTCAGCCCGAGCACAGGATGGCCCAGCTCCCGGCTCCGCAGGGCGGCGCCGTTCATGATCGCGGCACCGTAGCCACGGCGTCGCTGGTCCGGGCGCACGACGATGTTGTAGACGAACGCCATCGTCTGGCCGGTGCTGAGCCACAGGTCGCCGACCGGCACGCCCTCCACCTCACCCACGTGGAACTCCATCCCGGGCGAGTCCATCCCCGACGGCAGGAGCTCACCCATCATCGTCCGGCTGCGCTCCAGTGCCTGCTCGAGATCCATCCCGGCGGTCGCCAGCTCCTGGGCGAACCCTTCGACCTCCCCCGCCATGAACTGCTCGAACTCGTCGGCCTTCATCGGTCGCAAGGTGAGGTCGCCGGTGTCCGGGAGGTCCGGACCGAGGTCCAGCACCATGTTCGTCGCCCGGAGCGTGAACCCCGGGTACGCCGTGACCGCCTCGTGCGCGGCATCGCCGGGCAGCACCCCGACACCGATCCTCGGCAGCCCCTGCTCCCGCGCCCGCTCGACGAGCAGCGGCACCAGCTCGGCGGCCAGGTCCGGCCGGTCGAGGACCACGTCGTACACCAGGAGCTCGTCGCCCTCGCCGCCCATCCACACGGCGCCTACGGGTGATCCGCCGTCGTCGAGGAGATCGAGCAGGCTCGCGGCCTCTCCCCTCCGCTCCGCCATCTCCTCGACCTCGGCGCGGGACTCATCGGGGTCGAGGTAGCGGCTCCGCACCCGGCGCTCCGCGACGCGTTCGATGGTCTCCTCGAGCCGTGCCGGGCGCCGCTCGGTCGGGACATCAACAAGTCGGGCCACGGCGCGACCTTAGTGCCCGGACGGGCGGTTCCACGACGTCGTCTCCCACGCGCGGCACCGGCCGGCGCGTTAGGGTCCGCAGCATGACGAGCCCCGCTGCGGACGAGGACCAGACCGGCACGCAGCCGAACAGCCGGCCCGATGCGCCACCGCTCGCCGAGCCTCGGCCGGTGACGACCGAGCACCACGGCCGCACGCGCACCGACGAGTACGACTGGCTGCGGGCCAAGGGGACACCGGAGGTCACGGCGTACCTCGAGGCGGAGAACGCCTGGACCGCCGCGGCCACCGACCATCTCGCCGGTCTGCGCGAGACGATCTTCGACGAGATCAGGAGCCGCACCAAGGAGACCGACCTCTCGGTCCCGACCCGCAACCGTGGATGGTGGTACTACGGCCGCTCGTTCGAGGGCCGCGAGTACGGCACGTCGTGCCGGGTGCCTCTGCTCGACCCCGAGGACTGGACTCCCCCGTCACCGGACGAGGACGCCGGGCCCGACGAGCCCGCCCTGCCCGGCGAGCAGGTCCTGCTCGACCATGACGCTCTCGCGGACGGTCACGACTTCTACTCGGTCGGAGGCGTCACCGTCAGCCCGGACGCGAACCTGCTGGCGTTCTCGACCGACACCGTCGGCGACGAGAGGTACGTGCTCCAGGTCAAGGACCTCACCACCGGGGAGCTGCTCCCCGACCGCATCGAGGGCGTGCTCGGTGGCGGAGTGTGGAGCCCGGACGGCCGCGACCTCTACTACTGCACCGTCGACGAGGCGTGGCGACGCGACAAGGTCTGGCGACATCGCGTGGGCTCCGACGAGGCCGACGAGCTGGTGTTCCACGAGACCGACGAGCGCTTCTGGGTCGGCATCGGCCGCAGCCGTACCCACCGCTTCCTGGTGATCGTGACGAGCTCGAAGAACACCTCGGAGAGCCGCTACCTCGACTGCGCGGACCCCGACGCGGACTGGGTCGTCTTCCACCCGCGCGAGGAAGGACTGCAGTACCACCTCGAGCACGCCGTCATCGCCGGCGAGGACCGGTTCCTGGTCCTGCACGACAACGCCGGGCCCGACTTCGAGCTCGGCTGGACGCCGATCGCGGCGACACCACCCTCGGGCTGGACGCCGTTGATCACCCACGACGAGCAGGTGCGCCTCGAGGACGTCTCGGCGTACGCCGGGCACCTCGTCGTCCACCAGCGCAGCGGAGGGCTCACCCAGCTGCGCATCATCGAGCTGGGGGACGACGGTCCGGGCGAGGACTACCTGATGGAGTTCCCCCAGGAGCTGTACACGGTCGGCGCCAGCGGCGGTGCGCAGTTCGACCAGCCCGTCGTCCGGCTCCACTACACGTCCCTGACGGTGCCGGCGTCGGTCTACGACTACGACGTCCGCAGCCGCGACCTGATGTTGCGCAAGCGCCAGCCCGTCCATGGGCACGACCCGTCGGCGTACGAGGAGCACCGGCTGTGGGCGACCGCCGAGGACGGCGCGCGCATCCCCGTCTCGGTGGTCTGCCGGGCAGGTGCCCGTGGCCCCGTCGGGGACGAGCACCCGATCCCGTTCCTGCTCTACGGGTACGGCGCGTACGAGATCTCGGTCGACCCGACGTTCTCGGTCTCGCGGCTGTCGCTGCTCGACCGGGGCGCCGGCGTCGCCATCGCCCACATCCGCGGAGGCGGCGAGATGGGTCGCCGGTGGTACGACGACGGACGGCTGAGCCACAAGCGGAACACCTTCTCCGACTTCGCCGCCGCGGCCCGACACCTGGTCGACACCGGCTGGACGGCGCCCGACGTGCTGCTCGCCGAGGGTGGGTCGGCCGGCGGACTCCTGATCGGCGTGGTGGCCAACGAGCACCCCGACCTGTTCGGCGGCGGGCTGGTGGCCGAGGTGCCGTTCGTCGACGCCCTGACCTCGATGCTGGACGCGAGCCTGCCGCTCACCGTCGCCGAGTACGAGGAGTGGGGCAACCCCGAGGCCGACGCGGCGACCTATGACTACCTGGCCGGCTACGCGCCGTACGACAACGTCGACGGTCGCGCCTACCCGCCGATCCTGGTCACGACCTCCGTCAACGACACCCGGGTGCTCTACGTCGAGCCCGCCAAGTGGGTCGCCCGGCTCCGGGCCACCGCCCCGGGCGCGGACCGGCGGCCCGACATCCTGCTCAAGACCGAGATGTCCGCCGGCCACGGCGGCGTCTCGGGCCGCTACCGGGGCTGGCGGGAGCGGGCGTTCGTCCTGGCGTGGGTCCTCGACCGGATGGGACTGGCAGCGACCGCCTGACCAGCGGATACGCCTGTCCGGCCCGGACGCTGAGAACTACCTGAGAGTTCCGCGGGGACGCAACTCCCACACCCCCTCACTCGTCTGGACGGGTGAAGGGTCCTGACGACCCGGAGCGGGAATCCTCTCGCCACCCGGTGCGTTGGAGTGAATGTGGGTACTACTGGCCAGTAGGTGCCCACGCAGCACAGGAGGGCGTCATGGCAACACGAACCATCAGCGCGACGCGCGAGATCGAGGGCCGCGACAGCGTCGGCCTGTACCTCGACGAGATCGCACGCACCCCCCTGCTCGATGCCGCCACCGAGGTGGAGCTGTCCAAGACCATCGAGGCGGGTCTCTACGCCGAGCACCTGCTCGCCGAGGGCCGGGTCGGCCGGAAGAAGGGTGGCGCTCCGATGAACGCCACCCAGGAAGAGCTCGAGTGGCTCGCCGAGGAGGGCCGCAAGGCCGTCACCCAGTTCATCAACGCCAACCTGCGCCTGGTCGTCTCGATCGCGCGGAAGTACGGACGCGCGCAGATGCCGATGCTCGACCTGATCCAGGAGGGCAACACCGGCCTGATCCGGGCGGTCGAGAAGTTCGACTACGCCAAGGGCTACAAGTTCTCGACGTACGCCACCTGGTGGGTGCGCCAGGCGATCACGCGCGGCATCGCCCAGCAGGCCCGCGTCGTACGCCTGCCCGTCCACGTGGTCGAGGAGCTCAACCAGGTCGGCGGAGCCCGTCGCACCCTCGAGCGCCAGCTCGGACGCGAGCCGGAGCCCGAGGAGATCGCCGCCGAGCTCGGCATGGACCTCGACCGGGTCCTCGACCTCATCGCCTGGGGTCGCGACCACGTCAGCCTGGACACGCCGGTCGACGAGGACGGTGACACCTCCCTGGGTGACCTGATGGCCCAGGAGACCGCCCCCGGCCCCGACGACACCGTGCTCGACGTCGAGTCGCGGGCCCGTCTGGACGCGCTGGTGGGTCAGCTCGACGAGCGGGCCGCGGACATCATCCGCGCCCGCTACGGACTGCTCGACGGTCGCCAGCACAAGCTCGCCGACATCGGTCAGCGGCACGGCATCTCCGCCGAGCGGGTCCGCCAGCTCGAGCGCGAGGCCCTACAGAAGCTCCGCCGCCTCGGCGACCCCGACCTGGCCGCTTGAGAGCCGGCCGTCAGCCGGCTTCGGCCAGCTGGTCGAAGACCTCCGTCACCTGGTGACGGAGGTCTTCGCGCGTCCCGGTGTTGTCGACCACGTACGTCGCGACGGCGAGCCGCTGCTCGCGGGTGGCCTGCGCCGCGATCCGGGAGCGCGCCTCGTCCTCGCTCCAGCCACGTTCACCCATGGCCCGCTCGACCTGGACCTCCACCGGGAGGTCGACCACGATCACCGCGTCGAACGCATCACTCTGACCGGTCTCGACCAGCAACGGGATGTCGTGGACCACGACGGCGCCGGGCGGAGCAGCCGCCTCGATCTCGGCCGCTCGCGCCCGCACCCGCGGATGGATGATCGACTCCAGGGTCGCGCGCTTGTCGGGATCGGCGAACACGACTGCGCCGAGGCGAGCCCGGTCCAGACCCCCGTCGGAGGCGACGATCTCCGGTCCGAACGCCGCGACGACGGCGTCGAAGCCTGAGGTACCTGGCTCGACCACCTCACGAGCGAGCACGTCCGCGTCGACCACGACGGCCCCCAGCTCGCGCAGCATCCCCGAGACGGTGCTCTTGCCGGAGGCGACGCCCCCGGTCAGACCCACGCGCATGCGAAGAACCCTACGGAAGGGTCTTCCATTTGCGGCGAAGGAGTGCTGGGGTTTTGAACCATCCCTCCCGTCCGGCGCATCTGAAGGGAACGTCTCTCGTGTCTGTGACTCGGAACAGACCGCTGACGCTTGCTGCCATCAGCAGCACAGTTCTCGCGGTCAGCATGCTCGCTCTGCCCAGCCAAGCCGCCACCAGCGGCCGCTCGGCACCATCACACGCTGCCGATGCTCGTGGTGGTGACGCCACCCACCGCACCAGCAGCAACTACGACGCTCGGAGCCTGCGCGGCACCCCGCTCGCCAAAGCCACCCGTCACCAGGTGGCAGAACGCACCAAGGCCGACACCGGCTACTACCGCAGCCTGGGCAGCCGGGCGGTCGTGGACCTCGACCCGCTGACCCACACGGTCCGCGACCTGGGTCGGCTCGACGGCTACCTCACCGGGCGCTCCTCCGCGCCCGCACGGACCGTCGCGCTCGACTACGTGCGCCAGCACCTCGACTCCCTCGGACTCACCCGAGGAGACCTCGACACCCTGCGGTTCCGTCAGGACTACGTCGACCCGCTCGGCCTGCACCACCTGTCGTGGACCCAGCGGGCCGGTGGAGCGACCGTCTTCGGCAACGGCCTGAAGGTCGCCGTCACCCGTGACGGCCGCGTCCTGGACGTACAAGGCAGCCCCGTCTCGGGTCTGAAGCGCTCCGCCGCGGCGGCACCTTCGGCGTCGCTGTCCGGAACCGCCGCGCGCTCGAAGGCCGCGAAGAACGTCCAGGGCCGCTTGCAGGGCCACACCAACGGGTACGCCAAGAAGGTCTGGTTCCTCACCCCCGACGGCCTGCGGCCCGGGTGGTCGACGTACGTCGAGACCACGAACGGCTCCTACCAGCACGTCATCGACGCCCGCTCCGGCCGCGTTCTCTACCGGCACTCCACGGTCAACGACGCGAACGGCGACGCGCTGGTCTACGACAACTACCCCGGCGCCCAGAAGGGCGGGAAGGCGAAGGTCGTCAACTTCTTCAAGCGCGGGTGGCTGAACCGGAACGCCACCTTCCTCGAGGGCAACAGCGTCACGGCGTTCTCGGACGTCAACGACGACGACGCCGTCCAGGAGAGCGAGAAGACGCCGGTGCCCGGCACCAAGAAGTCAGCCGAGTTCCCCCTCGACCGGTTCGGCCCGGAGGCGTCGTCCTTCTGCACCGACTGGGTCTGCACGTGGAACCCGAACGACACCGGGTCGTGGCAGGTCAACCGCAAGGCGGACACGACGAACGCGTTCTACCTGGCCAGCAACTTCCACGACTACCTGAAGAAGAGCCCCATCTCCTTCACCCCTGCCGCCGGCAACTTCGAGCGCGCGGGTGGAGACCCGGTGATGCTGAACACGCTCGACGGCGCGAACACCAACGCCGGCATGCCCGATGGCAACCACATCGACAACGCCAACATGAGCACGCCTCCGGACGGCTTCTCGCCCCGGATGCAGATGTATCTGTTCCACTTTGCCGGGGCGAGTGACGACCCGGCGACCGGCGACCCCTTCGTGCCGACCACCGGCTCGTTCGACGCCTCGGTGCTGTACCACGAGTACACCCACGGTCTGTCCAACCGCCTGGTCATCGACGCGAACGGGAACTCCACGCTGGACGACATCCAGCCACGCTCGATGGGTGAGGCCTGGAGCGACTACTACGCGATGGACTACCTGGTGACCAAGGGGTTCCTCAAGGACACCAAGGAGGTCGGGAACCTGCTCGAGGGCGAGTACGTCGCAGCCGGGCAGCACCTGATCCGCACGATGGCGATCGACTGCCCGCCAGGAGCGACCAGCAGCGGCTGCACCTCCGGGTTCGACGGACGCACGGGTGGCTACACCTACGCCGACTTCCCCACGATCGTCGGAGGACCCGAGGTCCACGGCAGCGGAGAGATCTGGGCGCAGACCCTGTGGGACCTGCGCAAGAAGCTGGGCCACAACCTCACCGACTCGCTGGTGACCCGCGCGATGTCGATCTCCGCGAACGACCCGTCGTTCCTCGACATGCGGGACGCCATCCTCCGTGCCGACCTGGTCGGCTACGGGGCCCAGCACCAGAGTGCGATCTGGCAGGTCTTCGCGGGCCGCGGCATGGGCTTCTTCGCCGGCGCGGTCGACGGAGCGGACACCACCCCGGGTGAGGACTTCCACACGCCGCCTCCGGCCGGCACCCCCCACAACGGCGTGGTGACCGGTACGGTCACGGACCCGACGACCGGTGACCCGGTCCAGGGTGCGGTGGTCCAGGTCACCGGGCAGGGCGACCAGTACACGACCACGACCAACGCCGACGGCAGGTACGCGATCGGTGGTCTGGTCATCGGGACGTACGCCAAGGTCGCCGCCTCCGGTCCCGGCTACATCGGCGATGCGAAACCCGGCGAGGCAGTGGTGCAGGACCCGTCGAACCCGACGGCGACGACCGACTTCGAGATCATCCGTGACTGGGCCGCCTCCTCCGGCGGTGGCGCCGTGGCCGACTTCGACGGGCCCGACTTCACGCCGTTCGGGTGCGGTCCAGGTGGCGCGATCGACCTCAGCCTGGGCACGGGCTGGGGCAGCACGACGGGCAACGACGCCGGTGAACCGACGAACGTGTTCGTCCCGAAGTCGATCACCCTGGCCCTGCCGCAGGCGATCGACATCTCGAGCTTCGGCATCGACCCCACCGCCACCTGTGGTGACGGAGGGAGCGCCTCGACCGGTGCCTACAAGATCGAGACGTCGACCGACGGCACCACCTACACCGAGGTGGCGTCCGGTGAGTTCACCCCCGACGACCGGGGGCAGCTCAACGAGGTCACGCTGTCCGGTGGCGACACCGGCGTGCAGTTCGTGAGGTTCACGATCCTGGGCAACCAGACGCCGAACTTCGAGACGAACTGCCCGAACGGCGCGTTCAGCGGCTGCTCGTTCACCGACCTGACGGAGATCGCGGTCTTCGGATCGCCGTCGGCCTGACGGTCTGAGGCAGACACGGCCCGGGTCCAGGACCCGGGCCGTGTCTGCGGTTACGCATCCTGCGGCGCCGCCGGCATCACCATCCAGTGGTAGACGTGGCGCTGCCCCTCGTTCCAGGTGGCCTGCTCCTTCTCCGGGACGTCGACGAAGCCGGCCGCGCGGTAGGCCCGGATGGCGCGGGCGTTGTCCGGCTGGACCCTGAGGATCACGTCTGGCAGCTCGGGGTGCGTGCTCCGGGCACGGTCCACGAGCTCGCGCACGAGCACCCGCCCGACCCCGCGACCCCGGTGCTCGGGCGCGACGAGGAGGCGTGCGAGCTCCACCTCGCCCTCCTCGTCGTCGAGCCACAGCTCGCCGTAGGCGACGTACGACCCGCCGTCGTCCATCGTGAACAGGAACGACTCGACGTCATCCGCCTCGGACCAGCCGGCCACGACGTCGGCCGGCACGGCATCCGACTCGATGGAGATCCACGCGCGGACCACCTCGGCATCGCCGGCGGCCCAGCCGGCGACGAGCGCGGCCTCGTCGGGGTCGAACGGGTGGAGTGGCATGCGGCACATCGTGGCGGAACCTCGCTCGCGCGAGCCACCGTTTTCGCGCCGGAACGGCGAACGGCCCGCCCCTGAGGGGCGGGCCGTTCGAGGTCGTACCGGGTCAGAGGGTCAGTTCGACCCGCCGGTGAGCTTCTCGCGCAGGGCCTGCAGGGCCTCGTCGGAGGCGAGCGAGCCGCTCGTCTCCTCCCCGGCCTCGGCGTCGTCGGTCGCGCCGGAGGAGTAGGACGTGGCCTCGCCGGCCTCGACCTCCGCTTGCTTGGCCTCCTCCTGCTGCTTGACGTGGGCCTCCCAGCGGGCGTGCGCCTGGGCGTACTGCTCCTCCCAGGCCTTGCGCTGCTCCTCGTAGCCCTCGAGCCACTCGCCCGTCTCGGGGTCGAAGCCCTCGGGGTAGATGTAGTTGCCCTGCTCGTCGTACGTCGCGGCCATGCCGTAGAGCGTCGGGTCGAACTCCTCGATGTCCGCGGCGGTCGCGGTCTCGTTGGCCTGCTTCAGCGACAGCGAGATGCGGCGACGCTCGAGGTCGATGTCGATGATCTTGACCATGACGTCGTCGTTGACCTGGACGACCTGCTCGGGGATCTCGACGTGGCGCTCGGCGAGCTCGGAGATGTGCACCAGGCC
>DASSTL010000126.1:0-22702 GCA_035707985.1 Nocardioides sp. | reverse complement strand
CGTGCCCACGGCGGTCCCCCGGCCGGTTCGTCAGATGGCGACCAGGCCCTCCATGCCGTGGCCGTCGAAGACCGGCAGGCCACCGGCGGAGGCGGCCAGCGTCAGGGTGTGGTCGGCGTTGATGCGGTAGGCCTCGACCGTGCCGGCGAAGGCGTTCTCGGCGTACAGGAACCGACCGTCCGCGGTGATGGCGAGGTCGATGGTGCCGCCGGTGCCGCCACCGGTGTGCGCGACCACCCCGTCAGGCGTGCCGGTGAGGGAGACCGTGCCGTCATGAGCGACCGAGAAGGCACTGATGGTCGAGCTCCCCGCGTTGCCGCCGAACAGCGTGTCACCGGTGCCCACGAGCCAGCAGAGGGCCGCCTGACCGTCCTGGACGCCGGCGGTGATCGTCTGCAGGGTGCCGTCGGCACGGAGCCGGTAGCTGCTCACGCTGGAGTCACCGGCGTTCGCCACGGTGAGACGACCGGCCGCGTCGAACGCCGCCGCGAACGGGACACCGGCCGCTGCGGTGTTCTCGACCGGCGAGGACAGCCGACCGTCCCGCACGTTGAAGACGTCGATGGTGTTGTTGGCCTTCGTGGTCACGATGACCTGGTCGCCGCGGGCGGTCTGGGTGATGTCGGCGGGAGCCGTGATGAAGACGGGTCGGTCCTCGTTGGCCAGGCCGAGGTCGCGGGACGCACCGGGCAGTGCGGCGAGGTGACCGGACGGAGTGATCCGGTAACCGGTGACGTTGCCGGACCGCCCGGCGTTCAGCACGTACAGGTGGTCGTGGCCCGCCGTGACGCTCACCGGGAACACGCCGCCCGAGGGCACGGTCTGCAGCCGCGTCAGGCTCGCGCCACTGACGCGGAAGCTGGTGACGGTGTTGCTGCCGGCGTTCACCGCGAACAAGAGCCGATGCGCCCGGTCGTAGGTCAGCGAGTCCTGCGAGGCCAGGGAGTCCAGGGGAACGTTCTGCTCGACGCCGCCGCGTCCCCCGGTGGAGAACTCACCGACCCGGGTGAGACTGCCGTCGGAGCCGCGCCGGAAGGCCACGATGCTGTTGTGGACGAGGTCGTCGGTCTGGACGAACACCGCACCGGCGGAGTGCGGAGTGGATGTGGTCGACGCGAAGGCGGGCGGCGCGACAGCGGCGACGGCCAACCCGGCGACGCTGAGGGGCAGGGCCACGAGCGCGCGAGTGAGAGGTCTACGCATGGTGGGATTTCCTTTCGGCCGGCGTGGCCGGCGAGGCGGGATGCACCGCGGGCGTCGAGCCGAGAGCCGCGATGCGTTGTCACACCTGGAGTCATCAGGCTCGCCAGGGCGTTACAGGCGGCTCCGCTTGACCAGCCCCACCATGAAGACGACACGTCTTCCGGTGCGCCCGTCGTCACCCGGTTCGGGAGAAGGTGACGCTTCCCCTATTGGGGGCATGTCCTCACCCCGCCTGGGTCCCTAGCGTTCGATCCGGCTGCCTCGGCGGCGGCCCCCGTCTCGGCCGCCGAGGCAGTCGGAGCTCCTCCGACGCCGTCAGCCCAGCACGTTGCTGGGCCCGTCGCTCGATGCGGCGCGGCGGCGGGAGAACGTGCCCAGGTCGATCGTGTGGCCGGTGCGCGGGAGCGTGAGCCGGACCGGGTCGTGGTCGTGGTCGCGGCCGGCGCGCACCTCAGCGACCAGCGTGGCCATGAGGCGGCCGACCAGCGGCGCGTTCTTGAACTGGTTGCCGCTGGTGCCGATCGCGACGAAGTAGCCCGGCGCGCGGGTGCGGTCGTAGATCGGGGTCCAGTCGTCGGCCACGTCGTACACGCCGACGACACCGCTGGGGCGGTTCGGCACGCCCAGGCCTGGCATCCGGCGTGCCGCCCGGGTGACCTGGGCCCGGAAGCGCTCCACCGTCGGGTGCGGGTCGACCTGGTCGGGGTCATCGAGCCACTCGAGCGGGTCGCACTCCGGCTCGAGGCCGCCGACGAGCATCTGCTCGGGACCGGCGGGTCGGAGATAGGTGCCGAGGTCGAGGTCGGCGAGGGCCACTGCGGCCTCATCGGCGTACGCCTCGGGCGCTGCGACCTGGTGCACCTCCTGTCGCATCGGGCGCGTGGAGACGGCGAAGTCGTCCTCGACGCCGGCGAGGGCGTTGATCCTGCCCGACCACGGGCCGGCCGCGTTGACGACGACGTCTGCGGTGAGGTCGCCATCGGAGGTCCCGACGGTCCACCGGTCGCCGTGGCGGTGCAGCCCGGTGACGGTACGCCGGAGCAGGTAGCGCGCCCCGTGCGCCTCGGCCGCCGTCGCGAGGTTCTGCGCGGCCAGCTGCGCGTCGTCGACGTACCCGGCGTCGGGCGTCCACAGGCCGTCGACCCGACCGTGTGCCGGCTCGAAGAACTCCTCGGAGCCGACCGGCCGCGGTGGACCGAACGCTCCCGGGTCGAGCGCGGGAGCGCGGCGGGCGATCTCGTCGCCGGACCAGTGCTCCCACGGCACTCCTGCGCGGTCGAAGAGCGCCGTGGTCTCGGCGAGCAGGGCCGCGTCGGCCGGTACGACGAGCATCCCGGTCCGCCGGAACGTCGCCAGCGCGTCTCCCCCTCGGCCGCCGAGGTGGTCCGCCCAGTCCTGCCAGGCGTGGAGCGACTCCCAGGCCAACGCGACACCGGCCCAGGTGGAGTAGTTGAACCGGACGATCGCGCTGGACGCACTGGTCGACCCGTGTCCGACTCCCCCGGCCTTGTCGACCACGACGACGCCGTACCCGTCGCGTGACATCTCGTAGGCGATCGCCGACCCGATGACGCCCGCCCCGATCACCACGACGTCGGCACCTGGATCCGTCATGCCGACATCCAACCCGAGCCGCGCTCGGGGCGCAGGCGGTCAGTCCCACCGTCCGTAGACGCGGACGTACAACCGGTGGGTCGAGGTCAGGCGCCACAGCTCTCGGACCGCCCGTCCTCATCGCTCCTCCCCTCGTCTCAGCAGACCACCGAGGCCGGATGTGACGGCAGAGGCGATGGTCTACCCGGGAAGGAGCAAGGTCACGACGTCGGACGACAGAGGTTCAGGCGCCCGCGCGCGCGAGGATGATCCGGGCGCGGATGCGGTGCAGGCGCGGCATCGCGCCGTAGATCACGATCGGGACCGCCACCGTGGCGAGCACGAACGTCCGGACGACCGGCGGCACGTCGGCGAGCGAGTCGCCGAGCACCAGGTTCAGGACGGTCAGGGTCGGGAAGACCGCCAGCCAGATCATCAGGGCGAGCTGGTGCTTCGTGGGCGGGGGGACGGGGTGGGACATGGGTTTCTCCTGGATGGGTGTGCAGGGATGGTCCGAGACGTCAGGCCGGGAGGCCCGAACGGAGGTCGTGGAGGGCACGCCGGGTGTCGTCGGCGACGAGGTCGGCGTTGAGCGCGATCGCGGCGGTCGATCCCTCGCCGGCCGCGGTGACGACCTGGGCGCGTGGGTTGCCGGCGTTGCCGGCCACCCAGACGTCGGGCGCGCTGGTGCGCCCCGTGGAGTCGGTGACCGGCCAGCCGTGCTCGTCGAGCGTGCATCCCAGAGACGCCAGCAGGTCGCTCTGCGGCACCATCCGGGGCCGGACGAACACGGCGGCGCGCGGGACGACGTCACCAGAGGCGAGCTGGACACCGGTGAGCCGGTCGTCGGTCACGACCAGGCGCTCGACCCGACCGTCGACGACGCCGACCGCGCGAGCAGTGAGCTGCTCGCGCTCCTCGAGGGTCGGGTCGTCGGTGTGGGGGAACAGCACCACGTCGGCCGACCACTGCCGGAGGAGCAGGGCGTGCTCGACCGCGCCGGGTGTCCCACCGAGCACACCGAGCGGCTGGTCGCGCACCTCGTACCCGTGGCAGTAGGGACAGTGGAGGAGGTCGCGACCCCACCGCTCCCGGACACCGGGTACGTCGGGAACCTCGTCGCGCAGTCCGGTGGCGACGAGGATGCGCCGCGCGCCGATCGAGCCGGCGGACCCGAGCTCGACGGACAGACCGGCGCCGTCCGGGCGGCGGGTGATCGCGGTGGCGGTCGCGAACAGGATCTGGCCGCCGTACCCACGCACCTCCTCGCGTGCAGCGTCGAGCAGGTCGCTCGGGGGCGTGCCGTCGCGGCCGATGAAGCCGTGCATGTGCAAGGCCGGCGCGTTGCGCGGCGCGCCCGCGTCGACCACCGCGACGCGGCGGCGAGCGCGGGTCAGGACCAGGGCTGCGGAGAGGCCGGCGGCTCCTCCGCCGATGACAGCGACGTCGTACTCGTTCATGTCGACGAGGTTCTCCGGCGGCGGCTCCAGCGACAACGATCGTTGCCGTTTCCGGGAACGGCACGATGGAATGCCCCCATGACGGCGGATGCTGACGACGTGACCCGCACCCTCGAGACCGTCGGCCCCCGCCTCCGTCGCATCCGCGACCAGCGGGGGCTGACACTGACCGAGGCGGCCTCGGTTACCGGGATGTCGAAGAGCACGCTGTCGCGGCTCGAGAACGGCCAGCGGCGGCCCAGCCTCGAGCTGCTGCTGCCGCTGGCGCAGACCTACCGGGTGCCGCTCGACGACCTGGTCGGCGCCCCCGAGGTCGGAGACCCGCGGATCCGGCTGAAGCCGCGCCGCGTCAACGGCCGCACGATCGTGCCGCTCGCCGGCCAGCCGGGCGGCATCCAGGCCTGGAAGATCCTGATCCCGAAGTCGCAGAAGGAGCCGCAGCTGCGCACGCACGACGGCTTCGAGTGGATCTACGTGCTGTCCGGCCGGATGCGGCTGATCCTCGGCGAGCGTGACCTCGTGCTCGGGGTGGGCGAGGCGGTGGAGTTCGACACGCTGGTCCCCCACTGGTTCGGCAGCACCGGCGAGGGTCCCGCCGAGGTGCTCAGCATCTTCGGGCGCCCCGGCGAGCGGATGCACATGCTCGCCGGCACCGAGGAGTGACGAGCGCGACTCTCGTCGACAATGGCCGACATGAGCGACCAGGACCCTTCAGCACGCCCCGTGCGTGAGCTCCGGCTCGTGGTGACCGCCGACGACTACGAGGCCGCCGTCGCGTTCTACCGCGATGTGCTCGAGATGCCGGTCTCGGCCGAGTACCTCTCGGAGGACCAAGGCCGCGTGGTGATCCTCGAGGCGGGAGTCGCCACGCTCGAGATCGGGGACCGGGAGCACGCGGCGTACGTCGACGAGGTCGAGGTCGGCCGGCAGGTCGCGGGCCACGTCCGCGTGGCGCTGCGCGTCGACGACGCCCGCGTCGCCACCGATGCCGCCCGGGCCGCCGGTGCACAGGTCGTCGCGCCGCCGACGCCGACGCCGTGGCAGTCGCTGAACGCGCGCCTCGAGGCGCCGGCCGACCTTCAGCTCACGCTGTTCCAGGACGGGGTGGGCTGAGGAGGCCGGCGACTCGGACAGGAGTCGGAACAGACTCAGTGCAGCACGAGCCAGAGGCCGACCAGGCCGGGGATCATCCCGAGCAGCACCCACCAGGCGAACGGTGACCGCTGGTGGATGAGCCGGGCGGCGACCAGTGCGGCAACGCCGCACACGCAGGCGATGATGTTGAGCCCGACACCGGCCTCCGGCCGCGAGTCGTCGGCGAACACGCCCGCGATGGCGAGACCGCCCGCGAGGTGCAGGATCGTCGTGCCGACCAGGACGGACAGGACCCACTGACGCACGCGCGTGATCTCGCGCGACTCGACGCTCGGTCGCTGCAGGTTGTTGGGGTCCATCAGGTGCCGCGCGCGGCGCACGGGCTGGGTCTCGTTCATGGCGCGCCCATTCTCCTCCCCCCGGGCGCGGCGTGGGGAATCCACGCGCGTGATCCGTCGCACGTGCGAGAGACTGCGCCGCGTGACCCAGCCCAGTGAGAGCCTGATCGAGCCCTGGCAGGACCCGGCGTGGCTGGCCGAGGCACTGTCCTGGGTCGATGAGCAACTGACCGCCGCCGGTCGGCCGCGCACGGGCGAGGTCGACCAGTTCCACGTGCGTCCGTGGTCGACGGTGATCCGGGTCCCGACCGACGAGGGAGACGTCTTCTTCAAGGCGAACGCACCCGATCTGCGGCACGAGGCCGTGGTGGCACTCCAGCTGGCTCGTCGGGTGCCCGAGCGGGTGCCGCCGTTGCTCGCGGACGACCTCGAGCGCGGCTGGATGATCATGGAGGACGGCGGACGACGGCTGCGCGAGGTCGTCGCCGAGGAGCGTGACCTCTCCCGGTGGGGCGACATCGTCGAGGGCGCGGCCGACATCGCACGTGCCATGGAGCCCGACGTCGACCTGCTCCTCGAAGCCGGGGTCCCCGACTTCCGCCTCGAGGTCCTCCCCGACAAGTACGCCGCGCTGGTCCAGGACGACGCCTTCGAGGAGCGGTTCCGCGACGCGGTCCCGCGCGTGCGCGAGATGGCCGAGGAGCTCGCGTCGTACGGCGTGACCGAGACCCTCCAGCACGACGACCTGCACGACGCCCAGGTGTTCGTGCGCGGCGGGCGGCAGCTGATCCTCGACTGGGGCGACTGCGTGATCTCCCACCCGTTCTTCACGCTGTCGGTGACGTTGGAGGGCGTGGTCGCCTGGGGTCTGGACGACGTGGAGAACTCCGTCGACATCCAACCGCTGGTGGACCGCTACCTGCGCCGCTACGCCCCCGACCGGCCTGAGCTGAAGGACGCCGTACCCGTGGCGCTGCGGCTGGGATGGGCGTGCCGGGCGGCCAACGGCACCGTCGTGGAGGACCCGGAGTCCACGCAGGCGCGGCTGCGGATGTTCCTCGACGGACGGACCTGACGCCTCAGCCCGCGGTCATGGCGGCCCCGCAGTGCGGGCCCATCATCAGCCACTCGTTGGTGGTGTGCCCGTACGCCGGACGCGCCGGGTGGTCCGGCGTCTGAGGTGCCCTCGCCTGGGCCGACGGGCCGAGCAGGACCGCCGCCAGCACCAACGCCCCACCGACGCGGAGCAGGCTGCGCCTCACGACATGTCCTTCGTCTCGCAGTGCAGTCCCAGCCGCATGCCGTTGGGCCCGTACTTGTGGGGCACCGGGGCCTCGAAGTGTCCGTCCCGGTCCGCCATCCGAGCATGGTGATGGGCGCGGTCAGGGGACGCGGGAGCCCGGGCGGCCTGGGCGCCTCCGGTCGAGGCCACGAGTACCCCGCCGAGCACCACCGCACCGAGGATGGACGTGATCCGGGTGAGCAACATGGCTGCCTCCTCCGGACGTGGCCGTTCCACGCTAGGCCCGCACGAGGACGCGGACAAGGGCGGGCCTGTGCGTGGGTCAGCCCTGGACGATCTCGGCGATCCAGGTCGCGACCTGCTTCGGGTCGTGCTCCAGCGCCGCGTCGTGCGCGGCCACCTCGGTCATCACCGTGCCGGGCACCTGGGCGGGGTACCACCCGCCGCACGGCTCGACCTTCTCCCGCTCCATGAACGCGAGCTTGCGCTCCATGACCTCCTCACGGGTGCCGGCCGCGAAGACCAGGAACGTGTTCGTGTGTGGCGGGTCGGGCTTCACGCGGAGGCCCTGCGTCGTCAGCTCGGCCGCGAGCGACCGTGCCCACGCGACGTACTCACCCATGCGCGGCAGCCGCTCCTTCAGGCCCGCGAGCGCGGAGACGGCGTACGGCGTGAGGTGGAAGAGCGTGCCGCCCATCCTCCGCCGCCAGGTGCGCGCCTCGGCGACCACATCCTCGGGACCGGCCAGCGCGGCCCCGGCGAGACCCTCGAGACCCTTGTAGAACGAGACGTAGATCGAGTCGACCAGCGCCGCGACCTCGGACAACGGCTTGCCCCAGTAGGCCTGCGACTCCCAGATGCGAGCGCCGTCGGCATGGAGGGGTACGCCGAGCTCGCGGGCGGTCTCGGACAGCGCGGTGAGCTCGTCCCACGACGGGAGCAGGCACCCGGCGTCACGAAGAGGGAGCTCGATCAGGACGGCACCGAGTCCCGGCGAGAGCTTGCGCAGATCGTCGGCGGTGGCGGTCTCCGGCCCGGTGGTGAGGTGGTCGAACTCGAAGCCGTGCAGCCGGCGTGGACCGTCCTCCTCGTGCTTGAGCAGGTGGGACAGGTCGGGGATCGCGACGCGTTTCGACCCGGTCCGGTCGCACCAGACGCGCAGGGCCGCCTGCTGCGCCATGATCCCGCTCGGGAACAGCGCAGCGGCGGGCTTGCCGAGCAGCTCGGCCACCTCGGACTCGACGCGGGCGACCGCGCCCTTCTCGGCGTACACGTCCCACTCGTCGACGCCGAGCTCCTCGGCAGCGTCGGCCACGGCCCGCAGCACCTCGGCCGGCGTGCGTTGTCGGTGCCAGAAGACCGTCGCCTCGCAGGCCCGCGATGCGGCCTCGAGCCGCTGTTCGAACTCGTCGTCCACGTCCGTCAGCCAACCAGTCGGGGCGGACGTCGACAAACGAGTTCAGGTCAGCGGTCGGGTCCCGTCGGGGATGCCGTGGCCGCGGGCCACTCCCTCGACCATCTCCTGGAGCGCGGTGAGCGCGACCCGTTGGGGGAAGGGACCGAAGCTCGCCCGGGCCACGCCGAGCTCCTCGAGGCGGGCGAGCGACGGACCGCCGACGGGCAGCACCGACAGCTTCTGAGGGCCGAGTGCCTCCACCAGCGCGACCACCTGCTCCTCGGTGAGGCGTCCCGGGACGAACACGACCGGCGCGCCCGCCTCGAGGAACGCACGCCCGCGCTCGATGGCCATCGCGAGCTTCTCGTCCGGGCTGATGTCGCCCGACCTGACGAAGGCGTCGGTGCGCGCGTTGAGCACGAAGTCCGGCACCCCCTCGTCGGCCGCCGCACCCATCACCGACTCGACGACCCGCACGGCCTCGTCGAGCGGCTTGAGCTGGTCCTCGATGTTGCAGCCGACGACACCGAGCCCGATCGCGCGACGCACGGTCTCGGCAGCGTCGCCGTACCCGGCCTCGAGGTCGGCGGTCACGGGCAGGTCCACCGCGTCGACGACCCGACCGACCGCCTCGAGCATGAGGTCGCGCGGGATGTGCTCGCCGTCTTCGTAGCCGTACATCGCCGCGATCGCGTGGCTCGCGGTCGCGATCGCCCGGGTGCCCTCGGCCTGGGCCACCACCCTGGCGCTGGGGACGTCCCACACGTTGACGAGGGTGAGGAGCGTCGGGTCGGAGTGGAGGGCGCGGAAGGCAGTCGCGCGGTGCGCGGAGGCCTGGCGGGTGCTGGAGCCGGCGGTGGAGTCCATGCGTCGAGTATGTCGAGCGGCTCCTGACCTCTTCGCCGCGGGCCCACGGGGGTGATGGCACACGGTGAGCCCCCGACCGCCTCCGCCGAATCGGCGATGTGGAACGCCCCGGGCCCACAACGACGCCTCCGCCATCGACGTTGTGGGACACCCCAGGCCAAGCGACCACGAGCCCGGACTCCTCCGCGCTCCGCGGCGCCGGAACGTGCTCACTCGTCCCAGAACACGCGATCCACCACAGCACGCGCGTGGCGAGTCGTGCGCAGGTGGTCGTTCACCATCTCATCGGAGCGTCCGGCACCGTAGCCCAGGATGGACGCGACGGCGGCGCGCTCGCGGGCGTCGCGCGGCACCTGGTCGCCGACGCGGCCGGTGACGAGCGTGATCGCGTTGCGCAGCCGGCTCACCCAGCGCCAGGCGCCGTCGAGCGCGGCGTGGTCGGCGTCGGTGATCAGACCCGCGTCGCGCGCGGCCTCGAGCGCGGTCAGGGTGCGCGGGCTGCGCAGGCCAGGGACGCGACCGGCGTGCCGGAGCTGGAGCAGCTGGAGGGTCCACTCGATGTCTGCCAGCCCACCCCGGCCCAGCTTGAGATGGGTGTGCGGGTCGGCGCCGCGCGGCAGCCGCTCGCGGTCGACGCGCGCCTTGATCCGCTGGATCTCCGACACGTCGGCCGGGGTCAGACCGTCGGGTGGGTAGCGCAGCGGGTCGATCAGCTCGGTGAAGCCCGCGCGCACCGACTCGTCGCCGACCACCGCATCGGCCCGCAGCAGCGCCTGCGCCTCCCAGACCTTCGACCACTTGCCGTAGTAGGCGGCGTACGACGCGAGCGTGCGCACCAACGGACCCTGCTTGCCCTCGGGGCGGAGGTCTGCGTCGACCACCAGGGCAGGGTCGCTGCCCGGTGCGAGCAGGAGCTGACGCAGCTCGTTGGCCACGGCATGCGCGTACGCCGTCGCCTCCTCGACGTCGGCCCCTTCCACGGGGTCGTGCACGAAGAGCACGTCGGCGTCGCTGCCGTAGGACAGCTCGAACCCGCCGTAGCGACCCATCGCCACGATCGCCATCCGGGTCGGCGCCTCGTCGAGCCCCCGGGCTGCGCGGACGCTCCGACCGGCCACGTCGAGGGTCGACTCGAGCGTTCCGTCGGTCAGCCGCGACAGCGCCGCCCCGACTGTCGCCACGTCGATCTCCCCGAAGAGCTCGCCGACCGCGATCCGGAACAGCTCGCGGCGCCGGATGGCCCGGATCGAACGGACCGCCTCGGCGGGGTCGCCCTGGCGGTCGGCGGACGCCCGCATCCGCTCGAGGATCGCCGACGCCTCGAGCGGCGTGAGGTCCTCGGCGAGCATCTTCACGCCTTCCGGCTCGCGCTCCAGGAGGTCGGTCGCGTAGCGGGACGTGGCGAGGAGCCGGGCGAGCCGCTCAGCGACCTGACCTTCGTCGCGCAGGGTCTTGAGGTACCAGTGGGTGGAGCCGAGGCTCTCGCTGATCCGGCGGAACCCGAAGAGCCCGGCGTCGGGGTCGGGTGCGTCGGCGAACCACTCGAGCATCGCCGGCAGCAGCGCCCGCTGGATCGCGGCGGTCCGGCTCACCCCGCTGGTGAGCGCCTCGAGGTGCCGCAGCGCCGCCGTGGGGTCGGCGTACCCCAGGGCGGCGAGCCGCTGTCCGGCGGCCTCGGGAGTCAGCCGCGTCCCCGCCGCGGGCACGCGCGCGACAGCCTCGAGCAGCGGTCGGTAGAAGAGCTTCTCGTGGAGTCGCCGTACCTCGCGGCGGTGGTGCGCCCATGCCTCCTCGAGCGCCGCCGCGGGCTCCTTGGCGAAGCCCATCCCGCGACCGAGCCGCCGCAGTGACTCCTCGTCGGAGGGGACGACGTGCGTGCGACGGAGCGCCTGGAGCTGGATGCGGTGCTCGAGCCGGCGCAGGAACTCGTACGCCGCGTGCAGGGCCTCGCCGTCCTCCCGCCCGACGTACCCGCGGGCCGTGAGCGTGTCGAGCGCCTGGAGCGTGCCCGCGTCGCGGAGGTGCTCGTCGGTCCGGCCGTGGACCAGCTGCAGCAGCTGGACGGCGAACTCGACGTCCCGCAGGCCACCGGCGCCCAGCTTGAGCTGCCGGTCCGCGTCGCGGGCCGGGATGTTCTCCAGCACGCGCTGGCGCATCGACCGGACGTCGCCGACGAACCCGTCGTGGTCGGCGACCTGCCAGACCATCGGCTCCACCAGCTCCAGGAACCGACGTCCGAGGTCCAGGTCGCCGGCGACCGGACGCGCCTTCAGCAACGCCTGGAACTCCCAGGTCTTGGCCCAGCGCTCGTAGTAGGCCTGGTGGCTCGCCAGGGTGCGGACGAGCGGGCCCGCCTTCCCCTCGGGCCGGAGGTTCGCGTCGACCGGCCAGATCGTGCCCTCGCGGGTGTGGTCGGAGCAGGTCTGCATGAGCACCGACGCGAGCTGCGTGGCCACCCGGGCGGCGGTCGTCTCCGCGACGCCGTCGACCGGCTCGAACACGTAGAGCACGTCGACGTCCGAGACGTAGTTGAGCTCGTGACCACCGCACTTCCCGAGCGCGACCACCGCCAGCCGGGCGTCACCGGCGTCCGGGGTCTCGGCGCGGGCGACCGCCAAGGCGGCCTCGAGGGTGCCGGCCGCCAGGTCGGACAGCTCGGCCGACACGTCGACGACCCCGACATGATGGGCGAGGTCGCGAGCCGCCAGCCGGGTCAGCAGCCTCCGGTACTCCACGCGCAGTGCGTCGACGGCCTCGGCGTGCGGGAGCGTCGCGGTCGGGGCGTCGTGCGCCGGGTCCGCACCGACGGCCCGTAGGAGTGCGTCACGCAAGGAGTACGCCGCGGGCCGCGTCGAGCCGAGGAACGGGTCGGAGAGCTCTCGCCACTGCTCGGGGTGCCGGCACAGGTGGTCGGTCAGGGCCTGGCTGGCGCCGAGGACCGCGAGCAGCTGGGTCGCCGTGCTCTCGTCCTCCACCAGCGAGCCGACGAGCCCCGGCCCGGCGCGCTCGGCCAGCCGGACCAGCCCGGCCAGGGCCTGGTCCGGGTCGGCCGTACCGGCGAGCGGGGTGACCAGGCGCTCCGCGCCGTCCCCGAGCCGGGCGAGCTCCGCAGCCGCCTGCGCGGCGTCCTCGAATCCGACCCGCAGCAGCCGGGTGCGCACGGAGTCGCCGCGGGTGCTCACCGCGTCAATCTAGCCAGCCGGCCGCGCCAAGGGTCTTGCATCGGCTCTGCGACCTGCGGCAGAGTGTTAGGAAACTTTCCTGTCTATTGAGGTCGGGCATGAGACGAGCCGCGGTCGTCCCTCTCGGAGCATCGCTGGCCGCCTTCGTCGCCGGCTTGGCGACAGGTCTGGGTACCGGCACCGCCGCGACCCCACCCGCCGCCGACTCGGTGCGCGGCGTCGTCCGCGTCAACCAGCAGGGCTACCTCCCGGGCGAGCCGAAGCAGGCCCGACTGATGACCCGGGCGAAGGTCCACGACGCGACGTACTCCGTGGTCGACGACTCCGACACGGTCGTGCTCACCGCCCGGGTGCCGCACCGCTCCACCGGCTCCTGGAGCGCGCGCTACCCCGCCGTCTACCGCCTCGACCTCCACGGGCTCGACACCGAGGGCCGCTATCGGATCGTGGTGCACGGCGACGCCACGGCGCGGTCGCCGTGGTTCTCGGTGACGAGCAGCAGCGAGATCTTCGGCGCTCTGTTGCGGGCCGGTGTGGCCTTCGTCCAGAACCAGCGCGACGGCGCCGACGTCATCCCGGGCCCGCTCGGCCGTCAGCCGTCCCACCTCAACGACGCGCGCGCCCGCCTCTACCGGTGGCCCCGGATGGAGCGCGGCTCCGACCTGATCCTCGACCGACACCTGCACCGCATCGGTGGCCCGGTCGACGTCTCCGGCGGGTGGTTCGACGCGGGCGACTACCTCAAGTTCACCCACTCCACGGCGTACAACGACGTGCTGCTGTTCACCAGCGCCCGGATGCTCGGCGGGCGTACGCCGCCCGAGCTCCTGGCCGAGGCCCGGCACGGTCTGCACTGGCTGTCGAAGATGTGGCGCGCGAAGCACGGCAACCTCCTGATCCAGGTCGGCGTCGGCTCGGGGAACCGGGCCGGCACCTTCCGCGGTGACCACGACCTCTGGCGCCTGCCCCAGGCCGACGACGGCGACACCCGCCACGCCGACCGGTTCGTCTCCCACCGCCCGGTCTTCCGAGCGGCGCCCCCGGGACACCGGATCAGCCCCAACCTGGTGGGTCGGGTGTCCGCGGCGTTCGCGCTCGCGGCCCAGCAGGACGCCGTCACCCACCCGACCCGCGCGGCCGGTGAGCTACGGCAGGCCCGGCGCCTCTACGCCCGCGCCGCGACACCACACCCACCACGGCCGCTGGTCACGGCACTCCCCCACGCCTTCTACCCGGAGTCCAGCTGGCGCGACGACATGGAGCTCGGGGCGGTGGAGATCGCGCGAGCCGCGCACGCCCTCGGCAGGCCCGCCGGCCGCTACCTCCGGGAGGCCGCGCACGTGGCCCGCGGCGTGCAGCGACACCCGGGCACCGACACGCTCAACCTCTACGACACCTCGGCACTCGCCGACGCCTCGCTCATCGACGCCTTGCGAGCGATCCCCCACGGCCGGCTGGCCGTCGGAAGACGCGACCTCCTCCGCCACATGGAGAGCCAGATCGACCGCGGGCGACACCACGCCCGGCACGACCAGTTCGGGGCGGCCGAGTCGGTCGCGGAGTTCGACGCCAACTCCCACACCTTCGGCCTGATCGCGACCGTCGCGCTCTACGACCGGCTGACGGACAGCCACCGGTTCCGCGGGTTCGCCTCGCTGGAACGCACCTGGCTGCTCGGCGGCGACCCGTGGGGTGTCACCGCGATGGTCGGCATCGGGCAGCGCTTCCCGCTGTGCATGCAGCACCAGGTGGCAAACCTGTCCGGGACCCTGGACGGCTCCCCACCGGTCGACGTCGGCGCCGTCGTCAACGGCCCCAACGGGCGGGACAACTTCGAGGGCGGTCTCGGCGGGTTCCAGGACGGGATGCGCCACTGCACGGCGGCCACGCGCCACCTCCACCGCTACGACGGCCACGGCGGTCGGTACGTCGACGACGTGCGCGCCTGGCAGACCGACGAGCCGGCCCTGGACATGACCGGCGCCGCGATCCTCGCGGCCGCGGCCGAGCTCGCGATGCGACCGGGCGCACCGGTGGGCGGGCAGAGCGTTCTCCGGAGAGCGGCGAGCCGATGAGGCCCGGCACCCCGCGCATGCTGCGCGGCATCAACGACCGGGCGGCCCTCGACCTCCTGCTCGCGCACGGCCCCCTGTCCCGCACCCGGCTCGGCGAGCTCACCGGGCTGTCCAAGCCGACGGCTTCCCAGCTGCTCAGCCGGCTCGAGGCCGCCGGCCTCGTCGTCGCGAGCGGGAGCTCGCGGGGTGGCCCCGGCCCGCGGGCCCAGCTGTACGCGGTCAACCCCCGTGCCGGTCACGTCGCCGCACTCGACGTGACGCCGGCGCGCATCCGCGCGGCTGTCGCCGACATCACCGGGCACATCGTCGGCGAGCACGAGCTGCGCACGCCGCGGCGTACCGGGCCGGACGCCGTCACGGACGTGATGTCCGCGCTCGACGGGGTCGCCACCGCCGCCGGGATCCGCGCCGCGGACCTGTTGCACGTCGCCATCGGCACGCCGGGTGCCTTCGACCCGCACACCCGACGCCTCCGCTACGCCCGGCACCTCCCTGGCTGGCACGACCCCGGGCTGCTCGACCGGCTCGCCGACGCCGCGGGCGTGCCGGTGCAGGTGGAGAACGACGTGAACCTCGCCGCCGTCGCCGAGCTGGAGTCGGGCCGTGGCCGCGGCGTCGACGACTTCGTGCTGCTGTGGGTCGACGAGGGCCTCGGCGCCGCGATCGTCATCGGCGGGCGGCTGTACGGCGGAGCGACCGGCGGCGCGGGCGAGGTCGGGTTCCTGCCTCTGCCGGGCACGCCGCTCGTGCGCGACGTACGCCGAGGCAACGCCGGGGCGTTCCAGGAGCTGGCGGGTGGGCCGGCGGTGCTCGCGCTCGCCCGGTCCCTCGGGCTGCGCGGGACCAGCGCCCCCGCCGCGGTCCGGACGGCTCTGGCGACACCCGGTCCGGGCGACGAGCTCGTCGCCACCCTCGGCCACCGACTGGCGGTCGGCATCGCGGCGTTGGTCGCCGTCCTCGACCCGGCCCTGGTCGTCCTCGCCGGCTCCGTCGCCCAGGCGGGTGGTGAGCGCCTGCGCGGGGCCGTCGCGGACGAGCTCGGCTCGCTGAGCGCCGGCCGCCCTCGCCTCGAGCTCGCGGACGTGCCCGACGGCCCGGTCCTCACCGGCGCCCTGCACACCGCTCTCGCCGCCGCTCGGGACGACGTGTTCGACACGGTCCGTCACCTCGCCAGCCCGGGCAGCGCCCGGCCCGTCACCAGGAGATCACCATGAGAAACACCCTGCGTCGCCGCGTCGCCGGCGCCGCCCTGACCGCTGCCCTGGCGGTGTCGCTGACCGCGTGCTTCGGCTCCTCGAAGGGTGGGTCGAACGACAACCCGAACGCCGACGTGACGATCACCTTCTGGCACGGCTGGAGCGCCCCGAGCGAGGTGAAGGCCATCCAGGCCACCATCGACGCCTTCGAGAAGGAGCACCCGAACATCCACGTGAAGGCCGTCGGCAACATCACCGACGACAAGATCAACCAGGCACTGCGCGCCGGCGGGCCGTCCGCGCCCGACGTGGTCTCGTCGTTCACGACCGACAACGTCGGCGAGTTCTGCACCTCCCACGCGTTCGTCGACCTCAACAAGTTCCTGGACCAGGACGGCATCGACCCGGAGAAGACCTTCCCCGGCCCCCAGCTGTCCTACACGCAGTACAACGGCAACCAGTGCACGCTCCCCCTGCTCAGCGACGCCTACGGCCTCTACTACAACAAGGACATGTTCAAGGCCGCCGGCATCAGCGAACCGCCCAAGACGATGTCCGAGCTCGACGCCGACGCGGTCAAGCTGACCAAGACCTCCGGCGACGGCTACTCCCAGATCGGGTTCGTTCCCGACTACCACTTCTACGAGTCGACGATCACGCACTTTGCCGCACAGTGGGGCCCGACGTACTTCACCTCCGACGGCAAGTCGAACGTCGCGAACGACCCCGCGCTGACGTCCGCCATGGAGTGGCAGAAGAGCCTGCTCGACAAGCTCGGTGGGTACTCGAAGGTTGACAAGTTCCGCACGTCCGCCGGTGAGGAGTTCAGCAATAACAATGCCTTCATGACCGGCCAGGTCGCGATGATGATCGATGGCGAGTGGCGCGCGGGCATGATCGACGACTCGAACAGCAAGGTGAACTACGGCGTGGCGCCCTTCCCCGTGCCCGACGACCAGGCTGACCAGTACGGCAAGGGCTACATCACGGGCACGATCGTCGGCATCGCCAGCACCAGCAAGAAGCAGAACGCCGCGTGGGAGTTCGTGAAGTATCTGACCACCGACACCAGCGCGGTCGTGAACTTCGCCAACGCGATCCACAACGTGCCGTCCACGATCGCGGCCCTGGCGTCACCCGACGTCAGCCAGGACCCGAGCTTCCAGCAGTTCATCAAGATCGCGCAGGACCCCAACAGCAACACCACCCCGGCCAGCCCGAACGGCGGGGACTACCAGCTCGTCCTGCAGAACCTGGGCTACAACTTCCAGTCCGGGAAGCAGACCGACCTCCAGGCCGGGCTCGACGACGCCGCGCAGCAGATCGACACCAACATCGCGCAGGTCCAGTGACCGTCACGGCTCCGGCCGCGGCCGCCGACGCATCGGCGGCCGCGGCGACGAGGAAGGCAGGTCTGCGTCGTCAGCGACGACGCGACCTGCTGCGCAACCTCGCCTTCCTCTCGCCGTGGCTGCTGGGGACGGGGTTGTTCTTCCTCTACCCGCTCGCGATCACCGCGTGGCTGTCGTTCACGCGCTACGACGGGTTCCTGGCGCCCGTGTGGGACGGGCTGGACAACTGGAAGTACGTCTTCCGCGACTACCCGTTCTTCTGGCCGGCGATGCGCAACACCTTGTGGTTCGTCGCCGTCCTGGTGACACTGCGGATCGCCACGGGGCTCGTGCTCGGGATGCTGGTGATCCAGGTCAAGCACGGCCGCTCCCTGCTGCGCACGATCTTCTACGCGCCGTTCCTCGCGCCGCCGGTGGCCGCGACGTTGGCGTTCGTCTTCATGCTCAACCCCGGAACGGGTCCGATCGACACGATCCTCGGCCACGTCGGCATCTCCGCGCCGAGCTGGTTCAACGACCCGACCTGGGCCAAGCCCGCGCTCACCCTGCTGGCGATCTGGGGCGTCGGCGACCTGATGGTGATCTTCATGGCCGCGCTGCTCGACGTACCCCGTGAGCTCTACGAGGCGGCGTCGCTGGACGGTGCGGGGGCGATCAGCAGGTTCCGCTACGTCACACTGCCGCACTTGCGCCCGATCCTGCTGTTCGCCGTCATCACCGGCGTGATCGCGACCATGCAGTACTACACCGAGCCGATCGTCGCCGGACAGGTGGCGAGCGGCCAGATCGCGGGCTCGGGCAACCAGTTCGAGCCCGGCTACCCGGCCGGGTCGACGCTGACGCTCCCGCAGCTCGTCTACAACCTCGGGTTCCAGCGCTTCAACATCGGGGCGGCCTGCGTGATCGCGATGGTGCTGTTCGTGCTGTCGATGGTCTTCGCGGCGTTCCTCATGCGCCGCGGCAGCGGGTTCCTCGGGGCGGAGGACTGAGATGACGACGACGGCTCTCCGCGCATCCCGGGCCGACACGGTCCGCCGGCGGCAGCTGCTCGAGTGGGTCGCCCTGCACTCGTTCGCGGTCGCCCTCGCACTGCTCTTCGTGCTGCCGTTCGTGTTCGTGGTGCTGACCGCGCTGATGTCGGACCAGCAGTCACTGACGCGCGACCTGTGGCCGCAGCCCTTCGCCTGGCACAACCTGGTCGACGTCTGGCACACGCCGGGCTTCGCGACGTGGTGGCGCAACACGATCGTGTACGCCGGATGCGGCACCGCGCTCACCCTGCTGTCCAGCGTTCCGGTGGCGTACGCCCTCGCCTACTTCCGGTTCCGCGGGCGCAACGTGGCGATGATGGTCGTGATCGCGACGATGATGCTGCCGCCGCAGGTCTCGATCATCCCGCTGTACCTCGTGTGGGCCCAGGACCTCCACCTCACCGGCACGCTGTGGCCGCTGATCATCCCGTGCGCCTTCGGTGACGCCTTCACGATCTTCCTGCTCCGGCAGTTCATGCTGACGGTCCCCCGGGCCTATCTGGAGGCCGCCAAGATCGACGGCTGCAGCGACTTCCGGACGATGCGCAGCGTGGTGATCCCGATGATCAGGCCGGCGATCGCCGCGGTCGGGTTGTTCCAGTTCTTCTACTGCTGGAACGACTACTTCGGCCCGCAGATCTACGCCAGCGAGAACCCGGGCGCGTGGACGCTGAGCTACGGGCTTCAGTCGTTCAAGAGCGCCCACCACACCGACTGGAACCTGACCATGGCCGCGACGGTCCTGGTGATGGCCCCGGTGATCATCTTGTTCTTCCTGGCCCAGAAGGCGTTCATCGAGGGCGTCACGCTCACCGGGGTCAAGGGGTGACGGGATGAAGATCGCGGTCGTCGGCGGTGGGTCGACGTACACCCCGGAGCTCGTGGACGGCCTCGGCCGGATGCGCGACGTCCTGCCGGTCGACGAGCTCGTCCTCGTGGACCCGGCGGTCGACCGGCTCGAGCTGGTCGGTGCCTTCGGGCGACGCATCCTCGCCCGACAGGGGCACCCGGCGCGGCTCGTCACGACCCCGGACCTCGAGCCGGCGCTCGACGGCGTGGACGCGGTGCTGCTCCAGCTGCGCGTCGGCGGCCAGGCGGCCCGGCTGCAGGACGAGACCTGGCCGCTGGAGTGCGGGAGCGTCGGCCAGGAGACGACCGGCGCGGGCGGTCTGGCCAAGGCGATGCGCACGGTCCCGGTCGTGCTCGACATCGCCGACCGCGTACGCCGCGCCGCCCCGGACGCCTGGATCGTCGACTTCACCAACCCGGTCGGCATCGTCACCCGGGCCCTGCTCCAGGACGGTCACCGCGCGGTCGGCCTCTGCAACGTCGCGATCGGCTTCCAGCGCCGGTTCGCCGGCTGGCTGGGCGTGTCGCCGGAGCAGGTGCAGCTCGACCACGTCGGGCTGAACCACCTGACCTGGGAGCGCGCCGTCACCGTCGACGGGACCGACCGGCTGCCCGGCCTCCTCGACGCTCACGGCGACGAGATCGCGGAGTCGCTGGAGCTGCCGGTCGAGCTGGTGCGGACGCTCGGCGTCGTCCCGTCGTACTACCTGCGCTACTTCTACGCCCACGACGAGGTCGTCGCCGAGCAGCTGGTCTCCGAGTCGCGGGCCGCTCGCGTCGCCGGGATCGAGCGGGAGCTGCTCGACCTGTACGCCGACCCCGCGCTCGACGAGAAGCCCGACCTGCTCATGGAGCGCGGCGGTGCCTACTACTCCGAGGCCGCGGTGCAGCTGACCGCGTCGCTGCTGGGCAGTGGCGCCTCGGGGAGCCCCCAGGTCGTCAACCTCCGCAACGACGGCACCCTGCCCTGCCTGCCCGACGACGCCGTCGTCGAGGTGCCCGCCACGGTCGACCGTTCGGGGGTCCGGGCCGCCCCGGTCTCCCCCCTCGCGCCGTTGTACGCCGGGCTGGTCGCCGCGGTCACGGCGTACGAGCACCTCGCGCTCGACGCCGCGCTGCGCGGCGGCTACGACCGCGTCTTCGAGGCCCTGCTCGCCCATCCGCTGGTGGGACAGGTCGACCGGGCGCACGGGCTCGCCGACCGGCTGATCGCCCACAACCGCGACCACCTCGCCTGGGCATGACATGAGTGGGCCCGACATGAGCGAAGACGACCCCGCAGCCGTGCTGGCCATCGACGCCGGCAACAGCAAGACGGACGTCGCGGTCGTCTCTGCCGACGGCACGGTGTGTGGCACGGCGCGAGGTGGCCCCTTCCGGCCCGACCGGGTCGGCGCGGCCGCCGCGGTCGCCGGCATGGCACCGCTCGTGGACAAGGCGAGGTCCGACGCCGGGCTCGACGGGCCAGGCCCGTTCGCCCGGCACGTGTCCGCGTGCCTGGCCAACGCCGACCTCCCGATCGAGCACGAGGCACTCGAGTCCGCGATCGCGACGCACCGGTGGGGCCACTCGATCGAGGTCTTCAACGACACGTTCGCCCTGCTCCGCGCCGGCCTCGACGAGCCGCGCGGCGTCGCGGTGGTGTGCGGCGCGGGCATCAACTGCGCCGGCCTGCTGCCCGACGGCCGCACTGCTCGCTTCGCCGCAGTCGGCCACATCTCGGGTGACTGGGGCGGTGGCGGCAACCTCTGGCAGGAGGCCATGTGGTGGGCCGCCCGCGCCGTCGACGGGCGAGGGCCGGCCACCGCCCTCAGCGACGCGCTCCCCCGTCACGCCGGGCTCACGACCATGGAGGAGCTGATCGAGGCGGTCCATCTCGGGAGGCTGTCCGAGACCGACTGCATGGAGCTCACCCCGGTGCTGTTCGCAGTCGCCGCCGAGGGGGACGAGGTCGCCTCCGACCTGGTACGCCGGCAGGCCGAGGAGGTCGTGGCGCTCGCGGTCGCCGCGATGCGCCGGCTCGACGTGCTCGGCGAGCCCATCCCCGTGGTGCTCGGAGGCGGCGTTCTCACCGCCGGTCACGCCCAGCTGATGGACGAGATCGAGCGTCGGCTGGCCGACGCCGCGCCCCTGGCCGAGCCGCGCGTCGTCCGCACACCGCCGGTGGTCGGCGCGGCCCTGCTCGGGCTCGACCGGATCGGCGCATCGACCGAGGTCCGAGCGCGACTGCGGGCGTCGTTCGCCGCGGGCTAACTCGCGCGTGCCGCGCGCGCGGCGCCGACGACCTCGACGAAGCGCTCGGCGAGCGGACGCCACCACGCGTCGAGCTGGCTCCGCGACCGGGCCAGGTCGTCGAGCACCCGCTCCTGCTCGGACGGGTCGAGCCCGCCCTCGGTGGCCCACATGGCCACGAGCTCGTGGTCGACCTCGGGGTGCCACTGGATCCCCCAGACGCTCGGCGCATGCCGCGCCGCCTGGACCTCACCGGTGCTCGCGGTGGCCAGCTGGACGGCACTCGCCGGCAGCTCCACCACCACGTCGTCGTTCCAGTGCATCGCCCGGCGCGGTCCGACGAGCGCTCCCACCAGCTCGTCGTCGACCGCCTCGGCGGTCCAACCGACGTCGAGCAGCCCGAGCTGGCGGCCCTTCGGGTTCACCGCGATCTCGCCGCCGAGCGCGACGGCGCAGAGTTGGTGACCGAGGCAGATGCCCAGGGTCGGCAGCCGCGCGTCCGCGGCGACCCGGATCAGGTCGCGGACAGCCGGGAGCCACGGTGCCTTCTCGTCGTCGTGGGCGCCCATCGCGCCACCCATCACGACCAGCCCGTCGAACTCCTCGACCGACGTGGGCACGGCGTCACCGTCGTACGGACGGCAGACCGTGAAGTCGACGCCGCTCATCCAGGTGCCCATCAGATGGATGGGGTCGTCGTCCTCGTGCTGGACGACAAGCACGCGCAGGGTCACGCCCGCAATCTAGCGGGCACCCCCTCACAGCCAGCGACGGACCCGGGCCCGGTAGTCGTCGTACGTCGCGCCGAACTTCGCGGCCAGGTAGCGCTCCTCGGGCAGGACGGCGCCCCACCGGAGCAGCGCCCACTCGAGAGGCAGAGCGACGACGGCCCACAGCGAGCCGGCCACGAGCGCGACGCCGGCGGAGGCGACCAGCAGACCGACGTACAGCGGGTTGCGTGAGAGCCCGAACGGTCCACGGTCGAGGACCGTCTTGCTCGCCTGGCCCGGCAGCAGACCGGTCTCGTGCCGGCCCATCTCCAACAGCGACCAGCCGTTCCACACCGCGAACACACCGAGCAGCAGCCAGCCCGCCACAGTCGCCGCACCCGACCCGCCCCACGGGTCGCCGGCGGACCAGGTCACGAGCAGCCCCACAAGCAGAGGAACGCCGACCGAGACCGGCGGCCACAGCCGGAACGACGGCCCGCTGTCCAGACCCGCCTCGGGCATCTCAGCGGCTCACAGCACCGGCAGCATCCGGTCGCGCTCGAACCTCGAGACCTCGGTGCGGTACTCCTGCCACTCCGTCCGCTTGTTCCGCAGGAAGAAGTCGAAGACGTGCTCGCCCAGCGTCTCGGCCAGGAGCTCGGAGTCCTCGGCGACGCGGATCGCCTCGGAGAGACTGCTCGGCAGCGGCTCGATGCCGAGGCTCTTGCGCTCGCGCTCGGTCAGCGACCACACGTCGTCCTCGGCGCCCTCCGGTAGCGGGTAGTCCTCCTCGATCCCCTTCATGCCGGCGGCGAGCACGACGGCGAAGGCGAGGTAGGGGTTGCACGCGGAGTCGATGGTGCGCAGCTCGACCCGGGTC
>DASSTL010000125.1:0-9630 GCA_035707985.1 Nocardioides sp. | reverse complement strand
GCCCGGGGCCACGGAGCGGACGCGCCCACGTCAAGACAGCCAACGGCGTCAGTTTCGAGATAGGTCACACCCCACAGCCCCGGACCAGTCTGATCCTCACTGTTTCGAGACGCTCGCAGAGCTCGCTCCTCAACCACCGGTGGGTGCGATCCTGAGGCCGGCGACGGAGGTCGGGGCACAAACCGGGCCTCTCCCTCTCTTCAGCGAAAGACCGCAACCACCCACGGCCCGTCACCCGTGAAAGGGGTGGTTTCGAGACGGCGCTGGCGCGCCTCCTCAACCACCGCGGGCAGCGACCTCCTCAACTACCGAGGACGTCAGGTGTTCTTCTCGTCCTCGGCCTTCTCCGCCTTGCGCTTGCGGAGCTGGTCGTAGGTCTCCGAGCTGAGGTACCGACGCATGGCGTCGGCGATGGCGGCCGACTTCGAACCTTGCGGGCGGGAGACGATCGCCTCGCGAGCCTCAGCGCCCGCGCGGGCGGCCTCGCCCTTCGACGTGTCACTCATGGTGCTACCTCTCTGGATCTCGCTGGATCTCGCCGTGCGGGCACGGACGCGAGCACGGACAGAACCAGGGTCGAACGTCCAGGCGTGGCGGAGCAGAGACGAAGGCCACCGGTTCCTGGGACCAGGATCACCGGCTGCGCCGGGCGAGCAGTCGCACGAGCACCCCGGGGACGGCCGCGGCCACGGCGACCACGCCGAGCATCGAGAGGCTCGGTGCGGCGGTGGACAGCAGCGCGCTGACGCCTGGCGCGTAGACCGCGACGAGCATCAGGGCGACCGCCGCGAGGACACCCCGCTCCAGCCCCTGGAAACCACGGTGGGTGGTGGCGGCCGACCGGAGCGCCAGGGCCACCCCGAGCTGACCCAGCCCGAGGGTCAGGAACACCGCGGTACGCCGCACCTCGACGTCACCGGACGACATGGCACCGACGGCCAGGGCGGCCACGATCAGCGACACGGCGGCGAGCGCCAGGAGCCGCTGCGACCGGACCGGGAAGATCGACTCCGACGGCGGCCGGGGCGGACGTCGCATCTCGTCGGGGTCGGCGGGCTCGGCACCGAAGGCGACGCCGACCAGCCCGTGCGTCAGGAGGTTGATCCAGAGGATCTGACCGGGGAGCAGCGGGAGCACCAGTCCCACCAAGGCACCGCCCAGCATCACCCCGACCTCGGCGAGGCCGCCGGCCACGGCGTAGGTGAGGAAGGCCCGGATGTTGGCGAAGATCCGCCGCCCCTCCTCCACCGCGGCGACGACCGTGGCGAGATCGTCGTCCATGAGGACCAGGTCGGAGGCCTGTTTGGCGACCTCGGTCCCACTCAGGCCGGCGGCCACGCCGATGTCCGCGCGGCTCAGCGCCGGCGCGTCGTTGACCCCGTCCCCGAGCATCGCGACGATGTCGCCCTCCTGCTGGAGGGCCTCGACGATGTCGACCTTCTGCTCAGGACGCACCCGGGCGACCACGGCGAGCCGACGTCGTTCGCTCGGTTCGAGCTCCCCCACGGTCGCCCCTTCGGCCACTCCGTCGCCGTCCGTCGCGATGCCCACGCGCCGGGCGATCGCGGCCGCGGTGCCGGGGTGGTCGCCGGTGAGGAGGACGAGCCGGATCCCCGCCTGACGCAGGCTCTCGACCACCGAGGCGGCAGCCTGCCGAGGCGGGTCGCCGATCGCGACGATCCCGGCCAGCCCCCAACGCCCCTTCTCGTTGTCGGCGACCGCGAGGACCCGGAACCCCGAGGCTGCCAGCTCCTCGGCCACGCGGAGCGCCTGGCCGACGTCGGACTCGCCCAGCTGCCCCGCGAAGGCCTCCGGGGCTCCCTTGGCCACGCTCAGCGTGCCGCCGCCGACGCGATGGTGGTGGGTGATCATCCGACGCGACCGGTGGTCGAAGGGCTCCTCCCCCGTCCGGGGCCACTGCTCGGCGACCTCCTCCGGCAGGACGCCGCCCTTGCGCGCGGCCACGAGGAGGGCGCCCTCCATCGGGTCACCGAGCACCATCCAGCCCGAGTCCGAGTCGCGCAGCTCGGCGTCGTTGCACAGGACGACGTCGCGCAGGAGCCGATGCACGGCGGGATCGTGGTCGCCGGCCGACCCGTCGTCCGCCGTGATCTCACCCACGGGCGAGTAGCCGACACCGGACACGTCGTACCGGACGTCTGGCACCCAGAGCACCTGCGCCAGCATCGTGCCCTCGGTGATGGTGCCGGTCTTGTCGGTGGCGACCACGGTCACCGAGCCGAGCGTCTCCACCGCGGGCAGGCTGCGCACCACCGCCTGCCGCTGCGCCATCCGGCGGGCTCCGAGCGCCAGCGCGACGGTGACCACCGCCGGCAGCGACTCGGGCACCGCCGCCACCGCCAGGCTGAGGCCCACCACGACCATCTCGGAGACGGGCCGACCCTGCACGAGCCCGCTCGCGACCACGACCGCGGTCAGGACCCCCACCAGGATCACCAGCGACCGGCTGAGCCGCGCGAGTCGCCGCTGCAACGGCGTACGACGTGGGGTGGTCGCCGCCAGCAGTGCGGCGATCCGGCCGACGCCGCTGTGCTCACCGGTGCGGGTGACCTCGAGCAGGCCGTTCCCGTGCGTCACCAGCGTGCCGCCGACCACCTCGTCACCCGGGTCCTTGGCGACGGGCAGCGACTCCCCCGTGACGCGCGACTCGTCCACCTGGAGGTCGTGCTCCTCGAGGACCTGTCCGTCCGCGGGGAGGACGTCCCCGGCAGCCACCGTGGCCAGGTCGCCGGGCACCACCTCGTCCGACGGGATCGGGGTCACGACTCCGTCGCGGACGACGTGGGCCACCGGAGCCACCAGCCGCCGGAGCTCGGCCATCGCCTGCTCGGCGCGCACCTCCTGGACGACTCCCACCGTCGTGTTGAAGACGACGACGGCCAGGATGATCGCGGTGTTGGGCCAGTCGTGCAGGTACGTCGTGAGCGCCGCCGCGGCGAGCAGCAGCAGGATCATCGGGTCGCGCACCTGGCCGCCGACGCGGTCGGCGACGCTGCGCCGGGGCGGGTCGGGCAGACGGTTGGGCCCCACCCGGCCGAGGACCTCGGCTGCCTCGCGCTGGGAGAGCCCGGTCCGGGTGGTGGCCTGCCCCGGGTCGGCCGGCATCGGGTCGACGGTCATGGTCAGTCCGGGAGCATCCGAGGGCGGGCGGGCCGAGGAGCGGTCCGCCAGGGCTGGATCCGGTGCAGGAGCTGGGCCACGGCAGTGTCGACGGTCCCGCTGGTGTCGATCGAGACGGCCTCGGGCCAGTCGGCGAAGTGCCGGCGTACCTCGGCGGCGATCGCGGGATCGGCGTCAGAGGCCGAGCTGCGGGTCGTGATCCTCCGGTCGGCCGTGCCGTCGTCCAGGACGCAGCGGAATTGGCTCAGCTCGCCGGTGGTCCGCTCGGCCAGCCGCGCCGCGTCCGCCCGGAACCGCGCATCCGCCCAGGAGGCGTCGACGACGACCGAGCGACCGAGCTCGAGGTGCCGGCCCGCACGACTCAACATCTCGCCGTAGGTCCGCTCGGTCCAGGCGGGTGTGTAGATGCCCGTCTCGTACGGTGCGCGGCCGGACGCGTCGGGGGCCAGCCCCGCGAGCTCCTTGCGCACGTGGTCGCTCGAGAGCAGCACCGCATCCAGCCTCTCGGCCAGGATCGTGGAGGTGGTGGTCTTCCCCGTCCCCGGAGCGCCACCGACCAGCAGCAGCCGCACCTGGGCGTCGTCGAGGTGCCGGCGCGCGAGGTCGAGCAGGTTCGCGGCGAGCCACCGCCCGTGCCCCACCGCGCCCGGGAGGCAGGCCACCTTCGCCCGCATGAACGCGCGGTAGGCGATGTAGTGGTGGACGAGGGATCCCGGCGGCCGGTCGCCGCTCGCGCGCAGATAGGCGTCGAGGAAATGCTGGCCGGCGTCGGGCGACCCGAGCTGCTCGAGGTCCATCACGAGGCAGGCCACGTCGTCGATCCGGTCCAGGTACCGGAGCCGGTCGTCGAAGTCGAGGCAGTCCAGGACCCGCGGCCCGTCCTCGAGGAAGAAGATGTCCTCGGACAGCAGGTCTCCGTGCCCGTCGAGCACGGCGCCTTGACGCACCCGGTCGTCGAAGAGCGGATCCCTCCCGGCCAGGTAGCGGCGCGCCATCGTGCACACGTCACCGTAGGCGTCGGCGTCGAGGACCGTGCCGACGTACGGCCGCGCCTCGGTGAAGTTCGCCTCCCAGCGTGCGGCCACCGCGTCGCGGGCACCGCACGCCTCGATCTCCGGGCCTCGCCGGGCCCGGGCGTGGAACTCGGTGAGGAGGGCGGCAAGATCGTCCAGGCCGGATCCGACGTCCGCCATCTCCTCGGTGTGCACGAGCCGCGCCAGCCGGCGTCCCGCGGGCATGCGCCGCATCACCAGCAGGTGCTCGAGCGGCTTCCCGTCGACGTCGTTCAGGTCGCTGATGCCCAGGTAGACATCGGGGCTGAACCTGCGGTTGAGCTCGAGCTCGCGCTGGCAGGCGCGCAGGCGCTTGGTGGGCGAGGAGAAGTCCAGGAACCCCAGGTCGACGGGCTTCTTCAGCTTGTAGGCACGGTCGCCCACGAGGAAGACGACCGCCGAGTGGGTCTCCTTCACCTCGGCGTACGGCGTCACGGTGTCGATCGTCGGGGTCGTCTCGTCCCTCCACAGCGTGGTCACGGCGCCTCCCGGTGGCTCCTTCCTGCCTCCAGCCTTACCCCGTGAGTCCGTGCGGACCACGGACGATGGTCACGACCACCGATGGCCGACGGCCGGAGCGCGGGACGCTCGGCCGCGTCACGATCGAGTCGTCTCCGGGCCGCGCCCGACGGCTCGGTCGGAAGGAGAGTGCCGAGATGCAGACCAAGACCTGGAACATCGACGTCTACCTGTTCGAGGAGGACGGGAAGACCCACGCGGAGGCGGTGCTGCGGACGCACGCCGGCACCGAGCTGCGCCACGTCGGCACGGCGTACAAGAGCCCGACCGACCGGGACGTGCCCGAGATCGGTGACGAGCTCGCCGCCTGCCGCGCGCTCAACGGGCTCGTGCACGACCTGCTCGACGCCACCATCGGTGACGTGCAGCAGAACGACCCGGCCAGCCCCCAGCCGGCCATCAGCCTCGGCTAGACCGGACGGCGACTAGCTCGTCTCCTCGGCCCCGGTGTCCGGCGCGGTGGTGGCGCCGGACATCGACCCGGCCGGGTCCTCGCCGCCCTGGTCGAGCCGGAAGGGCGGGTACTCGTCGGTCATCAGGCCGGCGTAGGCCGCGACCCGGTAGGCCCACCGGTGCATGCCCACGACGAAGTCGAAGATCGTCTCGGGGTAGCGGCCGGTGAAGAGCAGCACCACGGCCGCGATCATGACGAGGATCCCGACCAGTCCCCCGCTGGGCACCGAGAAGCCACCGACGAAGAACGCCACCACCAGGTAGTGCGGGATGGCGAGCAGCCACCACTTGACGAGCACCAGGCCCCGGGACAGCCGCTCCGGGTAGGCGACGTCGAGATGCGCCGGGTAGTCCGGGACGTCCTTCAACGTGAAGGGTGGGTAGCGGTCGGTGCTCAGTGCGCCGTACGCGTAGACCTGGACGCGCCAGGTCCAGCGCAGGACGCCGAGGTTGTAGTCGAACAGCGCCCGTGGGTAGCGGGTCGTGAAGAGGATCGCGAACAGCGCGATCAGGCTGACCACCACGAACCCGACCCACAAGAACGCCAGCACGATGTAGTGCGGGATGACCAGGATCCACTTGACCAGCCAGAGCCAGCGGTTCAGCTTCGGCTCGAGGTGCGCCTCGATGCGCACCGGAGACGGCGTGCTCACGTCTGGACCTCCTTCTCAGTCGGCTCGATCTCACCTGTCTCGTGGTGCGTGATGCTCTCCGACCGGGCGACGACCACGACCGGGGCGGGAGAGTGACGCACGCAGTGCTCGCTGACCGAGCCCAGGACGGCCCGGGCGAGCGTTCCCTTGCGGGCACTCCCCACGACGAGCATCCGCGCGCCCTCCGCACGCTCGACGAGGGCGCGGCCGGCGCTGCCGTGCACCACGGTCTGGGAGACCACCGGGTTCTCGTCGCGTGCGTCCATGACCCGTCGCAGCGCCTTCGTCTGCGCCTCCTCGGCGGTCCGCTGACCGTCCGCCATCGAGGTCACGTGCTCCATGCCCTCGTACGGCGAGGGCAGCAGCCAAGCCGTCACGACCTCCACGGCGCATCCGTGGGCCAGCCCCTCGTCCAAGGCGAAGTCGAGTGCCTCCGCGGCGCTCCCGCTGTCGTCGAGCCCGACCACCACCACACCCGTGCGCACGCTCATCACTCCTCCTCCTGGGACTCTCCGTGCCATGCCACCATCGACGCCCGCTTTCCGACACCAACCGACGTCACACGACGGCTGACCTTGGACCCTGCTCCGCTCGGAGCGGCCGGGAGCACTGTCGTTCCATGAGTACACGTGCACACGGGATCGTCGTGGGCTACGACGGCAGCCCCGAGTCGGATCAGGCCGCCCAGTGGGCGGCCGGCATGGCTCTCCTCCGCAGTGAGCCACTCCTGGCCGTCGTCGTGGTCGAGCCACTGGACGCACCGCGGACCCAGGGCTGGCCCGAGTCGTGGTGGGAGGACATCGAGCGCCGCGCCGAGGAGACCCTCTCCGCGGCAGGAGCACCCGACTTCACCGTCGAGCGGCGCGTGGGCCGGCTGGTCCACAGCCTGCTGGACGCAGCCCGGAGTGCCTCGATGCTGGTCCTCGGCAGCTCCGGTCACAGCCGGGTCGGCGAGATCGTGATCGGGTCCGCCAGCCAGAGCGTGGCTCGGCACGCCCGGTGTCCCGTCGTGGTGGTCCGCCAGGCGACCACCCACCAAGCCGGACGGATCGTCGTCGGCTCGGACGACTCCGAACCCAGCCGCCGGGCTCTCGACTTCGCCTGCGACCATGCGGCCGCGAGCGGTCAGCAGGTCGTGATGATCCGGGCCTGGAAGCCGCTCACCCTCCCGCTCGACAAGAACGGTGACTTCCCTCCCGCGATCACGGCCAGGCTCATCGAGGAGGAGGAAGCCCTCACCAAGTCGGTCGCCGAGCAGCGCGGACGGTACCCCGACCTCGACATCGTCGGCGAGTTCATCGCGACCAGTCCCGGTCGCGCCCTCGTGGACGCGTCGTACACCGCGACGATGGTCGTCGTCGGCTCGCGCGGGCACTCTGCGTTGACCGAGACCCTGATCGGGTCGGTCAGCCACCACGTCCTGCACGAGGCCGCGTGCCCCGTGGCCGTCGTCCACTGACCCGTCACACCGTCACACCGTCACACCGTCAGTACGGCTGCGCCCTCGAACCGGCCCTCGGCCAGGTCGTCGAGTGCCCGGTCGGCCTCGTCGAGCTGGTAAGTGAGGACGTGCGGCCGTACGCCGACGGCCCGGGCGAGGCGCAGGAACTCCTCGCCGTCCGCGCGAGTGTTCGCCGTCACCGAGGTGAGGGTCCGCTCGCGGAACAGGTGCTCCTGGTAGTCGAGCACCGGGACGTCGGTCAGGTGGATGCCTGCGACGGCAAGCGTCCCTCCCTGGTCGAGCGCCGCCAGCGCCACGGGGACCAGGTCGCCGACTGGGGCGAAGAGGATCGCCGAGTCGAGCGGCACCGGCGGCGCCGCGTAGGCGTCACCGGCGGACGCCGCCCCCAGCTCGAGGGCGAGCCGGCGTGACCCTTCACCCCGCGTGAGGACGTGGACCTCGGCCCCCTCTGCCACGGCCAGCTGGATCGTCAGGTGCGCACTCCCGCCGAAACCGTAGATCCCCAGCCGACCGCCCGGCGGGAGTGCGGCACGACGGAGCGAGCGGTAGCCGATGATCCCCGAGCACAGGAGTGGCGCGGCCTCGACATCGTCGAGCTCGTGCGGGATCCGGTACGCGTAGGCCTCGGGTACGACGGCGTACTCGGCAAACCCGCCGTCGGCGTCCCACCCGGTGTACTCCGAGGACCGGCACAGGTTCTCCTGTCCCCGACGGCACCAGCGGCACGATCCGCAGGTCCGGCGCAGCCATGCGATGCCGACGCGGTCTCCGTCCACGAAGCGGGTCGCCGACGTCCCCCGGGCGACCACCCGACCGACCACCTCGTGCCCGGGCACCCGCCGGGGTGTCTTCGCCGTGAGGTCGCCGTCGGCGAGGTGCAGGTCGGTCCGGCAGACACCACAGGCCGCGACCTGGACCAGGATCTCGTCCGCCTGTGGGGACGGAACCGCTCGCGGATGCGCGACCAGCCGTCCGGGTCCCCCGGCCCCACCGGCCACGGCCCACGCCCTCATCTGATCCGGCAGCCGTTCCGTCATCGCGACCTCCTCCACTGAGCCCCGTTCACACTCGTCCTCACTCCTCCAGCATGGACGACGAGCGGCACTCGCCGGTCGTGCCCAAGGTCATCCGGGGTTCTGGCCAAGGCCAATGGTGGCGAGGATCAGGGCGGCCAACCCTGGAAGCATGAACGAGAGCTACGAGATCGTCAGGCCCATCCGTCCGGGAAGCGTCGTCGTCGGGGTCGACGGCTCGTCTCACGCCGACCAGGCACTGGCCTGGGCCGCCGGTGAGGCGCGGCTGACCCACCGACCACTGACCATCGTTCATGCCGAGAAGCCGCTGGGCGCCCAGGAGCGTGGCTGGCTGGCGCAGGCCGGCATCCCGCCGACGCAGATCACCCAGGACATCCGACGGGAATCCGCGGAGCTCGTCGACCGGGCCACCGAGGCCGCCGCCCTGGTCGCGCCCGAGATCGACATCGACGGCTTCATCCGCGTCGCTGACCCGCGTCAGATCCTGCTCGACCTCGCGAAGGAGGCCGCCATGGTCGTGCTGGGGTCCCGGGGACGCGGGCCGGTCTCGAGCCTCCTGCTCGGGTCGGTGAGCGTGGCCGTGAGCCGCCACGCCGCGTGCCCGATCGTCGTGCTGCGGCCGCGGCAGGACCTGGCCCGCCTGCACGGCGTGATGGTCGCGACCGACGCCAGCAGCCGCTCCACCGCCACCCTGGAGGCTGCGTTCCGCGAGGCGTCGTACCGTGAGCTCCCGCTGACTGTCGTCCACTGCCAGTGGGAGGCACTCTCCGCCCCCGGCGGCTGGCGGGCCGCCCGGCCGGACGACCCGTTCTACGACGCCGCCCGGATCCGCGTGGCTGAGGCGATCTCCGGGCTCCGGGAGAAGTTCCCGGACGTGACGGTCACCAGGGGCATCTTCGCCGGTCACGTCGATCAGTGCGTCGCCGACCTCTCGCGCGAGCACGACCTGACCGTCATCGGGCGGCACGACCACTCGAGGTGGGAGCGGTTCAGCTCCCTGCCGCTGACGACAGCGGTCCTGGAGCACGCGTGCGGGCCGGTCCTGATCGTGCCCTGACGCTCCAGCGTCAGCTGATCGGCCTGCTTGTCACGTTGTCACGGGGCTGATCACGGGCGCGCGCAGCTCGCTGGGGAACTCCTCGAGCACGTCCCGGAGCCGCCGGACGAAGTCCAGCGACGCGGTGCGCTCGCGCTGCCACACGTTCCGGCCGAAGATGAGCCCGGTGGCACCGGCCCGCATCGACTCCTGCGCCTTCCGCAGCATCTCGTCGTCGCCCGCCTTCGTGCCACCGGCGATGATGACCAGCGAGCGGTTC
>DASSTL010000124.1:0-2168 GCA_035707985.1 Nocardioides sp. | reverse complement strand
GGCGTCGACGTTGTGCAGGGTCTGCTCGGTCTGCTCGCCGATGTCGGAGCCGACCACCTCGCCGGTTCCAGGGTCATGCGGCCCGAAGCCGCTGGTGTAGACGAAGTCCCCGACCCGCAAGGCCTGCGAGTAGGTGCCCTTCGGTGTTGGCGCGGTGTCGGTGCGGATCTCGGTGCGGCGCATGGTGGTCTCCTCGCGGTGTCGGGCGGCGGTCAGAACCAGGTGGGGAGGCAGCCGGTGGCGGTGAGGTTGTCGTCGAGGACGGGACTGGCCCGCCACTTGTCGCGCGCGGACGCCATCACATCACCGCCAGCTGGCCACCGTCGACGACCAGGGCGGCGCCGTGGACGAACGAGGCCTCGTCGCTCGCCAGGAACGCGTACGCCGCCGCGACCTCCTCCACCCGGCCCACCCGCCTCAGCGGGATCCGCTCCTGCGCGTAGCGCTCGCTGAACGCGGCATCGAGATCCGCGGCGATCCCGGCGTTCAGTGGGGTGTCGATGTAGCCGGGGCACAGTGCATTGACCCGGATGCCGCGCTCGCCCAGCTCCACCGCCATCGAGCGGGTCAGCTGGATGACGCCGCCCTTCGACGCGTTGTAATGGGCGTAGTCCTCCTCGCCGCCGAACGCGTTGGTCGATGCCATGTTGACGATCGAGCCGGTCCGGCCCGCGCGCACCAGCAGGCGCGCGAACGCTTGGGCCATGGCAAACATGCCAGTCAGGTTCACGTCGAGGATCTCTTGCCAGTCGGCCAGGTCGATGTCGAGGAACGGTGCACGTCGAGCGATCCCGGCGTTGTTGGCGAGGATCGACACCCCGCCACAGGCCTGGTGCGCGAACTCGACGACTCCGGCCGCCGCGTCGTAGTCGCGGACGTCGAACACGGTGCCCCCGGCGAGTCCGTCGCTGTTACTCATCGCCTCGAGGGCGTGGTCGAGATCCCCGGAGCAGCTGCCGACGACGAAGACCTTGCAGCCCTCGCCCAGGAACCGTTGCGCGGCGGCCAGCCCGATGCCGCTCGTCCCGCCGCTGACGAGCACGCCGCGTCCGGCCAGACCCCGCATCACGCCGACTCGGGAACGATCACAGCCTTGATGATCTCGGTGTTGCCCTCGGCCAGCGAGTAGAAGACCTCCCTCGCCCGCTCGAGCGGCACCTCGGTGGCCCAGCTGAGGTCGAGGCCCGGCGCCAGCGCGACCGCCCGCGCGAACTCGTCGGGCGTGTAGGCGAACGATCCGCGAATGGTGCGCTCCCCTCGGACGAGGGTGTTGCCCGAGACCTCAGCGGTGTCGTGCGCCAGGCCGATCCAGACTCCGGTGCCGCCCGGCCGCGTGTGGTCGATCGTTGCCTGTCGGGTTGCCGGTAGGCCCACAGCGTCGATCACCACGTCGTACTCGCCGGTCGGCTCGGCCACCGCCTCGAGTGCGAGTTGTCGGGCCGCGGCGCGGCGGCTGCCGCTCGGGTCGGTGATCTGCACCTCGACACCGCGGGTGCGCGCGACCATCGCGCACAGCAGGCCGATCGGGCCCGCGCCCAGGACGGCCAAACGGTCGGGCGGCTCTGGAAGCAAGGACCAGGCATGGATCGCATTGGCGAGCGGCTCGATCAGGGCGGCCGTGGTGAAGGTCAGTCCGTCGGGCAGCTCGCGAAGCGCTGCGCGCGGCACGGACACCTGTTCGGCGAAGCCCCCGGGCCTGTGGATGCCCAGCAGGCTCCGGTCCCGGCACAGCTGCGGGCGGTTGCGCTCGCACGAGTCGCAGCTGCCGCACGCGCGCAGGGGGTTGACGGCGACCCGGCGACCGTCGGTCGTCGTGCCCACGAACTCGTGGCCCATGATCAGCGGCGGGACGCGGAAGCCGGTGGCGCGAAACCCGTGAAGCTCGCTTCCGCAGATGCCACTCGCCCGCACGGCGACGAGCTCTTCGTCGCTCCCCACGGTCGGGGCGGGCTCGTCCCGGAGCTCCACCTGTCCCGGGCCTGTGAAGACGAGTGCGCGCATCGGTCCTCCTTGCTGTGGGCGGCGTGTCAGCTGACGAGCTCCGCCGGGACGAAGGACACGGGGTACGGTGCCCGGAGGTCGACCGGCTCCTCGCCCACGACGTGCGCCACCTCGACGTACGCCTTGCCTTGGAGCTGCCAGACGATGACGGAGGGCTCGTCGGGGTC
>DASSTL010000123.1:0-36286 GCA_035707985.1 Nocardioides sp. | reverse complement strand
TCCCCGGCACAACGCAAGGCGATGGCCGTGCGCGACCGCCGCTGCCGGGCCGAACGATGTGAGATCCCCGCCGCATGGTGCGAAGCCCACCACGCCACCCACCCCTGGACCAGCGGCGGGAGAACCGACCTCGACGACGGCGTCTTGTTGTGCTCCTGGCACCACCACCGCGCCCACGACCCCACCTACGACACCCGACGGCTGCCCAATGGCGATGTCCGTTACCGAATACGAACGTGAGCACCCCTGCTCACGGCCTCCGGGTGGTCCCGGACTGGAGAAGAAGGAGGCAGGGTGAAGGTTCTCGTGGCAACCGAGCGGACCCAAGGAGACCGCGACGACGACTACACGTTTTGCGTGCCCGGGGAGCTGTTGTGGATCACGGAGGTGTGCTGTCTGGATCGGCGCGATCCGAGTGGCCGCTGCGGATGCGGTCGCGGGTTCGGAGGTCTGACCAGCCATCGTGCGACGACGACCGGTGAGGTCGTCGAGCTCGACGTCACCGAGGACGAGCTTCGACTCGCGATCCGTACCAGCCTCACCGACCAGGGTTGGCTGCCCGACGAGTTCTCGGATGCACTGCGGGACGAGATCGTCGAAGCGGTGGCGGCCGAGGCGCGCGCTGTGGCGGAGTCCTTCCCAGTGGGAGCGGTCGTCCGACGGCGCCTCGACGAGGTGCATACCCACCCCGGGTGACCGGCGTCCCACCCCGGGTGACCGGCGTCCTGCGCCAGCGGCCCCTAGCCCTCGACGCCGAGGCCGGCGTCACGGGCGGCGACGACGGCCTGGGCGCGGTCGCGGAGATCGAGCTTGGCGAAGATGTGGCGAACGTGCGTCTTGACGGTGGCCATGGAGATGAAGAGTTCCTCGGCGATCTCGGTGTTCGAGCGACCGGCGCCGATGAGGGCGAGGATCTCGCGCTCGCGATCGCTGAGGTCCTCGAATCCGGGAGGCAGGCGAACAGCCGCGGGTGGGCGAGCGGAGAAGTGGTCCATCATCCGCGCCATCACGGCGGTGGCGACGACGGGCTCGCCGGCGGCGGCGCGGCGTACCGCCTCGACCAACGACTCGGAGGTGACGTCCTTGAGGAGAAAGCCCACGGCGCCGGCGCGCAGCATGTCGACGACGTGCTGGTCGACGTCGAAGGTGGTGAGGGCGACGATCCGGCAGTCGGGGTGGGTGGCCGTGATCGTGTGGGTGGCCTCGACGCCGTTCATGACGGGCATGCGCACGTCCATGAGGACCACGTTCGGGCGTAGTGACTCGACGGCAGCCACGGCCTGGGCGCCGTCGGCGGCCTCGCCGACCACCTCGATGCCGCCGAGCTCGAGGATCATCCGGAGGCCGTGGCGGACCAGGTCCTGGTCGTCGACGATCAGCACGCGGGTCATCGGGTGCCTCCGGTCGGGATGCGCACGCGGACCGTGAACGTGCCGTTGTCCACCGCGGCGGCGAAGGTGCCGCCGAGGAGCTCCGCGCGGTGGCGGAGACCGGCGAGGCCGCGGCCGGCGGCGTACGCCGTGGCGTCGGTCGGGTTGGCTGCCTCGACGCACACGCCATCAGGGTCCCAGTGCACCCCGATGGTGACCGGTTGCCCGGCGGCGTGGCGACCGGCGTTGGTGAGGCACTCGCGGACGACCCGGCGTACGGCGAGCGAGGCGGGTGCCTCGTCGGGGAGCGGTGAGCCGGTCTCGGTCAGGGTGTTCGGGATGCCGGCCGCGCGCGCCCGGGCGGCGAGCGCGGCGGTGGTCTCGAGACCTGCACCGAGGGAGCCGGGCTCCGCTGACGGTGACAGGGCGTTCAGGACCGAACGGATCTCGGCCAGAGTCTGGTGAGCCGTGGTGCGGATGGCGGCGAGCGGTTCGGCGGCGCGGCCGGGGTCAACGGCGAGCGCGGAGGTCGCGGCTTCGGCATGGATCGCGATCAGGGTCACCTCGTGACCGACGACGTCGTGCAGCTCCTGTGCGATGCGAGCCCGTTCGGCGTCCACCGCGTTCGCCTCGGCGCGGGCACGCTCCTCGCGGAGCTGGTCGGTGAGGGAGAGGAGGGCGGCGTTCTGGCGCTGGAGGTGGCGGACGAGGCGGCCGGCGAGCAGCGGTGCGACCACGACCAGGACGCCGCCGATCGCGGCCACGGGTGGCTCGGGTCCGAGGAGGGTGCCGACCACCGAGGTCCCGCACGCGAAGGCGGTCACCGCGGCGACGACACGGGTCGGCTCGCCGTGGGTGCCGAGTGCGAACAGCTGGAGGATGACCACCACGAAGCCCAGCACCGCGAAGCCGTCCGTGGGGATCAGGAAGAACCCCGCCATCACCAGCGTGGACTCGATCGGACGAGTACGCCGCCAGGCCAGCGGCAACGTGGTGCCGAGCACGAACAGCTCGCCGATCACGCCGTCCGCGATCGGCCACACGATCACCTGCGCCAGACCGACGAGCACGAACGCCAGCGCCAGGGCAGTGTCGAGACGAGTGCTGCCCAGACGGGTGCTCAGGCGGTCGAGGAGGCGCACGCGGAGAGGCTAAGTGTTCTCGCCGCGACGGGGAATCAACCCCAGGGCTGAGCGATCGACCAGCCCTCGCGTCGATGTGGCGCCGTGCCGCTCGCTCCTACCTTCCTGTTCCGCCGGAACTTCCTACTCCGTTCCACATGAACCGTTCCACATGAACCGCCCCACATGAACCGCCCCACATGAAGGAGAGAAGAGATGTCTACGTCGACCGACAGCACGCTGGTTTCGAGGCGGGCCCCGAGGGGGCCCTCCTCAACCACCGATGACGGGTGGCTGGTGCGGCTGAGCGCGAGGTTCGGGCTGGCCTTCACGATCTGCCAGCTCAGTGTGATGGTGCTGATGGCGATCTTCGTGCTGCCCCACGGCGGGTCGCCGAACGACCCGGCACTGGAGCGCGGGCAGAACGTGCTGGACGCGGAGACGTGGTACCGCGCCGGCAACTACCTGTTCATGCTGGCCGGCGTCCTGCTGCTCGGGTTCATGGGCGCGGTCCACGTCCAGCTCCGCAAGGCCGACCGCACCGGGGCGCTGGCGGCGGTGGCAGTCGGGGCGGGGACGTTGCTCACGATGATCTGGCCGTACGCCGGGGTCCTGCATGACGTCGCAATCGACACGGCGGCCGACGGCACGGACCTGCGGATCCTGGGCGGGTGGGACGCGGTGGCGCCGTACTCCCTGGCGTTCTCGGCGATGCCGCGGGTGTTCCTGATCGGGGCGATCGTGCTCGGCCTGCGGCTGCTCGGTACGGGACCGTGGCTCCAGCGGATCGGCATCGTCCTGCTGCCGCTGTCCCTCGCCGGCACCGCCACGTTGGTCGCCGGTGCGTTCTTCCCGCTGCTGGCCCTGAGCACGCTCGGCTACGAGCTCTGGATCGGCGCCGTCGCCTGGCACTGGCTGCGGGCCCACCCTCGGAGTGCTCAGCCGTAGAGCGCCTGCCAGACGAGCGCGGCCATCTTGTGGTGACCGGCCACGGACAGGTGGTTCATGTCCGTGGCCAGGTCGCCCCGGTCGAGCTTCATGGTCTGCATGAGGCCGTCATCGGTGCGGCAGTGCTCGTACCGGCCGCACACCGAGGTGACGATCCCCCAGTAGCGGTCGACGAGCCGCTGGAGGTACCGCTCCCGCTTCGGGTCGAGCCGCTTGCTCTCGAGGTTGTAGGTGTCGCACGGGCCCGTGCCGGCGATGTGACCCCTGTCGATCTTCATGACCAGGCGGTCGTACTCCTTGACCGAGGCCCACTGCGAGACGAAGAAGATCTCGGCGTCCGGGAGGTCGGAGGTGAGCTGGTCCATCACCGCGGTCAGCTGGTGGCGGTAGGGCGCGAAGTTCTGCGGGTCGGTGCCGTCGCACTGGATGTCGTTGTCGACGGACTGGATCAGCACGAGCTCCGGAGCCGGGGTCACGTCGGCGGCCTGGGTGGCCTGGTCCGGCAGGCTGGTCACGTCCGAGCCGTCGACGCCGAAGTTCGCGACGTGACCCTGCGCGGCCGGGTTCTCCGCGACGACCCGCTGGTAGATGCTGTCGACCTCCGGGTTCGTCCCGGTGGCCCAGGAGTTCTCGAGGATGTCGGCCATCGGGTTGTCCGGGTCGGAGCCGAAGCCAGTCGTACCGGAGTGACCGATCACCACCACGGACGAGGGGTACGTCGAGTCCGCCGCCGGCGTCGTCGTAGGTCCTGCCGAGCTCGAGTCGTCGCTGCCGCACCCCGCGCACGCCGCACCGACCGCGACGGCGAGCACGGCGCCGGCCGCTCGAGATGTTGGGTTCGTCCAGGCCATGACCGCTCCCTCTGGCGCACGTCGTGACACCGGCGGCGCAGGTGCGGAGCGGCCCGAGGAGGTCGCGAACCCGATCAGTATCCGGGCTGGGCGGAACGCCTGTCATCGGGAGAACCTCCCGATCGCCCGGGAGGCGACTCCCTCCCGGAGAGGGCGCCGGCGGTCAGGGTCAGTTGGCGCCCAGGTCGACGTCGCACTTGTCCTTGGCGTTGCTCGCGATGCGTTCCGCGGCCTTGCTGACGTCGGTGCTGCTGAGGGCCTGGAGCTTGGGGAGCAGCTCCTGGAGCTTCGCCGGGTCGACGTTCGGGGGGACCTGGCCGCTCCCGAGCTTGCCCAGGTCGCTGGGCTTGAGCCCGGCCTCCTTCAGCGCGTCCTCGATCGTGGTCAGCGCGTCGTCGAGGGTCTTCCAGTCGTCGGCCACGTCGTCGGGCGCGTCGTCGGCGAGCGTGTGCATCCGGGAGAACGCCTCGTCGAGGTTGCCCAGGTCGCTGTTGTTGCCCTGGAAGTCGGCGAAGAACGCCTGGTCGTCCTTCAGCTCGCTGCAGTAGTCGCCCGAGGCGCTCGAGCCGCCGCCACCACAGGCGGTGAGGACCGAACAGGTGGCGGCCAGGACGGCAGCCCCGACCAGGGTCTTGATGCGCATGGGTCTGCCTTCCGGGTGACGACGTCGTGGGAGGACTGTCTCACGCACCCCCACCGTGGTGGTGATCGTGTCGTAGTTGTGACCATGCTGGTCGAGATCTGCAGGTCGAGATCTGCAGGTCGAGATCTGCAGGTTGTGACGGCGCAGGGTTGTGATCATGCAGTGGTCGTGATCGTCACGTGGCCGATCGGGCCGACTCCGTAGTCCTTTGGAACTACTGGGGTCGCGTCGATGCCCAAGACAACCATCTGGGGGGTTAACGTTCGATGGCCTCGGGAGCACACAGACCAATACACGCGCGTTCTCTCGAGGTTTCCCTCCGGAATCGGAGGGTGGAATTCACCTAGAAGGAGAACGATGAAGCTCATCATTTCGGGGGTCGTCGCGAGTTTCGCCGCCGCGACGCTGGTCTCGCTCGCACCGACGGCGAACGCCGACGCCGGTCAGACCGTCACGATTCGTCAGTCGGACATCATCAGCGGCCTCACCGACGTCCGTTCCAGCGGGCACGTCGACTTCCTGAAGGACGGTCTGCACGTCTACACCGACGACGCAACGTCCGAAGCCAAGGCCGCGGAGTACTTCCCGGTCGCCCAGCAGGGCATCCCGTCGAGCGCGTCACTGACCTGGTTCGGCACCTCCCCGCAGCCCGGCTCGCAGATTCTCTTCGACACCGACGGCGACCTGAGCACCCAGGCTGACGGCTGGAACATCCTGGTCGGCGAGCCGGTGTACGGCGACGACTACTGGCTGACGCCCAGCAGCGACGTCTACAAGAACCACCACGACCTCTGCCCCCAGACCGGCGGCGGCTTCGGTGGCGACTGCCACGGCACGCTGGCGCAGTGGCAGGAGGCGCTCCCCGACGCCACGGTGTACGCCGCCGGCTTCTCGCTCGGCTCGGGCATCAAGGGTGACGGCGTCATCCAGGACATCCAGGTCGGCGACACCGACTACCGGTTCACCAACGAGCCGGCTGTTCACAAGGTCCCGGTGACCGGCGACGCGACCGCGCGCGTGGTGGCGAAGGCCCACTACGACACCGTCAAGATCAAGATGGTCACCGACGCCTTGGGTGAGAACGAGGTGCAGGGCCACAAGCTCTGGTTCCGCGTCACTGACAACGGCGCCACCGTGTTCCACACCAAGCTCGGTGCCGACGACAGCGCGGACCTGAACCTGGCGTTCGCGAAGGGCACGGGCAAGCACGTGGTCACCGTCATCAAGAACGGACAGGTCGACCAGAAGGTCGTCGTCCGCACCGGTCGTCACTGATCGGCAGGTCTCGACGACAACAGGCGCATCGGGCCGCCGGAGTTCCTCCGGTGGCCCGATCGTGTTCTGACGAAGCGTCTGGTGGCGCCCGTCAGATGTCCCGCAACAGGTCCTCGAACGGCGTGGGGTTCGCGAACGGGTCGTCGGGCAGGGTCGTGCCGCGGCGGAGGATCTTGTCGGCCAGCTCGCGGGCGGCCCGGTCGATGCGCTGCGACAGCGAGCCACCGGCTCGCCCATGATCGGCAGAGCTCTCGCCGAAGTCGGAGCTGGCGGCGAAGACGGCGGTCGGGACGACGTCGGCGCGCAGGTAGGCGAACAGCGGACGCATCGCGAACTCCAGCACCAACGAGTGCCGCTTGGTGCCGGCGGTCGCGGCGATCAGGACCGGCTTGCCCTCGAGGGCGCCGTCCTCGAGGACGTCGAAGAACATCTTGAACAGGCCCGAGTAGGAGCCGGTGTAGACCGGTGACACCGCGATGACGGCGTCGGCGTCGGCCACCCGGCGTACGGCGTCGGCGAGGGCGCCGGTCGGGAAGCCGGTGAGGACGTTGTCGGTCAGCAGGTGCGCCAGCTCGCGCAGCTCGACGACGTCGTACGCCGCGTTGCCGTCGAGCGCACGGACCGTCGCGGACGCGAGGTTGTCGGCGAGGATGCGCGTCGACGACGGCACCGAGATGCCCGCGGAGATGACGGCGATCGTGGTCATGCGTGAGCCTCCTCGGAGGTGGTTTCGAGACGGGCCCCCAGGGGGCCCTCCTCAACCACCGGTGAGGCAGCCGCGTCCTTCGCGGCGACGAGTGACTCGTGGGTCGGGGCGTCGGGGACGTGGGCGGGCTTGAGGGCGGCGAACTCGCGACGCAGCACCGGCACGACCTCCTCGCCTAGGATGTCGAGCTGCTCCAGCACCGTCTTGAGCGGCAGCCCGGCGTGGTCGACCAGGAACAGCTGACGCTGGTAGTCGCCGACGTACTCCCGGAAACCGAGCGTGCGCTCGATGACCTGCTGTGGCGAGCCGACGGTCAGCGGCGTCTCGCGCATGAAGTCCTCCAGCGACGGGCCGTGGCCGTAGACCGGCGCGACGTCGAAGTAGGGGCGGAACTCGTTGATCGCGTCCTGGCTGTTCTTCCGCATGAACACGTGGCCACCGAGGCCGACGATCGCCTGGTCGGCGGAGCCGTGGCCGTAGTGCTCGAAGCGGCGACGGTAGAGCCAGACCATCCGCGCCGTGTGGGAGGCCGGCCAGAAGATGTGGTTGGCGAAGAACCCGTCGCCGTAGTACGCCGCCTGCTCGGCGATCTCGGGGGAGCGGATCGAGCCGTGCCACACGAACGGCGGTACGCCGTCCAGCGGCCGCGGCGTCGACGTGAAGCCCTGGAGCGGCGTACGGAACCTGCCCTCCCAGTCCACGACGTCCTCGCGCCACAGCCGATGGAGCAGCGCGTAGTTCTCGATCGCGAGCGGGATGCCGTCGCGGATGTCCTTGCCGAACCACGGGTAGACCGGGCCGGTGTTGCCACGGCCCAGCATCAGGTCGACGCGGCCGTCGGTGAGGTGCTGGAGCTTCGCGTAGTTCTCGGCGATCAGCACCGGGTCGGTCGTCGTGATCAGGGTGGTCGCCGTCGAGAGGACCACCCGCGAGGTCTGGGCGCCGATGTAGGCGAGCGTCGTCGTCGGCGCCGACGCGATGAACGGCGGGTTGTGGTGCTCCCCGACCGCCACGACGTCGAGACCGACCTCCTCGGCCTTTTTCGCGATCTCGACCGTGGCCTTGATGCGCTCGTGCTCGGTGGGCGTTCGACCCGTCGTCGGGTCGGGCGTCACGTCGCCCACGGTGAAGATGCCGAGCTGCATGGTCCTCGCCTTCGGTCGTTTCGGATTCAACTAACGGTCCAACATGATCCAGGGTGCCAGAATTCCCGGGCATGGACGCTGCCCCCATGATCAGCGCAGGGATCAGCGCAGGGATCAGCGCAGGGATCAGCAGTGCAGGGATCAGACCGGATGCTCCACGACCTGCTCGGTCCGGTGCTCGGCCGCGATCCCGACACCCTGCGCCACCTGCCCGTCGGGTCGCCGGCGCAGTGCGCCGAGGCGGTGGCGGCGTACGCCGAGGCGGGGGCCGGCCTCCTCCTGCTGTGGCCGCTGCGCGATGCCCGCGGGCAGCTCGAGGCACTGGCGGAGGCCACGAGCCCGAGCGGCGCCCTGTGATGAAGCCGGGTGCGATATCCACAGACCCGGCTCCCCAGTTGTCGGTATGCACCCGATGGCAAAAACCGATGGACTGGTATCGGAGAGGTGTCAGCGGGACGCCTCTCATTTCTCACACCGGGGGTGTCTGCGCATGCGCGCGATGGCAAGGCTTCTCCTCGGTGCGTTCCTTCTGTCGATGACCGTTTTCGGGGTCAACGCCGCACAGGCGACGAACATCGGTAACCAGGGGTGCACACCGGGCTACTGGAAGAACCACACGAAGAACTGGGAGGAGACCACTCCGTCCACGTTGTTCAGCTCGCTCTACAAGGAGGCTCGCTCCAACGTCGCCAGCAAGACGCTCGTGCAGGCGCTGCAGGGCGGCGGCGGTCCTGGCGCCGACGGTGCCGCGATCATCCTGGCTCGCGCTGCCACCGCCGCGTGGCTCAACGCAGCCCACGAGGGTCTCGGCTACCCGTGGCGCCGCAACAGCGAAGGCCTGGGCGACCGTCCGGCGCTGGTCCCGACCGTGAACGCGGCCTTCGTCACCGGCGACCGGGCGACGATGCTCGCGCTGGCGGAGCGTCTGGACAAGGACAACAACCTGGGGTGCCCGCTCAACTGAGCATCCCGTCCACGCATCTCAACTGGACCTGTGGGCCCGGCGGCCGATCGCCGGGCCCACAGCCGTGTTCGGGGCCCATACGTGTGTGGGGTCCATACGTGTGTGGTCGTCCGCGATCGGAGGTTTTACGCACGGATCCCCATTCCGGGGCATGCGGCAAACCGTCGGTCGGCGTGACCCTTGAGTCGCCAGAAGGTGTCGGGGGGACGCCTTCTACGGACCGGGGGTCGGGGCATGCGTGACCAGTCAGGTCTCTCGCCCTGACCCCGGTCCTCTCTCGAGCTGTGGGCCCGGCGTCCCCGATCGCCGGGCCCACGCCAGGCTCCACGATCGGGGGTCTCGGACGGCCCTGCTCTGACGGTCCGTGAGGCGGTCAGGGCAGGGCCCACCAGGTCTCCATGCCGGCGGCGGCCGCGGCGTCGCGCGCCCCTGCGGCGGTAAAGGTCTCGATTCCATACCAAATGCTGGTCAGCATCTTGTCGCGCTGAACCGGGGCGGCGCAGGATCCCGGCTATTGGCCTGCTGCTCAGTCCTTTTGATGAGCGGCAGGCGACGGCCCGATGAAGCAGCCCGAGAACCGGAGGCCCTGTGCTGGACGACGCGATCGCCCGCCACGCGGAGCACGCGGAGCGGCTCCTGGCGGACCTCGTCGCGGCCGACAGCACGCTCGGACGGGAGCAGGCGGCACTCGAGGTGTTCGCCGCCGAGCTCGAGGACCTCGGACTCGAGGTGACCCGACCGGAGTTCCGGCCGGAGACCCTGACCGACCCGCGCGCCGGCGTCAGTCCGGCGTACGCCGTCTCCGACCTCTCGCAGGATCAGCGGGACCGGTCGCGCTACCAGGTGCTCGGCTCGACCCCCGGGACCGGCGGCTACCACCTCCTCCTCAACGGCCACATCGACGTCGTGCCGGTCGTGGCCGGGACCGCGCTGTGGACCGACCCGCCGTTCACGCCGACGGTCCGGGGGCGACGTCTCTACGGCCGCGGGTCGGGGGACATGAAGGGCGGGTTCGCCCTCGGCTGCCTGGCCATCCGGGCGGCCCTCGAGGTGAGGCCCGACCTCTTCGAGCGGCGGCGCCTCGGGTTCCTGGCCGTCGTCGAGGAGGAGTGCTCGGGCAACGGCGCCCTCGCCACCTGCCTGGACGGGGTCCTCGCCGAGGAGGTGCTGCTGCTCGAGCCGACCGACCTCGGGATCCTCCTCGGCGGGGTCGGGGTGCTGTGGCTCGACATCGAGGTCACCGGCCACGCCGGTCATGCCGACGTCGCCCACCTCGTGCAGAACCCGGTCGACCTCGGGATGCGCGTCGTGGAGCGGCTCCGCGGCTGGTGCCGCGACCTGTCGCTGAAGGAGAGCGACCCGCACCTCGCCGAGGTCGAGAGCCCCTACAACCTCAACCTCGGCGGCGTCGACGCCGGCGACTGGAACTCCAGTGTCCCGGCGCGGGCGACCCTGCGCGTCCGCGTCGGGTTCCCCCGCGGGTGGAGCGCCGAGGAGGCCGAGGCGCGGGTGCGCGCGGAGATCGAGGACCTGGTCGCCTCCGACCCGGCGTTCGCGGGTCCGCCGGTCGTGCGCTCGTCGGGTCTGCGGGCGCGGGGGTACTACCAGGATCCCGACGTACCCCTGGTCCGCGACCTCGCGGCCGCCCATCGCGACGCGCACGGCGTCGAGCCACGGCTGTTCTCGCTCGGCAGCACCACCGACGCCCGTACCTACGTCAACGACTTCGGCATCCCGGCCGCCTGCTACGGCACCCGCAGCCACAACATCCACGGCGTGGACGAGTCGGTCGACCTCGACAGCCTCGTCGAGGGTGCGCGGACCGTCGGCCGCTTCCTGCTCGCGCGTTTCGGTGCAGACGGCGACGGTGCGGAGGCAGGGGGTACGCCGTGACCGCCACGCCCAGCCCCGGGCCTCAGGGCCCCGAGTCCCTGCGCCGGGAGAGCCTGCTCGGGTCCACGACCCCAGGTGACCTGAACCGACCGATCGTCCCGGTCAACGTCACCGACCAGGTGGTCGAGCGGCTCGCGACCGCGGTCGCGCTCGGCATGTACGTCCCGGGCCAACGGCTGCCGAGCGAGCGCGAGCTCGCCGAGATGCTGTCGATCAGCCGGTCGACGGTCCGGGAGGCGCTGCAGCGGCTCACCGACGCGGGCTACCTGGCGCCTCGGCGCGGCCGCAACGGCGGCTACTTCGTGCTCGCCGACTGGCGGTCGAGCTCCGGCGAGCTGGTACGCCGGCACCTGACCGCGCGCTGGGCGGAGTACGAGGCGCTCTTCGACGCGCGCAACCTGGTCGAGCCGCTGATCGCCGCGACCGCGGCCGAGCGCTGCGACGACGACGACCGGGCCGCGATCACCGCCGCCCTCGAGGCCTACACCGTGGCCGAGGACCGCGAGGCCTCGCGGGTCGCGGACGCCCAGCTCCACCACGCGATCGCGGCCGCCACGCACAACGCGATGCTGGTCGACTTCTCGCTCCGGATGCGGGCCAGCGTGAGCATGAACCTCGGCGCCGAGCCCTACACGCCGGCGGTCCGCGACGCCGCGATGATCGAGCACGAGGACCTCGCGGCGGCGGTGCTCGGGGGTGACGCCGAGAAGGCGTCGGCGATCGCGGCCAGCCACTTCCGCGTCACCGAGCGGCTGATCCGCGACCTCCGCGAGCGGGTCGAGGCCGCCGCCGAACGGGTCCATCAGAAGCCTGGCGCAGACAGGGCCAGCGAGTCATGAACCGCCTGACGTTCGTGCTGCGCCGGCTCGCGCTGACGATCCCGGTGCTGTGGGTGATGACACTCTTCGTCTTCCTGATCATCCACCTGATCCCGGGCGACCCGGTCCGCACGATGCTCGGCTTCCGCGCGACGCCGGAGAACGTCGCGACCGCCCGCCACCAGCTCGGGCTCGACGAGCCGCTGTGGCGCCAGTACGTCGACTGGCTCGGCGGGCTGCTCCACGGCGACCTCGGCACCGACCTGATCAGCCATGCCCCGCTCTCGGAGCTGCTCTCGCAGCGGCTGCCGGTGACGCTGGAGCTGACGGTGCTCTCGATGCTGCTGGCGATCGTGATCGGGGTGCCGCTCGGTGCCCTGGCGGCCGTCGGCAACCGGCGCGCGCGGTCGCTCACCGACGGGCTCGTGGTACTCGGCGTCAGCATCCCCGACTTCTGGCTGGGCATCATGCTGGTCCTGCTGTTCGCGGCGACGCTGGGCTGGCTGCCGCCGTCGGGCTACGTGCCGTTCAGCGACGACCCGGCCGGGAACCTGCGCTACATGGTGCTCCCGGTGGCGACGCTGGCGGCTGCGGAGGCGGCGTACATCCTGCGCACCACGCGCGGCGCCATGGAGGCGGTGCTCGGGCGGCCGTCGATGACCTACCTGCGGGCGAAGGGGATCAGCCCGTTCCGGATGGTCGCCGGGCACGGCCTGCGGAACGCCGCGCCGACGGTGGTCACGGTGATCGGCATCCAGTTCGGCGTGCTGCTCGGCGGGGCGATCGTCGTGGAGACTTTGTTCGGCCTGCCCGGTGTCGGCCGGCTGATCGTGACCTCGATCAACCAGCGGAACTACCCGGTGGTCCAGGCCGGCGTGCTCGCGGTCGCGACGTTGTTCGTGCTGGTGTCCCTGCTCGTCGACCTGGTCGTGGCCTGGCTCGACCCGCGCGTTGCTGACGGAGTCGGCACATGAACACCGCAGACGGGGTCGGGACATGAGCGTCACCGACCTGCCCGATGTCGCACCCGTCGCCGCGCGCCCGCCGGCGAAGCGCGCGCGCCGCTCGCTCACGATCGGGCTGGTGCTGCTCGGGGTCCTCGTGCTGATCGCGGTGCTGGCGCCGGTGCTCGCGCCGCACGACCCGGACACCGTCGACCCCAACCGGGTGCTCGGCTCCCCGGACGGGTCCTACCTGCTCGGTGCCGACGACTTCGGGCGCGACGTGCTGAGCCGCACGATCTTCGCGCTGCGGGTCAGCCTGCTGGTCGCCGTGAGCTCGGTGGTCGTGGCGACCCTGGTCGCCGTACCCCTCGGGCTGGTCGCGGGGTACTTCGGCGGCTGGGTCGACACCCTGGTGTCGCGTCCGCTCGACATGATCCTGGTGCTGCCGGCGCTGCTGCTCGCGCTGAGCCTGATCACGATCCTCGGCCCGGGGAGCACGGTCGCGGCGCTGGCGATCGCGGTGATCTACCTGCCGATCCTGGCGCGGGTGATGCGCGCGAGCACGTTGGTGACCTCGCAGCAGGACTACGTACTGGCCGCGCGCGCCCGTGGCGCCGGCCACCTCGCCACGATGCTGCGCCACGTCCTGCCGAACTCGGTCGGCCCGGTCGCCGTCCAGGCCTCGGTGCTGACCGGCTTCGCGCTCCAGCTCGAGGCGGCGCTGAGCTTCCTCGGCCTCGGCACCCAGCCGCCCACGCCGTCTCTCGGCGGCATGCTCGCCGAGGGCCGTGACGTGCTCAGCCTGGCGCCGTGGCTGGAGATCGTGCCGGGCGTCGCGATCGCTCTCGCCGTGCTCTCCTTCCTGCTGATCGGCGACGGTCTCCGGCGCTCGCTCGACCCCGAGGGGGTGGCGTCGTGAGCACCGCCGACGGCCGCACGGCGCCCGCCCTGGCGCTCGAGGACCTGCGGGTGACCTTCCCGTCGGCGCAGGGACCGGTCTCCGCCGTCGACGGCGTATCGCTCGAGCTCAGGCCGGGCGAGATCCTCGGCCTGGTCGGCGAGAGCGGCTGCGGGAAGAGCACGCTCGCCAACGCCGCGATGGGCCTGCTGCCGGACACCGCGGAGGTCTCCGGCGCCGTACGCCTCGGTGAGCAGGAGCTGACCGCGCTCGACGAGAAGGCGCTGCGCCGAGTTCGCGGCGACGAGGTCGCGATGGTCTTCCAGGACCCGTCGACCAGCCTCGACCCGGTCTGGACGGTCGGTGACCAGGTCGCGGAGACGATCCGCGCCCACCGTGACGTCAGCCGGCGCGAGGCCAAGGAGCGCGCGGTCCAGCTGATGAAGGAGGTCGGCATCCCGTCGGCCGAGCAGCGGTACGCCGACCCGCCGCACCGCCTCTCCGGCGGCATGCGCCAGCGCATCGTGATCGCGGCCGCCCTCGCCAACGACCCGGCCGTGCTGATCGCCGACGAGCCGACCACCGCCCTCGACGTCACCATCCAGGCGCAGATCCTCCGGCTGCTCGACGGCCTCCGCGAGCGCCGCGGCACTGCTGTCCTGCTGATCACCCACGACCTCGGCGTCGTGGCCCAGGTCTGCGACCGCGTCGCCGTGATGTACGCCGGCCAGCTGGTCGAGGTGGCGACCACCGAGCAGGTCTTCGCCCAGCCGGCCCATCCGTACACCGAGGCGCTGCTCCGCGCCGTGCCCGGCACCGGGGAGCCGGGGTCCGAGCTCGCGGTGATCCCGGGTCAGGTTCCCGACCTGTCCTCGCCTCCCGCAGGATGCCGGTTCGCGCCACGGTGCCCGTTCGGCACCGACGCCTGTGCCACGCGACCGGCGCTCCTGGGCAACGAGTCGGGGGACGACGCCACGGGCGCGGTCGCCTGCTGGCACCCGCGCACCCCGAGGGCCCGGCGGCAGGAGGTGACCGCCTCGTGAACGCGTTGCTCGAGGTGAAGGGCCTCGTCAAGCGGTTCCCCGCGGGAGGACCCGTCTGGCGACGCCGTCACGTCCACGCGGTGAGCGGAGTCGACCTGGCCATCGCCCGCGGACAGACGTTGGGCCTGGTGGGGGAGTCCGGCAGCGGCAAGACCACGGTGGGCCGCTGCATCCTCGGCCTCCATCGCCCCGACGAGGGCGAGGTCCTGTTCGACGGCCGGGACGTCGCGGCCCTGCGCGGCTCCGCGCTGGCGGAGTTCCGGCGCCGGGTGCAGCCGGTCTTCCAGGACCCCTACGGCAGCCTCGACCCGCGCTGGACCGTCGGACGCAGCGTGCAGGAGTCCCTGGAGTCGCACCGGATCGGCTCGGTCCAGGACCGGCGGGAACGCGTCGCGGAGCTGTTCTCCATCGTCGGGCTCGACCCGGCACTCGCCGACCGGCACCCACGCAACCTCTCGGGCGGTCAGCGCCAGCGCGTCGGGATCGCTGCGGCGCTCGCGAGCGAGCCGGAGCTGCTGGTCGCCGACGAGCCGGTGAGCGCGCTCGACGTCAGCGTGCAGGCCCAGATCATCAACCTGCTCCAGCGGCTCGAGCGGGAGCTCGGGCTCGCAGTGCTCTTCATCTCCCACGACCTGGGCGTGGTCGAGCACATCAGCTCCGACGTCGCGGTGATGTACCTCGGCCGCGTCGTCGAGACCGGTCCCACCGCCACGATCCTGCGCTCGCCGCAGCACCCCTACACCCGGGCGCTGGTCGACGCGATCCCGCTGCCGGACCCGGCTCGTCGGCTGCGGCACGTGCCGCTCGCCGGCGAGATCCCGAGCCCGGTCGACCCGCCGTCCGGCTGTGCCTTCCATCCACGCTGCCCGCTCGCGGAGGCGGGCTGCCGCATCGACGTCCCCGAGCTCGGGCCGGTCGGGGACGAGCACCTGGTCGCCTGTCCGGTGGTCGCGCGGGGGACTCCCAGTGCGACCGCCCCCAACACCGCTGCTCCCAACACCACAGCTCCCAGCACCACTGCTCCCACCACCGCCGCTCCCAACACCACCGCTCCCAGTCCCTCGCACCGAGAGCACTGACAGCTCGCGTCCCGTCACCACCTAGAAAGGCCCGTTGCTGATGCCGAAGATCGACGTCAACGGAATCACTCTCAACTACCAGCTCGAGGGCGACGGCCCCGAGACCCTGGTCCTCGTCAACGGGCTGGCGGACGACCTGGTCTCGTGGGACTTCCAGGTCCCGGCGTTCCTCGAGGCCGGCCTGCGCGTCCTGCGCTACGACAACCGGGGGATCGGCGAGAGCGACGCCCCGGCCGGTCCCTACACCTCGCGGATGCTCGCCGACGACGCCAAGGCCCTGGTCGACGCGCTCGGCCTGGACAGCTTCCACATGATGGGGGTGTCCATGGGCGGGATGATCGCCCAGGAGTTCGCGATCGCGTATCCGGACCTCCTCCGCTCGGTGACGTTCGCCTGCACGTACGCCGCCCCCGGAGAGTTCTGCTCCCGCATGTTCGCCATGTGGGGCGACCTGGCGCCGAAGCTCGGCGTCCCGTTCGTGATGCGCGACGTGACCCTGTGGGCGTTCACGGTGCCGTTCTTCGAGGAACGCACCGACGACCTGCGGGAGTTCGAGGCGGCCATGGCCGAGCTCGCGATGCCGGTCGAGGCCTATCTCTCGCAGCTGAACGTGATCCAACAGCACGACACGACCGATCGCCTGGGCAGCATCTCCACGCCCACGCTGGTCCTCGCCGGCGAGGAAGACATCCTCATCCCGGTCCGCCTGTCCCGCCGGCTCCACGACGGCATCTCGGGTGCGCAGTGGGCCACCGTCCCCGGTGGACACGCATGCCTCTGGGAGTCCCCTGACCCCTTCAACCAAGCCGTCATCGATTTCGTCAAGGAGCACAGCTCATGACCGAGCACCAGCCCGCGCCCGCCCCGGGTCCATCCGGAGCCTCGTCCGGTCGCGCCCTCTCCCGCCGTTCGCTCATCCTCCGTGGTGGAGGTCTCGGGGTCACCGCGCTCACCATGCCGTGGCTGCTCGAGGCCTGTGGCAAGGACTCCAGCAGCTCGACGGCCGGTGCCGCGGCGATCCAGCCCGGGGGCAACCTGCGCGCCGCGCTCACCGGGGAGCCTGACTCCCTCGACCCCGCCGTGTCGTCGATCTACACCGGCGCGCAGGTCTACGACAACATCTTCTCCAAGCTGCTGCGCTTCGACCCCGAGGGGAAGTTCGTCGGCGACCTCGCCACCAAGTGGACGGCCGACGACGACAAGACCTGGACGTTCGACCTCGTCGACAACGCGACGTTCCACAACGGTGAGAAGTTCACCGCGAACGACGTGAAGTACACCTTCGACCGGATCCTCGACCCCAAGACCGCGAGTGCGTACGCCGGCCTCTTCGCCAGCATCGACAACGTCGAGGTGAAGAGCGACACCCAGGTGACCTTTCACCTCAAGACGCCGTTCGGTCCCTTCCTGACCAACCTCGCCAACAACGGCGAGATCGTGAACCAGAAGGCGATCGAGGCCCAGGACCCGGCCCGCAAGCCGGTCGGCACCGGCCCCTTCAAGTTCGTCGAGTGGGTGCAGGGCGACCACATCAACCTGGAGAAGGCGTCGTCGTACCACAAGGAGGGGCTGCCCCACCTCAACTCGGTGGAGTTCAAGTTCATGCTCGTCGACCAGGGCCGCATCGACGCCCTGTCCGGCGGCGAGCTGGACTGGGCCGACGCGATCCCGCTGCAGCAGGTCGCCACCCTCAGCAAGGACCCGCGGTTCACCTACAAGACCAGCGCGGTCGCGGGCATCCCCGACTTCCTGGCGCTCAACACGAAGAAGGCGCCCTTCGACAAGCTGGAGGTGCGGCAGGCCATCGGGTGGGCGCTGGACCGCGAGGCCATCCGTTCGGTGGCGTACTCCGGCACCGGGGAGGTCGGCCTCGAGGAGGTGCCGTCCGGCTCACCGTGGTACGACGGCCAGGACTTCTACGAGGGCGGGCCCGACGTCGCGAAGGCCAAGCAGCTGCTGGCGGACGCCGGCTACCCGAACGGGCTCAGCGTCGAGTACCTCGGGCTGCCCCAGTACCCCGAGCTTCTGAAGACCGGCGTCACGGTCGCCGACCAGCTCAAGGCGGTCGGCATCGACATGAAGATCAAGCAGGTCGACGTGTCGGTGTGGTTCGACGCGTTCTCCAAAGGCGACTACCAGATCACCAGCGCCTACCAGGAGCGGACCATCGACCCGGACAACTTCTACGCGCTGGTCATCCGGTCGGGTGGACCGATCAACACCACGTTCTACGCCAACCCCCAGGTCGACAAGCTGATCGACCAGGCCGCGCACATGACCGACGAGGACCAGCGCAAGGCCCTCTACACGAAGATCCGCGGCATCGTGCAGGAGGAGGCGCCGATCATCTTCGTGCACTTCGAGACCATCCACTACCTGATGAACAAGGACGTCGCGGGCTCCGAGGTCACCGAGGCCCTCGAGCTCAACTTCTCCGACGTCGGCTTCACCTCGAGCTGAGCCGCCGAGGGCCGCCGCCCCACAGACGGCCCTGCCCTGGCGGCCCTGTCCTGACGGCCCTGTCCGGACGGCCCTGTTCTGAGGGCCCTGTTCTGGCGGCCCTGTTCTGAGGGCAGGGTGAGTCCGTCAGGGCAGGGCCCACCAGGTGTCCATGCGAGCCGTCGCTGCCGCGTCGCGGCCCTGCTCGAGCACGCGCGCGAACCGGAAGAGGAACGCTGCGATGCCGGCGGCGCCCTGCATGTAGCCGACGCCGGGCGGCAGGAGGGGGTCCTCGTTACGGTGCTCGACGAAGCGCCAGTACACGTTCCCGCTGCGTGACTCGCCGACGATGGCCCGGTCCACGATGGCCCGGTCCACGATGGCGTCGGCCAGGACCGTGGCGAAGGCGAGGTCATCGTCCTCACCGTGCCGCTGCCAGACGTTGAGGACCACGTCGCCGACGCCCGCCGTACCGCAACAGCGGCCGTCGTTGTCCCAGAAGCCGGGGTAGCGGCGCTCGGGGATGCCCGAGACCTTCAGCGAGTGGAGACAGGCGCGCTCCCAGTCGTACGGCGTGCGGCCGGCCACGTCGTCGACGCCGGCCCGGGCGAGCGCGGCGAAGAGCAGCGAGGTGCCCGCCGGGCCGTGGCACCAGGTGTAGGTGAAGCGGTCGAGGTCCTCCCGGCCCGGGATGACGTGGTCGACGCGCATCCCGCCGTCGCTGGTGTCGGCGAGGGTGACCAGGTGCTCGGCGCCGCGGCGGGCGGCGTCGACGAGGTCGGGCCGGTCGAGCGCGATCCCGGCCGCAGCCAGGGTGCCGGCGATGCCGGCCAGCCCGTGCGACCAGTTCGGCATCGAGTATCGGACGGGCTCCAGCAGGTACCGCTCCGGCACGAACCTCCAGTCCAGCCCGGTCGGCAGCTCCTCGGCCTCGGCCATCGTCATGTCGACCGCGCGGTTGGCAAGCTCGGGCGCACCCGCCACGTCGTGCCGGAGAGCCCACAGCGCGCCGAGCAGGACCGAGGCGTTGCCGATCGTCGCGTCGTTGCAGCGCCCGTCGGGGTCGAGTCTCGGGGGACCCATCCACAACGTCTGCCAGCCGTCGGCCGTCGCGGTCTCGTGGAGCCGCGCCACGGCACGGTCGGCCCCCTCCACGCCGAGGGCGACCAGCACGCCGATCGTGGCGACGAGCCCGACGAAGTAGTCGAACTCCTTCTCGTCGGGGATGCGGCGGACCACCGTGTCGGCGATCCGCTCGGCGAGGCGCTGCTCGTCGGCGGTCAGCTCGCGGGTGAGCCGGATCTCGGCGAGCACGTGCGCCAGGCCGCCGATGCCGCTGTGCATGCCGTAGGGGTCCTCACCCGGCTCGGTCTCGCCGGGATGAGCGGGCAGCCACAACCCCCCGTCATCTGCGCCGTCCTCGCGGACCTGGGTCTGGACCCACGCCCACGAGCGCTCGGCCAGGTCGCGGTACGTCGAGGAGTCGTGGGGCACGCGCCGATCGTGCCACCGATCAGACGAGTCCGCTGAGGTCGGGCGGGACGTCGACGGCGTGCTCGCGCAGCACCGACAAGGGGATCACGTCGAGCGAGCGCTCGCTGGTCGACGCGAGCACGACCGGCGCGGCCACGCCGTCGTGGTAGGCCTGCAGCCAGCGGGCCGCCACGACACACCAGCGGTCTCCCGGCTGCAGCCCCGGGAAGGAGTACGCGGGCAGGGGCGTGGTGAGGTCGTTGCCCATCGCGCGCTGGTGCTCGAGGAACTCCGCGGTCACGACCGCACACACCGCGTGCAGCCCGATGTCCTCGTCCCCGCACCGGCAGGTGCCGTCGCGGTAGAAGCCGGTGACGGGGTCGGTGCCGCAAGGCTCGAGCGGCTCACCGAGGACGTTGCGCTCCTCCCGGATGTTCGGCCCTGCAGTCATGTCGACTCCGCGCTCATGTCGCCGATTATCACCGGGCCCTGCCCACCTCTTGACCGGCCGTTCGGCAAGACTTCGCCGAAATCCCGGATTCGAACCCCTGGAGCACGTAGAAAGAGCCTCACGGAACGGGGGTTCCTCATGACGCAGCCGTCACCGGACGTGACGATCACCCGCTGGCGGAAGTTCGGGCGGGACCGGCTCTACGTCGCGCGCGCCGACGGCACGAAGCTCGGCTACTGGGACCTCGTCACCGACGAGGCACACCCGGAGCGACCAGAGCTCACCCAGGTCCTCGAGTCGGCGTACCTGCTGTGGTCGCTCAACCGTCACCCTCGGACGTCCGTCGACCCGTCGTTGGAGGCGGCGTCTCTAGCGTGAGCGGGTGCCGCTGCGTGAGCTGATGCCCCCTGGGTTGACTGCGGAGCAGGTCGACCGCGCGGTCGGGCGGTGCTGGCGTCGGCGGCCGGTGACGCACTGGGCGTGCCCTACGAGTTCGGGAGCGCGCCGTACCCCGGCGCCCATGATCGTGGCGGGCTGACGCCATTTCCTGAACGCGTCAGTCCGGAGCCTGTCGCGCGTGCGACCTGCTCGTCTATCAAGGATGGGCACGCATCGACATCTCGGGAGATCCAGTCCATGCCCCCTTCGCTGTCTCGACCCTCACTCCTGCTCGTCTCCGGTGCCGTCGCCGCCACGCTCGCCATTGCCGGGCCGGGCGCCGACGGCACCACCCCGTCGTTCACCGCGAGCCATGCGCGAGACACGGCGCGCATCGTCGACCTCGGTGGTCACGGCCGTGTCGAGCTCACCCCGCTCGGTACGACGGGCCGCACCCTGGTCAACGTCGTGTCGGGTGCTGCGTCGACCGGCGTCATCGCGACGACGACGTCCGCCGGCACCACGCTGTCACCGGCCGGCGGCGGCCGGCCCACCGTCGTCGACGGCTCGGCCAAGCCGGCGGTGGCGACGCAGACGGACGACACCCGAGCCGACGACCCCCAAGCCGAGGACCCCCAAGCCGAGGACACCGTCGCGCTCACGTTGAAGTCCGTCGGTCGCGACGGCCGTGAGGCGTTCGCCCACGTCAACATCCTCGACCTCACCAACGGGACGGTGTGGAACCGGCAGATCCCCGGCAGCCCGGACACCGGCCACGACTGCACCACCGACACCTGGGCGGAGAGCGACTGCGTCATGCTCGCGCCCGGTGACTACTCGGTGATGGCCTTCGTGACCACCGAGCCCGCCCAGAGCCCGCCGACCGAGACCGGGCGCACGGCCCAGAGCGTCGCCCTGGTCGGTGACCCGCAGGTCCACCTGACGGCCGCCCGGCAGGTGACGCTCGACGCGCGGCGCGCCCACCGGCTCGACATCGACACGCCCGGGCACGGCACCGCCCGCGTCAACGACGGCGGCCTCATGCAGCTCGGCTACCGCCAGACCGCGGCGAACGGGCAGGCGCTCGACGCCGCGCTGCGTCCGCCGTTCCTGCTCGACAACCACGTGTACCTGCAGCCGACCGAGAAGCCCACGGTCGGCTCCTTCTCGACCCTCACCCGGGTGCAGCTGACCGCACCGGACATCCGCCTCCGGAGCAAGCAGACCGGCCGGCTCCACCCGGCGTACTACGACGCGGTCTGGTTCTCCGACGTCGCCTCGGACTTCCCGATGTACGACGGAAGCGCGCGGCTCCGCGCGGTTGACGTCGGGCGAGCCACGAAGCGGGACCTGCGTGGGCGCCACCTGCACGGTGCGATCGCGGTCGTGCAGCGCTCGGACGACCTCTCCGTGGCCGAGCAGTCGAACAACGCGGCTGCAGCGGGCGCCCGTCTGGTCGCGATCTACAACGACAAGCGCGGCGACAACGAGGACCCGAACGGCACGGGTATCAAGCTCCGCGTGCCGACCGTGCGCCTCGACCGGGCCGAGGGTCACGCCCTGCTCCGGCTGAAGCACGGCGCTCGGGTCAAGGTCCACGGACAGCCCGCGAGCCCCTACCTCTACGACCTGGTGATCAAGAAGAACGGCGCGATCCCGGCCCACTTCCATCGCACGTACCGGGACCGGGACCTGGCCACCCAGGTGCGGGCCCTCCACGGCCAGCCGCGGATCGACTCGACCTTCTCGGAGGCGGCGTACCAGTACCAGCCCGGCGACACCTTCTCGATCTCGACGATGATGCCGTTCCGGGGCGGGCCGCGGGCGCGGACGGAGTTCCGCATCGCCGACCCCGACACCCGCTGGTCGTACGCCGAGACCTCGCCGGAGTCGTCGTACAACGCGCTGTTCCCCGACGACCCCCCGGTCGAGGAGATGGCGGTCAGCGCCCCGCGCCTCCGGACCTACCGGCCCGGCCGGACGACGCGCCTGCCCTCGCTGACCGCGCCGATCACGGCCGAGCCCAACCCGGGTGCACCGGTCCAGCGCGACGGCGACCGGATGCGGATCTACCTGGACGGCTTCACCGACGCCGACGGCAACCACGGGTCGGCGTACTCCGACGTGAGCGGGATGGCCACGCACCTCGAGGTCGACGCGGACGGCACGCCGGTCGCCGAGACCGACAACCTGCCGTACGGGTACGCCGCGCTGCCGTCCGGTGACTCCCACGTCGCGATCCACTTCACGACGGCGAACCCCCAGTCGTGGAACCGGCTCTCGACGCACACCGACACCACCTGGGCGTTCCCGTCGTCGACGACGACCGAGGCGGTGGACGCGCCGGTGCTGGTGCCCGACTACGACGTCCCGGTGGACCTGCGCAACCGGGTCGAGGCGGGAAAGAAGCACCGGGCGGCGTTCGACCTGGCGGTCGCGCACGCCGACGGGTCGGACTCGCCGATCGACGACCTCACCCTCGACGCGTCGTGGGACGGCGGCGGCACCTGGATCCCCGCCTCCGTGACCGCGACGGGCTCGGGCTGGCACGTGGTGCTCCCGAAGGGCTCGGGCTTCGTGGCACTGCGCCTGCACGCGGCGGACGCCGCGGGCTCAACGGTCGACCAGACCGTCGTCCGCGCCTTCCTCGTCCGCTGACGGGTCGAGCCAGCCGAGTCGGACCGCCTGCACGCCCGCCTGGAACCGGGTGCGGACGTGCAGGTGGTCCATCAGCTGCGAGATGCGGCGGCTGAGGGTGCGGGTGCTGGTGCCGAGGTGGCGCGCGACGACGTCGTCCTTGGCGCCGGCCGCGAGCAGCGCGGCGAGCTCGCGGTCGCTGACGCGGCCGCCGGTCTCGGGCGCGACGATCGGCGTGGCCTGTGCCCACAGCAGCTCGAAGAGGCGCACGAGCGCGTCGAGCAGCGCCGATGGCCTGATGCACAGCGCTGCGTCGATGGTCTCCTCGACGCCGATGGGCAGGATCGCGAGCCGCGCGTCGGAGATCGCGAGCTTCATCGGGAGGTCGGCGTGCACGCGTGACCGCTCGCCGGCGCGTGAGGCGTCCTGCGCCTCCTCGAGCGCGCCGGGCAGCTCGAGTGCCTCGGGCGCGTAGATCCCGCGCACCACGACCTCGTCGCGCAGGAGCCGGCGTACCGACTGGTCGGAGCGCTGCGGGTTCGAGACGTACGGCGGGCGGTCGAGCACCTGGAGCTGCTCGCGGGTGCTGGTGAGCATCTGCTCGAACCTCGCCGCGATCGCCGGCCGGCCCACGAGCACCTCGACGATGTCCTCGGGCCGGTGTCGCTCCTCGGCGGGCATCTCGGCCAGCAGGTCGCGAGCAGCGAGCTGGGCGCGGGCCAGCTCCTCCTTGCGGCGGTTGACCAGAACGTCGACGGCGACGTCAGGGCGCGCCGCGCGCACGCGCACCGGTCGTCCCGGCAGGCGGTGGACGAGCCCGAGCTCCTCCAGCGTGGTGAGGGAGCCGTCGATGGCACCGCGGTCGCGCTGCAGTGCGGCGGCCAGGTCGTCGGCCTTCGCCTCGCTGCGCGACAGGAGCTCGCGGTAGACGACCTCGTCGTCCTGCCGGATCCCGAGCGATTCGAGCATCGACTCATTCAAACACTGGCGCTTCCGAGCACGCACAGTGCGGTCCACTCGATCCGGATTGGCCGTCGACACAGCGCGTCCCCACTGTGAGATTGACGCCCGATGAGCGAGGACGTGATCGCCCCGACCGAGCCGCTCCGGATCGGCTTCTTGGGGCTGGGCCACATGGGCGAGCCGATGGCGACCCGGCTGGTGCGGGCGGGTCTCGACGTGACCGTGTGGAACCGGTCTCTGGCGAAAGCCGAGCTCCTCGGTTCCGAGGGCGCGGCCGTGGCGTCGTCCGCGGTCGAGGTCTTCGAGACCTGCGACCTCGTCGTCCTGATGCTGGCCAACGGTCCGGTCACCGACTCGGTGCTCGAGCGGTCGGCTGACGGCTTCGGCGTCCCGGTCGCGGGGCGGGTGGTGGTGAACATGGGCACGGTCGCACCGGAGTACTCACGCGGTCTCGCCGACGACCTCCGCGCCCACGGGGCGCGGTTCGTCGAGGCGCCGGTGTCGGGGTCGCGGTTGCCGGCGTACGACGGGACGCTGGTCGCGATGCTCGCCGGCGACCCGGACGTGCTCGACCTCGTGGAGCGGGTCGTCGCCCCGATGACGGCCGCGACGTTCCGCTGTGGCGACGTACCACGGGCGATCGAGACCAAGCTGGCCGCGAACGTCTTCCTCATCGGCACCGTCTCCGCCCTCGCCGAGGCCGTGCACTTCGCCCGCGGTCGCGGGCTCGACACCTCGACTCTGCGCTCCGTCCTCGACGCCGGCACGATGGCGAGCGCGTTGTCGCGGGTGAAGCTCGCGAAGCTGGTCACCGACGACCACGCCGCCCAGGCCGCCGTCAGCGACGTGCTCTACAACAACCGTCTCATCCTCTCCGCCGCCCACGCCGTCGGGCTGCCCATGCCACTGCTCGAGGTGTGCGGCTCGCTGTTCGCCACCACCGAAGCCCTCGGGCACGGGGCGTCCGACATGGTGGCCGTCATCGAGGCCATCTCCTCCTCCGGTGCTTGAGTAGGTCGCTGCCCACGACCACCAACCCGAGTTCAAACCCCCACACAAACACGGAGTCGAACGACGTTGGATCCGACATCGGCCGCGACGGGAATGACGTCGCGGCGAGATTCAGTCGCGCTCCCAGGGCGCCTCGTCGCCCATCTTCGAGTAGTACTTCGCGAGGTGACTCTTCACCCGGTCGATGTCGCCCTGCGGGAGATCCACCCCGCCGCGCGATCCCTGCATGATGTTGCTGGAGGCCATCACTCCACGGGGTACGGCCTTGAGCTTGCCGTCGATGACGTCGCAGATCAGCAGCTTGTACGCCGTGAAGTTGTCCTTGCTGTCGGCGTCGTACCAGACATGGGCGTCGCGATACTTCTCGTTCGGTCCGTCCTCGGCGCCTGCCCACGAGCGGACTCTCTTCTCGGCGGCGGCGCCGTCCCACGCGCGATCACGGTCGGCCAGCGGCAGGTCCTGGAAGGTCGTGACAGCCATGCGTGTTCGGTACCCGATCCGTCCCGTCACATTCAGACCAGCGACCTTCTGGCAGGGAAATCAGCCCGGCGGCGGCAGCGTGACACCGAAGCCGGCGACGGCGAGCCTGAGCAGCACCTGCCCGGGCGCCAGCAGGTCGGCGATCCGGGCCGCGCTGAGCACCTCCAGCTCGCCGAGGCGTACGCCGTACAACTCGGGGCCGGCGAGTCGTGCGGCCTGGAGTTCGACGGTGTTGTGCCAGACCTTCATCCGCGACTCGCGGAGGAACCGTTTGGACGACAGCCGGTTCAGGGGCTGGAGCAGTCGGTCGGTCAGTGTGCGCCCGTGCACGGCGAGCTCGGCGTCCTCGGCGGCGACGCGACCCGCGAGCACGCCGTCGATGCGTTCGTGGTCACGACGCCGCATTGCCATCAGCGACGAGTCGACGAAGTCGTCGTCCGAGATCACCGCGAGCAGGGCCTGCGGCAGGTCGTAGTTCACGTGGGCGTTGATGCCCAGCAGCACGTGCCGCAGCGCCGGGAGGTCGGGTGGCGCGTCGAAGGCGAGCCGCCATGGGCGTGACGGCGTACCGCCGGCCAGATGAGCATCCAGCGCGACCAGGTACAGCTCCGCGAAGGCGACGTCCCACCGCTCGACCCAGTCGGGGTCCTCGAACTCGCCGGCATCGACCGCCTTGCCGACCGCCAGTGTCGTGCGCTGGTAGGTGCCGAGGAACTCCCGGAGATGAGCCTGTTCGGGCGACAGGCCGTCGAGCCGCCCCTGCATGGTGCGGACGACGGACTCGACGGCCTCCGCCACGGTGTGCTCCTGGTCGCTAGTCGGAAAGCTCCCGTTCTGCCCCGGACGGCTCGAGCTCGTCGTGCAGGTGATGCCGTACGCCGCGGTCCGGTCGTACGGCGAAGAAGTACGCCGCACCGACCACCGCGATCACGAACATCACCACGAGCGTGATCCAGTCGATGTTGAAGAAAGCTCGCGGTGACGACAGGCCGGTCGGCAGCACCACGTTGATCAGCATCAGCCCGAGGTAGAGCATCGCGATCCAGGTCACCAGCTCACCCCAGCGGCCGAGGGTGAAACGCCCTTCCGGGACCCAGCCACGACGTCGGGCGATGAACGCCGCGATCACCGTGAGCAGGAACGACAGGTAGATCCCGCTGACCCCGAAGGAGACCAGCGCCACCAGGGCGTTGACCCCGCCCGGATAGGTGATGAACAGGAACTCCTTGTTCTCCGCCGGCGAGACGAACACCAGCAGCACGAACGCCGCCGACACCACCGCGCCACCCACCAGCGCGTTCACCGGAGTGCCGAAGCGGTGATGCACGCGGGAGATCCAGGAGGACAGGGGCAGCGCCTCGTCGCGGGCGTAGGAGAACGCCAGCCGGCTGCCGGCGCCCTGGATCGAGGTGCCGCACGAGAAGAACGCGAAGATGATCATCAGCAGCAGGAAGTCCTGCACGCCGCTCGGCAGCTGCGCCAGGATGTAGGCCACGTTGCCGTTGACCGCGTCTCCGACGCCCTTGGCCCCGTCGCCCGGGATGGCGAGGAGCAGCGCGGCGGTCAGGACCAGGGAACCGATCCCGCCCCAGATCACGGCCAGCCGCATGGCGCGGGGCACCTGACGACCCGCGTCCTTGGTCTCCTCCGAGACGTCCCCGGCGGACTCGAAGCCGTAGTAGATGTACACGGGCGCGAGCACCGCGATCAGCGCCGCGGCCAGGAAGCTCCCGTGGAAGTTCAGCCCGAACGCGTTGGTGGCCGCGTGTGTCTGACCCTGGGTGGAGAACAGGTAGCCGAACCCGTGGTGGAAGCCGTGGATCGCCAGGATGAGCGCGATCCCGAACGTGCCGACGATCTCGACGTACACGCCGAACTGGGCGATGCGACCCATCACCACGGCGCCGGTGATGTTGAGCACGGTCTGGATCAGGAGGAGGACCAGCGTGACGAACAGGATCGTCTTGTGGTCACCGGGATCGAGGTTCCAGCCGAACCAGTTGTGGGTCAGCGCCGCGAAGTAGGACACGACTCCGGTGTCCACCGCGGCGACCGTGATCAGCAGCGCGAAGCCGTAGAACCAGCCGACGAACCAGCCGTAACCGGGGCCGACGGAGAACTTCGAGTACTGGTAGACCGCGCCGGCGACGGGGTAGTGGCTGGCGAGCTCGCCGAAGACCAGGGCAACGAAGAGCATGCCGATGATCGGGATGAAGTTCAGCCAGATGTACGCCGGCCCGGCCATCCCGAGACCGAGGAAGAACAGCGAGTAGATGCCCACCATGGGCGACAGGTAGGTGAAGGCGACGGAGAAGTTGGCGAACAGCCCCAGCACCCGACGTAGCTGGGGCTGGTAGCCGAGACTCGCCAGCCGGGCGTCGTCGTCGGTGTGGTCAGGGGTCGATGAGGCGTCGGCAGCGTGGGTCAACGGACCCTCCGGATTGCTCGGGCCACGGCCACCGGGGCCGCGGCACACCAGTCCTGGCCCGGCCCCGACCCAGGCCCCGCCCGTCTTCCGCGAGAAGGAGGCGCGCGGCGAACTGAACATAGACCTGTGTGGTGGCGCGCGGGTAGAGCCGCGCCGACAGAGGTTCAGGCGCTGGTCAGCGCCTCGATCCCGGCCAGCACGCCACGCGTGACGCGGGCGCGCTGCCCGGTGGCCAGGAGGTCGAGCAGACCGCCCCGGAGCACGGCCAGGATCGCCGTGCGCTGCGTGACGGCCGCGCTGCTCCGGCGTACGCCGCTCGGCTGGGCGCGGGCGAGGAGAGCGAGCCAGTCGTCGACCGTCTGCCGGGCGAAGTCGCCCCACGGTCCGTCGGGATCGATCAGGGCGGTGGCGTACGACTCCGTCCACAACCGCAGCACCGCCGCGTGCCCCGGGTCGGCGAGCCATGACCAGACCTCGAGCGAGACCTGGCGCAGGTCCCCGTCCGTGGGCAGTTGCGTGAGCGCGTCGAGCTCGTCCCGGCGTGCTCGCGCCAGGATCGCGCGCACCAGCCCGTCCTTGGAGCCGAACAAGAAGCGCAGCACCCCGGTGCTGGAGCCGATCGCCTCCGCGACCGGGCGCAACGAGGCGCCCGCGAGCCCGTGCTCGAGCGCATAGGCGTACGCCGCCTCGACGAGCTCGGTACGCCGCGCGCTCGGCGCATCCTCTGGCATGTCCCGATTGTGCCCTACTGATACAGTCGTGTCAGTAGGAGGTGGAGATGAGAATCCGGAGGTTGGGAGAGCCGGGCGACCTCGGCTGGGTGGTGCAGGCGCACGGGGAGCTGTACGCCGCTGAGTTCGGCTGGGACGCGACGTTCGAGGCCCTCGTGGCGCGGATCGTGGCGGACTACGCCGACGGCAACGACCCCGAGCGTGAGGCTGCATGGATCGCCGAGGACGAGGGCGGCCGGGTCGGCTGCGTCTTCTGCGTGAGAGAGGACGACGACACCGCCCGGCTCCGGATCCTCCTGGTCGATCCCCGGGCACGCGGTCATCGCCTGGGTGCGCGACTGGTCGACGAGTGCCTGACCTTCGCCCGAGGGGCGGGCTATCGCCGCATGGTGCTCTGGACCAACCACCCGCTCGTGGCGGCCCGGAAGATCTACCTGGCGGCAGGCTTCGAGCTGGTCGCCGAGGAGCCGCACCACAGCTACGGCGTCGACCTGGTCGGGCAGACCTACGCCCGCGATCTGTGACCAGGTGCGCCGCAGCCCGCCGGAGGAGTCAGTCGGTCCTGATCTCGACGTGCTGGGGGTAGAACGCGACCCGGCCGGCGATCTCGGAGACCGCGTCGTACGGCGACCGGTAGGTCCACACGGCGTTCTGGACGACCGGTCCGCTCTCGACAGAGCGGTCGACGAGGGAGTAGTAGGACGCGTCGCCCTTGTAGGGGCAGTAGGTCCGGTGGTCCGAGGGCTCGAGCACGTCGTCCTCGATCGAGTCCAGCGGCAGGTAGTACACCGGCCGATAGCTCGACTCCCGGAGCACGAGCGCGTCGTCGGTCTTCGCGATGACCCGATCGCCCCATCTGACCGTCACCGTCGTGTCCGTGTGGGCGATGGTGATCGGGTGGTCCGGCCCCGGGACGAGGACCTGCTTCGCGGTCATGCTCGCGACAACCGGTCCTGACCGGACGCCATTCCCGGCCGGCGGCCATTTCCATCGGTCCTCGATGGGTGCGGTCGTCCGTCCCGCGTGGCACGATCCCGCCATGCCCCGACGTACGCCGCTGCTGCGCGCTCTGCTGGCTGTTCTCGTGGTCCTGGCCCTCGCGGTGAGCGCGGAGTCGCTGACGGGTAGTGCGTCCGCGGTCGCGCCCTCGCTGACCCTGCGACCCGGGACCAACCAGTTCGAGGTGCTCGGGAGCGAAGGCGACGCAGGCCTCGAGCTCCGGCTCGTCCGCTCCGGCCAGGTCGTGCGCAGCGGCACGGTCGACGCCATGGGCAGCCTCATGTGGCGCCAGCTGGACCCCGGGAAGTACACCGTCCAGACCACCGACGGCACCCCCGTCGGCAGTGGGCGCGTGACCTCGATGAAGGCGGCCCCGCCGCCGCACTCCTTCTACAAGAGCCAGACGCTCGACCAGGGCCTCGGCTCCATCACCACCCGCGACGGCACCACGCTGTCGGCGTACGTCTCGTTCCCGGCGTTCGGTGACCCGCCGTACCCCACCGTCGTCGAGTACAGCGGCTACGACCCGAGCCGGCCCCCGACGGCCAGCAGCCCGAACGCCTTCGCCCAGCTCTTCAACGGAATCGGCTATGCCTACGTCGGCGTGAACATCCGCGGCACAGGCTGCTCCGGTGGGTCGTTCCTCCCGTTCGAGCCGGTGCAGAGCCTCGACGGGTACGACGCCATCGAGGCGATCGCGGCCCAGCCGTGGGTGAAGCGGAACAAGGTCGGCATGGTCGGCATCTCCTACCCCGGCATCGAGCAGCTGTACGTCGCGCGCACGCGCCCGCCGCACCTGTCCGCGATCACGCCGCTGTCGGTGATCGACGACAGCTACCGCGGGACGCTGTGGCCGGGCGGCATCCTCAACACCGGGTTCGCGGAGCCGTGGGCGTCCCAGCGCGCGGCCGACGCGCAGCCGTACGGCGAGGGCTGGGAGCAGGACGCCGTCGACAACGGGGCCGACTGGTGCGCGACCAACCAGAACGTCCGGCTCCAGAACCCCGACCCCGTCGCGCTGATCGAGGACAACCCGTACTACAACCAGAGGTACTACGCGCGGATCGACCCCAGCAGGTTCGTCCACCGGATCGACGTGCCGGTCTATCTCGCCGGCGCGTGGCAGGACGAGCAGACCGGGGGCCACTTCCCGGCGTTCCTGCACAAGTTCAAGAGCTCCCCGCAGTTCTTCGCGACCATGTCGAACGGCTCGCACACCGAGGCGCTCAGCCTCGGGGAGTTCGGGCGCTACCTCGACTTCATCGACTTCTACATCGGGCATCGGGTGCCGCTTCAGCTGTTCAAGAACATCGCCGGGCCCAAGCTCGCCGAGGCGCTCACGGGGATGTCGGGGCTCTCGGTGCCGCCGGGTCCGACGTACGACGGAATGACCTTCAAGCGGGCCAAGCGCAAGTTCCAGCGACTGAAGCACATCCGGGTGCTGTTCGAGGAGGGTGCGGCGAAGGGTCAGCCGTCGGGCGCACCGCTGCCGCGCTTCGCGCACTCCTTCACGTCGTGGCCGCCGCCCAACCGCCACCGCGTGCGCTGGTACCTCACGCCGCACGGTCGGCTTGCGACCCATCCGGTCGGCAAGGGGAGGACCCAGGGAAAGGCGCGATCGTTCCGGGCCGATCCGTCCGCGCTGCCCACCACCGACTACTCCGGCAGCAACAGCGCCATCTGGGGTCCGCACCCGAAGTACCACTGGAAGCAGATCCCGAAGGGCACCGGCCTGGGCTGGATCTCCGCGCCGATGCGCAAGACGCAGGTCGTGGTCGGCGGTGGCTCGCTCGACGTGTGGGTGAAGACGCGGGCCGAGGACGTCGACCTGGAGGCGACCGTCAGCGACGTACGGCCGGGCGGGCGCGAGGTCTACGTGCAGACCGGCTGGCTGCGCGCCAGCCACCGCAAGCTCGCGAAGAGCTCGACGGTGCTCCGACCGGTGCACACCGACCTCCGCCGCGATGCGCACCGGATGCCGGCCGGCAAGTACCGGCTCCTCCGCATCGAGATCCCGGCGTTCGCGCAGCCGTTCCGCAAGGGTGACCGGCTGCGGATCACCCTCGACGCACCCGGTGGCGCGAAGCCGCTCTGGGCGTTCCGGACCATCGACCACGGCCAGAAGGTCACGATCGGTGCCGGCGGACGTCATCGGTCGTCGTTGGTGCTGACGACGGTGCCGGGCATCCACGTGCCGCCGAAGGCTCCCAGGTGCCGGTCGCTGCGCTCGCAGCCGTGCCGGAGCTACGGCGGCTGAAGGTCGATTCAAGGTAAAGAATTCCTCGTGGCCCACGAGGGTCAGGTGTTTTCCACGATCGGTTGACTACCCTTTCGTTGACATCTGGGGGGGTGTGGCGCATGGCTGAGTCCGACAAGGTCATCAACGCCGTCATGCAGGCGACGGGGGAGTCGTACGAGAAGGTCTCGACGTTCACCGCGGTAGCGCATGAGACAGTCGACGAGTGCTTGACCGATGACATCTCGGTGGTGGCACCACCGCTGGTCATCGGCCGGCTGGGTTGCCCGGTCCTCGACCGGTTGCTGCTGCGACTGGGCGACGGGCAGTGGCAGCTGCCGGAGAGTGTGGACGTCACGGAGGCTGAGCTCGCCGAGACGTTGATGCTGCCGATCGAGACGGTGGCGCGGTATCCGATGATCGGCCGCTTCGGTCTGCTGGCCCGGTGCATGGACCGGCTGATGATCGAGGACGCCGACGCCGAGCGGTTCCTGAAGATCCTGGACGCCTGGCTGGCGCTGTTCGGCCCGGACGCCGAGGGTCGGCCGAGCCCGTACACGGTGTGGGCGTTGCCCAACCGCGACGCGTTCGAGGGGTGGCTGCTGGCGCGCCTCGACATCCTGCACAAGCTGGGGTACGCCGTGCGGCTGGCCAGCGAGGAGATGGACGGCGTACGCGGCCAGCAGCACATGTTCGTGGACGGCCGACGGGCCGACCTGCTGCTGCGGTTCACCCACGACTGCGAGAAGGGCATGGCCGACGACTGGCTGGTCGTGGAGAACAAGATGACCGCGGTCGGCATCGGGGCGCTCGACCAGCTCGCGCTGTCGGTCGACTGGCTGCGTGCCGAGGGACGCTCGGGCGAGGTGCACGGCATGCTCATCGCCGACGGGCTCAGCCTCGAGGTGGAGCGTGGTCTGCGCGAGCGGAACTTCCACTACCAGTCGATGACGGCCCTCGGGTACCGCCGCTGGGTGCGCATGCACTCGCCGCTCAAGCCCGAGCCGTCGCGTGACGCGACCACCATCAACTACCCGCAGAACCTGTCGGTCCGCACGTTGGCCGCGGCCCTTCGGTGAGCACAGCTCTGCGCTGACGGGTTCCATCGAGCAACCTCCCCCGGTCGTCGGACGGCCGGGGGAGGCTTCTGTCGTGCCCCGGTTCTTTCAGGCCGGTTGTCAGGCCCGGTTCTGTCAGGCCGAGTTCTGTCAGGCCGAGTTCTGTCAGGCCGACCTGGGGTCACAGCCGGGTTCGCTGCGGGCGAACACGGGCCCGGCCCATCGAGAGTGGGCTGGCCGCGATTCGGGGTGCCGTGTCGGGAATTGAGTCGAATCGGCTCAAGTTATATGGGTGAACGGCCCGCAAGGGGCGGGCCCGGATCATGGCAGGAGCACCCACATGAGCACACTTTCGATTCGTAGGGATCCGTTCTTCGCCGAGTTCGACCGCCTCGTCCGGAGCGCGTTCGGGCCGTCGGTGTCCACCGGCAACGGGGAATCGACGAGCTTCAGCCCGGCCGCCGAGCTGCACCGGGACGGCAACGACGCCGTGATCCGGCTCGAGCTTCCCGGCGTCTCGACAGACGACATCACCGTCGAGGTCCGGGGCCGCGACCTGGTCGTGAGCGGCAGCCGGCGCGACGAGCACACCGAGGAGGAGTCCGGCCGCCGGTTCAGCGAGTTCCGCTACGGCAGCTTCACCCGCTCGTTCCGCCTCGCGCCGAACGTGACCGCCGACGCCGTCTCCGCGTCGTACGACGCCGGCGTGCTGACCGTGCGGGTCGCGGACGCCTACGCCGAGACCGAGCGCCACAAGGTGGAGATCACCAGCGGCACTCCGGTCCAGGTCGAGCAGAAGCAGGTCGAGCAGAAGCAGGTCGAGCAGGTCGAGGGCGGGCAGTCCCAGGAGGGCTGAACCGCAGCCAGCTCGACTCGAGCAAGGCTCGAACATGGATGTCGAGAGCCCGGTCACCCCGTGCGGCCGGGCCCTCGACCATGTCTCCGTCGAGTCCGGTGCCCCCGCCCGAGTCGAGCGTGTCGCTCGAGATCGGGGTGCTCGACGGTGAGGGTTTCACGCTAGGCGGATCGCGAGCCTGACGGTCCATCCACAAAGGTGGTTTGTGATGGAACGATCAGGGTAGGAGACGCGACCATCGGGAGAGGCGGCCGAGCACCGCCCGCCATCCGATCAGAAGGGCGGCCAGCACGACCGCGGCCACGATCACGAACGCGATCGCGATGCCGACTCCGGTCGCCGCCCGGACCACCATCCCGATCACCAGCGTCCACACCCAGACGCGTACGCCGGCCCGCACCGAGGTCGGCGACGTGCGAGCGACGGCCGACGCGGCGAGCCCGAGTGCGGCGCCGAGCAGGAACGGCCAGGCCGTGTGCCAGACGCCGGCCGCGTCCGTCGACTCGTCGTGGCCGGCGCGACCGATCGCCGCGAACACCAGGACGGCCAGCGTGTCGCCGACGACCGCCGTCGGCCAGGCCGGGAGGCGACGTCGCTGCGAGAGGACGGACGGCATGGCGGCGAGTCTTGCAGGACGCCGGAACCCGAGCAGGATGGGCCTCGTGAGCGCGCTCGGTGACCTCGGCCCCGTGAGGGATCCCGACGAGATCGCGTGGGACCCGGTGCGCCGGGTCACCGTCGTCTGCCTCGTCGAGGACCCGACCGTGGAGGACGGCGCCTCGGTCGTGCTCTACCGCGACGGCGAGCAGTGGGCCGTGCCGACGGGGCCGCGCCTCGAGGCCGAGGACGTCTGGGACGACTCCGTGCTCCGGATCCCGATGGAGACGATGGGCTTCCGGCGACAGGAGACGCACCCGTTCGCCGTCAGCGACGACGGCGGTCACGTCGCGTTCTGGGTGACCGGTGGCTCCTACGCCGGCGACCGACTCAAGGGTGGCGACGCCGAGTGGTGGACCGGGTCGGTGGCCGCGGCGAGCGAGCTCCTGGCCACGCAGGGCGACGACGTCGCGGCCGAGCTGGTGGCTGCGGCCGGTGAGTCGCGGCGCACGATGTCGTACGAGCGCCGGGTGGCGGACGTCAGTCGGACCCTGGTCGGCCTGTACCTCGCGGCCACGACCCCTCAGGGCGGCTCGGGGTTCGGCGGCTCGGACCAGGACTGGCGCGACTCCCGCGGCACCCTCGCGGACGCGCTCGACGCCTCGCGCCCCGTCGTCCGCTTCCTCGACCACGGCTGCGCGAACGGTCACCTCGCCGTCTCGATGGTCACGTGGGGTGCCGAGCGCGGCATCGCCGTCGACCCGTACGGCGTCGACATCGCGCCCGAGCTCGTGGCCCGCGCGCAGTCCGACCACCCGGCCCTCGCGTCACGCTTCTGGGTCGGCGACGCGCTCGACTGGGTGCATCCCGACGGCGCGCGCTTCGACCTCGTCCACGTGCTGTTCGACGTCGTCCCGCCCGAGCTCCATTCCGAGCTGATCCGGCACCAGCTCGACCACGTCGTCGCGCCGGGTGGTCGGCTCCTGGTCAGCGAGTACGGCGACCCGCCCAGCGCCCGCTCCGCCGAGGCGCAGGTCGTCCGGGCCGGCTTCGTGGTCGCCGGCCGGTGTCGTCAGCCCACGCGCGGTGGCCGCGAGCGCGGGTTTCCGAGCGTCTGGATCGACGCTCCCGCTCAGTAGCCGACCCTGCTCAGTAGCCGACCCCGCTCAGTAGCCGACCCCGCTCAGTAGCCGACGAGGTGGGGCGTCAGTAGCCGACGAGGTGGGGCGTCGCGCTGACCACCCGGAGGTCAACCGGCGTGCCCGGCACAGTGAGGGTGTCGGGGATCGTCTGCCAGCCGCCGTTGCCCACCCGGTAGCGACCGGAGTAGGTCGTGTCCACGCTCGGTGCCACCGCGCCGACCCGGGTGTAGCGATGGGTGACCCGGAGGTCGGGGTACGTCGCGCCGGGGTCGGTCGTGGTCAGGTCGCCGTCATCGCCGAAGTGCCAGGTGTACGACGTGGGCGTGGCCTCCACGGTCACCCGCTGGCCGACCAGCGTCACGGTCCGGGTCGTGGGCCCGGTGTTCGTCGTGTAGAAGTTCGTCGCGAAGTTGACCAGGGTCCGCCCGTCCGGGGGCTGGACGACCAGGTCGGACGACGGCCAGTCGAGCCGCCGGAACGCCCGCTCCACCATTCCCGGGGTCAGTCCGCCGAGCCGCCGGGCCTCCTGCCGGGTCAGGCAGGCCTGCCAGTCGAGCGGGTCGGGCGCGTCGTCCTCGTAGACGTTGAAGAGGAACCCCGGGTGACCCTCGATGTTGCACCGCGCCGCCTCCGCGCAGAGCGTCGCGCCGCCGATCTCGCACGCCGGGCGGATGGAGTAGGTGTGGTCCGAGTGCCCCGCCACGTAGGC
>DASSTL010000122.1:0-10786 GCA_035707985.1 Nocardioides sp. | reverse complement strand
GCCCTCGCCGATGCGGAGCAGCTTGTCGATGATGGCAGGCAAAGGGGTGACTCCCCGGTCTCGTCTGGTCGAACGTGCGTGTGACTACGTCTGGTGAACGCGTCAACTCTACCCAGCGTTCCGGAACCGGCCGATTCGCCGGCGGCCGGGCGTGACCGGGTCAGGGCACCATCGAGGACAGCGCCGGGGCGAGGTCGCCCAGGGGCTCGACCACGACCGTGTGCAGGCCGAGCCAGCCCGCCAGCCGGCGCAGCTCGGCGGCGAGCTCCTCCGCGGTGTCGGCGGGCGCGCCCGGCTCGGCGTACGCCGCCTTGACCAGCAGCAGGCCCGTCTTGCGGTCGGCCTTGAGGTCGACCCGGCCGACGATCCGGTCGCCCAGGAGGAACGGCAGCACGTAGTAGCCGTGGATGCGCTTCTCGACGGGGGTGTAGATCTCGATCCGGTAGAAGAAGTCGAACAGCGACTCGGTCCGCTCGCGCTCCCAGACGACCGGGTCGAACGGGCTGAGCAGGGCGCGAGCCCGGACCCGGCGCGGGATGCGGGCATCACGGTGGAGGTACGCCGGGCGCTTGATCCCCTCGATCGTGACCGGGACCAGCTCACCCTCCTCGACCAGCTCGTCGACCGCCGACGCCGCCCCGGTCTGGCCCTGGCCGGGCACCGAGCGCAGGCGGTAGTAGTCGGCGAGGTCGCGGAGAGTCGCGACGCCGTGGGAGCGCGCCGCGCGGCGTACCAGCTCCTTGACGGCCTCCGGCTCGCTCGGCGTCGACGCCTCGAGGTGCTCGCGCGGGATCACCCGCTCGGGCAGGTCGTAGCGGATCTCGAACTGGCTGTTGCGACCCGCGATGGCGACGTCGCCGACCATGTACATGTAGTCGAGGGCCTTGCGGGTGGTGGACCAGTTCCACCCCCAGTTCTCCTTCTGGCGCGGCAGCCCGTCGTCGAGGTCGCGGGCGGTCGAGGCCCCACGCTCGGCGATCTCGGCCAGGAGGCTCTTCATGAGCCCGTCGGTCACGACCGTGCCCCACCACTTGTGGCGACCGTCGCGGTAGCGGGCCATCCGGTGGCGCATCACCGGCCACAGCTCGACCGGCATCAGCGCCTGGACGTGGGCCCAGTACTCGACGAGGCGGCGCGGGCGGCCCTCGGTGGCCCGCCGCACGAGGTCGACGTCGTAGGGACCCATCCGGGAGTACAGCGGCATGAAGTGGGCACGCTGCAGCACGTTGACCGAGTCGACTTGGAGCACGCCGGTGCGGCCCAGCGTGCGTCCGAAGGTGCGCATCGTCGGTGGGTTGTGCGGCGGGTCGAGGAACCCCTGCGCTGCGAGCGCGATCCGGCGGGCCTGGGCCTTGGACAACGTGGCCGTCGATCCGGCACGGGTCGGGGATGGCACGAACGCGAACCTAGCGGCCGCCGCGGACAGCCACCCTCCGGCAGGTCCCCAGGCATGACCTCGGGTCGTCCTCGAGGATGATTTTCGGCCACGGCGCGGCAATCGGGTGGCTCGCGTGCGCGCCAGGACGCAGAATCGCGTGCGTGCTCGATCTGAGGGGGAGAGGACTGACCGGCCGGCTGACGGCGACGGTGGCCGCGTTCGCACTGGCGGGGGTCGCACTGCTCCTGAACGGCCAGGCCGCGCCCGGAGCCACCACGGAGATCGCGCCCGGCTCCGCACTCGCCGCCGACCCACCCACGACCGCGACGATCGAGATCGTCCCCACCGGCACGTTCGGCTGGACGTTCTCGCCGGCGAAGACCGCGATCGCCGTCGGCGGGACGCTGACCATCCACAACGGCACCACCGTGGCGCACACGTTCACCTCGACGGCCAAGGGCCCCGACGGCAGGCCCTACTTCAGCGTCAGGTTGCAACCGGGCGACACCAAGGTCGTCACGGCCGTGTCGAGTCTCAAGGACGGCGACTACCGCTTCTTCTGCCAGATCCATCCCTCCATGACCGGGACCCTGACCGTCGGGGCCGGTGGGCCCGTGCCGGACCTGGCCAAGTTCGAGCAACGCCTGGTCCAGCCGCCGCGGCTGACCGGCAAGCACATCCGGATCGTGATGAAGCGGGCCAAGGTCCGCATCCTGCCGGACGGTCGTCGTACGCCGATGCTGACCTTCGGCGGCACCTACCCGGGTCCGACCATCGTGCGCCGCACGGGACAGGACACGAAGGTCACCTTCGTCAACCGGCTGCCGCGCAGCGCACCGCCCGTCACCGTGCACCAGCACGCAGGACACCAGAAGTCGAAGTTCGACGGCCAGCCCGACGTCCACCTCATCCGGCGCGGTCACCAGTTCACCTACGACTACCCGCTCCGGGACGGTGGACGGGCCTTGCCTGCCGCCTTGCGCTTCTACCACGACCACCTGATGGACCAGACCTCGCGGAGCAACTGGTTCGGACTGCAGGGCTTGTTCCTGACGACCGACCCGCGCGACGCGAGGATGGGCCTCCCCCATGGCAGGTACGACATCCCGCTCTCGTTCACCGACCGCAGCTTCCGGTCGCACAACCGCCTCACGAACCCGTTCCGCGGTCGGGACGGCATGGCGGGCATGGGCGGCCCGGGGATGGAGACCACCGGGGACCTGATCCTGGTCAACGGCCGGTACGCGCCGTACCAACGGGTGCATCCCGGGCTCTACCGGCTCCGTCTGATCAACAACTCGCTCTTCTCCAGCTACAACTTCGCGCTCTCGAGCAAGCGTCGGTTCATCCAGATCGGCACCGGGTCCGGGCTCCTCCCCCACCCGGTCAAGCGCAAGCACATCCTGCTCGGCCCCGCCCAGCGTGCCGACGTCGTGGTCAGCTTCCGCGGCCAGGCCGGGAAGAGGGTCGTGCTCAAGACCGTCGCCCGCAGCACGGGGAAGGGAGCGGGGCAGAGCCGCACCGGCGCCCTGCTGCAGTTCCGGGTCGACCACCAGCGGGCGCCGCGGTTCAAGGTCCCCGCGAGGCTCGCCCGCATCCAGCACTACCGGGTCCCGCTCAAGATCTCGAAGGTCTGGAGGTTCGGCCTCAACAGCCACCAACACTGGACGATCAACGGCAAGCGGTACGACCCGAAGCGGGTAGACGACCGGGTGCCGCTCGGTGCCGTCCAGCGCTGGAAGCTGAAGAACACCAGCGACTTCACCCACTACATCCATCTGCACGAGGAGCTGTGGCGGACCTTGCGCCGCGACGGCCACAAGCCGCCGCCCTGGGAACGGGGCTACGAGGACACCTGGAAGCTCGACCCGGGCGAGAGCGTGGTCGTGGCTGCCCGGTTCTCCGACTTCACCGGGAAGTTCATGATCCACTGCCACATGCTCGACCACGAGGACGACGGCATGATGGCGACGTTCGACGTCACGCGCCGCTGACCGAGCCAGCGAGGTCAGCGATCAGCGCGGGAGATTGAGAAGCAGAGCTCGCTCCTCGACCACCAGCAACCACCGCCGGTCGAGGAGCGACGGCTCGGACCCGAGGAACGAGGGCCCGAACGACGCGTCACCAGACCCCGCGACCATGCCTGCGGCCCAGACCGAAGGCACCGTCACCGGGTTTCGAGACGCTCGCAGAGCTCGCTCCTCAACCACCAACCCACCGCCGGTCGAGGAGCGATCAGGGTAGGTCGACGATCTTCTCGCGGACGGCGTAGAGGACCGCCTCCATCCGCGAGTGGAGCTGGAGCTTCTCCAGCAGGTTGCGCACGTGGTTCTTGACGGTGTTCTCGCTGATGAACAGCTTCTTGGCGATGTCCTTGTTGTTCAGGCCCTGGGCGACGAGCCGGAGGACCTCGAGCTCCCGCTCGGTGAGGCGGAACGTCGAGACCGGTCCGCGGTCGGGCTGGGACATCTGCTTGAACTCGTCGATGAGCTTGACCGCCATCGACGGGCTGATCAGCGACTGGCCGTCGGCGACCACGCGCACAGCCTGGGCGACCTCCTCGATCGAGGAGTCCTTCAGGAGGTATCCGCTGGCGCCGCTCTTGACCGCCTCGTAGAGGTCGGACTCCTCGTCGGAGACGGTGAGCATCAGGATCTTGGCGGCCGGGACGGCCTCCTTGATCGCCACGCACGCCTCGATGCCGGAGATCTTCGGCATCCGTACGTCGAGGAGCACCACGTCAGGGGCGACGCGGCTGGCCAGTTCGATGCCGGTCTGGCCGTCGCCGGCCTCACCGACGACGTCGAGGCCGGGCTCGGCGTCCATGAGCATGGTGAGGCCGCGCCGGAACAGCTCCTGGTCATCGACGATGATGACCCGGATGGGCTCCGTGCCGGTAGGGCCTGGGGGGGTGGACACGCGCCTAGCATGTCATGTCCACCAGGGAACATGGGTCGAAATGGCCAGTTGCGACGCCGATCACCTGACCCGTCCGGGCCATCAGGCGATGGTCAGCTCGTGCCGTTCACCTCGAGCGCGATGACCCCGTAGTCATAGCCCCGTCGGCGGTAGACCACCGCGGGCCGCTGGGTCTCCTGGTCCACGAACAGGTAGAAGTCGTGTCCGACGAGCTCCATCTCGTACAACGCCTGGTCGAGCGTCATCGGCCGAGCCTTGTGGACCTTCTCACGCACGACCGGCGGGCCGTCGCCGGTGACCGTCATCGAGCCGACCTTGCGCTGGGGCACGGTCTCGTCGTCACCCGACTCAGCCTCTGCCAGGGTCGGGAGCTCGCTGGTCGCGGGCCGGTTCCGGTGGGCACGGACCTTCCGGTCGTTCGCGCGCCTCATCTGCGCCGCCATCTTGTCCACGGCCAGGTCGAGGGCGCCCATCTTGTCGACGGCCGCCGCCTCGGCGCGGATGACCGGCCCCTTCGAGAACGCCGTCAGCTCGACGCGTACGGCGCGGTCGGCCTGGCGCGGGTTGCGCTCGCTCTCGACCTCCACCTGTACCCGCATGATCCGGTGGTCGTGCTTCTCGAGCCGGCCGAGCTTGTCGGCCACATGGTCCCGGAAGCGTTCCGACAGCTCACAGTGCCGTGCGGTGACCACCACGTCCATGGATTCCTCCTGATGTGCGGTTTGACGGATCTACGAGCGCCCTCCCGAGCGGGTGCACCCGAGCGTCGCGGCTGCGTGGGCGTGCGGATGGAGTCCGCCCGGCCGACCTGGTCTTCGTCCCCACACCCGCCTGCTGAGGGGTTCGCAGCTCGCGTGCCACTACTGCCCTTCTCCCGCAGGTCCCCGTGTCTGACGGGGGCTGCGAGGCAGGACTTACGACTAAGCCGCACCGTGCTCGGCACCTCACCGCGGACGGCGGGCGCCTTACGTGGGCCGTTTCGCCTGCGACTGGCATCGGCTTGTCGTCCCTGCTCCCCGGGCATCCGGGGCGCCTGGACGACGCAACCACGGACCCGGACGGACTCCATGAACCGACGCTAGCCCGTGGCCGGTGATCGCGCGACAGGTACCCGTAGATCGTTCAGCCGCCCGACCGTGACGGCACCCGGCGACGGGTCGCGGCGACGGTCACCACGGCGAGCGGCGGCAGCCCGACAGCTCGCAGCGCGCGCTGCGCCTCTGCCGCGGTCGCGCCGGTGGTGAGCACGTCGTCGCACACCACGACGTGCACGGGCCCGGCCGTGCGGGCCAGACGCCGGAGGGCCGGCGTGTGCGTGCGGAAGGACCCCGCCAGGTTGAGCGAGCGGGCGGCGGCGTCGAGGCCCGCCTGGTCGACCAGTCCGGGGCGCGTGCGGAGCAGGGGCACGCACTCAGCCGCGGTGCCGAGCCTGGACAGGTACGACGCGGCCGCCCGCACCAGGCTCGTGGTGGGGTCGTGGCCGCGCTGCCGCACCGATCGCGGTCGCGACGGCACGGGCACGAGCAGCAGGCCGCCGGTGCCCCGGTCCGGGACGAGGTCGTCGAGGGCCGCCGACACCGCCAGCGCCAGCAGCTCGCCCAACGGTCGAGCCAGGCCGAGCAGGTGATGCTCCTTGTGGCCGAGGATCATCGCGCGGACCGTCCCGTCGTACGGCGTGGCCGCCCACGGGTCCGTCAGGCCCGGTGGCCGCGGAGTCGGCCACGCGGGGGCCGGCCGTGGGTCGAGGGCCTCGGCGCAGGCGGCGCACAGCAGGCGCCCCGGTCGTCCGCAACCCACGCAGGTGCTCCCGAGGAGCAGGTCACGGGCGGCGTCGAGCACGTCGGCAGCCGACCACCGTCGTCCCACGCCGGCAACCGCTGGAGGACCGCCTGTGGAACGAGCCGGGCTCACCCGGCGTAGGTGAACTCACGCAGCCCGCTGATGGAGACGGACCGGGTCGGCCCGGCCGGCGAGATGTTGACCAGGGTCGTGCGTTGCACGGCGTACGGCGACTGCCCGCCCGGCGAGGTCGCGAGCGCGCGGACCTCCCCGTTGACCACGATCGGCGAGATCTCGCTCGGGCGGGTCGACCCGTCCACGTTCAGGATGCGCACCTCGGCCCGGGATGCGAGCTGGTCGAGCACGGCGATCGTGGTCGGGGACGTCCACCCGATGTCGCGGATGCGGGGCGTGCCGGTCGAGCTCCACGGGATCCGGTGCGCCCGCGCCGCTCCGATGACTCGCCCGCGGGGGTCGTACCGGAGGCGGCTGACGAGGATCCGGTCCCGCGCCGCCCGGTGCACCACCGCGACGAGGCGTGACCCGTCGCGGGACACCAGGAACCGGCGTACGTCCTCGCCGGTGATGCCGGGCACGCGTACGTCGTGCGGCCGGCCGGAGGAGATCTCGACGACCCGGGCACCGCCCGGACCGTTCTGCACCTCCCACAGCCGGTTCGCGAAGTCCCAGGCCGGGCGAAGCAGGCCGCTGCCGGACAGGACGGGGACGGTCGGCCGCTCGTCGAGCACCGATCCCAGCACCAGCGAGTCCGACAGCACCGCTGCCACGCGTTGGCCGGGCAGGTCGACCGCGAAGGTGTCGACGCCCAGGGCCTGGCTGCCGAACGGTCCGCCGACGGGAGTCAGGAGCTTGACCTGACCGGACACCAGCCGCCCTCGGCGGAGGGCGAAGAACACCTCGGTGGCGCCGGGCACGGACGGGTCCAGCGGGCTCTGGTCGTCGTGGCCCACCGAGAACGTCGACGCACCGGTGGCGTCGGTCACCGGGCGTCCGGCGATCTTCAGCGTGAAGGCGTTGATCGACGGGTCCTGACGCAGCGTCCACGCGAACTGCGCGAGCATGCGCCTCACCGTGCCCCGGTCGAGCGGCGCCGAGTCGGCGCTCCCGGACAGGCTCACCTCGGCGACGCCATTGCTGACCGGGACCGAGAAGTCGACCGAGAGCCCGGGCGGGATGAACGTCTGCGACACCGAGCTGGTGCTCGACGGCGCTCCGTGCAGAAGGTCGTTCACCAGGGCGGTGGCGAGCTGAGACCCCTGCGGCACGTGCACCGGCTCCGGCACGAGGATCCGACCGGTCGGGTCGAAGTAGTACAGCGACGCGCTCTCGTAGTTCGAGGCGTAGAAGTCCTCGGGCACGATCAGGGCGTTCGGCACCTGGGCGATGCGCCACTCGCCGTTCTGACGGACCATCGGGAAGGTGATGCGCGCGTCGCGGTCGGGCACCCGTCCCTGCCACTGCCCGACCGCGCCCACCTGCTCGGCACCGAGCAGTCGCAGCACGACGTCGGAGCCGCGTACGTGCGTGCGCTGGCCGCTGTAGGAGAGCACCCGCACCGGCCGCCACTGCTCCCGGGCGGTCGTGGTGAGGAACTCCTGGGCGCGGCGGGTCGAGAGCGGCGTGGCCGTCATCGCGTCGAGGAAGCCCGACATGATCTCTTCCTGCGTCGCCCCGGGGGACGGCGGTGGCGGGTTGTTGAACGTCCCCCGCGACGGCACGTTCTGCCCCTGCTGGTGTGCCTCGACGACCGGGCCGTCCGTGGGGACCCCGACGCACGACGTCACCGTCGCCGCGACCGTGACGGCGAGCACGAGCCGGAGGACGCGCCGCGACGGCGTCATGCGACGACCTCGGCGGCGTCCTCGGGGACCAGCGGGAGCGGGCTGTGGCGGAGGGGGTGCCGGGCGTACCGGGGCAGGGTGAGTCGGAACTGGGCGCCCTCGTGGGGCTTGCCCCAGGCCTGGAGCCAGCCACCGTGCAGGTGGGTGTCCTCCAGCGCGATCGCCAGCCCGAGGCCGGTTCCCCCGCTGGTGCGCGCACGCGCAGGATCGGCGCGCCAGAAGCGGTTGAACACCATCGCCGACTCGCCCACCTCGAGGCCGACCCCGTGGTCACGCACCGCGATCGCGACAGCCTGGTCGTCGGCCGCCACCGTGATCACGATCTCCTTGCTCTCCGCGTGGTCGATCGCGTTCGTCACGAGGTTGCGCAGGATCCGCTCGATCCGGCGTACGTCGACCTCCGCGACGCACGGCGTCTCCGGGGCACGCACGACGATCTCGGTGCTACGCCGCTCGGCGAGCGGCCGGGTCCCGTCGACGACCCGACGTACGACATCGGTGAGGTTGACGTCGTCGAGATCGAGGACGGCCGCACCCGCGTCGAACCGGCTGATCTCGAGGAGGTCGACCAGCAGCGTCTCGAAACGGTCGAGCTCGGTCTGGAGGAGCTCGGCCGAGCGCGCCGTCTGCGGGTCGAAGCCGCTGCGCGCCTCGTACAGGACGGATCCGGCCAGCCGCACCGTCGTGAGCGGGGTCCGCAGCTCGTGGGACACGTCGGAGACGAACCGACGCTGGACGCGGCTCAGCTCCTCGAGCTGGCGGATCTGACGCTGGAGGTTCGTCGCCATCTGGTTGAACGACGTCGCTAGCCGGGCGAGGTCGTCCTCTCCGGTCACCCGCAGCCGTTCCTGCAGCTGACCGGCCGCCAGGCGCTCGGCCACGCGTCGGGCGAGCCGGATCGGCGTGACGATCTGCCGGGTGAGGAGCCAGGTGAGGGCCGCGATCAGCAGGAGCAGGAGAACCGCCGCTGTGAGGAGCGCCCGGGTCACGAGCCGGAGGGTGTCCTGCACGTCGTGGAGCGGGAAGAGGTAGTAGAGCGTGCGGGTGGACCCGTCGGCCGGGATCCGTACCTGGGTCCCGACGATGATTCCGGGCACCGGGTCCGGCGTAGCACTGCCCCTGAACCGGATCGTCGTATAGGTCCACGCCTCCTCGTTCGCGGTGTCGAAGTGCCGGATCAACGAGGCCGGCACGCTGCTCAGGTCGAGGTTGTTGGTGCCCTCCGTGCCCCGGTCTGTGAGAGGGGTCCCCGGCGCCGCCCTGCGGGTCATCACGACCGTGAAGCCTCGCGCCTGTCCGCTGGCGTCGATCGCGTCCACGAGCTCCTTGGCCTGCTGCGTGGCGTTGGTGTCGGTGCCGGACACGGCGTCGAGCCGCTGACCGGCCTGGTCGTTCTCGTTGCCCACCTCGGTGAGGACGGCAACGATGCGGCTGTTGAGCAGTCCTTCCTCGACCTGGCGGAGCAGGAACCACCCGACCGCGGTGACCACGATCGCCGAGAGGAGCACCGTGCTGACCACGACCCGCGCCTGGATCGACCGGCGCCAGAAGGTCAGCCCTCGGCGGAGCGCCTCGGGAAGGGTTCGCGCGACCATCTCATGCCACCCGGCCTCACTGCTGGCCGGAGCCGCCGGCCTTGTAGCCCACGCCCCTCACCGTCAGCACGATCTCGGGATTCTCCGGGTCGGTCTCGACCTTGGAGCGCAGCCGCTGCACGTGGACGTTCACCAGGCGGGTGTCGGCCGCGTGACGGTAGCCCCAGACCTGCTCCAGCAGGACCTCGCGGGTGAAGACCTGCCAGGGCTTGCGGGCCAGGCAGACCAGCAGGTCGAACTCCAGCGGCGTGAGGTTGACCGGCTTGCCGTCGCGGGTCACCGAGTGACCGGCCACGTCGATCGTGAGCGGGCCGACCGTCAGGGTGTCGGAGCCTGGTGCCTCGTTGCGGCGTACCCGGGCTCGGATGCGGGCGACCAGCTCCTTGGGCTTGAACGGCTTGACGACGTAGTCGTCCGCCCCGGACTCGAGGCCGACGACGACGTCGACGGTGTCGCCCTTGGCGGTCAGCATCACGATCGGCACGCCCGACTCGGCGCGGATCTCCTTGCACACGTCGATGCCGCCCTTGCCGGGCAGCATCAGGTCGAGCAGCACGACGTCGGGGCGGTAGGAGTGGAAGGCGTCGAGCGCCTCGTCGCCGCGCTCGACGACGTGGGAGTCGAACCCTTCCTGACGCAGGACGATCGACAGCATCTCGGACAGGGACGCGTCGTCGTCGACCACGAGCACGCGCGCGCGGAAGTCCTCGGCCTGGGTCACGTCCTCAATATTGCCAGCAAGCAAGCAGCCGGGCCTGAGGAACGAGGGCGCGGCGTGGGCGAGCGCAGATCGAGCGAGCGCACGACCGAGCTCGCGAGGTCGTGACCGCGAGACGAAATCCGGTGACGGTGCCTGGGGCCCCAGACACGGCTCGGTGTTTCGAGACGGCGCTAGCCCGCCTCCTCAACCACCAGCAACCCACCGCCGGTCGAGGAGCGTCGGCTCGGGCCCGAGGAACGAGGGCCCGAACGACGCGTCACGAGACCCCGCGACCATGCCTGCGACCAGGACCGTAGGCACCGTCACCGGGTTTCGTGACGCTCGCAGAGCTCGCTCCTCAACCACCGAAAGGGGGCAGACCCCGCATCCTCAACCACCAGCAACCCACCGCCGGTCGAGGAGCGTCGGCTCGGGCCCGAGGAACGAGCGCCCGAACGACGCGTCACGAGACCCCGCGACCATGCCTGCGACCAGGACCGTAGGCACCGTCACCGGGTTTCGTGACGCTCGCAGAGCTCGCTCCTCAACCACC
>DASSTL010000121.1:0-122521 GCA_035707985.1 Nocardioides sp. | reverse complement strand
CGGCAGAACGGGCAGCCGACGGCGATCTGGTCGGCGCCGGTGGCGACGGCTTCCTTCGTGCGGTTGCTGTTGATGCGCTCGCCGAGGTTCTCCTCCATCCACATCCGGGCACCGCCGGCGCCGCAGCAGAAGGAGCGTTCGGCCGACCGCTCCATCTCGACGTACGACGCGCCGGGCAGCACCTGGAGCAGCTCGCGCGGTGGTGAGTAGACCTGGTTGTGGCGGCCCAGGTAGCACGGGTCGTGGTAGGTGATGGTCCGCTTCGCCGCGCCGGCGCCGGACGCGACGGGCGTCAGGCGGCCGTCGCGGACCAGCCGGTTGAGCAGCTGGGTGTGGTGGACGACCTCGAGCTCGAGGCCGAGGTCGCGGTACTCGTTCTTGAGCGTGTTGAAGCAGTGCGCGCAGGTCGTGACGACCTGCTTGACGTGGTGCTCCTTGAAGGTCTCGACGTTCTGCGCGGCAAGGCCCTGGTAGACGAACTCGTTGCCGGCGCGACGGGCCGGGTCGCCGGTGCAGGTCTCGCCGTTGCCGAGGACGCCGAAGGAGATGCCGGCGATGTTCAGCAGCTCGGCCACGGCACGGGTCGTCTTCTTCGCGCGGTCCTCGTAGGCGCCGGCGCAGCCGACCCAGAACAGCCAGTCGACCGACTCCAGCGACTCGAGCGTCTCGCCGACGACCGGCACCTCGAAGTCGAGGCCCTTCGCCCAGTCCATCCGCGCCTGGGCGGACATGTTCCACGGGTTGCCCTTGCCCTCGAGCCCGCGGAAGAGCTGGTTCAGCTCGCCGGGGAAGTTCGACTCGACCAGCACCTGGTAGCGCCGCATGTCGACGATGTGGTCGACGTGCTCGATGTCGACGGGGCACTGGTTCACGCAGGCGCCGCAGGTGGTGCACGACCACAGGACGTCCGGGTCGATGACGCCGTACGCCGACTCGTCGCCGATCAGCGGCCGCTCCAGCTCCTTGACGGCGGCCTCGGGTGCCTTGCCCTCGCCCGCCAGGATGGCCGGCGCCGCGGCCAGCGCGTGGTCGCGGAGGCCCATGATCAGCAGCTTCGGCGAGAGCGGCTTCTCGGTGTTCCAGGCCGGACACTGCGACTGACAGCGACCGCACTCGGTGCAGGTCTCGAAGTCGAGCAGACCCTTCCAGGAGAAGTCGGTGATCGCGCCGACGCCGAGAGCGGCGTCCTCGTCGAGCTCCTCGATGTCGTCGAGCGTGACCGGCTTGCCGTCGGAGATCAGCGGCTTCACCGCGCCGAGTGCGACCGGGCGGCGACCGAACAGCACGTTGAGCGGGGCCACGAAGATGTGGAGGTGCTTGGAGTTCAGCACGAAGACCAGGAACGCCAGCATCACGCCGATGTGCAGGATCAGCCCGATGCCGATCAGGGCGGTGCTGTCGGGCAGCACCTTGCCCAGCAGGTAGGAGACGAACGCCGCCTTGCCGTAACCACGATCTGTGCCCATGTCGCGGGCCTCGACGGCGCCGCGGAACAGGAACAGCGTCCACACGACGTTGAAGATCATGAAGAGCGTGAAGTACGCCGGCCCCAGGTGCGACCCGAAGAACCGCGACCGGCGACCCAGCTGCTTGGGCTGGTTGCGCAGGCGGATCGCCCAGAAGACGGCGATGCCGGCCAGCGCCATCACCGCGATGAAGTCCTGCACGAACCCCAGCACCGACCAGTTGCCGAAGACGAACCAGTTCCACTCCGGGTCGCGGGCGAGCATGACGGCGTATGCCTCGAGGTAGACCGTCCCGAGGATCACGAACGCCCAGAACACGAAGAAGTGGGCCGCGCCGGGGACGCTCCACTTGAGGAGCTTCCTCTGGCCGAACACCTCGACCAGCTGGCTCTTGAGGGCGGTGCCGAGCTTGCGGGTGACGCCCTCGATCCGGTCGGGCGCCGGCTTCCCACTCGTGACCAGGCGGTAGAGGAACCACACCCGGCGCCCGGCGACCGGCAGCACGATCGCGTTCAGGAGGAGGCCCAGGATCAGGACGGCGGTCACAGTCACTCCCAGCGGAGATGTCGGGGCAGGTCGAGGACGAGCGTCGGCGCCGACACTACGGCCACGGCGACCCGCGGGTCATCGGCTGTACGAGCATCGGATCCTACCGACAGGTAACTTCCCGCCGGACCATCGGTCACGCGGGCTCGGTCGGCCCCCCGAGGCGGGCCGTCAGCGCGGCCGCGGCACGGCGTACGGCGTCCGCCAGGCCCACGACGTCGTCGCCTCCCCCGTCGGGATAGGTGACCGCGAGACCCGCCACGGGATGCTGGTTGTGGTCGAGGACCGGGGCCGCCACGCTGGCGAAGCCCGGTGTCACCTCACCCTGCTCGGTCGCGTAGCCGCGGCGGCGGGTGTCGGTGAGCAGTGACCGCAGCGCGCTGAGGGTCCGCGGACCCGCACCGTGCCGGTCGACGAACGCCGACGGGTCGGGGTAGAGCGCCCGCACCTGGGCGCTCGGCAGCGACGCCAGGATGGCCCGACCGCTCGCGGTCAGCGCGGCCGGGAGCCGCACGCCGACGTCGGTGACGAGCGGCGGGCGTCCCGGGGCGCGCTCCTCCACGACGTACAAGACGTCGCGGCCGTGCAGCACGGCGAGATGCGCGGACTGACCGGTCCGGTCGACGAGGTCCGCGAGCATGCGTCGGCTGATCCGCTGGAGCGGCTCCTGCCGGCTGTACCCGGTCCCGACCTCGAACGCCGCCACGCCGAGCCCGTAGCGGTGCTCGTCGGCGAGGTGGACGACGAAGCCCTCTTCGATCATCGCCGTCACCAGGTGGTACGCCGTGGACCGCGGCAATCCGCACGCGCGGGCGATCCTGTCCAGCGGCACCGGCTCGGGCTGGGCCGCCAGGAACCGGAGCACGCGCAACGTCCGCGTGGCCGCGGGCACCTGACCCATGCCGGCGATGCTCCCACCTCGCGGCGGGTGCTACGTGGTCTCGCGGCTCCGGCCGGTCGATGTGGTGTCGGTGGCAGGGGACTCGGAGCGCTCGTCGTTCCAGACGTCGGGCTCGTAGTCGCCGCTCTTGTGGTCCACCTCCGGGTCGAGGCGGTCGGCCTCGCGCAGCTTGTCCTCATAGCTCGCCTGCTCGATCCGGTGGCCCTGCTCGGCGTTCGCGGCGCGCTCCTCGGCCCGCGTCGCCTCGGCCCGGGCGAGATCGGCCTTGGCGCGCAGCTCCTCGGCCTGGCGGCCGGACTCGGGGAGGACGGCCGCCTGCGACGAGGCCTCTCCACGGAGCTCCTCTGCGCGGACGCGACGCCCTTCGGTACGGCGCTTGCTGGTGAGTGCGACCACTGCGGCGATGACGGCCACGGCGACGACGATCACGATGAGCCAGATCAACCACGCGGGCATGGTGTGTCCTCCTCTGTCCCGGCCGGGTGCCGGTGACTCCGATCCGTACCCCGAGTCCTCGCCGGGCATGCGAGGAGGACCTGCTCGCTCGTCGTACCGGACGGGCAGCGGGGTCGGTGTGGGGGGACGACGACCCCGCTGCCCTCGGGATGGATCAGCGACCGGTCGCGCGGATCCTGAGCTTCGCCTCCGCGAGGTCGATGACGGCTCCGGTGCCGTCGAGCAGGGTGATCCGCAGCCCGATCACCGAGATGCCGCTGTGCGACCTGGTCACCACGGCCCGCTCCAGCCTGGCGACCCCCGGGATCTCCAGCACGCCGGTCTTCGGGATGGTCTGCTTCCGCCCGTTCGCCGTGATCGACCCGAGGCTCGTCCCCTTGGCTGACCTCACGACGCCGTGCGCCGTGCGCGTGACGCTGGCCTTGGCGACGATGTCGTGGATCACGAGCTGGCCGCCGCCGAGGTCGAGGTGCCCGAGATACGCGCGCTCGACCCCGTGCGCCCGGTGAGCTCCCTGCACGGCCCGGCTCCGCGTCGATGCGTCGGACGTGAGGAGCTGGCCACCCAGGTCGAGTGTCGCGAGCCGCTTGTCGATCGCCTTGCCGTAGGTGCCCTGGCAGGGCATCACGTTGAGCGGCTGGCGGCCGCCCTCGAGGACGCCGCCGGCGGCCGAGACCACGTGCGTGGCCGCCGAGTGCCCGCTGAAGATGCCACCGGTCAAGCCGGAGCGCAGCTCGGCGCGCGAGTGCGCGATCCGGATGGAGGAGCCGGTCGGGACGATGTCGATCCGGAGGGCGAACGCGTCGGCGACGGCCCCGGTGGCGGAGCGAGCCGTGTGGCTCTTGCCCGCGTAGATCGTGACCAGGCCGGGGACGGTGACCGGCTGGTCGGGCGTCGGCGCCGGGAAGGACTGGGCGGGCCCGACCGGGGGCGTGAACACGATGCTGCCGATCTGGGTCGAGGTGGCCGGGTGGAACCCCGACCTGTCGTGCGACGCGGTGGACGTCGACCTGATCCCGTTGATGGACAGCGACCCGAGGCCGCTCGAGGCCAGGACGATCTCGGCGATCGAGTGGGTCGCGTGGGAGGCGACGACGCCGTGCCGGGCCGTCGTCCAGATGCGGGTCTTGGAGTCGGTGACCGTGCCGAGGCCGGGCAGGGCCGCCTGGGCGACGTCGTTCACCTTCTCCTTCCCGGACCGGTTGGTGCAGCCGATGATCTGGTACGCCGTGGTGCCCGACCCGCCGGGGACCTGTCCGCCGACGAGTCGGGTGCCGAAGCCCGAGCCCTTGAAGGCGAACGTCGTCGCCCGTCCGGCGGCGGCCGGGGTGGCCTTGCTGCTCGAGGTGGGTGGCGTGTGCGCGAACGTCGGGCCGGTCGCGAGGACCAGGCCGAGACATGCCGTGATCGCGCAGACCGCAGGGGGGATGCGAGTCTTCATGGTGGGGCTCCTGTCGCGATGGTGTGACGCCCGCTCAACGGAGCTTGTGGCGGCGTGGTCACGCCGGGCGGGCGAAGTTTTACGTTGCCGCCCGACCCCGGGTTTCCTGTCTCGGATCCCAGACGGCGACGCCCGAGACGTGGTGGCGGTGGTCGAGGGCCGCGGAGTTGGATGACGGCATGGAGAGCGTGCAGGTGGGCGTCGGCCCGGTGTCGGTCGACGACGTGCTGGCCGTGGCCCGGAGTAGGGCCGGTGTGGTGCTCACCGAGGAGGCGCTGATCGCGATCGACCGGGCGCGCGCGGTGGTGGACGAGCTCGCGGCGGCACCGACGCCGGCGTACGGCATCTCGACCGGGTTCGGCGCCCTCGCCACCCGGCACATCCCCGCAGACCTGCGTGACCAGCTCCAGCGCTCGCTGATCAGGTCGCACGCCGCCGGGTCCGGGCCGGAGGTCGAGCGCGAGGTCGTCCGTGGGCTGATGCTGCTGCGCCTCTCGACGCTCGCGACCGGGCACACCGGCGTACGACGCGAGACCGCGCAGCTGATGGCGTCACTGCTGAGCGCGGGGATCACGCCGGTGGTCCGGGAGTACGGATCGCTCGGGTGCTCCGGCGACCTGGCTCCGCTCGCCCACTGCGCGCTCGTGCTGATGGGGGAGGGCGATGTCCGGGACGCGAACGACACCTTGATGCCCGCGGCCGACGCGTTGGCCGCGGCCGGGCTGCACCCCGTGCAGCTCGGTGCCAAGGAGGGGCTCGCGCTCATCAACGGCACCGACGGCATGCTCGCGATGCTGGTCATGGCCATCACCGACCTGCGCCGGTTGCTGCGGACCGCCGACATCGCGGCCGCGATGAGCGTCGAGGCGCAGATGGGGACCGACCGGGTCTTCGCCGCCGACCTCCAGGCGCTCCGGCCGCAGGTCGGGCAGTCGCTGTCGGCCGCCAACCTCACCCGGGTGCTCGCCGGATCCGGCGTGATGGCGCACCACCGCGAGGACCGCTTCCACCGGGTGCAGGACGCCTACTCCCTGCGCTGCTCCCCGCAGGTCCACGGCGCCGCGCGTGACACGGTCGACCATGCCGCGACCGTCGCCGAGCGCGAGCTCGCGAGCGCGATCGACAACCCGGTGGTGCTGGTGGACGAGGGTCGCGTGGAGTCCAACGGGAACTTCCACGGCGCACCGATCGCCTACGTCCTCGACTTCCTGGCCATCGTCACCGCCGACGTCGCGTCGATCTCCGAGCGCCGTAGCGACCGGTTCCTCGACCGGGCGCGCAACCATGACCTGCCGCCGTTCCTGGCAGACGACCCGGGGGTCGACAGCGGGCTGATGATCGCGCAGTACACCCAGGCCGCGATCGTCTCGGAGCTCAAGCGGCTCGCGATGCCGGCGAGCGTCGACTCGATCCCCTCCAGCGCGATGCAGGAGGACCACGTCTCGATGGGGTGGAACGCCGCCCGCAAGCTGCGCCGCTCGGTCGACGGGCTGACCCGGGTCGTCGCGATCGAGCTGATGACCGCCGCACGTGGTCTCGAGCTGCGCACCACGACCGGCGACACGGCGGGTACGACGCCCGCGCCGGCCACCGGGGCCGTCGTACGCCTGCTGCGTGAGCACGGGGTGGGTGCGCCGGGACCCGACCGATTCCTGTCGCCCGAGATCGAGACCGCTGTGGAGCTGGTCGCCTCGGGTGCCGTCCTGTCCGCCGTCCAAGAAGTGATCGGAGAGCTCGCATGAACGACCCGAACCCGCGCCTGCCCATCCACGCCCCTCACGGCACCGAGCTGTCCGCGAAGTCGTGGCAGACCGAGGCGCCGCTGCGGATGCTGATGAACAACCTCGACCCCGAGGTCGCCGAGCGTCCCGAGGACCTCGTCGTGTACGGCGGCACGGGCAAGGCGGCGCGCACCTGGCCGGCGTACGACGCGATCCTGGCCGCCCTGCGCGACCTCGAGGCCGACGAGACGCTGCTCGTGCAGTCGGGCAAGCCGGTCGGCGTGATGCGCACCCACGAGTGGGCGCCCCGGGTGCTGATCGCGAACTCCAACCTGGTCGGCGACTGGGCCAACTGGGAGGAGTTCCGCAAGCTCGACGAGATGGGCCTGATCATGTACGGCCAGATGACCGCCGGGTCGTGGATCTACATCGGCACGCAGGGGATCCTGCAGGGGACGTTCGAGACGTTCGCGGCCGTCGCCGACAAGCGGTTCGGTGGCACGCTGGCCGGCACGATCACGCTCACCGCCGGGCTCGGCGGCATGGGGGGCGCGCAGCCGCTGGCGGTCACCATGAACGACGGGGTCGCGATCTGCATCGACGTCGACCAGTCGAGGATCACGCGGCGGATCGAGCACCGCTACCTCGACGAGCAGGCGGACTCGCTGGAGGACGCCGTACGCCGCGCGGTCGCGGCGCGCGACGAGAGGCGGCCGTTGTCGATCGGCGTACTCGGGAACGCCGCGGAGCTGGTGCCGCAGCTGCTGGAGATGAAGGCGCCGATCGACGTGGTCACCGACCAGACGTCTGCGCACGACCCGTTGTCGTACCTCCCGATCGGTGTGTCGTTCGACGACTGGCACGACGCCGCGGCCCGTGACCCCGAGGGGTTCACCAAGGAGGCGCAGGCCTCGATGGCGGCGCACGTGCGGGCGATGGTGGAGTTCCAGGACGCCGGGGCCGAGGTGTTCGACTACGGCAACTCCATCCGCGACGAGGCGCGCAAGGGCGGCTACGACCGGGCGTTCGAGTTCCCCGGCTTCGTGCCGGCGTACATCCGGCCGCTGTTCTGCGAGGGCAAGGGGCCGTTCCGCTGGGCGGCCCTGTCCGGCGACCCGGCCGACATCGAGGCGACCGACCGCGCGATCCTCGAGCTGTTCCCCTCCGAGAAATCGGCAGAGTACGCGCGGCTGCGGAAGTGGATCACGATGGCGCAGGATCGGGTGCACTACCAGGGCCTGCCCGCGCGGATCTGTTGGCTCGGGTACGGCGAGCGGCACCTGGCCGGGCTGAAGTTCAACGAGATGGTGGCGTCGGGTGAGCTGAAGGCGCCGATCGTGATCGGGCGCGACCACCTCGACTGCGGGTCGGTGGCGTCGCCGTACCGCGAGACCGAGGGGATGAAGGACGGCTCCGACGCGATCGCCGACTGGGCGATCCTCAACGCCCTGGTGAACACCGCCTCGGGCGCCTCGTGGGTCTCCTTCCACCACGGGGGCGGTGTGGGCATGGGTCGCTCGCTGCACGCGGGCCAGGTCTGCGTCGCCGACGGCACCGACCTGGCCGCGCAGAAGATCGAGCGGGTCCTCACCAACGACCCCGGCATGGGCGTCATCCGCCACGTCGACGCCGGCTACGACCGGGCCGTCGAGGTCGCGGAGCAGCGCGGCGTCCGGATTCCCCTACGCCCCTGAACGCCGAGTCGGCATATGACGACTCGGCGTCAAAACGATGCACACTTGCGCCGACTCGGTGTGTTTTCGGTGTCTGTTTGCGCCGACTCGGCGTCAGGCGAGGGGGAGGAGGGCCTGGACCGAGAAGCCGTCGTCTGCGTTGATCGTCAGGGTGCCGCCGACCTCGGCGGCGCGCTCCTTCATCGAGGAGACGCCGACGCCCGGGGCCCACGGTTCGTGGGCGCGGCCGCGGTCGCGGACGGTGACGGAGAGCCGGCCGGCGGTGACGCCGATCCGCAGGTCGGCCTGGTCGGAGCCGCTGTGGCGGGCGGCGTTGGCGAGTGCCTCGGTCGCGATCCGGTACGCCGCGGTCTCGACCGCCGCAGGAAGGCCCGGGAGGGCGTCGGGTGCCTCGACCGAGACGTGCATCGCGCGGCCGTCCTCCGTCCGCATCGAGGCGGCGCGCTGTCGCAGCGCCGGCACCAGGCCGAGCTCGTCGAGGGCCGGCGGGCGCATGTCGTAGACCAGCCGGCGGATCTCGCCGACCGCGGTCACGGCCTCCGCCCGCAGCCCACGGAGCAGCTCGTCGGCGGACTCCGGTCGGGCGCGGAGCGTGTTGCGGGCGGCGTCGGCGGTGAACGCGATCCCCGAGAGCGTCGGCCCCAAGCCGTCGTGCAGGTCGCGCCGCAGCCGCCGTCGTTCCTCCTCGATCGCCGCGATCGCCTGGCCGCGTGAGGTCTGCAGGTCGGCGGCGAGAGACCGGGCACGCAGGGTCTGCGCGAGCAGTGGCGCGACGATGCGCAGCACCCGTTCGTCCCCGGCCGACAGGGTCAGGTCACCGGGTCGTAGCCCGACGACGATCTCGCCGACCTCGTCGTCGCCGAGCTGGAGGGCGAGGCGGCGGACGTGCGTGACCGCCGTCCCCGACGAGGCGAGCTCGACACCGCCTGACGACAGGCTGGCGTACGGCAGCACCAGCGCCTCGCGGATCGCCCGCAGGGCGAGCACCGGGTCGTCGCCCACCCGGTCGACCACGCGCGCCGCCGCGTCGAGCGGGTCGGGACGGTCGCCGAAGAGGATCTCGTCGATGACTCCACGCAACATCACCCGCAGCGGGTGGAACGACACCGCGGCTGCTGCTCCGATCAGGGCGAGGACCCCGACCGAGGGGTCCGGCTGTCCGAGCATGTCGAGGGTGGCGACGGCGCCGACGTACAACGCGATGTAGACGATCACGACCACGACCAGCACGACGGTCTGCACGATGAGGCCGCGCACGTCGACCACCCGCGGTCGTCGTACGCCGATCGCCATCGCCGGTCCGACGGTCGCGAAGACCACCGCGCCGATGATCCCCGAGGCGGTCTCGGTCGTCAGGAAGGTCGCGTGCCCGAAGACGATCACGGACGTCCCCAGGCTGAGGCTGAGCCACAGCACGGCCAGTTGGTCGTCCTCGTCGGAGTTCTCGAACCTCCACCACAGATGGGCGAGGAGGCCGAGGACGAGCGCCAGGGCCATCGCGCCGGAGATCGCGCCGTCGTCGTAGAACACGACCGCGATCAGTCCGGCCGCGACCACGAGGACGAGTGCGCAGTAGTCCGCGGCGTGACCGCGACGGAGCGTCGGGTAGGTGAGCACGGCCAGTGCCAGCGGCAGGCCGAGCGCGGCCGTGAAGGTCGCCAGCCCCAGGTCGTCGTGGCCCGTCGCCCATCCACCGAGCGACGCGAGGACGAGGAGACCGGCGGTGACCAGCAGACTGCCGGAGAGCCGAGCGCGGGTGGGCAGGAGGGCCATGCCGCCCGCGACGAGAGAAGCCGCGGGCAGGACACCCGGTGCGATCTCGAGCGCCTGGCTCACGCCGGACCGCCGAGCCCACTCTCGTGCGCGCGCACGATCGCCTCCGCCCGGCTCGCGACCTGGAGCTTGGCGAAGATGCTCGTCATGTTGTTGGCAACCGTCTTCGGCGACAGGTACAGCTCGCCCGCGATCTCCGTCGTACGCCGACCCCGCGCCAGCAGCTCGAGCACCACGCGCTCGCGCTCGGTGAGCTCGGGGAAGGGGTAGTCCGGCGCCGCCGCGGCGGGGTTCTGCCCCGAGAAGTAGCCGAGCACCCGCTCGGCCACGCCGGGGCCGAAGATCGCCTCGCCCGCGACCACGGCCCGGACCGCCCGGACGATCTCGTCCTGCTCGGCCTCCTTCAGCAGGTATCCCTGGGCGCCGGCCTGCATCGCGGTGAACACGGTCGCGTCGTCGTCGTACATCGTCAGCATGAGCACTCGCGTCTCCGGCACCGCGGTCCGGATCCGCCGGGTCGCCTCGACCCCGTCGAGGTCGGGCATCCGCACGTCCATCAGCACCACGTCGGGGTGCGTCAGCTGGGCCTCGCGAACCGCCGCCGCTCCGTCCGCCGCCTCACCCACGACCTCGATGCCGTCGATGGTGCGCAGGAGCGCGACCAGCCCGCCCCGCACCACGGGATGGTCGTCGGCGACCAGGATCCGGATCGGCGCGTCGGACTCCATGCGCCCATGATGGCCGTGATGGCGCCCGGGCGCCCGGGAACAACCTCCCGACCGGCCGGGACGCCGACCTCTGGGGACGGGACGACCCCGACCGCGACGGTGGCGACACCACCACTCGACAGGAGCCACCATGACCACTATGACCTCTACGTCCGCCGCGGCGACGACGGGACGTTTCCGCGTCGGCCTCGCCATCTCGGCGTTCCTCGGGCTGCTGAACATCCCGTTCTTGTTCGCGCCGACGCCGGACGGCGACGAGGGTCCGCCGACCTTGGTGCTCGTCGTCAGCGGGGTCCTGGGGTTGACCTGCGTGATCTGCGCGATCCTCGCGTGGAGGTCGGGCAACCGCCTCGCGGTCCGGATCAACGCCGCCGCGCTGATCATCAACGCGCTGCTGTCCATGCCGGCGTTCTTCGTCGACATCGCCGCCTGGGTGAAGGTCGGCGCCGCCGTCTCGGTGCTGCTGACCGTCGTCGCCCTCGTGCTCACCCTGCGTCGCGAGCCCACGCCGTACACCGTGACGGACTGACAGATCTCGCGGGTCGTTCCGCATGGGCGGAGCCGGTGCGGAATGACCACGCTGCGCGCATACTTCACGCATGTCTGAGTCCCACGAGTCTCGGCCCGCGCGCTCTCGGGTCGTCCTGCGCAACATCAGCTCCCGAGCATGGGAGCACCCGGCCGACCGTGGGGCGCTCGTCGCCCTGCGGAAGCTCAAGGGCTTCGACACCGTCGTCAAGCTCCTCTCCGGCCTGATCAACGAGCGGGCAGTGCGGCTGCTCTACCTCGGGTCGGCGATCAAGGTCGACGAGCGGCAGTTCCCCGTGCTCCACCGAGCCCTCAACGACGCGGCGTCGATCCTGGACGCCGATCGGGTCCCGGAGCTGTACGTCACAGGCGACCCGTCCTTCGGAGCCATGACCATCGGGATGGACCGCCCGATCATCGTGATCAACTCGGGGCTCGTCGACCTGCTCGACGAGGACGAGCTCCGGTTCGTCCTGGCCCACGAGCTCGGCCACGCGCTGAGCGGCCACGCCGTCTACCGGACGATCCTGCTCCGCCTGCTCACCCTGACCGGTGTCTTCGGGGCGATCCCGCTCGGGGGGCTCGGGCTGCGGATGATCATCGCCGGACTGATGGAGTGGTTCCGCAAGTCCGAGCTGTCGGCCGACCGGGCCGGTCTGCTCGCCACGCAGGACCCCGCGGCGGCGTACCGGGCGCTGATGAAGGTTGCCAGCGGGGGTCACCTGCAGGACCTCGACCAGACATCGTTCTTCGAGCAGGGCGCGGAGTACGACGCCGCCGTCGACCTCCGCGACTCCGTGCTCAAGCTGCTGCTGATCGAGCGCCGCAGCCACCCGATGACGGTCTCCCGCGCGGGCGAGCTCCGGAAGTGGGTGGAGAACGGGGAGTACACCGCGGTCCTGGCCGGCGAGTACCCCACGCGCGACACGGACGACGAGGCCAAGGTCAGCGAGGCGGCCCAGGAGGCAGCCACGAGCTACTCCGAGGCTTTCCGCGACACCCAGGACACCCTCGGCCGCCTCGCGCACGACGCGGCCGGCTGGCTGGGGAGCGCGAAGCTGTGGCTCGACGAGCAGTGGCGCGGCCGGGGCGGAGAGGACGCGTCGTAACCCCGGAGCGCGCGAGGTCCTGCACCTCGTCGCGGCCCGGGTCCCCGTCCCGACCACCCGGTGCTGGCGCGATGACGTCCGCCTGCGTTCTTTACCGACTTGCCGCGGCGCGGCGGTTGCCGTGGAACCATGGGCCGGGTGAGCGGTGAGGGGGCGCTCGACGCTGCTGTCGAGCGCATGTGTGCGGGCGACGCGGAGGCATTCCGCGTGGTGTACCGCGCCGTGCAGGCACCCCTGCTGCGCTATCTCGAGGTGCTCGTGGGCCGCGACGACGCGGAAGATGTCGCCTCCGAGACGTGGGGCCAGGCCGTCCGCGACCTGGATCGGTTCAGCGGGGACGCCGACGGCTTCCGTGGCTGGATCACCACCATCGGCCGCCACCGCGCCCTCGACCTGCTCCGGGCCCGCTCCCGTCGCATCCGCGCCGACCAGGACCTCAGCGGCGTGGAGGTCGCGGACGCGGTCGACCTGGAGGTCCGCGTCGCGGAGTTGCTGACCACCGAGGCCGCCATCGACGCCATCCGCAGCCTCCCCCGGGACCAGGCCGAAGCCGTGATGCTGCGCGCGGTCATGGGCCTCGACGCCAAGACCGCCGGCGCCGTGCTCGGGAAACGGCCGGGCGCCGTGCGCTCCGCCGCCCAGCGGGGACTCCGCTCGCTCGAGCGCACCCTCCAGAACAGGCCCGAGTCACTCCTGGAGGTGCGTGACACTTTCCGCGCCTCCGGCGCTGAAGGAGTGAGATGAGCATGGTGCGAAGAAGCGTCGAGGCAGGCGGTCGCCGGAGGAAGTCCCGCGACGCCCTCACGTCGCGCCCTGAGGTCGAGCGTCTGTTGGATGCAGCGCGTGCACCGGCGAGCCCCCGTGAGCTCGCCGGGGAGCGCGAGGCAGTCGAACTCTTCGCCCGTGCTCGTCTCGTGAGCGCTCCTGTGCCACCCCGCGACGTGGCCGTCGCCACGCGATCGGCCCGCACCGGCCTCAAGGCCGCGGTCGCCGCTGCCGGCGCGGTCGGCCTGCTCTCGTCCGGTGTCGCCTTCGCGACCACGGGTCACGTGCCGTTCGCGGAGAAGATCGCGTCCGCCGCCCGGCACGCCGTCGGTGCGGACGACTCGAGCCAGCCCGACCGGGGTCTGGGTCCGAAGGGCGACAAGACCGACCAGAGCGATCCGTCCGACACGTCCAGCTCGAACGGGCCGAAGGTCGCGCACCTGCACGGTCTGTGCACGGCGTTCGCGAAGGGGCAGAAGGCCACCCACGGCCACGCTCTCGAGCAACGCCCGTTCACCCGACTGGTGGAGGCGGCCGGCGGCCCGGACCAGGTCGAGGACTTCTGCGCGTCGCTGCCGGCACGCGCCCACCAGGGCGGGCCCGGACCCTCGCATCCCACGCACCCGACCCATCCCACGCACCCGGCCCACCCGACGAACGGTCCGAGCAACGACCCGTCCGACGGACCCACGCACCCGACGCACCCGACGCACCCGACGCACCCCACCAAACCGACGCAGGCTGCGTCCCCCACCCACAAGCCGAGCCCCACGCACCCCACGAAGAAGCCGCACCCGACGCAGGCGTCGCAGCCGACGAAGAAGCCGCACCCGACGAAGAAGCCGCACCCGACGAACGCGCACGTGCACGCCGACTGAGCAAGGGTCACCGTCGCTCGAACTCTTTACCTTCGCTGCGTGACATTTTTCGACGTCCTGGCGCTGAAGGAGTGAGACAAGCATGGTGCGAAGAGCGTCGAGGCAGACACTCCTCCAAGGACGTCTGCGACGCCCTCACGTCGCACCCTGAGAGTGGAAGCCGGAAACGGCGGAGCACACCGACGGCGGCCCCGTGAGCTGACCGGGAGGCGCACCGCCCGCGACCTCTTCGCCCATGCTGTCTCGGTTCTCTCGACGCCGAACCCCCCGGAGAGACAGATGACGCTCAGACCCTGCCGAACGGGCTAGCCACGCTCTCGGATCGCCTGGTCGAGGGCGAGCGTTCGTCGGGCGCTCTCTACATGGAGGTTCTCGACCATCCGACCGCGATAGGTGACCACGCCTGCACCGGCACCGTTCGCCCAGGCCTCGAGGATCCCGCACGCCTCCTCGACGGCCTGCTCGCTCGGGGCGAACGCAGCGTTGGCGCCCGCGATCTGTGACGGGTGGATCAGGGTCTTGCCGTCGAACCCCATCTCGCGGCCCTGCCGGCACTCCGCGAGGAAGCCGTCGTTGTCCCGGACGTCGTTGAAGACGCCGTCGAGGATCGCGGTCCCGGTCGCCCGAGCCGCGAGCAGCGCCAGCCCGAGCGCGGGCAGCAGCGGATGGCGTCCGGGCACGTGCTCGGCGTTCAGCTCCTTGGCGAGGTCGTTGGTGCCCATGACCAGGACCGTCAGTCGCTCGCTCGCGGCCGCGATCTCCTCGGCGTGCAGCATCGCGGCGGGGGTCTCGACCATCGCCCACAGCATCGTGTGGTCGGGGGCGCCGAAGCCGGTCATGGCCTCGACCAGCTCGAGCACGGCGTCGGCGCTGCCGACCTTGGGTACGACGACCGCATCGGGCCCCGCCGCGCACGTAGCCTCGAGGTCCGCGCGATGCCACTCGGTGTCGGCCCCGTTGACCCGGATCGTCACCTCGCGGTTGCCGTAGTCACCACTCGCGGCGGCCGCGCACGCCGCGTCGCGGGCGGCGTGCTTGGCGTCGGGTGCGACGGCGTCCTCGAGGTCCAGGATCAGCCCGTCGCAGGGCAGCGACTTGGCCTTCTCCAGCGCCCGCGCGTTCGCCGCGGGCATGTACAGCACGGAGCGCCGGGGCCGGAAGTTGTCGGCGTCGGTCACGCGGTGATCCCGTCGTAGAGAGCCTTCAGCTCGGGGTCGCGCTCCGCCAGCTGCTCGGCGAGGTGCACGAGCACCAGGCACTGCTTGAGCGACGCGTCGTCCTCCATCTTCCCGTCGAGCATCACCGCCCCGGTGCCGTCGCCCATCGCGGCCACCACCCGCCGGGCGTGGGCGATGTCCTCGACGCTGGGCGAGAACACCCGGTTGGCGATCTCGATCTGCGACGGATGCAGGCTCCAGGCGCCGACGCAGCCGAGCAGGTAGGCGTTGCGGAACTGGTCCTCGCAGGCCACCGGGTCGCCGATGTCGCCGAACGGCCCGTAGTACGGGTAGATCCCGTTGGCCGCGCAGGCGTCGACCATGCGCGCGATCGTGTAGTGCCACAGGTCCTGCTGGTACGTCGGTCGCTCCCTCTCGACGTCCACACCGTCGGAGGTACGCCGCGGGTCGGCCCGCACGACGTACCCGGGGTGCCCGCCGCCGACTCGGGTGGTCTTCATCCGCCGGTCGGCGGCGAGGTCCGCGGGGCCGAGGCTGAGCCCCTGCATCCGCGGGCTGGCGGCGCAGATCTCCTCGACGTTGGTGACACCGCGCGCCGTCTCGAGGATGGCGTGCACGAGCAGCGGCTCCGTCAGGCCGGCCCGCGCCTCGAGCTGGGCGAGGAGCCGGTCGACGTACGCGATGTCCTCGGCCCCCTGCACCTTCGGGATCATCACGACGTCGAGCTTGTCGCCGATCTCGGTCACGAGCGTGGTCAGGTCGTCCAGCGCCCAGGGACTGTCCAGGGCGTTGACGCGGGTCCACAGCTGGGAGGTCTTGAAGTCGGTGTCGCGAGCGATCTTCACCAGCCCCGCGCGCGCCGCCTCCTTGCGGTCCGCCTTGACGGCGTCCTCGAGGTTGCCGAGGAGGACGTCGACCATCCCGGCCATCTGCGGGACCTTGGCGGCCATCTTCTCGTTCGAGGGGTCGAAGAAGTGGATCGCCCGGCTCGGTCGCGCGGGAATCTCACGCAGGGGCTCCGGGGCCCCGAGCGCGAGCGGCCGGAAGAAGTCCTTCGCGTTTCTGGACATGGTCGGGACGCTATCGCCGCACGCCGTACGCCGGTATGACCCACTGCACTCGCGGCCCTCGACGGTCGGTTACACGCGCCCGGGGGCGACCGTGTGCGTCAGGCGTGGGACGGGGTGTGGGGGTCGAGGGCCGGTTCGACGCCCGGGTCCTCGACGTCGGCGACGTAGTCCTCCGGGGAGGTCTGGTCGACGCCGGGATCCACCTTGAGCGCGCGGAGGACCACCGTCAGCACGACCGCCACGAGGACGTTGATGATGAACGCCGTGCAGGCGATGTAGACGAGCGTGTCGGTGAACGGGAACTTGGCCAGCGGACTGCCGAAGTGCTTCTGCACCGGCGACGACTGGTCGTAGGCGACCCAGGTGCCGTAGACCATCGCCGCCGCCCACCCGGCCAGCAGCGCCCATCGGTGGAACCACCTCGTGTAGAGCCCGACCACGATCGCCGGGAACGTCTGGAGGATCCACACGCCGCCCAGCAGCTGGAGGTTGATCGCGAACGACTTCGACAACGCCAGCACGAAGATCAGCGCGCCGAGCTTGACGACCAGCGAGACCACCTTGCTCACCGTCGCCTCCTCCGCCGGCGTCGCGTCCGGGCGGAAGTAGGCGCGGTAGATGTTGCGCGTGAACAGGTTGGCCGCCGCGATCGACATGATCGCCGCGGGCACCAGCGCCCCGATCGCGATGGCGGCGAAGCCGACACCGGCGAACCAGCTCGGGAACTCGTTCTCGAACAGCTGGGGCACCGCCTGCTGTGGGTTGTCGACCTTGACGCCGGCCGCGACCGCGACGAAGCCGAGCAGCGCGATCAGGCCGAGCAGGAAGGAGTACGCCGGCAGCATCGCGGCGTTGCGCCGGATCACGCCGCGGTTCCGGGTGGAGAGCACGCCGGTGACCGAGTGCGGGTACATGAACAGCGCCAGGGCCGAGCCGAGCGCCAGCGACATGTAGGCCCACTGTGCCGCCGGTGGTGTGTAGAACGCCTTGCCCGACGCCTGCTTGGCGGCGATCGCGTCCGCGTTGTCCTTGTTGAAGGAGTCGAACGACGCCTGCACCGTGCTGAAGATGTGGTCCCAGCCGCCGATCTTGTGGGGCAGGTAGATCACCGCGACGATGATCACGAGGTAGATCAAGGTGTCTTTGACGAAGGCGATCACCGCAGGCGCCCGCAGGCCCGAGGAGTAGGTGTACGCCGCGAGCACGACGAACGCGATGATCAGCGGCAGGTCCTTGACGAACCCGTTGCTGCCGCCGAAGCCCGCGACCTGGAGCACGACCTGGATGCCCACGAGCTGCAGCGCGATGTACGGCGCGGTCGCGAGGATGCCGGTCAGCGCGATCGCCAGGCCGAGCGTCTTGGAGTTGTAGCGGCCCTCCACGAAGTCGGCCGGCGTGACGTAGCCGTGCCGGTGGGAGACCGACCACAGCCGCGGCAGGAACAGGAAGATCAGCGGGTACACCACGATCGTGTAGGGCACCGCGAAGAACCCGACCGCGCTGCCGGCGTACATCGTCGCGGGCACGGCCACGAACGTGTACGCCGTGTAGAGGTCGCCGCCGATCAGGAACCAGGCGATGAACGACCCGAAGCCGCGGCCGCCCAGACCCCACTCGTCGAGGTTGTCGAGATCGGCGCGACGCCAGCGCGCCGCGGCGAAGCCGAGCACGGTGACGACGAGGAACAAGAAGACCAGGACGCTGACTGCCACGCCGTTCATCGCCGGGCCTCCCGGTCCTTGCGGTCCGCGATCACGGACAACCCGTACGCGACGATCGTGAGGATCGCCGAGCACAGGATCAGAAGGAACTGGAACCAGTAGAAGAACGGGAAGCCCCACAGCGTGGGATCGGTCCTGGCGTAGAGCGGAACCCAGAGCGGGACCACGACCGGTGGGATGAGCAGGACGACGATCAGCACCCACAGGCCGGTCGAGCGACGGGACGCGGGCGCGGTTGACTCCCGAGACATACGAACCTCCGAGACGGACGTACCCCCGTGCAGCGGTTCGACCCTAACCCCGCAGGCGGCCGTTCACCACCAGCCAGGGGTTGTGTCGGCCGGTCTCAGAGCCCGTCGAGGGCGTGGTGGCGGGTGACGGGGTTCCACTCCTCGACGGAGGTGATGGTCACGCCGGGGGCCGAGTAGTAGGGATCGGCGGCGAAGATCTCGTCGAGCTCAGCCCGGGTGTCGACCAGGAACACCAGCAGCGCGCCGCTGTCGTCGGACCACGGGCCGGCCGCCAGGAGCCGCCCGTCCGCGGCCAGCTCGGCGAGCCGCTCGCGGTGTCCGGGGCGCAGTCCGAGCCGGGCGGTGTCGTCGGAGAAGGCCAGCTGCACGGCGTACATGGCGGTCATCGTAGGGAGCAGGTCGTCCGTCCGAGGCCGTCTGTACGTCGACACGCAGTACGACGGTCAGGCGCGGCTCCGCCGGAACCAGCGGCGCCGGCCTCGGGTGGGCGGCGCCGGGGTCGGGGGTGCGGGCTTCGTCGCCGCAGCTTCGCGGCGACGAGCGAGACGGCGAGCGCGCCAGGCCTCGACCTCGGCCTCGACGTCGCGGGGCATGGTGACGAGGGGCGGTCCGTCGACCGGGGTGTACCGCGCCTTCATCACGCGGGCGTTGAACTCCTCGAGCTCGCGGCGCACCTCGGACTCGGCGGTGTGACGGTCGAGCTTCGCGTCGAGCTCGGCGTCGTCCTTGCGCAGTTGGAGCGCCGGGGGCAGGACGCCGGTGATCTTCTCGCGCTCGATCAGCTGCTTGACCCACCAGTCGGGGTCGTGCTGGGTGCCGAGGTTCTTGATCGGCTTGCCGGCGCCCGGCAGGTCGTCGAAGTCGCCCCGCTCCATGGCCTGCTTGATCTGGAGGTCGACGTACTCGTGCTGGCGCATCATCCGCTGCGCCGCCGCTGCTCGCCCGGTGCGCTCGTCGCGCTCTGTCGATGGCGGGTGTGACCGGTCAGGTGTGCCCGGGCTCCGGCCGGGCGTCTCCGAGGTGCCCATGGGTGATTCTCCCATCCGGGTCGAGGGCGTCAGCGTCCGGCCCCCGCCGCCCGCGGCGTCACCAGGAGCGCGATAGCGGCGAGGAGGGTCCGGCGGTACGCCGGTAGACGGTGGCGAGGGAGCGCGCGGCGTCGTTCCTCGCGACGGTCGTCACCCGGGCAGCCCCTCGATCAGGGCGCGGTACCAGTCGATGCCGGCGAGGAATGCGTCGACGCCGAGATGCTCGTCGTACGAGTGCACCGCGCGGCGCTGCGCGGCCGTCATCCGGAACGGCGCGAATCGGTAGACGTGGTCGCTGATGCGGGTGAAGTGGCGCGAGTCGGTGGCGCCGGCCGGGACGTACGGCGTGACCACGGCGTCGGGGAAGTGGGCGGCCACGAGGTCCGCGAGGTGATCGAAGACCTCGTCGGTCGGGGAGACGGGACTCGCCTCGCCGCGCTCGACGACGGTGATGCGGACCTCGGGGTCGTCGACGACCGTGCGCAGGTGGGCGACCACGTCGTCGACGGTGTCGCCGGGCATCACCCGGATGTTGACGCCGGCCGTGGCGTGGGACGCGATGACGTTGAGCGCCGGGCTCCCCTCGAGCGTCGTCACCGCGAAGGTGGTGCGAGCCATCGCGGCGGCCTCGGAGCCGGCGGCGATCAGCGCCCGGGCGAGGAGCTGTGGGGCCCGGTCGGCCCGGGTCAGGAGGGGACGCAGGGGGAGCGGCAGATGGGGCGCCAGCCGGGACATCAGCTCGACGGTCGTCGCCGGGACCCGGGGAGGCATCGGGGAACGGTCGACCCGGAGCACGGCGCGGGCGAGCCGGACGGTCGGCCCGTTGCGGGCGGGGGTGGAGGCGTGGCCCCCCGGTCCCTCGACTCGCAGCTCGACGCTCGTCGTCCCCTTCTCGGCCACCCCGATCGCGGCGACCGGGCGCTTCACGCCCGGGAAGGCCTCGTGCGCCACAGCTCCGCCCTCGTCGAGGACCAGCAACGGCCGTACGCCGCGGCGTTCGAGCTCGTCGACGGCGGCGATCGCGGCCTCTCCGGAGACCTCCTCGTCGCAGCCGAACGAGAGCCAGACGTCCTGGGCGGGTTCGTAGCCGTCCTCGAGGAGCCGCTCGACGGCCTCGCAGATCGCGGTGACGCAGCCCTTGTCGTCGAGTGTGCCGCGGCCCCAGACGGCTCCGTCCACGACGTCGGCCGAGAACGGCGGGTGCTGCCACGGCGCGGACTCGTCGACGGGGACGACGTCGAGGTGGGCCATCAGCACGAGGGGTCGCTCGGCGGTCCGGCCGGCCCATCGGAACAGCAGGCCGTGCGACCCGACTCTCGTGAGCTCGAGCCGGTCGTGGAGCAGCGGGAACTGCGCCCGCAGCTCGGCGAGCAGGCGGTCGAATGCGTCGGTGTCGACCCGGGCGCGATCGCGGTCGGAGACGGTCGGGATGCGGACCAGCGCCTGCAGCTTCGCCACCGCGCGGTCGGGCATGGCTGCAACCTAGTGCCGCGGAGCACGTCTCGGACCCGAGACGGGTGGCCGGGTGCGGCGCGTTGACCCGGTGGCGCCGTACCGCTGGACTTGGTGTGTGTCAGGACGTCCAGCGACCGCGGTGCACGACGTCGGCGAGGTCCTTGCGCCGGCGCTTGGTCGGCGAGCCGGACGGCGACTCGTCCGGCAGCCGGTGGCCGAGGGTGATCGCGCCGACCGGGTCGTACTCGTCGGGGATGCCGAAGGCGTCGCGCGTCGCGCGTTCGTGATCGGGCGGGATGCCGAAGAAGCACGCGCCGAGACCCTCGTCGACGGCCGTGAGCAGGATCAGCAGGCTCGCCATCGCGGCGTCCATGTGCCAGAACGGCACCGGCCAGCGCGCCTCGTCGAGGTCGGTCCAGCCCTTGTCGGGCTCGGCGTAGCGGTGGAGGTACGCCGCCTTGCTGCTGCACGGGATGATCACCACCGGCGCGGTGCGCATGCCGCGCAGCCAGCTGTCCGGGAGCTCTCCCGGGGTCGTGGTCACCTCCCAGAAGCGGTCGACGTCCTCGGCGCGGTCGAGGACCAGGAACGCCCACCCCTGGCTGAATCCCGCGCTGGGTGCCCGGACGGCGTTGCGGAGCGCGCGGTCGACGAAGGCCGGGTCGACCGGGGTGTCGGCGTACTCGCGGATCATGCGGCGACGGCGGACGACCTCCTGGAACTCCATGGGGGCGAGTGTGCCTGACCACTTCGAGGAGATGTGGCGCGCGATCGGGCCGATCGGTCTCGCGGAGCGCAGTGGGGGGTACTTCCGGCAGCCGTTCGCCCAGGCCGAGCGCGAGCTGGACGCGTGGTTCGTCGAGCAGACGCGGGCCCGCGGGCTCCGGCTCGAGACCGACCCGTTCGGCAACCGCGTCGCGTGGTGGGACTCGGGGACGGGGCCGGGTGTGGTCACCGGGTCGCACCTCGACTCCGTGCTGGACGGCGGTGCATACGACGGCCCGCTGGGCGTCGTGACGGGTCTGGCCGCGGTCGAGGTGCTGCGGGAGCGGGGGTTCCGGCCGTCGCGGCCGATCGGGGTTTCGGTGTTCGTGGAGGAGGAGGGATCGCGCTTCGGGCTGGCGTGCCTCGGGTCACGGCTCGCGACCGGCGCGACCACCTGGGAGAACGCCCGTGCCCTGCGTGACCGGGACGGCGTACGGCTGGACGAGGCGATGGCCGCTGCCGGGCTGCCGGACGAGGACCCGAGGCCGTGGCTCGGACCGGATCGGGTCGGGTGCTTCGTGGAGCTCCATGTGGAGCAGGGTCGCGACCTCGTGGACCGCGGCGCGGCGATCGGCGTCGCGAGCCGGATCTGGCCGCACGGTCGCTGGCGCTTCGAGATCTCCGGGTCGTCGAACCACGCCGGGACCACGCGGATGGAGGACCGCCAGGACCCGATGCTGACCTACGCGATGACCGCGCTGGCGGCGAACAAGCAGGCCCGGCTCGCAGGGCAGCGCGCGACCTTCGGCCGGGTGGAGACGCAGCCGAACTCCACCAACTCCGTGCCGTCCGCGGTGACCGCGTGGATGGACGCGCGATGCGAGACCGACGAGGCCCTGACCGACCTGGTCCAGGTCGTCACCCGCCAGGCCGAGGAGCGGGCGTCTCGCGACGGCACGCGGCTGACGGTGACCGCGGAGTCGGTGTCGGGCGCGGTCGACTTCGACCCGGCGCTGGCGCAGCGGATCTCGGCCGACCACGAGAGCGGGGACTGGCCGATCCTGCCGACCCAGGCCGGCCACGACGCCGGCATCCTGGCGGCCCAGGGGGTCCCCAGCGCGATGCTCTTCGTCCGCAACCCGACCGGCGTCTCCCACGCACCATCCGAGCACGCCGAGATGCCCGACTGCCTGGCCGGCGTCGACGCCCTCGCCGAGACCCTCGCGAGGCTGGCGTCGTGAGCGACCCCACGGCGTACCTCCTCCAGCGGGCGTGGGTCGACGGCGCCGTGCGGGACGACGTACTCGTCGAGATCGCCGACGGCCGATTCACTTCCGTCACACTCGGAGGGGAAGTTCGGCACTCCGAGGGGGAGATTTCGGCCAACAAGAGTCGAATTCCCCGCTCGAGCGGGGAATTCGCCAGCCTCCCCGGCCTCACCGTCCCCGGCCTGGCGAACTGCCACAGCCACGCGTTCCACCGGGCGCTCCGGGGGAGGACGCAGCGGGGGCGGGGGACGTTCTGGACCTGGCGCGACCAGATGTACGACGTGGCGGCGCGACTCGACCCGGACACCTACCTCGACCTGGCGACGGTGACCTTCCGCGAGATGGTCGCCGCAGGGATCACGACCGTGGGGGAGTTCCACTACCTCCACCACCAGCCCGACGGCACGCCGTACGACGACCCCAACGCGATGGGCCACGCCCTGATCGAGGCGGCCCAGCAGGCCGGGCTGCGGATCACGCTGCTCGACACGTGCTACCTCAGCGCCGGCTTCGGCAAGCCGCCCGAGGGGCCGCAGGTGCGGTTCAGCGACGGTGACGTGGACGCGTGGGTCGACCGGGTGGGTGCCATCGGCGAGTACGACCACGCCTGCATCGCGGGCGCCTACCACTCGGTCCGGGCGGTACCGCTGGAGCAGATGAGGCGGCACACGACCACGCCGCTGCACATCCACCTCTCCGAGCAGAGGGCCGAGAACGAGCAGTGCCTCGCGGCGTACGGCATGACGCCGACCCAGGTCTTCGCCGAGGCCGGCCACCTGGCCGGGACCAGCACGCTGGTCCACGCCACCCACCTCACCGACGACGACGTCCGGCTGATCGGCGAGGCAGGCACGTTCGCCTGCTTCTGCCCCACCACCGAGCGCGACCTCGGAGACGGCATCGGGCCGAGCCGTGCGCTCCACGAGGCGGGCAGCCCGCTCTCGCTGGGCAGTGACAGCCACGCGGTGGTCGACCTGTTCGAGGAGATGCGCGCGCTCGAGCTCGACGAGCGGCTCGCGACCGAGGAGCGCGGTCACTGGTCCGCCGCCGAGCTGCTCACCGCCGCTACCCGGCACGACTCGCTCGGCTGGAGCGGTGCCGGCGCGATCGCCGTCGGGCAGCGCGCCGACCTGGTCACGATCGCCATCGACGGCGTCCGCACCGCCGGGACCGGCGCCGACGAGCACACCGCCGTGTACGCCGCCACCGCGGAGGACGTCACCCATGTCGTCATCGACGGCCGGGCCGTGTTCACCCGAGAGGACCGCGAGCAGCTCGGCCGCGACCTCGACACCGTCATCGACAGGATCTGGGCATGACCAGCACTCTGATCACGAACATCGGCGAGCTCGTCACCAACGATCCCCATGCCGATGACCTGCTGGGCATCGTCGAGGTGGCGGCGCTCGTCGTCGAGGGCTCACGGGTCGCCTGGGTCGGCCGGGCCGACGAGGCGCCGGCCGCGGACGAGCAGGTCGACGCGGGCGGCCGGGCCGTGATCCCGGGCTTCGTCGACTCCCACTCCCACCTCGTCTTCGCCGGCGACCGCGCGGCGGAGTTCGCGGCGCGGATGACGGGGCAGCCGTACGCCGCCGGTGGCATCCGCACCACCGTCGCCGCCACCCGCGCGGCCGCCGACGAGCAGCTGACCAGCCACGTCGCCCGGCTCGTCGGCGAGATGCGCCGGCAGGGCACGACAACCGTCGAGATCAAGAGCGGCTACGGCCTCAGCGTCCACGACGAGGCCCGCAGCCTCGCCGTGGCGCGGCAGTTCACCGAGGAGACGACGTACCTCGGGGCGCACGTCGTGCCTGAGGGCTCCACGCCCGAGGAGTACGTCGCGCTGGTCACCGGCCCGATGCTCGAGGCCTGCGCGCCGCACGCCCGGTGGGTCGACGCGTTCTGCGAGACCGGCGCGTTCGACGCCGACCAGTCGCGTGCGGTGCTCGACGCCGGTGCGGCAGCGGGGCTGCGTGGTCGCCTGCACGCCAACCAGCTCGGCCCCGGCCCCGGCGTACGACTGGCGTGCGAGCTCGAGCTGACCGCGGTCGACCACTGCACCTACCTCACCGACGAGGACGTGGCCGCGCTGGCCGACTCGGGCACGATCGCGACGCTGCTGCCCGGCGTGGAGTTCTCGACCCGACACCCCTACCCGGACGCCCGGCGGCTGCTCGACTCCGGCGTCCGCGTCGCCCTGGCGTCCGACTGCAACCCGGGCTCCTCCTACACCAGCTCGCTGCCCCTCTGCATCGCCCTGGCGGTGCGCGAGATGGGCATGACCCCCGCCGAGGCGGTGTACGCCGCCACCGCGGGCGGAGCAGCCGCCCTCGACCGCGACGACGTCGGCGTCCTCATGCCCGGCCGGCAGGCCGACCTGGTGGTGCTGGACGCCCCGACGCACGTCCACCTGGCCTACCGTCCCGGTGTCCCGCTGGTCTCGGCCACCTGGCTCTCCGGACGCCCGATCTGAGGGTCCTCAGGCCCGTCTGAGGTAGGTAGCCACGCCTGAGGTGCCCGTTTCTTAGGTAGGGCCCCGGGACAGATAGGGAGTCGACCCGATGTCCCCGCCTACCTCAGGGCGCGAGTCTCTACGTGTCATCGCAAGCAGCACGAACACGAAGGGATCAGGGCAATGAACGACTTGTACCTCCTGGAGCCGGAGCTGAAGTACCACACGGCGCGCACGCGTGCCGAGCTCAAGCCGGTCCGGTACCGCAAGTGGCGCCGTCGCCTCCACGGGGCGGCCACCAACGAGAAGAACTGGATCAACTGAGATGTCGGTGTCCGTGGTCCCCGACACAATGGACCACATGACATCGGAGTTGGTCGGGCGAGATGCCGAGCTGGAGCAGCTGTGCTCCACGCTCGGCATCTCTGCGTCTGCCACCGACCGCTCGGCCGTCCTCCTCGCCGGCGACGCCGGTGTGGGCAAGACCCGCCTGTTGACCGAGCTCCGCGACCGCAGCGTCGCCGAGGGCTGGCTGGTCCAGGCCGGGCACTGTCTCGACTTCGCCGACAGCGCCCTCCCCTATCTTCCGTTCTCCGAGATCACCGGCCGGTTCGCACGTGAGCTGCCCGACCTCTTCGACGAGGTCGCCGAGCGCCACCCCGCCCTGCTCCGTCTGCTGCCCGGTCAGCGGATGTTGAGCCAGGCCACCGATCCCGAGTCCGTCCCCGCTGACCAAGCCGCGCTCTTCGAGGCCGTCCACGCCCTGGCCGAGGCGGCCGGCGAGCGTCAGTGCCTCCTGCTCGTGGTCGAGGACCTCCACTGGGCCGACCAGTCGACCCGCGACCTGATGAGCTTCCTGTTCGGCCGCGGCTTCGAGTCGCCGGTCGCCCTCGTGGCGTCCTACCGCTCCGACGACCTCCACCGCCGACACCCGCTCCGCCGCCAGGTCGCAGTGTGGGCGCGGATGAACGGCGTCGAGCGCATCCAGGTCGAGCCGCTCGGCCGTGCCGACGTACGCCGCCTGGTGCAGCAGCTCCACCCCGACCCGCTCCCGGAGGAGCAGGTTCGCGACATCGTCGGCCGCGCGGAGGGCAACGCGTTCTTCGTCGAGGAGCTCGTCGGCGCGACCCGCAGCCGCACCGGCCGCATCCCCGAAGACCTCGCCGAGCTCCTCCTGGTGCGCCTCGAGAACCTCGACGACTCGGCGGTCACCGTGGTCCGCGCCGCCGCGGTGGCCGGCCGCCGGGTCTCCCACGCGGCGCTCAGCGAGGTGGTCTCGCTCGATCCGACCGAGCTCGACAGCGCCATCCGCGATGCCGTCGACGGCCACGTCCTCGTACCCACGGGCGACGACTTCTACCGGTTCCGCCACGCGCTCCTCGCCGAGGCGGTCTACGACGACCTCCTGCCCGGCGAGCGGGCGTCGCTGCACGCGGCGTACGTCGCGGCGCTGAAGGACGGACGCGCCAGCGGCACGGCAGCGGAGTTGGCCCGGCACGCCCGGATGGCCAAGGACCACGCGACCGCGTTGACCGCGAGCCTGCGGGCGGGCGACGACGCGCGCGGGGTGGGCGGTGCCGAGGAGGCGGCCCAGCACTACCTCCAGGCGCTCGACCTGTGGTCCGACACCCGCCTGCCCGACGACGTCGACCTCGACTACCCGCGACTCGTCGGCCTGGTCTCCGACGCCCTGATCGCGGCCGGCCACCCCGCCCGGGCGATCGGCGTCGTCCGCGAGCAGCTCGACCACCTCCCCGCCGACGCCACCGACTCCGTGCGCGGCCAGCTGCTCGGCACGCTCGCGTTCTCCCTGGCGATGACCGAGACGCAGCAGGACCCGCTCGAGCTGACTCGCCAGGCGGTCGCGCTCGTCCCCGACGAGCCCACCAGCGCGCGGGCGAAGACGCTCGCGGTCCACGCGCGGATGCTCGCGCGCTCGGGTCACTTCAAGGAGGGGCGCGAGGTCGCGATGACCGCGCTCGCCCTGGCCGAGCGCCTCGACATGCCTCGGCTCGCCAGCGACATCCGCACCACCCTGGTCGGGCTGGAGAAGAAAGGCGGCCCGTCAGAGTCGCTGATCGAGGCCCTGCGCTCCGCGATCGCGGGCGCCGTCGACGCCGGCGCGTCCAACACCGAGCTCCGCGCCCTGCTGCTCCTCGGCAACCACCACCTCGACAACGCCGAGTTCGCAGAGGCCGACGACGCGTTCCAGCAGGCGATCGACCGGGGCAGGGCCGAAGGCATCCCGTGGGTCCCCTACGCCGCGGAGGCGCGCTGGATGCACGGCGTCTCGCTGCGCATCCAGGGTCGCTGGGACGACGCGCTGAAGGTCCTCGACATCTCCCGCGAGGTGGCCCCGCCGATCTACGCCGCGCTGTTCGGCGGCACCCGCTCCCAGATCCTGGTCGCCCGGGGCGACGCCGCCGGTCTGGAGCTGGCCCGGAGCCTGCGTCCCTTCTGGCGCGAGGAGGGCCTGGTCGCCGCGACCGCCGGCGCCGCCGAGATGGAGGAGGCCGAGCTCCGCGGCGACCAGGAGGCGGCCTACGACACCTACCGACAGGTCGTCGACACCCTCACCAGCATCTGGCACCCGCTGTTCCAAGCCCGGGTGAGGCTGGCCGCGACCACGCTCGGTGCCTTCGCCTCCGGTGCGAGCGGGCGTAGCGCCACCGAGCGCGCCGCCGACGCCCCTCTCGTCGCCAGCCTCGTCGACGACGCACACGCCGTGCTCGAGCGGCGCAACGAGAAGTCCGGTGCCTCCTGGGGGCCGGAGAGTCGGGCCTGGGAGGCGCGCGTCGACGCGGAGCTGCTGCGCTGGCGCTGGGCGGCCGACGTCGACCCACCGTCCCAGGAGGCCCTGGTCGAGGCGTGGCGCGATGCCGAGGCCAGGTTCGAGGCCTTCGGCGCCCCCTACGAGCTGGCCTGCGTGCGGGCCGCGCTCGCCGACGTGCTCACCGCGATCGGAGAGACCGAGGGGGCCCACGAGGCCCGCCAGGCCGCGATCAAGGCTGCGGAGGAGCTGGGGGCGCACCCGTTGCTCAGGCTGCTCGGTCAGCCTCCGGTCGCAGCGGTGCCGGCTCGTGACGTCCACGTCTCGCTCACCCCCCGGGAGTCGGAGATCCTGGCGCTGGTGGCCCAGGGCCGCACCAACGGCGAGATCGGTCGCCAGCTGTTCATCAGCACCAAGACGGTGTCGGTCCACGTCTCCAACATCCTCGGCAAGCTCGGTGCCTCCGGCCGCACCGAGGCAGCCGCTATCGCTCGGCGCGACGGTCTGCTGGGATAGCAGGGGGCGTCTCGTCGACGGGTCCGGTGCCGATGCGTGAAGGGCTCGACACTCGGGTACGAGGCGCACGCACCCGGCGGACCCTCCGCCGGCCCTCGAAGGAGCGATCATGACCACCACGCCCCAGGAGCCCGGTGGCGGGCTCAGCGATGACGACATGACCACGAGCGGCACCGGGACCGACGGCACCCTGGGTGATGCCGACGGCACCGACGGCGACGCGACCGACACCACCGACGGTGACGCCACGGACGGCGGCGACGCGGACGGCACCGACGGCGGCGACGCGGACGGCACCGACGCCGACGGCACCGACGGCGACGCGACGGACACCACCGACGGCGACGCATCCGACGGGTGAGCTCGCCGCTCGACCTGCTCAGCGGGGACGCCCAGACCTTCGTCGACAAGGTCTGGGCGACCCGCGTGCTCGTCCACGAGGCGGCACCCGAGCAGCTGACCCACCTGCTCTCCCTCGACGACGTCGACCACCTCCTCACCGAGACCGCGATCCGCACGCCGGCCGTCCGGGTCGCGCGCGACGGCCGGGTCCTGCCCGATGCGGACTTCGTCCGCACCGGCGCGACCGTGGCCGGTCGACCGGTCACAGGACTGGTCGACGCCCGCAAGCTCCTGGCCCTGTTCGACGACGGCGCGACCGTCGTCCTCCAGGCCCTCCACCGCTTCTGGCCGGCGCTCACGACGTTCACCGCGGAGCTGGAGCTGGAGCTCGGCCACCCCTGCCAGGTGAACGCCTACCTGACCCCGCCCGGCTCCCAGGGCTTCGCGGTGCACGAGGACAGCCACGACGTCTTCGTGTTCCAGACCCACGGCACCAAGCTCTGGGAGATCCACCACGCCGACGGTGACCGGCCCTGCGAGACCCATCCGGACTGCCGCGTCGACGACGTCGTGATGAAGCCCGGCCTCTGCATGTACCTGCCCACCGGGACACCTCACGCGGCTCGCGCCGAGGAGTCCGCCAGCCTCCACGTCACCCTCGGCATCAACCAGCGCACGTGGGCAGGCCTCCTGCGCGAGGCGGTCGACCCGCTGCTCGCGTCCCGCGGTGCGGACCACCTCCCGGCGGGCATGCTCGAGCATCCCGACTCGCTGACCGAGCAGCTCGCCGACCGGCTGGCCGCCCTGGCCGACGACGTACGCCGGGTCGACGCCGCCGCGGTCGTGACGGCGGCGTCCGACCGGTTCCTGTCCTCCCGCCCGTCCCGGCTCGGACGCGGGCTGGTGTCGACGCTGGCCGCCCGCGAGATCGACGAGCACACGCCCGTACGCCGGCGTCCCGGCGTCCCGTGCGTCCGACGTGACCGCGGCGACCGCCTGTTGCTCCTGCTCGGTGACCGCACGCTCGACGTACCGGCCTGGCTCGGTCCCGCGCTCGACGAGCTGCGTCCCGGCAGGACGTTCATGCCCGTCGACCTCCCGATCCCGTCGGAGAGTGCCGTCGTCCTCTGCCGCAGGCTGCTGCGCGAGGGCCTCCTCGAGGCCGGATGAGCGAGCGCTGCACCGACGCGGCGCTGCGGCGCGGTGACCAGCTGGCCGGCACCGCGACGTTCGTGCGTGCGTTCCTCCTGGTCGAGCACGGCGGGCCGTGGGGAGAGGTCGCGCTCCGCGACGCCCGCCTGCCCGACGAGACCAGGGAGTGGCTTCGGCGGCAGGTCGCGGAGACCAGGGTCCGGGTGCTCCTGGTCCGTCGGCCCGGGGCCCGCGCGGGGAGCCGACCTCGTGTCTTCGCGGTCCGCACCGGTGAGTGGTGCGAGAGCACGGTCCTCGACCGGATCGACGACGTCCGGTCCCTCGACCTCACCGCACTGGCCGCCGGCCGGTCGGCGGGCCTCGAGCGGTGGACCGACCCCGTCGTGCTGGTGTGCACCCACGGCCGCCACGACGCGTGCTGCGCCGAGCGGGGCCGTCCGGTCGCGGCCGCCCTCGCCGCGTCGGCACCGGAGCAGGTCTGGGAGTGCTCGCACGTCGGCGGCGACCGCTTCGCCGGCAACGTGCTCGTGCTGCCCGTCGGCCTCGGGTTCGGCTGGGTCGACGCGAGCCGGGCGCCCGGCCTCCTGGCCGACCTCGCGTCCGGCCTGCTCGACCTCGACCTCCTCCGCGGCCGCGCGACTTTGTCGATGCCTGCCCAGTTCGCCGAGGTGCATCTCCGCCGCGAGCTCGGGGAGCGCCGGCTCGACGCCCTCCGCCATGTCGGGTCCCGGCGCGACGGCGACGAGGTCGTGTCGACCTTCGAGGTCCAGGACGCGACGTACGACGTGCGGGTGCGCTCGGAGTACGGCGAGCCCGCGACGCTCACCTGCCGGGCCACTCGCGACAACCCGGTGCTGCGGCACGAGGTGACCGCCGTCCTGCGCCGGTGAGTTTCACGTACTCGTAGTATGGCGAGCGGAACGGAGCCGTCCATGACCACGCTCGACCAGCAGACCGACACCCTCTCGGCCGCCGACCTGACCGCGCGTCGCTTCCAGCGGATGCGGCCGTTCGGCGGTGAGCCCGCGCCGCGGTTCGAGCTCGCCGGGCTCCCGCCCGGGCCACGCTGGCCGGTCTGGGCGCAGAGCGTCGCGCTCATCCGCTTCCGTCACTCGTTCGTGCCCCGGATGTGGCGCCGCTACGGCGACGTGTTCACCGTCCGGATCCTCCCGGGCGGCCGCCCGCTCGTGCTGTTCACCCGCCCGGAGCACGCCAAGGAGATCTTCGCCGGCGACCCCGAGGTGTTCCACGCGGGCAAGGGCAACGGCATCCTCGGCCCGATCATGGGCGAGCACTCCCTGCTGCTCCAGGACGGCGCCGAGCACAAGCGCGCCCGCTCGCTGCTGATGCCGGCGTTCAACGGTCACGCCCTGCGCGGCTACCGCGGTCTCGTCGACGAGGTCGCGCGGGCCGAGGTGGCCCGCTGGCGCCCGGGCGAGAAGTTCCGCAGCCTCGACCGGATGAACGCGCTGACCCTCGAGGTGATCCTGCGCGTCGTCTTCGGCGTCACCGACGAGCGGCGCCTGGCCAGGCTGCGCCCGTGCGTGAACCGCACCGTCAACGTCAGCCCGGCCGTCCTGCTGGGCTGGGGCTACCCCTTCCTTCAGCGCTTCGGCCCCTGGAAGAAGACCGTCGACAACGCCTACCGCCTCGACGAGCTGATCTACGCCGAGATCCGCGAGCGCCGTACCGCCACCGACCTGGACCAGTGCTCCGACGTCCTGTCGCGGCTGATCTGGCAAGGCGACGACGGTGACCGGCTCACCGACGAGGAGCTCCGCGACCAGCTGGTCACTCTGCTCCTCGCCGGTCACGAGACCACCGCGAGTGCCCTGTCATGGGCGTTGCACGAGCTCGGCAGCGACCCCGGGCTGCTCGCGCGTGCCCGCGAGGCGGCGCGCACCGACGACGACGACTACCTCGAGGCGGTCCTCAAGGAGGCGATGCGGCTCCATCCGGTCATCCCGATGGTCGTCCGCACGCTGACGCGGCCCACGACCGTGGGCGGCTGGGACCTCCCCGCCGGCGCGACGGTCGGTCCCTCGATCCTGATCGCCCACAGCCGCCCGGACAACCACGTGGATCCGGAGCGGTTCGACCCCAGCCGGTTCCTCGGCCAGAACCCGCCGGTCAACACGTGGATCCCCTTCGGTGGCGGCCTACGCCGGTGCATCGGGGCCGGTTTCTCCCTGATGGAAGGCGTCGCGGTGCTCCGCGCCGTCCTCACCGAGTACGACGTGACTGCGGTGGGCTCCGACCGGCCCCAGGTCCGCAACATCACCAGCGTGCCGCGGCACGGCTCCCGCATCCGGGTGACCCACGCCTGACCTGGTCATTTCGGGGGAGTCCGCCCGGGTGATGCCCTACGCCCGCTCGGGTGAAAGTTTTCTCAAGGTTGCCGGAATCGTCTGTCGGACGACGGAGCCGGTTGCGACAATTCACGCATGGGATGGGGGGCTCGTCTGCGCGCGCTCCGGATGGACACAGGACCCTTCCGAGAGCACCGTGACTTCCGTCTGCTCCTGATCGCCGGGACGGTCTTCTACCTCGGCGGGATGATGACCTACGTCGCCATCCCCTACCAGATCTACCAGCTCACCCACTCCAACTTCGCCGTCGGTGCGATCGGACTCGTGGAGCTGGTGCCGTTGATCGTCTTCGGCCTGTACGGCGGCGCCCTCGCGGACCACGTCGACCGGCGCCTGCTCCTGATCTGGACGGGCATCGCCCAGGCCGCCTTCACCGCCTGGCTGTGCATCAACGCCTTCTCCGACAACCCGCGGCTGTGGGAGATCTTCGTGGTCGCGGGTCTGCTCACGTCGTCCTCGGCCCTGCAGCGACCCTCGCGCGAGGCACTGCTGCCCCGCACCGTCCGCCACGACGAGCTCACCGCGGCGAACGCGCTCTCGAGCTTCGGCATGCAGGCCGGCGTGCTGGTCGGCCCCACCATCGGCGGCCTGATCGTCGCCTCGGCCGGACCCGGCTGGTGCTTCGCGGTCGACGTGGTCGGGCTCTTCCTGGCCTCGATGATGTACGCCGCGATGCGTCGCTACCCGCACGTGGGTGAGACGGAGGCGCCGAGCCTGGCCGGCATCGGCAAGGGCCTGCGGTACGCGCTGTCGCGCCGTGACCTGCTCGGCACCTACCTCGTCGACCTGGCGGCCATGCTGCTGGCCATGCCGGTGGTGCTGTTCCCGGCGCTGGCGGAGAAGGTGTTCGGGCAGCCGCACGTCCTCGGTCTTCTGTACTCCGCCGAGACGGTCGGCGCTCTCGTGGCGACCGCCCTCTCGGGCTGGACGGCGCGCGTGCACCATCACGGCCGCGCCATCGTGATGGCCGCGATCGCGTACGGCGGCTGCATCGCCGTGGCCGGGTGGGCGCCGTCGGTGTGGCTGGCGCTGCTCTTCTTCGCCTTGGCGGGTGCCGCGGACATGATCTCCGCGGTGTTCCGGGGCACCATCTGGAACCAGACGATCCCCGACAACCTGCGCGGGCGGCTGGCCGGCATCGAGATGCTCAGCTACTCCATCGGACCCCTCGGTGGTCAGGTCCGCGCAGGCATCGTGGCGGACCGGTGGACGGTCCGCGGGTCGATCATCAGCGGTGGTGTCTCCTGCGTCGCCGGCGTCACCCTGACCGCGATGTGGCTGCGTGACTTCTGGCGGTACGACGCGCGCACCGACGAGCATGCCGTGGCCCAGCGGGAGGCCCGGCAGCCCGCCGGTGGGCACGCCGAGAGCTGAAGGACCCGTCCTCGAGAGATCCCTCCCGCCCCGGGATCCGGCGCAGGTCCGGGGCGGGAGGGACGTCTGAGATCAGCGCAGTCGGGTCACGATGTGCATGCCCATGATCGCGTGCGGCATGCCGTCGTCCTTGCTGGGCCAGAAGCACATCACGCCGTACCGACCCTTCTTCAGGTGGTAGGACCACAGGAACTTGTGGCCCGGGCTGATCACGCCGGTGTCGGTGGCGGCGCCACCCTTGACGAACGGGTTTCCCTGGCCCTGGAACGCCGCGGTGAGGTCGCTGTTCGTCGTGCCCTTCTTGACCTGCTCGATGTCGACGAAGTGCGGCTCGGCCGCGTTGTTCTTCGTGCTCATCCAGCCCTTGGGCGGGTTGTGCTTGCCGGCGACGAAGGTGTTGCCACCGCCCTTGGTCGACTTGGCGTTGATGAACCCGTCACGCGACGGGAAGGAGCGCTTCTGCGCCTTGCCCTTGGCGGTGAACGTCGTCAGCGTCTGCTTGTCGAAGTTCACGACGTAGTAGGTGCCGGCCTTGTTGATGTTGACCGCCCACTTCGCGACCTTGGAGCCGTTGCCCTTGGCCTCCATGCCGCCGTAGAAGACGACGTTGTCGTCGATCCGGTTGACGGCGGCGATCGAGTCGGCGGTCGGCGGGTCGGCGAACAGTGCTGGGAAGTCCTGGGACGCCTGGGTGAAGTCGTAGCCCTTCTTGAGGCGGAAGACCTGGATCAGGCCCTTGGACGCCTTGCCGTCGACGTTCCTGACCTTGAAGATCGTCTTCCCCGGTCGCAGCGTGTCCTGTGAGAGCTGCGGGCCGCTGGCCTTGGACCTGATGGTGATGACAAGGGACTTCGCGGCCTTGGCATGGGCGTGGTGCGTCCCGGAAGCCTCGGCGGCCCCCCCGGTCGCAGCCATGCCCGCGGTGGCCGTCAACAGCAGCGCCGTGGCTGCCGCGCGGTAACGCGTCTGCATCTGGTTTCCTCCTGGAGTGGGGCCACTCGGGCGGACCCCTGCGGAGGCTGTTCTATGCCGGGGCCTCGGGTGCGGTCTTCACCCCTCGGCCGAATTCCGTCTGGAGGATGACGCCACGTTGGACGAATCATCCTGGAGGATGACCCGGGGTGACACGGGCATGCCGATTCGGCCCTGCTTGGCCGGTCCGTGACAATGGGTCACTGAGCACGAGACCGACGACCGACTCCGAGGAGGCGACCCCGGCGTGAAGACGGACGAGGAGCGCCCCGTGGTGTTCGGGCTGCTCGCCCTCGTGGGTGTGGCCGTGGCCGTCGGGCTCGTGGCGTCGGTGGTGTTCCTCGTGGGCGCCCGCGTGGTGGGCCTGAGCGGCGGCCACGCGGCGGTGGTGGCCGGCGACGAGGGAGCCACGCTGGACGTGCCGAAGCCACAGAAGACGCCGCCCGCGAGCGGTCCCTCGATCACGCTGGGGACCAGCCCGACGTCCGGGACCACCTCGCCGCCCCCGAAGATCAAGAAGCCGAAGAAGCAGATCTCGCTCCAGGCCGGCCAGTCGTCGGTGAAGCCGATGGGGAGGATCGACCTGACGGGCACCTACCCCGGTGGTGAGGGCGCGGTGCTCAACGTGCAGAAGTTCAGCAACGGCTCGTGGCAGGACTTCTACTCGATCTCGGCGACGGTCACGAACGGCACGTTCTCGACCTACATCCAGACGGGTACGCCGGGCATGAACCGCTTCCGGGTGATCGACTCCGACACCCACCTGGCCTCCAACGAGGTCCGGGTCCAGATCCGCTAGTCAGCGGCGGCGCACACCAGCAGGTCGCGCTCCTCGACGTCGACCGGCGCCGGCACCGGGGTACGGCGTGCCGCAGCGCGTCGGCGTACCCACTCGACGGTCGTCGGCTGTCCGGCGACCACGCCGCCGAGGACCAGGACCATGCCCAGGGCCTGCACCCAGCCGAACACCTCACCGGCCACGGCCACCCCCAGCAGCGTCCCCACGGCCGGGTTGATCAGGCCGACCAGCGAGACTGCGCCCGCGGGCATGGCCCGCAGCCCCGTGAACCAGCACCAGTACGCGACGGCCGTGCCGGGGATCATCAGCCAGAGGTAGCCGCCGACGGCCTGTGCGTCGAGGTGCGGCGGAGCGCCCTCTACGAGCAGCGTGACGGGAAGCAGGACGAGGCCACCGGCGACCAGCTGCCAGGAGACCAGGGTGAGCATGTCGACGGGCGGGGTCCAGCGCTTGATCAGCACGAAGCCGAGCGCGGACACGACGACCGAGCCGAAGGCCCCGGCGAGGCCCCACGTGTCGAGATGGCCGGGGGAGCGGAGCACGAGCAACGCGACACCGGCGATCCCGATGCCGGCCGCGGCGACCCTGGCCACGCCCGCACGCTCCCCGATCAGCAACGCGGCCAGCGCCATCACAGCGAGCGGTGAGGTGGCCTGCAGCGTGGACGCCAGGCCGCCGGGAAGCCGGTACGCCGCGAGGAACAGCAGCGGGAAGAACATGCCGATGTTGGCCACGCCCAGCGCCAGGGCGCGCCACCACCAGACGCCGGAGGGCAGCCGGCGCGTCGCGGCGAGCAGCAGGAGACCGGTCGGAAGGGCCCGCAGTGTCGCCGACAACAGCGGCCGGTCGGGGGGCAGGAACCGCTCGGTCACCAGGTAGGTCGTCCCCCATGCCGCGGGAGCGAAGGCGGTCAGGAGGAGCGCTCGCCAGGAGTTATTTTCCACGGAAACTATTATAGCTTCCCAGGAAGATATAGTGAAGTCATGGAGCCGGACCACGTCGACGCGATTCTCGCCCAGTGGCGGCGCGAGCGGCCCGACCTCGACCCCTCGCCCATCGGGCTGATCGGTCGTCTGCACCGGCTCGCCGACGTGCTGAACGTCGAGCTGCGCAAGGTGTTCGCCGAGGCCGGGCTCGGCGACGGTGACTTCGACGTCCTGGTGACCCTCCGCCGCAACGGCGCGCCGTACGAGATGACCCCGGGGGAGCTCTGCGCGTCGACCATGGTCACCTCGTCGGCGGTCACCAAGCGCATCGACCGGCTCGAGCGCGCCGGCCTGGTGACCCGGACGGTCAGTGACGAGGACGCCCGGTCACGGCGCATCCGGCTCACCGATGCCGGGTTCGAGCTGGTCGACCGGCTGATGGCGGTGCACATCGAGAACGAGCACCGGCTCGTCTCGGGCCTGTCCGAGCGCGACCGCGCCCAGCTTGCCGCGATCCTGCGGCGGTGGGGGCAGGCGCTCGAACAGGAGACCTAGACCCGGCTCAGCGGCGGACCAGGTCGAACGTGTTCGGGTTCGGGCCGGTCCGGCCGGACTCACCGCGGTCGAGCGCCGAGATCACGGCCATGTCCTCGTCGGTGAGCTCGAAGTCGAACAGCGCGAAGTTCTCCTCCATCCGCTCGCGGTGCATCGACTTCGGGAACACGATGTCGCCGCGCTGGAGGTGCCAGCGCAGGGTCACCTGCGCCGTCGTACGACCGAGGCGCTCGGCGATCGCGCCGATGGTCGCGTCGCCGGAGATGCGGCCGCGTGCGATCGGCGACCACGCCTCGGTGGCGATGCCGTACCGGGCGTCGGCGGCGCGCGCCGCCTCGTTGGTGAAGTAGGGGTGCACCTCGATCTGGTTGATCGCGGGGACCACTCCGGTCTCCTCGATGATCCGGTCGAGGTGGGCGGGCTCGAAGTTGGAGACGCCGATGGACGTCGTACCGCCGCCGTCACGCAGCTCGATCATCGTGCGCCACGTGCTGACGAAGTCGCCGTCGTACAAGGTCGGCAGCGGCCAGTGGATGAGGAACAGGTCGACCCGGTCGACTCCGAGCTTCTCCAGCGACTCGCCGAACGAGCGCCGGGCGTCGTCCGGCAGGTGGTTGCCGTTGTTCAGCTTGGTGGTGATGTAGAGCTCGTCGCGAGGGATGCCCGAGGCGGCGATGGCGGCCCCCACCCCTGCCTCGTTGCCGTACATCTGCGCCGTGTCGAGGTGGCGGTATCCCACCTCGAGCGCCTGCTCGACGGTCCGCTGGGTCTCGTCGGGAGGCACGAGGAAGACGCCGAAGCCGAGCTGGGGGATCGCGGTGCCGTCGTTGAGAGAGATGGTCGGGACTGTCGTGGAAACGGTCATGTCGAGCCCGACAACACGATTCGGCAACTTATTCCGGCATCTCCGCACCCGGGCCTCGATCCCTTGCCGAGACCCTGTTAGATGGGCGCCGTGCGTGTGGTGAGAACCGTGGTCCCGCTCGTCCTCATGGCGGGAGCGTTGGCTGGCTGTGGTGACGACTCCAGCTCCAGCTCCGGCACGGGCGATGCGGCGGCCTCGCTGGGTCCGGCGGTCTCGTCGACCGTCCAGTTCCGGCTGGTCTCCGCCAGGTACGCCCAGGACACCTCGCAGGGCCAGGAGCAGATCGGCCCGCCACCGCCCAAGAGCCTCGTCGACACCATGAAGGGCTACGACTGCTCCTCGAAGCCGACCGTCGTGCAGGGACTGCTGATGGAGTGCGACGCGTCGAAGAGCGTGTACCTCCTCAACGCCCCGCTGATCACCGGCGGTGTCGCCTCGGCGAAGCCGCTCCCCGTCGGCAGCGGCCAGGAGTGGTACGTCAGGGTGACCTTCGACGACGCCGCCACCTCGACGCTGGCCAAGACCGCCGACAGCTCCACGGGCAGCGACCTGGCGGTCGTGCTCGACGGCAAGGTGATCACGGCCGTGCTCGTCGACTCGTCGATGAAGGACGGCCACATCGGGATCACCGGTGACTACGACAAGACGTCCGCCACCAAGCTCGCCCAGGAGCTGAGCTCCTAGCCTCCCTGCTCGTTGGGCTTGCGCCACTGCCGCTCGAACGGCAGCCGCCACGCGAACGGCGCGATCAGCTGGTGGATCTGGTTCGGCCCCCACGAACCCTGGGCGTACGGCCGCACGATCGGCGGGTTGTCCAGCAACGGCATGGAGATCTCCCACAACCGTTCGATGCCCCTGGCGGTGTTGAACAAGGTGCGGTCACCGCGTGCGGCGTCGTAGATGAGTCGCTCGTAGGCCTCGAGAACAGCGCCGGCCCAGCCGGTGTCGTGCATCGCGAACTGCATGGAGAGCTTGTCGAGCTTCATGCCCGGTCCGGGGCGCTTGCCGTAGAAGGACAGCGACATCTTGGCCTCGTCGGCGAGGTCGAACGTGAGGTGGTCGGGTCCGTGGTCTCCCACGCCTGACTGGGGTGGGAACATCGAGCGCGGCGGCTCACGGAACGCGATGGAGATGATCCGGGCTCCCTCGGCCATGCGCTTGCCGGTCCGCAGGTAGAACGGGACGCCGGCCCAGCGCCAGTTGTCGATGTAGCACTTGAGCGCGACGAAGGTCTCGGTCTCCGAGTCCGGCGCGACGCCCTCGATGTCGCGGTAGCCGTCGTACTGGCCGCGGACGACGTCGGTCGGTTCGATCGGCAGCATCGACCGGAAGACCTTGTTCTTCTCCTCGCCGATCGCCTCCGGCTCGAGCGCGGTCGGCGGCTCCATCGCGGTGAACGCGAGTACCTGGAACAGGTGGGTGACCACCATGTCGCGGAAGGCGCCGGTGCTCTCGTAGAAGTCGGCGCGCTGCTCGAGACCGAGCTCCTCGGGCACGTCGATCTGCACGTGGTCGATGTGGTTGCGGTGCCAGATCGGCTCGAACAGCCCGTTGGCGAACCGGAACGCCAGGATGTTCTGCGCCGCCTCCTTGCCCAGGAAGTGGTCGATCCGGAAGATCTGCTCCTCACGGAAGACCTGGTGGAGCTCGTGGTTCAGCTTCCGGGCGCTCTCGAGGTCGGTGCCGAACGGCTTCTCCATCACGATCCGGCTGTTCTCGACCAGTCCGGCCTCGGCCAGCTCGTGGACGACCGACAGCGCCGCCTTGGGCGGCACACTGAGGTAGTGCAGCCGGTCGAACTCGCCGGTGCGTCCGCCCTCGGCCTCCTCGATGGTGCGCCGGAGTTCTTCGGGCCCACCGTCGCCCGGCGCCCAGTAGAGGAGCTTGGAGAACTCCGGCCAGCCTTCGGTGTCGTTGTCGTCCCCGCCGAACTCCTCGACCGCCTGGTGGGCGAAGTCGATGAACGACTCGCGGTCGTGCTCGTCGAGCGACGTCCCCACGACCGTGACGTCCCGCATCAGGCCGGCCTGGAACAGGTGCAGGAGTCCCGGCAGCAGCTTGCGTTTGGCCAGGTCGCCGGTCGCGCCGAACAGGACGACTGTCGTGGGCTTCATCGGCATGACCACAGCCTGCCCCTCATGTCGGCGGATGAGAAGGCTGGTGGACGAACGCGAGCCGCACCAGGTGGCGGCCGTCGCCCACCGTCGCGGGCTCGTGACAGCCGACAGCTGAGGTCAGCGAGTCTCGACCATCGACTCGTCGCGCGACTCCTCGGCGTCCTCGTCGGCGGCCTTCTCGTCGGCCCCCTCGTCGCTGACCTCGGTGTCGGCTTCGTCGCCCGCGCCCTCGGCCACGTCGTCGGCCTCGGCGGTGGTCTCGGAATCGTCCTCGTCGGCACCGAAGGCGGTGAGCGGCATCGCGGCGGTGCCGGTCAGGGTGGCCAGCATCTGCCGGACGTTGGCGAGCTGCGCGTTGATGCTGTCGCGCCGCTGGCTGGCGGCGGCGAGCTCACGCTCGGAGTCGGCGCGCACGCGCTCGGCGGTGGCCTTCGCGTCGCCGACGATGCGGGCAGCCTCCTGGCGGGCCTCCTCGAGCAGGCGGGCCGCGTCGCGGCTGGCGTCGGCGCGGGTCTGGTCGGCGTCGGTGCGGGTGCGCTCGGCGAGCTCGTTCGCCTCGTCGAGACGGGCCTGCGACTCCGCCATCTTCTGGGTGAACTCGTCCTCCGCGGCCTTGCGGCGCCCGGCGAGCGTCGTCTCGAAGTCGGCGGCGGCCTTGGCGGCCCGGGCCCGCTGCTCCTCGTAGACCGCCTCGGCTTCCTGGAGGCGCACCGACGCGTCGCGTTCGGCGCTGTCGCGGTGGTCGTCGGCCGCCTTGCGGGCCTCCTCCTCGATCCGCGCGGCCTCCGCCTCGGCCTCGCTGCGGATGCGGGCGGCGTACTGGTCGGCCTCCTCGCGCGTGCGTGCCGCGAGCTCGTGGACCTCCTTGGTGTGCGCCTCAGCCTCAGCACGTGCCCGGTCGCGCAGCTCGGTCGCCTCCTCGTCGGCGAGCGACAGGATCTGACCGACCCGCGCCCCGAGGTGGTCGAAGCTCGGCGGCTCGTCCGGGCCTGCGGAAGCGTCGTGCAGCTCCTGCACGCGGGCCGCGAGCCCGTCGCGCTGCTGGGTCAGGGAGGTCACCTCGGCGGCGAGCTCCTCGAGTCGGCGGTCGACCTCTGCCGGGTCGTAGCCGCGCATCACGGTCTTGAAGGTGTGCTGATCCGTCACTGCTCGGGTTCCTGTGTCGTGGGGGGATGGGTCGGGGTCGGTACGGCGAGAGCCTGGATGACACCGGAGAGCTGGCCGAGCTCCTCGGTGATGCTTTCACGCTGCCGCGCCAGCAGCGCCACCTCGGCCCGGGCGTCCTCGACGATACGCCGTGCCTGCGCGCGCAGCTCATCGGCCTCTCGCCGGGCCTCGGCGACGATGGCGGCGCTCTCCGCGCGCGCCCGGCGCAGCTCTTCGTCGGCGGTGCGCTGGCGGCCGAGCACCTGCTGTGCCGTCTGCTCTCGCAGTGCCCGGGCGGTCTGCTCGGCCTCTGCCAGCCGGTGGTTGGCACGCTCCTCGGCCTGGCTGGCTGCGGCCTCGGCGTCCTCGCGGATGCGGGCGGCGTCCTCCTCGCCCGCGCGGCGTACCTCCTCAGCGGTACGTCGGGCCTCGTCGAGGGCGGCTGCGGCCGCGTCGTGCTGTTCCTGCACGTGGGCCCGGACTGCGGCGATCTCGTCGTCCAGTCGCTGGCGCACCCGGCCCGTGACCTGCCCGAGACCGTGACGTGCGCGGCGTACGACGTCGGAGGCGTCGCGGTGGCCGAGGTTGCGGATGCGCTCGGCCTCGAGGTCGGCGGTGGCGAGCACGGAATGGACGGTGCTCTGGGTCCACGCGGTCTGCTCGGCGGCGGCCGTCAGCTGGCGCTGTGCCTCCGCCTCGGCCTCGGCCAGGTGGCTCTCGGCGCGCGACCGGAAGTCCGCCAGCATGGTCTCGGCCTCGTGGCGGGTGGCCGCGGCGTCCGCCGCGGCGGCCTCGCGGAGGGCCCGGGCCTCGCGCTCCGCCTCCGCCCGGATGGCGTCGGCCTCGTCGGCGGCGGCGGTGCGGAGCTTGTCGGCCTGCTCCTGGGCCTCGCGGGTGCGCGACTCGACCAGGTCGCGGGTCTCGGAGTCCTGCTGGTCGGCGCGCGCCTGGGCTCCGGCCACCGCCGCCTCGGCCTGCTGCCGAGCCTCCTCGCGCAGTCGCTCGGCCTCGGCCAGTGCCTCGTCGTGCGCCTGCCTGGCCACCGCCTCCCGGTCGGCGGCGAGCTGCTCGGCCTCCGCCAGGATCTGGTCGTGGTGACTCTGGGCTGTCTCCATGAGAACCCGGGCCTGCTCACCGGCGTCGCCGACGATCTGCTGGGCGTCCGCGGAGGTGTCGTCGAGGAGCTTGCGGGCGAGCTGACGCTCGCGCTCGGCCCGGGCGAGTAGCTGCGCAGCCTCCGCGTGGGCCGCCTCGGCCTCCGCGCGGAGGGCCGCGGCCTCCTCCTGGGCTCGGGCCTGGAGCTCGTCGGCGACGTTCTGGGCATGCCGCAGCAGCGCTGCGGCGCGATCCGCGCCGACAGAGTCGGGGCCGGGGGGGACCGGACCGTCGTCGGGCTCAACGGTCATGGCCGCATCCTCCCAAAGGATCGGCGGTTTCAGTAGTCGCGGACCGATCTTGCCGGGCAAAACCGAAGGCGGGCCGCGACAGAGTCGCAGCCCGCCTCAGGTCGTCTCGGCGCGCATGTCAGCGCGCGGCGGTCAGGAAGCGGAAGGTCCACCACGGCAGATCGCGCGTCTCGGGCGGCGTCACCGGGCGGCCGGCCGCCTGCCGGGCCGCGCGCCGGTCCGCGCGCAGGGCGAGGACCTGGGCGCGACGCTCGGCGTCCTGCACCCGCTCCTGGATCAATTGGCGGGCGGTGGTAGCCGCGTACGGGTTGATGGTCAGGCTGTTCATGTTCGGCTCCTCGGGTCTGGTCTCTCCTCGTGACATCGAGAGTCGCGCTAAGACGAGCTCGGCGGATCTGGCATCCGCCGTAGATCGGGTCTTAGTTCCGGGGGCACCGCGCGGGAGAAGTACCTAGAGGCGGGTTTCGAGGCGTCTGAGGTGCCTGGGATCCGCCTGGAAGCCCACCTGGAGCCCCGGGTGCTTACGTCGAAAGGTGGTATTTCGCCGGATGCCGGCGGGCCCGGCTTACGCCGAGTCTGCGTGGTGAACAGGCCGGAGGAGCCGGCCGGAACGAAAGGTCAACAGCATGTCCGCCACCATCACCACGCAGCAGCATCGCCACCGGGTGCCCCTCGCGACCGCACTGGCGATCGCCGGTGTCGTCGTCGCCGGGGGAGCCCTCGGTGTCGCCTGGGAGCAGTCCCGCGACTCTGCGGGACCGGCCGAGACGCCGGCAATCTCGACCCCGCTCGACAAGGGCTACACGCAGTACAACTACTACCACGGGCAGAACGCCGGACCCGGGGACCACAAGGGCTACCGAGGCCAGAGCAAGGTGCCCAACGCTCGGATCGCCGAGAAGAAGATGAACGACACCTTCGAGCCCCCGGTCGGGGGTCGCGTCCAGCGCGGGCTGTGAGATGAGCACGGATCAGGCGGCGGGCCCACGGGGGGCCCGCCGCCTCTTCTCGTGCCGGCCCCTGAGCTCATATGTCGATGCGCGCCGCTGTCGACACGTGCAGGCATCTGCCGGACGCGGACAGCGGCGTCTTACCGGCAACGTCCTCGGCACGTGGTCGAACCCCGACCACCAGGAGAGGACGCATCATGACCACCGCACTCAGCACCCATCACCGCATCGCCGATCCACTCGCCACGGCCGTCGCCGTGCTCGTCATCATCGCGGGCGCCGGCGTCCTCGGGATCGCCCTCGGCCAGGACGAGCCGACGGCCCCGGCGACACCGACCACACTCACCCAGGGACGGGACACCTCCTGGAACCCCGGTGACAAGGTCGGCCTGGGCGACTTCACCGCTCCCGACCGGGCCGGCCGGGCCACGCCCCCGAGGGGCGGACACCCGATGCCCGGGCAGCCCTGACGCACGAGAGAGCGGTCACAGGAACTTCTGGTACCAGGCCGTGTCGATCCAGCTGTCGAACTTCCAGCCGACCTGGCTCAGGGTGCCCACGTGCCGGAACCCGCACGCCACGTGCAGCGCGACGCTCGCCGGGTTCGGCAGGGCGACGACGCCGAGCACGACATGGATCCCGTCGTCACGCACCCGCCCGAGCAGGTCGTCGTACAGGCGCCGCCCGAGGCCCTGCCCGCGCGCGCTCTCCGAGAGGTAGACCGAGGTCTCGCGGGTCATCCGGTACCCCGGGCGGTCGCGGTAGGCCGAGGAGTAGGCGAAACCGGCGATCTCTCCGTCGTCGTCGGCCACGAGGAAGTGGTCGCCCGGCGCGGCGCTCCCGACGCGGCGCTCCCACACGGTCACGGGCGGCGGCTCGAGGTCGAACGTCGCGATCCCGTGGAAGACCTGCTGGTCGTAGATCGTCGCCACGCCGCCGAGGTCCGCCGTGGTGGCCGGCCGGACCTCGGTCACGGGATCAGGCCGTGTGCTCGGAACATCCGGTCGTAGATGTCGCGCACGACGGGCTCCTTGTGGCGGTTGTAGTCCATCCCGGTGCCGCCGCCCGGCCGCGCGTTCATCTCGCTCGCGGCAGCGCGCTTCGCCTCGGCGTACCGCTGTCGGTCGTCCGGGTGCTCGACCAGCCAGTCGTGGAACATCCGGTGCCGGACCACCTCGGGGCAGTCGGGCCCGAAGACGTGCACGTGGGCGACGGGGTCGCTCGGGTCGGTCCACTTCAGGAGGCGGTGCTCGTGCCACCAGGGCTCGCGGATGGTGTGGACGAACCCGGCCGCCTCGAGGTCGGGGATGTACGCCGGCTCGTCCGCCGGGTCGGCCACGACCAGGTCGGCGTCGATGACCGGCTTGGCGGGCAGTCCTGGCACGGAGGTCGAGCCGACGTGATGGAGCTCGAGCACCCGGTCGCCGAGAGTCTCGCGGATGCGCGACGCGAGCCGCTCGAAGTCGGCAGGCCAGCGGTCGTCGTACTCGACGACGGCGATCTCGTAGGGCTGGGCCGGCCCGTTCACCCAGGGGTCGGCTCCCGGCGGTGGTGCGTCGTCGTGATGGCGGGTGATCTCCTCAGGAGTGGGCATCGCAGGCGACGCTAGCGGTCTCGCAATGCGACGGCGCGAGCCGGGTGGTTGGTGGTGACCATCCAGATCCGACGGTCGTGGAGGAACCGTTTCTGGAGCCAGGCCGAGTCGACCGTCCAGACCAGGAGGGGGACGCCTTCGTGCGTGGTCCAGCGCGCGAGCCGGATCATCGCGAGGGCGAAGTGCGCCGCGACGGCATCCGCCTCGGAGGAACGGAAGCGGAGCTGCGGGAACAGCTCGCCCCAGCGGCGCTGCAGCGCGTTGCGCCAGGTCATGCCCTTGACGCTGCCGCCGATGCTCAGGGCCACGACGACAGGCGCGTCGTGCTCCTGCGCCCACCGCCGGATCGACGTGGTGGTACGCCGCACCCCGCTGGTGACCACGACCCGCGAGGGATCGATGCGCGCCGTGACCGCCGCGATCACGTCGGTCTCCCAGCGTGCGCCGGCCTTCCACTGCTCGTGGGGAGTGCGGAACTTCAGGTCGACGTGGGCGCCGAGCCCGTGCATCACCAGGGCGTCGAGCAGGACGTCGAGGGTGCACACGCCCGGGGCCCGCGCAGACAGGTCGGGCCAGTTGAGGTCGGCGATCTGGCAGGTCTCGTCGCCGGTGCCGCCGTCGGCGTCGTGGGACACGACGAACGTGCCGTCCGCGCACCGGCGGACGTCGAACTCGCAGAAGTCGGCACCGACCTCGGCGGAGTGCTCGATGCCGGCGATCGGGTCCTCGTGCCCGCCGACCGCGCCCAGCTCGGCGTACCCGCATCGATGGGCGGACACCAGAACTCGATGGCGGGCCACGAGGCGCCACGCTAGCGTCGCGCGTTGTGATGAGCGACGGCGCTCGGGCCGCACTCGACGAGCTGCTCGCCCGCGACGACCCGTCGATCGTCGGGTTGGTGCTGAGCGGCTCGGCCGCACGGGGCATGGCGACCGAGCGGTCGGACGTCGACGTGTACGTCGTGCGCGACGACGACGTCGAGCGCGAGACGGTGCGCAGCCCGTGGATCGACGAGATCCGGTGGAGCGTCGCCGACCTCGAGCAGGTCGACCGGCACGGCACCGGCGGCTGGTACTTCCGGTGGTCGTTCGCCTACGCCCAGGTGCTGCGCGACGACACCGGAGGCCGGGTGACCGAGGCCGTGCGCCGCCAGGCGACGGTCGACGACGACGAGCAGCGCTGGGTGCTCGTCGACCAGGACCGGCTCGACGGGTACCTGAACTTCGCCTACCGGGCTCTGAAGAACCACCGCGACGGGCGACTTCTCGAGGCGCGGCTGGACGCCGCCGAGTCGCTGGACTGGCTGCTGCACGTCGTGTTCACGCTGGCCGGCCGGCTGCGGCCCTACAACAAGTACCTGCCGTGGGAGTTGCGCGAGCACCCGCTCGCGGTGCCCCAGTGGTCCGCCGAGGCCTTCCTGCCCGAGATCGAGCGCATGCTCGCCGGCGACGCCGCCGCGATCCGGCGTACCTTCGCCGTCGTCGACCGTGAGGTCCGGGCGTGGGACGCCGCCCACGGCACCACGGTCTGCGGCGACCTCGTCGACTCCTGGGGCGCCGAGCTCGCCGTCTTCGCCGGTTGAGCGGGGTTGAGCGGGGTCGTCCGCCTGTTCGGGTACTAGGGGTGCCGCCGGCGCGGACGACCCGAAAATTCTTTGCCCGAGCGGGAAGAGAACGCCGGACCGCGGTGGTTGAACCTGTCAGACTTGAGCCGAAGGGGCTCAAGAATTTTGAGACAGCGGTCCACATCGACCACGATGAGGGCCGGACATCGGACCACAGACTCCCGGCCGGACCCCCGGCCGGACGACACCGGAGGTAATCAGACATGGCTCGTGCCGTCGGCATCGACCTCGGTACGACGAACAGCGTCGTCGCCGTCCTCGAAGGTGGCGAACCCACCGTGATCGCCAACGCAGAGGGCGCTCGTACCACCCCCTCGGTGGTGGCGTTCTCCAAGTCCGGCGAGGTCCTCGTCGGTGAGGTCGCCAAGCGTCAGGCGGTGACCAACGTCGACCGCACCATCCGCTCCGTCAAACGCCACATGGGCACCGACTGGAAGCAGAAGATCGACGACAAGGAGTTCACGCCGCAGCAGATCAGCGCGTTCGTGCTCCAGAAGCTGAAGCGGGATGCCGAGTCCTACCTCGGCGAGACCGTCACCGACGCCGTGATCACGGTCCCGGCCTACTTCTCCGACGCACAGCGCCAGGCCACCAAGGAGGCCGGTGAGATCGCGGGGCTCAACGTCCAGCGCATCATCAACGAGCCGACTGCGGCCGCCCTGGCCTACGGCCTCGACAAGGGCGACGCCGACCAGACGATCCTGGTCTTCGACCTCGGTGGCGGCACGTTCGACGTCTCGCTGCTCGAGGTGGGCAAGGACGACGACGGCTTCGCGACGATCGAGGTGAAGGCCACCTCCGGCGACAACCACCTCGGTGGCGACGACTGGGACCACCGGATCGTCGAGTGGATGGTCAAGAAGTTCAAGGACGGCAACGCGGTCGACCTGTCCCAGGACAAGATCGCGATGCAGCGCCTCCAGGAGGCCGCCGAGAAGGCGAAGATCGAGCTGTCCTCGTCGAGCGAGACCACGATCCACCTGCCGTACATCACCCACGGTGAGTCGGGCCCGCTGCACTTCGAGGAGCGGCTGACCCGCTCGGAGTTCCAGAAGATGACCTCCGACCTGCTCGACCGTACGAAGGCGCCGTTCCAGTCGGTGCTCAAGGACGGCGGCGTCGACGTCAGCAAGATCGACCACGTCGTGATGGTCGGCGGCTCCACCCGGATGCCCGCCGTGACCGATCTCGTGAAGAGCCTGCTCGGTGGCAAGGAGCCCAACAAGGGCGTCAACCCCGACGAGGTGGTCGCGGTCGGTGCGGCGCTCCAGGCCGGCGTGCTCAAGGGCGAGGTGAAGGACGTCCTGCTCCTCGACGTCACCCCGCTGAGCCTCGGCATCGAGACCAAGGGCGGCGTGATGACCACCCTGATCGAGCGCAACACCACGATCCCGGCGAAGCGGTCCGAGATCTTCACCACGGCCGAGGACAACCAGCCGAGCGTGGAGATCAAGGTCGCCCAGGGCGAGCGTCCGATGTGGGCGCAGAACCAGCCCCTCGGCAACTTCGAGCTGACCGGTCTGCCCCCGGCCCCGCGCAACGTGCCCAAGATCGAGGTCACCTTCGACATCGACGCCAACGGCATCGTCCACGTCTCCGCCAAGGACCAGGCGTCCGGCCGCGAGCAGTCGATGACGATCTCCGGCGGCAGCGCCCTGTCGAAGGAGGAGATCGACCGGATGGTCAAGGAGGCGGAGCAGTACGCCGCCGAGGACGCTGCGCGCCGCGAGGCCGTCGAGACCCGCAACCAGGCCGAGTCGCTTGTCTACACGACCGAGAAGTTCCTGGTCGACAACGGCGAGAAGATCCCGGACGACGTGAAGACCGAGGTCCAGGCCGACGTCGACGTGCTGAAGAAGACGCTCGAGAACGCCGACGCGTCGAAGGACGAGATCCAGGCCGGCGTGACCAAGCTCGGCGAGTCCAGCCAGAAGATGGGCGCCGCGATGTACGCCGCCGCAGAGGCCGACCAGGCCGCCGCCGGTGGGACCGACGCGTCGACCGGTGCCGCTGACGAAGACGTCGTCGACGCCGAGATCGTGGACGAGCCCGGCTCCGACGGCACGGACGGCGAGGGCGAGTCCAAGTGACCGCCCGGCGGAAGGGGGAGCCGTCGGACGCGGCTCCTCCTCCGACCGGCTCGTTCGGGGAGGCAGCATCCGAGATGGCCAACGAGACCGAGGTCGAAGTACCCCTCGAGGCAGACGCGGCCGACGCGACCGCCGAGCGCGCGGAGGGTGACCGGAGCGAGGCCGCCGAGGCCGACCAGGCCGGCCCGAGCGAAGCCGGCGAGGAGAACCGTGAGTCGCAGCTGGTCGCGTCGTACCTCCAGCAGGCCCTCGAGGAGCGCACGGCCGACCTGCAGCGGCTGCAGGCGGAGTACCTCAACTACAAGCGTCGGGTCGAGCGTGACCGCGATCTGGTGCGCGAGAACGCCACGTTCGCCGCGCTCGCGCCGATCGTCGACGTCCTCGACACGATCGACCGGGCTCGCGAGCACGGCGACCTCGACGAGGGCTTCGCGGCCGTCGCCGACCAGCTGGAGCGGGTCGTCGCCAAGGCCGGGCTCGTCAAGTACGGCGAACCCGGAGACCCGTTCGACCCGCAGTTCCACGAAGCGCTGAGCCACATCGGGGAGGATCCCGAGGTGGAGGTGACGACCTGCAAGATCGTTGCCAAGGCGGGTTACCGCATCGGCGACCGTGTCGTCCGTGCGGCCCAGGTGCTGGTGGTCGACCCGGCCACCACCGAGGCGACGACCGGCACCGCGAATGACACGGCGAGCGAGGCGACCGACGAGGCGACGGACGACGAGTCGGGCCAAGGGTGACTGAGAGGCCACACGTTCGGATCGAGCAAGGAGAGGGGAGGGAACCGTGAGCGACAACGGGGCACGCGCCGAGTGGGCGACCAAGGACTACTACGCCGAGCTGGGCGTGGACAAGAACGCCTCCCTGGCCGACATCAAGAAGGCCTACCGCAAGCTCGCGCGCGCCAACCACCCCGACTCCAACCCCGGTGACACCGCCAAGCACGAGAAGTTCAAGGCAGTCGCCGAGGCCTACGACGTGCTCGGCGACGAGGAGAAGCGGAAGAAGTACGACGAGTTCCGTCGCCTCTACGCCGGTGGCGGGTTCGGCGGGTTCCCCGGTGGCTCCTCCGACGGGGGCGTGGGCTTCGACCTCGGCGACCTGCTCCGTGAGCGGGCCGGCGGGTTCGGCGACCTCTTCGGCGACATCTTCGGCAGCCGAGGTGGCAGCCAGCGCACCCGCACGCGGCCGGTGCGCGGTGCCGACGTCGAGACCACGGCGACCATCGGCTTCACCGAGGCGCTCGAGGGCGTCACGATCAGCCTCCGGCTGACCTCCGACGCCGCCTGCCCCGACTGCCACGGCACCGGCGGCAAGCCCGGCACCCAGCCGAAGATCTGTCCGGAGTGCGAGGGCGCCGGATTCATCGTGAACTCCACCGGCGGCGGCTTCTCGATCAACGAGACCTGCCCCCGCTGCGCCGGTCGTCAGCTGATCTACGAGGAACTGTGCCCCACCTGCCACGGCTCGGGCCGCGCAGCCTCGTCGCGCACGATCCAGGCACGCATCCCCGCCGGCGTGAAGGACGGCCAGCGCATCCGGCTGCGCGGCAAGGGTGGCGCCGGAGAGAACGGCGGCGCCAACGGTGACCTGTTCGTCACGGTCAAGGTCCGGCCGCACCCCCTGTTCGGCCGCAAGGGTGACAACCTCACCCTCGACGTCCCGGTGTCGTTCGACGAGCTGGCACTCGGCTCGGAGATCAAGGTCCCGACCCTGAAGGGGCCGGCGGTGACGCTGAAGATCCCGGCCGGCACCCCGAACGGCCGCACCTTCCGCATCCGGGGGCGCGGCGCCACCAAGAAGGACGGTACGAAGGGTGACCTGCTGGTGACCGTCCAGGTGCAGGTGCCGGCGCGGCTGAACGACGCCGCCCGGGAGGCGCTCACCGGCTACCGCGCCGCGGGTGTCGACGGCACCCTGCGGGCCAACCTGTTCGAGAAGGCCGGGTCATGAACCGCCGGGAGTCCCGCACGCCCAGCCCGGACGCCGCGGTCTACGTGATCTCGGTGGCGGCCGAGCTGTCCGGCCTGCACCCGCAGACCCTGCGCGCCTACGAGCGGATGGGGCTGATCATGCCCGGGCGCACCGGTGGCGGTGGTCGCCGCTACAGCGCCCGCGACATCGAGCTGCTACGCGAGATCGCGTCGTTGACGGCCGGGGGCGTCGGCATCGAAGGGGTACGTCGCATCCTCGACCTGGAGCACCAGGTCGCCGCGCTCCGCGCCCGCAACGAGGAGCTCGCGGCCGAGCTGGCCGCGACTCGCAACGCCCTCCGCGACGCGATGTCGTCGGCGACCACGCGGCGTACCGAGCAGAACAAGCTGCCCGTCCTCCGTGACCCGCAACCCGGTTCCGCCGTGGTCGTCTGGCGTCGCTCACGACACTGAGGCACCCTCCTCGGATGGACTCGCTGACGGACATCGCGGACCGGGTCGCGGAGCGCACGGGGTTCACCGGCGTGGTGCGCGTCGACCGGGACGGCGTGACCGAGGTCTGCGCGGCGTACGGGTTCGCCGACCGCGCCCAAGAGGTCCGCAACACCGTCGACACCCGGTTCGCAACCGCGAGCGGGGCGAAGGGTTGGACGGCGCTCGCCGTGATGTCGCTGGTCGAGCAGGGGACGCTCCGGCTCGACACCACCGCGCGCTCGCTCCTCGGTGACGACCTCCCGCTGATCGCCGACGACGTCACCGTGGAGCACCTGCTGGCCCACCGGTCGGGGATCGGCGACTACCTCGACGAGGACGTCCACGACGACGTCACGGCGTACGTGATGCCGGTGCCGGTGCACCGCCTCGCGAGCGCTGAGGACTACCTGGCGGTGCTCGACGGCTTCCCGACCGCGTTCCGTGCCGGCGAGCGGTTCGCCTACAACAACGGCGGCTACGTCGTGCTCGCGATCCTGGCGGAGCGGGCGAGCGGGGTCGGCTACCACGACCTGGTCCGGACTCGGGTGTGCGAGCCGGCGGGCCTGGTCGACACGGCGTTCCTGCGCTCCGACGAGCTGCCGGGTCGCGCGGCGAAGGGCTACCTGCACGTCGACGGGCTGCGCTCGAACGTGCTCCACCTCCCGGTCGTCGGCGTCGGCGACGGCGGCATCTACTCGACGGCCGCCGACCTCCACGCCTTCTGGGAGGCGCTGTTCGCCGGACGGATCGTCGCGCGCGAGACCGTCGCCGAGATGGTGCGACCGCGCAGCGACGTGCCGGAGGAGTCGAAGCGCTACGGGGTCGGCTTCCATCTGCACGGGAGTGGCGACGAGGTGTGGCTCGAGGGGTACGACGCGGGCGTGTCGTTCCTCAGCTCCCACGCCCCGTCGACGTCGACCACGGTCACCGTCCTCTCCAACTGGACCGACGGCGCCTGGCCCGTGGTCAAGCTGCTGCGCGAACGAGTACGCGGGTGAGGTCCACCACGAAGAAACCCGGAAAATTCCAAAGTTGAGGGGAATCGACTCAACTTGTGGCTCGTTATGCAGGTGAGGGCCACAGTGGTGGCACGCCGAGATCGACAAGAGGGAGCCAGATGAGCCAGTTCGGGGCCGAGAAGTTCACGACGCGCAGTCGTGAGGCGATCGAGACCGCGCAGCTCGCCGCGACGACGGGGGGCAACACCCAGACCGACCCCGTCCACCTGCTCGCGGCGCTGCTGCGGGAGGCGGACGGTACGGCGCGTCAGCTCGTCACCAAGTCGGGTGCCGACGCCGCCGCCTTGTATGCCGCGGCCGAGGGCGCGGTGCAGGCGCTGCCCAAGGCGTCCGGTGCGACCGTTCAGCAGCCGGCGGCCTCGCCGGCGCTGACCCGGGTGCTCGCGGGCGCGCTCGACCTGGCCGCCTCGATGAAGGACGACTACGTCGCGACCGAGCACCTCCTGATCAGCCTGGCCACCGTCGAGTCCGGGGCGCAGAAGATCCTGGCCGACGCCGGACTGACCGCGGACGGTCTCCGCGAGGGGCTCACCGCCCTGCGCGGCAACCGTCGGGTGACCAGTCCGGAAGCGGAGTCGACGTACGAGAGCCTGGCGAAGTTCTCCGTCGACCTCACCCAGGCGGCCGAGGACGGCAAGCTCGACCCGGTGATCGGTCGAGACGCCGAGATCCGCCGGGTGATCCAGGTGCTGTCGCGGCGTACCAAGAACAACCCCGTGCTGATCGGTGAGCCCGGCGTCGGCAAGACCGCCGTCGTCGAGGGTCTCGCCCAGCGCATCGTCGAGGGCGACGTGCCCGACTCGCTCAAGGGCCGCCGGCTGCTCTCCCTCGACCTTGCGGCGATGGTCGCCGGCGCGAAGTACCGCGGTGAGTTCGAGGAGCGGCTCAAGGCCGTGCTCGAGGAGATCAAGGACTCCGGCGGCCAGGTGATCACGTTCATCGACGAGCTGCACACGGTCGTCGGCGCGGGTGCCGGCGGCGACTCGGCCATGGACGCCGGCAACATGCTCAAGCCCATGCTCGCCCGTGGCGAGCTGCGGATGATCGGCGCCACGACGCTCGACGAGTACCGCGAGCGCATCGAGAAGGACCCGGCGCTGGAGCGCCGCTTCCAGCAGGTCTTCGTCGGCGAGCCCTCGGTCGAGGACACGATCCAGATTCTGCGCGGCATCCAGGAGAAGTACGAGGCGCACCACGGTGTGCGCATCACGGACGCGGCGCTGGTCGCCGCGGCGACGCTGAGCGACCGCTACATCACCGGCCGGCAGCTGCCCGACAAGGCGATCGACCTGATCGACGAGTCGGCGTCCCGGCTGCGGATGGAGATCGAGTCGTCCCCGGAGGAGATCGACCAGCTCCGGCGTACCGTCGACCGGCTCAAGATGGAGGAGTTCGCGCTCGACAAGGAGACCGACCCGGCGTCGCAGGAGCGGCTGGCCAAGCTCCGGGCCGACCTCGCCGACGCCGAGGAGCAGCTGCGGGGGCTCGAAGCACGCTGGGAGCAGGAGAAGGCCTCCCTCGAGGGTGAGGGCGAGATCCGTCGGGCCCTCGACCAGCTGCGCATCGAGGCCGACAAGATGCTCCGCGAGGGCAACCTCGAGGGCGCCTCGAAGATCCGCTACGAGTCGATCCCGCAGCTGGAGAAGAAGCTCGAGGAGGTCCAGGCCGCCGAGAAGAGGGACGTCGAGCCGCTGGTCGGCGAGGAGGTCGGGGCCGAGCAGATCGCCGAGGTCGTCGAGGCCTGGACCGGCATCCCGACGGGCAAGCTCCTCCAGGGCGAGACCGCCAAGCTGCTCGAGATGGAGGACGTGATCGGGCAGCGACTGGTCGGACAGCGCGAGGCCGTGCGCGCGGTGAGCGACGCCGTACGCCGGTCGCGGGCCGGCATCTCCGACCCGAACCGGCCGACCGGGTCGTTCCTGTTCCTCGGCCCGACCGGCACCGGCAAGACCGAGCTCGCGAAGGCGCTCGCGGAGTTCCTCTTCGACGACGAGCGGGCGATCGTGCGCATCGACATGAGCGAGTACTCCGAGAAGCACTCGGTCGCGCGCCTGGTCGGCGCGCCCCCCGGCTACGTCGGCTACGACGAGGGCGGTCAGCTGACCGAGGCCGTGCGCCGGCGCCCCTACTCCGTCGTGCTGCTCGACGAGGTCGAGAAGGCGCACCCGGAGGTCTTCGACATCCTCCTGCAGGTGCTCGACGACGGGCGGCTGACCGACGGCCAGGGCCGGACGGTGGACTTCCGCAACACGCTCCTGATCCTGACCTCCAACCTCGGCTCGAACTTCCTGGTCGACATGACCCTGGACCCGGTCGCGGCACGTGAGTCGGTGATGTCGGTCGTGCGGGCGAGCTTCAAGCCGGAGTTCTTGAACCGGCTCGACGAGATCGTGGTCTTCGACGCACTGTCGATGGACGAGCTCAAGCACATCGTCGACCTTCAGCTGTCCCTGCTGGAGAAGCGTCTCGCGGTGCGCCGGATCACCATCGAGGTGAGCGACGCCGCGCGGGCCTGGCTCGCCGAGACCGGCTACGACCCGGCGTACGGCGCCCGACCCCTCCGCCGGCTGATCCAGACCGCCATCGGCGACCAGCTCGCCCGGCTCCTGATCAGCGGCGAGGTGAACGACGGCGGCAAGGTCGTGGTCGACGTCGCCGACGGCGAGCTGTCCCTCACTCCCGCCTGACCCCCCGCCGAGTCGGCGCAAAGTGACACGAAAATGACGCCGAGTCGTCGTGTGCCGACTCGGCGTTCTCGGGGGCTCAGACGTGGAGCGCGCGGACTCGGGGGTCGAGGGCGCCGTCGCCGTACGTCGGGGCCATCGCGGTGAGCATCGAGCGAAGGTCGTCGACGTGGGCGCGGCCGTGGCGACGGGCCAGGCGGGTCTCGTAGCGACGGTGGAAGTCGCGGGCTGCGGCGAGGGCGCGACGGCCGCGGGTCGTCAGCTCCAGCAGGCGGGCCCGGCGGTCGCCCGGGTCGGGGCGGCTCCGGACGTAGCCCCGGCGGGTCATGTCCTCGACCAGCTGTCCCGCCCCCTGCTTGCTGACGCCCAGGCGCTCGGCCAGTGCGCTCGTCGTGAGGGGTTCGGCGTCGAGCGCCCGGAACACGTACCCGTCCGACCGCGCCAGGTCGTCGAAGCCGCACCGGCCGAGGTCCTCGTGCAGCTCGGTCACGAACTGCTGGTACGCGAGGGCGAGCAGGATGCCGAGGTCGGGCTCTGTCATGGGGTTCAGCATATAGACAAGTGAACTTGGACAAGTTACCTTGTCTATATGCCTTCCATTGTCACGACCAGTGCCGACCAGGCGCCGCGCTTCCAGCTCCCGGGCCTCGAGTTCACCGGCCTCGCGTCACCGAGCCGCGGGTCGTCCGACGTCTGCACCTGGCGGCTGACGCTCGAGCCCGGTCTCACCTCGCCGGAGGCGCACACGCTCGACCGCGACGAGGTCTTCATGGTGGTCGAGGGCGCCATCCGGCTCGCTCCCGGGGGCGATCGCGTCGCGGCGGGTGACGTCGCCGTCGTGCCCGCCGGCACCCCGATCCAGATCGCGAACGTCGGAGAGGGTCGGGCGGAGGTGGTCGTCGCGATCGCGTCCGGCTTCACCGCGACCGCTGCGGACGGCAGCCGGATCGGTACGCCACCCTGGGCACTCTGACCTGCACAGATGCATCGAGTCGGCGCAAAGTGACGCGGAAATCCCGCCGAGTCGTCATATGACGACTCGGCGAGGTCACGTCACTCCTCGGTCGAGTCAGCCCAGAGGTTGACCCCGGAGTCGACGGCGTACTTGTCGATCTCGGCGAGCTCCTCCTCGGTCAGCGGCGAGAACGAGAGCGCGTCGAGGTTGGTGTCCAGCTGCTCGACGCTCGAGGCCCCGATCACCGCGGAGGTGACCCGCGGGTCGCGCAGGGCCCACTGGAGGGCGAGCTGCGCGAGCTTCTGTCCGCGCCGCTCGGCGATGGCGTTGAGCGAGCGCACGCGGTCGAGCACCGCGTCGTCGAGACCGGCCACCGAGGAGTCGGGCCGTGCCGCCCGCGAGTCCTCGGGCACGCCGTTCAGGTAGCGGTCGGTGAGCAGGCCCTGGGCCAGCGCGGTGAAGACGATGCAGCCCATGCCCTGCTCCTCCAGCTCGTCGAGGAGGTCGGGCTCGATCCAGCGGTTCAGCATCGAGTACGACGGCTGGTGGATCAGCAACGGCGTCCCGAGGTCGCGGGCGATGGTCGCGGCCTCCTTCGTCTTCGCCGCGGAGTACGACGAGATGCCGGCGTACAGCGCTCGTCCCGACCGGACCGCCGTGTCGAGCGCGCCCATGGTCTCCTCCAGTGGAGTGTCGGGGTCGAAGCGGTGGCTGTAGAAGATGTCGACGTAGTCGAGCCCCATCCGGGCGAGCGACTGGTCGAGCGAGGCGAGCAGGTACTTCCGGGAGCCGCCCCCTTGCCCGTACGGCCCCGGCCACATGTCGTAGCCGGCCTTCGTCGAGATCACCAGCTCGTCGCGGTACGGCGCGAAGTCCTCGTGCATCCATCGGCCGAAGTTCTCCTCGGCCCGGCCGTACGGCGGCCCGTAGTTGTTGGCCAGGTCGAAGTGGGTGACGCCGCGGTCGAACGCCCGGCGGAGGATCGCGCGCTGCGTCTCCTCGGGCCGGTCGTCGCCGAAGTTCTGCCACAGACCCAGCGACAGCGGGGGCAGCTGGAGGCCGCTGCGACCGGTGTAGCGGTAGGTGGCGTCGTCGTACCGCGTGGGCGATGCCTCGTAGACCATGCCCTCATCCTGCCGTGGTGCAATGGAAGACGTGAGCGACCCCTCGTCCCGACCCGTCCGGCCGCCGCACGTGACCGTCGCCAGTGCGATCGTGATCGTCGGCTCGCTGTTCGTGGTGCTCCAGATGTGGGACCGGGTCGCCGGGCTCCACTCGGTGGACACCAGGTCGACGCTCGCGGCGTACCTCGCTGAATCGCGACTGGGGGACGCAGGCGTCGACGTCGCCCAGCTCACCTCGATCGTCCGGATCGCTGCCATGGCCGCGGCGGCCTGCGCGACAGCCATGCTGATTTTGGGCTGGCAGGTCACCCATCGCAGCCGCAGCGCGCGTCTCGCGCTGTCGTTCCTGGCCGGCGTGCTGTTCGTCACCGGCGTGGTGAGCGACTGGTTCGTCGAGTCGATCGCCGCGACCTTCTGGGCCGCCGGGATCGGCGCCGCCGTGGTCACGCTGTGGCTCGGGCCGTCGGGCCTGTGGTTCTCCGACAACCCCGACGCCCTGCGTGAGCGTCGCGAGGCCGGTCGCGCGAAGCCTTCGGCGCCCCCTCCGCCGCCGCGGTCCGACGCGTCGACGGCCTGGCGCCCGCCGCAGCAACAGCCCCAGCAACAGCCGCCGATGCAGCAGCCGCCCACGCAGCAGCCGCCCACGCAACCGCCACCGCCCATGCAGCAGCCCTGGCCGCCGACCGGCTGGTCACCGTCCCCGATGTCGACGTACGACGCGCCCCGGCCGCCGCGCGCACTCGGGCAGCGCCCCGCGGCGCTGATCGCGGCCTGTCTGCTCACGTGGTGCTGCACGGCGTTCGCCGTCGTGATCCTGGTCGTCTCGATCGTCACTCTCGCGCAGGACTCCGAGTCGGTGCTGGACGAGGCCTACCGGCAGAACTCCCAGCTCGCGGAGCAGGGCATCACCCAGCACGATCTGCTCGTGATGCTGTACGCCGTGATCGGGGTGGTGCTCCTCGCGTCAGCGGCGGCCGCGGCGTTCGCGATCGCGCTGTTCCGAGGACACCGCTGGGCGTGGTACGCGCTGGTGATCACCGCCGCCGTCTCGACGCTGTTCTTCCTGGTCGGCACGCTCGGGTCGATCGTCGGCCTGCTGCCGGCAGCGGCGTCGGCGACCACCATCGCGTGCCTGGTGCGCCCCGAGGTCCGGCACTGGCTCAACCACTGAGGTCGGCCCGCCGCAGGCGCGCGAGTGCCTCCTCGATCACCGCCGCCTCCTTGCAGAACGCCCACCGCACGAGCTGGTCGCCGGCATGGGTGTCGTGGAACGGCTGGGTCGGGATCGCGACCACGCCCGCCCGCTCGGGCAGCGCCAGGCAGAACGCCATGCCGTCCGCCCACCCGAGCGACGAGATGTCGGTCAGCGCGAAGTAGGTGCCCTCGGGGCGGCGTACGTCGAGACCGAGCGACGCCAGCCCGTCGCACAGGAGGTCGCGCCGCGCCTGGAGGTCGCGAGCCAGGGCCCGCGGAAAGTCGGGCTCCTCGTCGAGCGCCACCGCGATGGCCGGCTGCAACGGCGCCCCCGAGGTGAACGTCAGCCACTGCTTGGCCGCGAGCAGTGCGGAGACGAGCTCGGCCGGCCCCGTCGCCCAGCCCACCTTCCAGCCGGTCAGGCTGTACGACTTGCCGGCGCTCGACAGGGTCAAGGTGCGCTCCCACATCCCGGGGTACGTCGCGATCGGCACGTGCTCGCGGTCGTCGAAGGTGAGGTGCTCGTACACCTCGTCGGTGATCACCAGCAGGTCGTGCTCGATCGCGACGTCGGCCACGACCTGGAGCTCGTCGCTCGTGAGGACGGTGCCGGTCGGGTTGTGCGGGGAGTTGAGCAGGATGAAGCGGGTGCGCGGTCCGACCGCGGCTCGGAGCTCGTCCGCGCGGAGCCGGTAGTCCGGCGCGTGGAGGGTGACCGGACGGCGTACGCCACCGGCCATCTGGATCATCGCGACGTAGGAGTCGTAGTAGGGCTCGAGCACGACCACCTCGTCACCGGGGTCGACGAGGCCGAGCAGTGCGGCGGCGATGCCTTCGGTGCATCCCGTCGTCACGACGATCTCCCGGTCGGGGTCGAGCTCGATGCCGTAGTGGCGCTGCTGGTGGCCGGCGATCGCCTGCCGCAGGGCGGGTACGCCGGGACCCGGCGCGTACTGGTTCGCGCCGCTGTGCATCGCCCGGTCGGCGGCGGCCAGCACCGAGGCGGGACCGTCGGCGTCGGGGAAGCCCTGGCCGAGGTTCACCGCTCCGGTGCGCAGTGCGAGCGCCGACATCGTCGTGAAGATCGTCGGCGGGATCCCCTCGAGCCGGTGGGCGACGCGGGTCATGCCTCGGTGGCGTTCCAGGCGTCGAGGAGCTCCTGCTCCCGCTCGGCGGGCATGCCCCAGTGCTCGTTGGTCGCCAGGTCGGGATTGGCCTGCGCCCACGCGAGGGTGTCGCGCACGGTCTCCGCGAACGGCCGGTGCTTCAGGCCCGCGTCCTCCGCCCGCGCGGTCCCCATCGCCAGCGACCACTCCGGTCCGCCCTCGGTCCAGAGCGGGAGCTGGAGACCGTCGACGCCCCGCTCCACCAGCCAGTCACCGTCGACCGGCACCAGCCGGGCGTCGCTCTCGATCGCCCCGACCGTCTCGTCGAGGAACGCCCCGAACGTCGTGTGCGGCCGGGCGGCGGTGAACGTCCCGCTCACCCGCTGCTCGGCCAGCCGGACCGTCCAGGCGCCCAGGTCGCGGGCGTCGATGCACTGCATCGGCGCCTCGGCGGGTCCGGGCATGATCATCGGGCCGCCGCGGGCCGCCCGCAACGGCCACCACGGGTAGCGGGCGGTCATGTCGCGCGGACCGACGATGTACGTCGGGCGGATGATCGTGAGACCGCTGTCGCCGTAGAGCTCCGTGGCGATGTTCTCGCAGGTGACCTTCATCGGGCCGTAGGTCTCGTTGGTGACCTCGGTGGCGTCCTCGGGCGCCGGCGCGAGGAGCGGTGAGTCCTCGTCGGCGCCGGGCCCGTCGGGCTCCTGGTAGACCGACACCGTCGACACGAAGACGTGATGGCCACCGCGGTCCCGCAGGGCGTCGTGCAGCCGGCGTACCTGCGCCGGGACGTAGGCACAGACGTCGATCGTCGCGTCGAATGCGGCGCCGTCCAGCACCGACAGGTCACCGTCGCGGTCGGCCAGGAGGTGGGTGGCGCCGGGGTGCTCGGACGTCTCGTGCCGGTGGAGCAGCGTGACGTCGTGGCCGGCCTCGAGCGCAGCGTCGGCCATGGCGTGACCGGCGAAGCGGGTGCCGCCGATGATCAGGATCCGCATGCTGGGAGAGTAACGACATGGCTGGCCACGCTGACCCCGACCTCGCGCGCGACATCGATGCCCGCTGCCGACTCACCGGCGAGTTCACACTCCGGTCCGGTCAGGTCGCGTCGGAGTACTTCGACAAGTACCTCTTCGAGACCGACCCCGCCCTGCTCGCCCGCGTCGCCGCGGCGATGGCCCCGCTGCTGCCGGAGGGCACCGACCTGCTCGGCGGCCTCGAGATGGGCGGCATCCCGATCGTCACCGTCCTCAGCGCGCAGACCGGACTGCCGGCGCTCTTCGTGCGCAAGCAGGCCAAGACCTACGGCACCTGCAAGCTCGCCGAGGGTCCCGACGTCTCTGGACGTCGGGTCACGCTGGTCGAGGACGTGATCACGACCGGCGGTGCGGTGCGCGACGCCACGGTCGCGCTGCGGGAGGCGGGGGCGACCGTCGACACCGTCGTCTGCGCCATCGACCGCTCACCGGGTGACGACAACCCGCTCGCCGACGCGGTCCTCGAGATCAGGTCGGTGCTCACCAAGGCCGAGCTGGACGGCGTACGCCGCTGACGGGCGCCCGACCGGTCAGCTGCCCGTGGTGGCCTTCTCGCGCTCGGTGCGACGGTTCTTGCGCCACTCGTAAGCGATCGGAATCACGGTGAGCACGAGCAGGCCGAGGATCAGGTAGTCGATGTTGTCGGCGACCCAGGGGAACGTCTGCCCGACGAAGTAGCCGAGGCACATGATGCTGAGCACCCACAGCACGGCACCGATGGCGCTCCAGAGCCAGAACTTCACCCGGTCCATCTCGCTGACCCCGGCGACCAGCGTGACGTAGGTGCGCACGAACGGCACGAAGCGCCCGACGACCAGGGCCTGGCTGCCGTGCTCGTCGAAGAACTCGACGGTCTGGTCGAGGTACTTCTTCTTCACGATCCGCCCGTCGTGCTTGCGCACGGGAGGGCCGATCGCCCGGCCGAGCTCGTAGCCCGCGACGTTGCCCAGGAACGCCGCGACCACGAACGCGATGCAGCCGAGGAGCAGCCCGAGCAGGTTGGGCCCGCTGCCGAGGTTGAGCTGGTCGGTGGCCAGGAAGATCCCCACCGAGACCAGGAGCGTGTCGCCGGGCAGGAAGGGGAAGAGGAGCCCGCACTCGATGAAGACGATGACCAGGCTGATCAGGATGAACTCCGACCCGAAGTGGTCCAAGAGCCACTTCGGCTCCATCCAGGGGATGCCGAAGAGGAGAGGCTCGAGAACGCCGGTCACGCATGGAGCCTATAAGGCGGGTCCTTGCGCCACTGGAACTCCGGAAGGCGCGGCGATGACCGGTCGGCGACCGCCGTCGGTCGCCTCCACTAGCGTCGGCCGCATGGACGGACCCCAGCGCGACAGCTTCCTGGCCGCGGCGCGGATCGCCGGAGACCTCTGCCGCCACCCCGAGGCCGCGCGGCGCTGGTCGGACGAGAGTGCCTGTGCCGGCATGTCCGTCGGCGGCCTCGCGTTCCACCTCGCGGCGCAGGTCACCAACACCGTCCGGCTCGTCTCGGCGCCGCCGACCGACATGGAGCCGATCCCGCTCCTGGAGCACTACGCCCGCGCGGCGTGGGTGCACAGCGACCTCGACGCCGAGGTGAACGTCGGCATCCGTGACGGCAGCGACGCCGAGGCCGAGGCCGGTCCGGACGGTCTGGCCGCGTTGCTCGACGAGCAGCTGGGGAGGCTCCCGGGGGTGCTGGAGGCGTCCGCGCACGACGCGCCGGTCTTCATCCCCTGGCAGGGGTGGGCGCTCTCCCTCCACGACTGGCTGGTGACGCGCGAGATGGAGATCGTCGTGCACGCCGACGACCTGGCCGTCAGCATCGGCCTCGAGACACCGGAGTTCCCCGACCCGATGGTCGCCGACGTGCTGGCCCTGCTGACCGGCGTGGCCGTCCGGCGGCACGGGCAGGCGGCGGTGGTCCGGGCTCTCAGCCGTCCGCAGCGTGCGCCCGCGTCGGTCTCGGCGTTCTGAGTGGATCTCGGATCGACCGATGGACGAGGAGCGCGCGCCGTACGACCCGATGCCCTACGGGCCGGCCGAGGTCGGGGTCGGGCCCTGGGAGGGGGAGTGGCCGACCGGCGACCAGTACGACGAGAGGTTGCTCGCCGAGGGTGACCGCCGCAACGTCGTCGACCGCTACCGCTACTGGCGGCTCGAGGCGATCGTGGCCGACCTCGACACTCGTCGCCACGACTTCCACGTGGCGATCGAGAACTGGAAGCACGACTTCAACATCGGCACCATCGTGCGCACCGCCAACGCCTTCCTCGCCGCCGAGGTCCACATCGTCGGCAACCGCCGGTGGAACCGCCGGGGCGCCATGGTCACCGACCGCTACCAGCACGTGCGGCACCACCCCACGGCGGCCGACCTCGCGTCCTACCTCGCGGACCTGCCGGACCGGCCGGTCCCGCTGCTGGGCATCGACAACCTCCCGGGCTCGGCCCACCTCGAGACGATGGAGACGCCCCGCCGGGTGTGCTTCCTGTTCGGGCAGGAGGGGCCGGGGCTCTCCAAGGCCGCCCGGGAGGCGTGCGACGGCACCTTCTCGATCGCGCAGTTCGGCTCGACGCGGTCGATCAACGCCTCGGCCGCGGCGGCGATCGCCATGCACACCTGGATCCGGCGGCACGCCGACCTCAGCGACGAGGCGGCCTGGCGTGGCTGAGGCGGGGCTGACTCATCAGCTCTTCGTCTTCGTGTAGCAGATCACCGCGTGGTCGCCGCCGGCCTGCCAGTTCACCTTCGTCCAATAGGTCCAGCGGAACGGCTTGCGCGGGTTGGTGAGCCTCGGGCACTTGGTGCGTGCGGCCCGGTTGACCGCCGTGGTGCCCGGGAACGTCTCGCTCGAGACCACGAACGATCCGGTGGCTCTCCAGCCGTGCTCGGCGCTGCACCGCGTGGTGATCGTGGAGGCGGTCGTCGCCAGCAGGCACCGATGGATGCGGTCGCCGAGCTCGCCCTTCGGGAGCAGCGGCGCCTTGTTCGCCGGCAGCTTCGCCAGCTCATTGCCCTTGCGCAGGACGACCGAGCAGCTCATCCACCGCGCGCCGTGCTGACGCTGGTCCTTGCTGGGGACGAACCACACGAGCTGGTACGCCGACGAGTCCCGCACCCGGTGGGTACGGCCCAGCAGCTCGTTCCATGCGGGCTTGCAGCGCTTGACCATGGCCCGGTACAGCTTTCCCCGCGAGGAGTAGGCCAGGCCGTCGGGCAGTCGGACGACGCCGGCGACCTTGGCCTGGTGAGCCTGGGAGCACGGCACGACCGTGGACCGGTCGACCCGGGCGTCCGCCTGCTCCGCCGTCATCGTGCTGCACGCGCCGACCGCCGGGGCGCCGAAGTCGGGCCCGTCGGCCGCGGCTCGGGCCTGACCGGGCGCAGCCGAGAGCCCGAGAGCGGTGGCGGTCGCGACCGCGACCAGAGTCCGGGCGAGGCCCGACAGTGTCATGGTTCCTCCTCCTCTGGAGGACGAACTCTAGGCGGGCGACGCTCGCGATCGGGTCACCCCCAGCGGTCAGCGGGTCGCCTCGCGCTCGACCCCGTCGAGGATCAGGTCGAGCCCGTAGTGGAACTCGTCCGCGGGGAAGTCCGAGGGATCGTCGTCGAACACGCCCTCCGCCAGCGCGTTCGCCAGGTGGGGCAGGTCGCCCTCCGGGAGCACCCCGCGGAGACGGTCGGCCCAGCCGGCGCCGCCGTCGGCGTACTGGAGTCCGAGGGCGATGTGCTGGCGGACATAGCCGTCGACGAACAGCAGGGTCGAGGCGGCCCGTTGCGGGCGCAGCCCGGCGCGGCCGAGGATCCCGAGCCCGCGGTCCATCCAGGCCAGGCTGTTCGGCCCGAGGGGTGGTGACGAGAGCCGCACCTCGAGGACCCAGGGATGTGCGCCCAGCCGCACCACCTCCGCCTCCGCCCAGGTCGTGAGCTGCTTGCGCCAACCGAGCCTGAGGCTGATCTCGGGGGGCGGCCCGAGCGCCGCGTCGACCATCGCCATCTGGAGGTCGGCCTTGGAGTCGACGTACCGGTAGAGGGACATGGTCGTGAAGCCGAGGTGCTTCGCCACGCCGGCCATCGACGCAGCGGCCAGGCCCTGCCGGTCGGCGAGCTCCACCCCCGCCTCGGCGATGGTGCGGACCGACAAGGCCGGCTTGGGGCCACGGCGCCCGCCGGCCTGCGCCCCCCAGAGCGCGCGGATCGCCCGGGGTACGTCGTCGTCCATCGCTGGTCACCTCTCCCGAATAACTCTTTACATCCTACACAGTTTGTGTCTATCTTCTGTGCAGACCGAAAACAGTATGCGTTATACACAGAAGGGTTGGACGGCATGGACGAGATGCTCGGGGGCGGGGCAGGGCGTCGTGAGTGGGTGGCTCTGGCGGTGCTGGCGTTGCCGCTGCTCCTGGTGTCGATGGACGTCTCGATCCTCTACTTCGCCGTCCCGGAGATCAGCCGTGATCTGCACGCCTCCGCCACCGAGCAGCTGTGGATCTTCGACGTCTACGGCTTCGTGCTCGCCGGGCTGCTGATCACCATGGGAGCGGTCGCGGACCGGATCGGCCCGCGCCGGCTGCTGCTGGTCGGGGCGGCCGCCTTCTCGCTGACCTCCCTCGCCGCGGCGTACGCCGGAAGTGCGGAGGGTCTGATCGCGGCCCGGGCCATGCTGGGTCTCGCCGGTGCCACCTTGATGCCGTCGACCCTGGCGATGATCCGCACCCTCTTCCGGGACGACACCCAACGCAGCCGGGCGGTGGCCGTGTGGACCGCAGTGATGACCGCCGGCGTCGGACTCGGCCCGGTGGTCAGCGGCGTCCTGCTGCAGCACTTCTGGTGGGGATCGGTCTTCCTGGTCAACCTCCCGGCCATGGCTCTGCTCCTCGCCACCGGGCCGTTCCTGCTGCCGCGTGGCGAACGCCGGAAGGATGCGCCGTTCGACGTGGTGAGCGCGCTGCTCTCCCTCGGTTCGGTGCTGCCGGCCGTGTACGGAGTCAAGCAGTGGGCTGCGGACGGGTTCCAGGCGCGCTGGGTCGCGTGCGTCGTGGTGGGGCTGGCTCTGGGCGTGGTGTTCGTCCGTCGCCAGCTCCGCCATGAGCACCCCATGGTCGATCCCGCCCTGCTCCGCAACCGGCGCTACCGGACCGCAGTCGCCGGCAACGCCCTCGCGACCTTCGCGCTGGTCGGCAACGCGGTGTTCATGACCGCCTACCTCCAGCTGGTCCTCGGCTACGAGCCGCTGGTCGCGGCGCTCTGGAGCCTGCTGCCGTCGTTGGGGGTCGGCGTCTCGGCGCCGACCGCGTCCGCGCTGGTCCGGCGCTTCGGTGTCGTCGCGGTCTCGGCCTCGGCGCTCGTGGTCGCGGCCGGTGGCTTCGTCGTCCTGACCGGCACCGGGACCTCGTCCCTGGTGCTCGTGCTGGTCGGAGCGTCACTGCTCGCCTGCGGGCTCGTCGCCGTGATGACCGTCGCGTCCGACGTTGTGATGGCCTCGCTCGACCCCGACCGGGCCGGCGCCGGCGCAGCCGTCTCCGAGGCGTCGAGCGAGCTGGGTGGGGCCCTCGGCATCGCCCTGCTCGGCAGCGTCGGCACCGCGGCGTACCACTCCTACGCCGTGCGTCACCTCCCTGCCTCGGTCGCCGCCGGCCCGGCCGGGCACTCCCTGGCCGGAGCCTTCGCCCAGGCGTCCGCGCTGCCGGACGGTCTCGCCGCTCAGGCGGTCGCCACCGCTCAGGCGGCGTACGTCCACGGCCTCCACGTGGCTGCCTGCTGCGGCGCGGTCGCCCTCGTGGCCGGGGCCGTGGCGCTGGTTGCCGGGTCTCGCGGGGAGCGGGTGAGCGAGGTCGAGGAGGGGGAGGACGACGCGGTACCGCTGGCGAGCTGAGCTCGCGCTCAACACTTCCGGTCGGCCGCGCCGGCGCTGTCAGCGCACGCCCTCACCGCCGTCCTGGGCGGACTTCACTGCTGCCAGCCACGCGGGCAGGGTGTCTTCGCGGGCTCCGGCGGTCTCGGTGAACAGGTCCCACGCGCCGTCCGGGCATGTGTAACCGAGCACGAACAGGTCCGTGCCCGCGTCGGTGACCGCGACGGCGCGGGCGGTGCATCCAGCGGGGACCGCTGCCGTGCTGACGGCCGGGTCGGACGCGCGGGCGGTGATGTGCGCACCGTGCTTGGCGACGAGACGGTCGCCCTGGAACCGCACCGGGGAGTCCTCACGGGGGATGGGGTTCTGGGCGTAGGTGTGTCCCGGAGCGATGGTGGTGCTCGTGTGCCGGCGGCCGCGGTCCTGGTTCTCCGAGGCCGACGGCGACGGCGTGGACGACGGTGTCCGAGCGATCGGGATCGTCCCAGCGGCGTCGTCGTCCATCCGCGACACGGCGTACGGGGTGAACGCGAGGGCGGCGACGACCGCGGCGATCGCGCCCGAGCTCGCGAACCGGCGGCGACGCAGGGCTCGACGTCCCGCCTCCAGTCGCACGTCGATCGGGGGATGTGGCGGACCGTCGCCGAAGGACGACTCGATCCGGTCTCGTAGGTCGTTGGTCATCTCTCCTCCAAGGTCAAGACGTTCTGGAGCCGCGCCAGCGCGCGTGCGGAGTGGCTCTTGACGGTGCCCTCGGAGATACCGAGCTCGTGGGCGGTCTCCTGGACCGACAGCTGGAGCCAGTGCCGCAGCACGACGGTCTTGCGCTGCATGGGAGGCAGCGCCTGGAGGGCGGCGAACAGCGCGGTGCGATCGGTCGGGTCGCCCTCGGCGTCCGTGGCACGATCGAGCCCCTCGAGTCCGGGGGCTTCGCGACGCCACGGTCGGCGATGCTCGTCGACGTTCGCCCGCGTGATGATGCGTCGGACGTAGGCTTCCTCGGTCCCTCGGCGCTGGACGCGCGGCCACGCGACGTACAGCTTGGTCAGTGCGGTCTGCAGCAGGTCGTCGGCCTGGTGCCAGTCGCCGCAGATCGAGTACGCGATCCGGCGCAGGTGGGTCTGGCGCGCCGTCACGAACTCGACGTAGGCCTGCTCGCGTCCCTCGGACCGCATCTACCCGCCTCTCTCCGGAGCCCGTCACCTCTCCTACGGGCCGAAGCGCGGATCGGTTGTCACGACCGGGGCATCAGGTTGGGAACGCCCTCGCGAGCTTCGCGCTGGTCGGCAACGCGGTCGTCATGACCGGCCACCTCCAGCTGGTCCTCACGAGGTCTCGGACCGAGCCCAGGCCATGAACGCCGGGTAGTCGTACGCCGCCACCCGCTGCGCGACGAGACGCCCGGGTCCGTTGCCGACCAGCGCGACCCACAGCGTCCGGCCTCCGGCCCGCACGATGGCGCCGCCCTGCGGCAGGTCGCCCGCGTGGTCGATCTCGCCGTACGTCGCCAGTACGGTGACGCCGCGGTCGCGCCGGAACATCCGGCCGAACAGGTACAGGACGGGGGGTGTGTCGGCTGTGACGTCCGCGGCGGGTGCGGTGAGCAGGTGCACGGTCCCCTGGGGCTGCACCCGCGCCGGTGCCGGCGGCGGCAGGACGTCGTCGCCGCCGGAGCCAGGAGCGGCGGCGTGCGGGATCAGGAGCGGAGCGACAGCGACGAGGGCGAGAGCGCCGATTGTGGCCGACCAGACGGCGCGCCGCCGCCGGCGTCGGACGACGCTCCGTCCCACGACGAGGCTGTCGACGACGCTCGGCCCGGGGGAGCGGAACCCACGCCGACTGCGGCGGCGGGCGGTCTCGGCCACGACCTCCCGGGCGTAGGTCTCCTCGGTGCCGTCGTGCTCGACCTGCGGCCACGCGACGTACAGCCGGACCAGGGCCTCGCCGAGGATGTCGTGGGCCGCCTCCCTGTCGCCGACCTCGGACGCGATCCGGCGCAGCTCCTCCAGGCGTGCCGATGCGAACTCGACGTACGTCGCGTCGCTCGCCTCGGACCGCATCACGCCCCCTGTCTCCTCGACGATTGTGGACCCTCGCCGGCGGTCGCGGCAGGGCCGAGCCGAGCGGCGGACCGTCCCTCCTCGTGAAGCACCCATCGGCCGTGGCGAGACCGGGCACTAGGGTTGGAGGTGCAGATTTCCGTGTCCCGAGGAGTCGTCCGATGCCCGTCGCCAGTCCCGAGATCTACGCGCAGATGCTCGACACCGCCAAGGAGAAGCACTTCGCCTTCCCGGCCATCAACGTGTCGTCGTCGCAGACGCTGAACGCGGCACTGAAGGGCTTCGCGGACGCCGAGTCCGACGGCATCATCCAGATCTCGACCGGGGGAGCGGAGTACCTCTCGGGGCCCACGGTGAAGAGCATGGTGAGCGGGTCGGTCGCGTTCGCGGCATACGCCACCGAGGTCGCCAAGAACTACCCGGTCAACGTCGCCCTCCACACCGACCACTGCCCCAAGGACAAGCTCGACGGCTTCGTCCGGCCGCTGCTGGACATCAGTGCCGAGCGCGTGTCGCGCGGTGAGGCACCGCTGTTCCAGTCCCACATGTGGGACGGCTCCGCCGTACCTCTGGAGGAGAACCTCCAGATCGCCCAGGAGCTCCTCGCCAAGTGCGCGGCGGCCCACATCGTGCTCGAGGTGGAGATCGGCGTCGTCGGCGGCGAGGAGGACGGCATCGAGGGCGCCATCGACGAGAAGCTCTACACGACGCCCCAGGACGCGCTGGACACCGTGGCCGCGCTCGGTCTCGGCGACAAGGGCCGCTACCTGACCGCCCTCACCTTCGGCAACGTGCACGGCGTCTACAAGCCGGGCAACGTCAAGCTCCGCCCCGAGATCCTGAAGAAGGCCCAGGACGCGATCATCGAGCAGTACGGCGCGGACGCCGGCTTCGGCCCCGGCTCGCTGCCGCTCGACCTCGTCTTCCACGGCGGCTCCGGGTCGTCGGAGCAGGAGATCGCCGACGCGGTGTCCTACGGCGTCGTCAAGATGAACGTCGACACCGACACGCAGTACGCCTACACCCGCCCCGTGGCCGACCACATGTTCCGCAACTACGACGGCGTGCTGAAGGTTGATGGCGAGGTCGGCAACAAGAAGGCCTACGACCCCCGCGCCTGGGGCAAGGCGGCCGAGGCCGGCATGGCCGCCCGCGTCGTCGAGGCCTGCAACAACCTCAGCTCCACGGGCCACACCCTGCGCTGACCGCCGACGTCCCGCCGCCCCGAGGCGTGTAACCGACCGTTTGCGGAAAACCCGCGGCGTGTCGGTGCGGCGTGTCGGTGCGGCGTGTCGTTCGCGAACGGTCGGTTACACATCTCCCGACCGCCTGCCCCGGCGACGGTCAGCCGGCGGCGGGGGCGGGGGTCTCGGTGGTGTCCTGGGGCTGGGTGGGGCCCTGGGTCAGGTGGCGTGGGAGCTGGAAGAACAGCACCGACACGAAGCCCAGCACCAAGATGGCGGCGGGCAGCAGCATCGCGTCGGCCATCGCGGAGCTGAACGGCGCTCGGACGATCTCCGGCAGCTGCTTCAGCGCCCCCTCGGGCTCCGCGCCTCCGGAGAGGCCGTGGGCCGCGATGCGGGAGTCGATGAGAACGGCGATCGCTGCGGAGCCGAGCACCGCCCCGACCTGGCGCGTGGCGTTGTAGACGCCCGATCCGGCACCGGCGAGGTTCATCGGCAGGTTGCGGGTGGCGGTCGCCGCCAGCGGCGCCCAGATGCCGGCCATGCCGAAGCCCAGCAGGGCCATGGCGGCCAGGATGTGCCAGACCGCGCCGTTCGGCGTCAGCGTGCGCGAGATCAGGAACACCGCGAACGCCGTGACCGCGAAACCGGCGCCGCACAGCGCCCGCGGGTGGACCTTGTCGGTGAACCGCCCCACGATCGGCGCCATCACGATCGACACGACCGCCATCGGCACGAACAGCAGTGCGGAGCTCAGCGGCGAGTACCCGCGCACCAGCTGGGCGTACAGCATGGTCGGGAACCCCATCGCGGTCGCGGTGAACGACATCGTCGAGATCGAGAAGTTCGAGATCGAGAAGTTGCGGTCGCCGAAGAGGCTGAGGGGCACGAGCGGCTCGGCACGGTTCTGCGACTGCCACACCACGAAGGCGGCGAACAGGGCGACGCCGCCGACGATCGACGCCATCACCCAGCCGTTCCAGTGGTACTTGTGACCCTGCTGGATGCCGAACACCAGGAAGAACATGCCGAGCCCGCTGAGCGCAACGCCGATCCAGTCGAACCGGTGGGTGTGGGTGGCGAGGTGGGGCACGAGCCGCACGGCCAGCACGAAGCCGATCAGGCCGACCGGCACGTTGATGAAGAAGATCCACTCCCAGCCGAAGGCGTCGACCAGGATGCCGCCCAGGATCGGGCCCACCAGGGTCGCGACACCAGCGGTCGCCCCCCAGAGCGCCATCGCCTGACCGCGCCGGTCGGCGGGGAAGATCCGGGTGATGACGGCCATCGTCTGCGGGGTGAGCATCGAGGCGCCGAGCCCCTGGACGACCCGGGCGGCGATCAGCATCCCGATGGACGTCGTGAGCCCGCACCACAGCGACGCGAACGTGAAGACCGTGAGACCGATGAGGTAGAGGTTCTTGGGGCCGTAGCGGTCACCGAGCCGGCCGGTGATCAGCACGGGTACGGCGTACGCCAGCAGGTAGGCGCTGGTCACCCACACCACGCTGTTCACGTCGGCATGGAGGTCCGAGATGATCGCCGGCGTCGCCACCGTCACGATCGTGGTGTCCACCAGGATCATGAAGAACCCGAGACACAGCGCGAACAGTGCGGGCCAGGGCCTCACGTCCGCGGGGACGGGGTCGCGCGTCGGAGTCGCTTGAGCCATGACAGCAGTGAACACCTTTCCGTCGACATTGATTCCACCGGCGTCGGCCGGCTCCGTACTGATGACGGATGACGGTGGCCCCGTCTGACAGGCTGGCTGCATGAGTCACGTCGACCTGATGGCCGGTCCGCCCCCGACGTACCTGCCGGACGACCCGGCCGCTGCCGAGCTGGCGGGCGGCGACGATCCCGGCGCCGTCGTACGCCGGCACCCCGCGTCGCCGGCCGGCTGGGCCGCGCTCGCCGACCGTGCGCGGGAGCAGGGGGCGGACGACCTCACGATCTACGCCTACGCCCGCGTGGGCTACCACCGCAGCCTCGACCTCCTGCGCCGCAACGGCTGGAAGGGCCACGGCCCCGTGCCCTGGGAGCACGAGCCCAACCGCGGCTTCCTCCGCTGCCTGGCCACCCTGGCCCTCGCCGCCCGCGCGATCGGCGAGGAGGACGAGTGGCAGCGCTGCTCGGAGTTCCTCCGCGACTCCAGTCCCGCCGCCGCGGACGTCCTCCTCGGCTGAAGACCGGCCCGAGCTCAGGCCCCGAGGAGCGTGCGCACGCGGTCGGCGCCGAGCGCCACGATCAGGGTCGGCAGCCGCGGACCGCGATCGGCGTCGACCAGCAGGTGGTAGAGCAGCCGGAAGAACTCCTTCTGGTCCGCCTTCACCTCGTCGGTGGGCTTGTCGTCGAGGGACATCCCCCGCGCCAGCTTCGGTACGCCGTACACCAGCGACGTCACCTGCTCGAGCTCGAGGTCGCCCTGGAGGCCCTGGAGGAGCAGGGCCAGCCACTCGCGCTCCTGGCTCGAGAGCGCCTCGATCGCCGCGGAGTCCGGCTCGGTCCGCACGGTCGTGCGGTCGGACGCGGGCACGAACTCCTCCGTCCAGGTCATCGCCAGTGACAACCGCGGCTCGAGCTGGTCGACGGAGTCGTGCGGGTGGCCCATCGTGGCGATGATGCGGCTGATCTGGTCGGCCTTCCCGGCCGTGACGTCGGCGACCGACGACAGCATCCGGAACGGGACGACGATCTCCGGCGCGGGTAGCCGGCCCGCCGTCTGGGTGGACGCCGCCCGCTCGTAGGCGAGCACCTGCACGTCGCGCTTCTCGGGGTCGGCGGCCTTGCGCGCGAGTGCGTCCCACTCGTCGTACAGGCGCACGACCTCGGGCCCGAAGTCGATGTCGAAGGTCTGCCTCGGCTGCCGGCGGACGTAGAGCCAGCGCAGGATCCCGGGCTCGAGGATGCGCAGCGCGTCCTGCGCGGTCGGTGCCCCACCGGCGGACGACGACATCTTCTGGACACCGGCGAAGCCGACGAAGCCGTAGCCGAACCACGCCGGCCGCGGGTAGCCCCAGATCGACTCGACCAGCTCGTGGCCGACGGTGAACGACGACCCGGGCGTCGCGTGGTCCATGCCGGCGGGCTCGAAGTCGACATGCTCGAACGCCCACCGCATCGGCCAGTCGACCTTCCACACCAGCTTGCCGCCGTCGACGGCAGGGTCCTGGGTCGCGAGGTTGGTGGTGCCGTGGTAGTCGCAGACCGAGCACGTGTAGGCGAGGTCGGTGGTGTCGTCGTCGTACGCCGTGACGGTGGTGGTGTCGCGGCCGCAGTCGCGGCAGTAGGGCTTGAAGGGGAAGTACCCGACGTCCGCGGTCCCGGAGCCGGACTCACCCTCGTCGTCGTTGGCGACCGACTCGGCCATCGCCTCGGCCTCCTGCGCGGCGTGGTCACCGGTCTCGTCCGCGGCGGGGGCCGGCTCCGGCTTCCGCGTGCGGTACTTCGCGAGCACGGCGTCGATCTCACGGCGGTGGCGGACCGCCCGGAGCACCTCCTCGCGGTACACACCGGCGCGGTAGCGCTCGGCCTGCGAGATCGTCTCGACCTCGGCACCGAGCGCCTCGAACGTCCAGAGCACCGGCTCCTTGAAGTGGGTCGACCACGAGTCGTGGCACCCCCAGGGGTCGGGGACGTCGACGTACGGGCGGCCGATGTGCTCGGCGTACGACGGGTCGACGCCGGCCGGCACCTTGCGGAACCGGTCGTAGTCGTCCCACACGTGCAGGTGGCGCACGGGTACGCCGCGACGCCGGAGCTCGTCGGCCACGAAGTGCGGCGTGAGGAACTCGCGGAGGTTGCCCAGGTGCACGGGCCCCGACGGCGAGATGCCCGACGAGCAGGTGACCGGCCCGGAGGCGCCGGTCTTCTCGTGATGCCGGATCGCGTCGTCGGCGGCGCGGGTCACCCAGTCTTGGGGCTCGCGGGACGAGTCGGACGGTGGCATCGCGCGTGGCTCCACTCCAGAGACGACAGGGCGCGGCCACGCTATCGCGGGGCGTGGGGACAGACGGAGGGCGCCTGCTCCTCGCGACGAGGTGGCCGACGCCCTCATGACGATGGCCGGAGCATCCCCCGATGTGTGCCGGCCGACAGCCCGAAGGCTGCCCGTCGTGCCCATTCTGGCCATTGGAACGGTCCAATGCAGGGAGCGCCGGTGTCAGTGGCACTAAACTGCCAACGGTGCCACGGAGAAGAGCGGTCTCGGTCCTCTCCGCGCTCGGGGTGAGTGCGGACGACGAGCGCCGCTACCAGCAGGTCCTCCCGCTCTCGGGCTCCTCGGTCGAGGAGGTCGCGTCGGCGCTGCGCGTCGAGCCCGACCGTGTGCCCGAGGCACTGGCCGGCCTCACCGGGTCCGGGATCGTCCGGATCCGCGACGATCGCGTGCTCGTGCTCCGCGCCGACCAGGCCCTCGCCGCCGCGATCACGCGAGAGGCGACGGCCGCGGACCGCGCGCGTGACCGGCTGGGCGACCTCGCGCGCGCCGTACCCCTCCTCGTGGCGGCGGGGACTCGTCCCGGTCCCGGCGAGGTCGAGGACGTCCAGCCGCTCGACGGCGAGCTGAGCTCGGGCGGCAACGCCCTGGAGCTCCTGACCGCGATGATCGAGCAGAGCCGGGGCGACCTGTTGTTCCTGCGACCGGATGCCTGGTCGATGCCGCGCGAGTCCGCGATCTCGCAGGTGGTCGCGCGGGCGGTCGCGTCGGGTCGCCGGTCCCGTGCCGTCTACCCGCTCCGCGTGCTCCACGAGGCGCCGGAGATCCTCCAGAACCGCGTCGACGCGGGGGAGGACGTCCGCCTCATCGACGACCTGCCGACCCGGCTGATGATCATCGGCCTCACCCACGCGATCGTCCCCGAGCCGCTGGGGTACGCCGACTCGCCCCGGTTGCTCGTACGCCAGGGCGCGCTCGTCGCGGCGCTCACGTTGTTGTTCGAGATGTTCTGGGAGAAGGCGATCTCGGCCACGGAGCTGTCCGGGACAGGGAGCAACGAGCGCACGTTCCTGCTGCGTCAGCTGCTGTCCGGTGCCAAGGACGAGCAGATCGCGCGGACCATGGGCCTGAGCCTGCGCACGGTCCGCCGTCGTATCGCCGACGTGATGATCGACCTCGGGGCCGACACCCGCTTCCAGGCCGGCGCCGAGGCCGTCCGCCGCGGGTGGATCTGACGCGAAGCGGATAGTCCCTGACAAAACGACCCCCGACGAGCGGTCGGAGGGGCCGTCTTGTCAGGGACTATCCCTCTCGCGGAAGTATGAAGGAGTACGCCGCGGGCTCGACGTGCCAGCTGCGTTGCCGCTCGGGGCCGCTGACCTCGCCGTCCGCGCTGATCCAGAACGCCTCACCGGAGATCGAGACCCGGTTGCCTCGGAGGTACTGCACGTCGTCGCGATGGTGGTGCTCACCCCGGCGCAGGTGCAGGGCGTAGCCGAGCCGGGAGGCCGCGCCGACGGAGTGCGAGATCATCACGTCGACCTCTCCGTCCTGCGGGTCCGCCTCGGGGACGAGCTCCGTGCCGCCGCCGACGTTCGCGCCGTTCCCGATCGCCACCATGAGCACCGGCCGGTCGACGTCGGTGACCACGGTGCCGTCCACCTCCACGTGCAGGTGGACCGTGGGCGGTGAGAGCGCGGAGAGCACGGCTCCGACGGGGTAGCCCAGCTTGCCGAGGTTCGCCCTGCCGACCCCGATCCCGCCGAGCCGCTCCTTCCAGCGAGCTCCGCTCCGACTCGCCAGGGCCCCGGCCCCGACGTGCACGCTGTTGACGACGACCTCGCCGAGCTCGTCGACGACCAGGTCCATCCGGCGTACCTCGCCGGATGCGATGACCAGAGCCGCCTCTTCGGGGTCCAGGGGTACGCCGAGCGTGCGGGCGAAGTCGTTACCGGTCCCCATCGGCAGGAGCCCGACGACGGCCTGCTCGAGCTCGTGGCGGCGGTGGAGTGCCGCGATCACGGCATGGAGGCTGCCGTCGCCGCCCGCGACCACGATCCGTCGCGATCCGGCACGGTGGAGCACGCCGTCCAGCTCGCCGGGTTGCGAGGTGGCGTGGACCTCGACCGACGCGCGCTCGCGGAGGATCTCCAGAGCACCGCGGAGGGCCTCCTCGTCGGCCGTCCCCGCATCGGCGTTGGTGATCACGAGGAGGGGGTCCACGGGGCCGAACCTAGCCGAGCCTCTCGCGGCGGGGGCTCCCCCCGTGGGGTATGGTCGCGACCGCCCGAGCGGCCCGCCGAGACCGTTCGTGGCGGCCCGAGCCCGTGCCCCGACTGGAGGTCCGATGCCCGCGATCGTGGTCCTCGGGGCGCAGTGGGGCGACGAGGGGAAGGGCAAGGCGACCGACCTCCTCGCCACCACCGAGAAGATCGACTACGTCGTCCGCACGAGCGGCGGCCACAACGCCGGGCACACGATCGTGATCGACGGCGAGAAGTTCGCCACCCACCTCCTGCCGAGCGGGATCCTGGTCCCCGGCTGCACGGCTGTCATCGCCAACGGCGTGGTTGTCTCGCCCGAGGCGCTGTTCCGTGAGCTCGACGCCCTGGCCGAGCGTGGCGTGGACGTCTCGCGGCTCGTGGTCAGCGCCAACGCGCACGTCATCGCGTCGTACCACCAGACGATCGACAAGGTCACCGAGCGCTTCCTCGGCAAGAACAAGGTCGGCACCACGGGCCGCGGCATCGGGCCGACGTACGCCGACAAGGTCGCCCGCGTCGGCGTGCGGATCGCGGACCTCTTCGACGAGAAGATCCTGCGGGCCAAGATCGAGGGCAGCCTCGAGGTGAAGAACCAGCTCCTCGCCAAGGTCTACAACCGGCGCGCCGTCGACGTCGACGCGGTGGTCGACGAGCTCCTGGCGTACGCCGACCGGCTGCGGCCGATGGTCGCCGACACGTCCCTGCTGCTCAACCAGGCGCTCGACCGCGGCGACACGGTGCTGTTCGAGGGCGCGCAGGCGACCATGCTCGACGTCGACCACGGCACCTACCCGTTCGTGACGTCGTCGAACGCCATCGCGGGCGGCGTGTGCACCGGCGCCGGCATCGGACCGACCCGCATCGACCGCGTCATCGGGGTGATCAAGGCCTACACGACCCGGGTCGGCTCCGGGCCGTTCCCCACCGAGCTGTTCGATGAGGACGGCGAGAAGCTCTGGAAGATCGGCGGCGAGGTCGGCGTCTCGACCGGCCGCGACCGCCGCTGCGGGTGGTACGACGCGGTGATCGCGCGCTACGCCTCCCGCGTCAACGGGCTGACCGACCTGTTCCTCACCAAGCTCGACGTGCTGTCCAGCTGGGAGAAGGTGCCGGTCTGTGTGGCCTACGAGGTCGACGGCGTCCGGCACGACGAGATGCCGATGACCCAGACCGAGTTCCACCACGCGCGGCCGGTCTACGAGCACCTCGACGGCTGGTGGGAGGACATCTCGACGTGCCGCACGTTCGAGGCCCTGCCTGCCAACGCCCAGGCGTACGTCCGCGCGCTGGAGGAGATGTCGGGCACTCGCATCTGGGGCGTCGGGGTCGGTCCCGGCCGCGAGCAGACGCTCACCGTCCCCCACTGATCGGCTGACTGACGAGCGGTACTGTCCGCCCATGCTCGACCCGCGTGAGGCGATCGACCGGCTGACCGCGGCGTACCGCGGCCCTCACCCGGGCCACCGCACCCTGCATGCGCGCGGCACGTTCTACGAGGGAACGTTCACCGCCGGCGCCGAGGCAGCGGAGCTGTGCCGGGCGGCGGTGTTCTCCGGCGAGCCGGTGCCCGTGCTGGTGCGCTGGTCGAACGGCGCCGGCTCGCCGCGCATCCCGGACAAGGCGCCCGACGTCCGCGGCATGGCGGTGAAGCTGCGCACCTCCGCCGGCGACACCGACCTCCTCGGCCAGACGGCGCCGCGCTTCCCGGTGCGGAGTCCCGAGGACTTCGTGTCGATGACCGAGGCGACGAGGCGGCCCGCGACGTTCCCGCTCTGGGTGGCGCGGCACCCGGGCACGATCGGCGCCTTCGTCGCCAACGCGCGGGGCGGCGCGATCAAGCCGCCGTTCTCGTACGCCGAGAAGACCTACTACCCGATCCACGCCTACGGCTGGGTCGACGGCGACGGCACCCTGCGCTGGGTGCGGTACGTGCTGCGACCTCAGGAGGGGCGTCGGCCGAGCGGCTCCTTCGAGGGCGCCGCCCGGCTCACGCAGGAGGTCGTGGCCCGGCTCGCGGAGGGGCCGGTGAGGTACGACGTGGAGGTGACGGTCGCCGCGGACGGCGACGACCCGCACGACCCGACCTCGGTCTGGACGGGAAGTCGCCGCTTCGTCGCCGGCGTGATCGAGGTGACCGCACCGGTCGACGACCCTGAGACAACGGGCGAGCCGGTCGTGTTCGACCCGACCCGGGTGGTCGACGGTATCGAGCTGTCCGACGACCCGATCCTGCGCTACCGCCCGGTGGCCTACACCGAGTCGGTGTCACGGCGTACCTCGGATAGTCCCTGACAAGACGGCCCCCGACGACCGGTCTGAGGGGCCGTCTTGTCAGGGACTACCCCGCCTGCCGGGTTCTTGATCGGCCTCGGGCAACGCGGGTCAAGCGCGATGCCGGCCGCGCGCGCACCCTCGTCGGCATGACCCTTCCGTACGCAGAACCACTGACCGTCGTCGATCCCGCCGAGCTCGTCGTCCCGGAGCCGCCGCGACGTGGGGAGGAGGGCGGGGAGCCGTGCTTCCCGTGTCGCGAGGGCGCCGACGAGCATGCGATCTGGTCCGACGACATCTGGACCTTGCACAACCCCGGGCAGACCGGGCTGCCGGGCTCGGTGTGGCTGGCCTCGCGCGCCCACTTCGACTCGTTCGCCGACATGCCGCCCGAGGTGGCGGCGACCTTCGGTGAGGTGTGTGGTCGCGTGGAGCGGGCCGTGCTGTCGCTGGGCGACGTCGGCCGCGTCCACCTCTACCGCTGGGGCGACGGCGGCGCGCACTTCCACGTGTGGTTCGTCCCGCGGCCGCTCGGTCGCCTCGACATGGCGGGGGCCTACCTGATGGCGTGGGAGGACGTGCTGACGCCCGCCACCGAGGAGCAGATCGCGGAGGCGGGGGAGAAGATCGCCGCCGCGATGATGTGATGTCCTTCGTGACCGCACCCCGAGCCGAGCTGGCTCGACGACTCGGCCTGGGCGACGCGGTCTTCATCGGGCTCGGGTCGATGATCGGCGCCGGTGTGTTCGCGGCGTACTCGCCGGCCGCACGCGCCGCCGGCACCGGCCTCCTCGTCGGGCTCGCGGTCGCGGCGATCGTCGCCTACTGCAACGCGACGTCCTCGGCGCAGCTCGCCGCGGCGTACCCCCGCGCGGGCGGCACCTATCTCTACGGCCGGGAGCTGCTCGGCCAGTGGTGGGGCTACCTCGCCGGCTGGGGCTTCATGGTCGGCAAGACCGCCTCGTGCGCGGCCATGGCGCTGACCTTCGCGGCGTACGCCGCACCCGACGGGTGGCTGCGTCCGGTCGCCGCGGCTGTGGTGGTCGTGCTGGCCCTGGTCAACTGTGCCGGCGTGACCCGCACGGCGCTCCTCACCAAGCTGCTGGTGTCGCTGGTGCTGGTCTCCTTGGTGGTCGCAGCCGTCGCCTGCTTCCGCGGCGGCTCCTCCGCGGAGCTGTCGGCGTGGACCTCGCCGGAGCACGGCCTCTACGGCGTCCTCCAGTCGGCCGGGCTGCTGTTCTTCGCCTTCGCGGGGTACGCCCGGATCGCGACCCTCGGCGAGGAGGTCCGCGAGCCGGAGCGGGTCATCCCGCGCGCGATCGTGCTCGCACTGGCGGGCGCCGTCGTGCTGTACGCCGTGGTCGCGGTCGCGGTGCTCTCGGTGCTGGGCGGAGCCGGGACGGCGGCTTCCGCCGCACCGGTCGCCGACGCCGTGCGCGCCACCTCGTCCTCCGCTGTCGTCGGGGTCGTGCGCGTCGGGGCGGCCCTGGCCTCCGCCGGCGCGCTGCTCGCGCTGATCGCGGGGCTCGGACGCACCGGCCTGGCGATGGCCCGTGAACGCGACCTGCCCGGCTGGCTCGACGCCGTCCACCCGCGCTTCCGGGTGCCGCACCGGGCCGAGCTCACCGTCGCCGCGATCGTGGTCGTCCTGGTGCTGACCACCGACCTGCGCGGCGCGATCGGCTTCTCGTCGTTCGGGGTGCTGCTCTACTACTTCGTCGCCAACGCCTCGGCGTACCGCCAGTCGTCCGACGAACGCCGCTTCCCACGCTGGCTCCAGCTCCTCGGCTGCGCGGGGTGCCTCGTCCTCGTCGCCTCCTTGCCCTGGGAGTCGGTCGTGGCCGGCATTGCGGTCTTCGCCGTCGGCGTCGTCGTGCGGTGGACGCGTCTCCGGCGGTGAGCCAGGGCCGATAGCCCGGCCCTGAACCGGCCCTGACGCACCGCCCGACGCTCGCCACTAGGGTGGCGCGCGTGGACGTGCTCGTGGTCGGGACCGGAGGGCGCGAGCACGCGCTGGTGCGGAAGCTGGCCACCGACCCGGGGGTCGAGCGGGTGCACGCGGCACCCGGCAACCCGGGGATGGCCGCCGTCGCCACCCTGCACGACGTCGACCCGATGGACGGGCCCGCCGTCGGCCGACTGGCGGCCGAGCTGAACGTCGGCCTCGTCGTCATCGGCCCGGAGGCGCCGCTGGTCGCGGGCGTGGCCGACGCTGTCCGGGCGGCCGGCGTCACCTGCTTCGGCCCGACCGCGGAGGCCGCGCGGCTCGAGGGCTCGAAGGCGTTCGCCAAGGAGGTGATGACCGCGGCCGGGGTGCCCACCGCCGAGGCCCGGGTGTGCAGCACCTCCGACGAGGTCGAGGCAGCGCTCGACGCGTTCGGCCCGCCGTACGTCGTGAAGGACGACGGTCTCGCCGCCGGCAAGGGGGTCGTCGTCACCGACGAACGCCAGGCGGCGCGCGACCATGCGGCGGCGTGCGGGCGGGTGGTGGTCGAGGAGTACCTCGACGGTCCCGAGGTCAGCATCTTCGCCGTCAGTGACGGGACGACGGTCTACCCCCTCCAGCCCGCTCAGGACTTCAAGCGCATCCACGACGGCGACCAGGGACCCAACACCGGCGGCATGGGGGCCTACACCCCGCTCACCTGGGCACCGGTCGACCTCGTCGACGAGGTGCAGCGCACGGTGATCCAGCCGACCGTCGAGGAGATGGCGCGGCGCGGTACGCCCTTCGCGGGCCTCCTGTACGCCGGCCTCGCGCTGACATCCAGGGGCGTGCGCGTCGTGGAGTTCAACGTCCGCTTCGGCGACCCTGAGACCCAGCCGCTGCTGGCGCTCCTCGACTCGCCGCTCCTGCCGCTGCTCCTCGGCGCCGCCACCGGCACCCTCGCGGAGGTCCCACCGCCGACGTGGAAGCCGGGCGCCGCGGTCACCGTCGTGATGGCGAGCAAGGGCTACCCGGAGAGCTCCTCGAAGGGCGACGTCATCGTGGGCACGGAGACCCTCGACCGCGACCCGGCGGTCCATGTCATCCACGCCGGCACCGCCCGCGCCGACGGCCGGCTGGTCACCGCGGGCGGCCGCGTGCTCGCGGTCACCGCCGTCGGCGTCGATGTGGCCGACGCCCGCGCGAAGGCCTACGAAGGCGTCGCGATGATCTCCTTCCCCGGCGCCCAGTGGCGTCGCGACATCGCGGCCGGTCCATGACTGGACCCTCTCGGGACGAGGCGACCTCCGACAGTGGAGGCACCCTGCGCCGGCTCACCGAGCCGCCGAGCGAGGCTGTTCCCGACCTTGCGTCGCTGGACTCCCTACGCCGGGTCCTCCAGCCGGGAGAGGTGCGGCCCGCCGGCCGGCCTCCGTTCCTGGGCGAGGGAGAGGTCGTGTGCTGGTTCTACGGAGCCTGGTGCGACGTCCTGCGGGTCGTCAGCGACGACGACCGGGGCCTGGTGGCGTGGTTGCCATCCGGCTCGCAGAGGCTGGTCATGGTGCCGAGGGACGGGCGAGCGATCCGGGACCGTTCCCTGGAGGAGCGCTATGCCCTGGTGCTCAGCCGTGAGTACGACATGCAGGTCTCGACCTGGCGCGGGCCGGGCCTGCTTCGGATCGCGCCGACGGGTGTCCCCTGGTCGATCTGGTACTTCCGGGGTGACGACGACACTTTCGAGGGTCACTACGTCAATCTCGAGCTACGCCACGAGCGTCCGGTCGACGGTGCGCGGCGTACCCACACCCGCGACCTGACGCTCGACCTGTGGTTCGAGGACGGCGAGACCTGGCTCAAGGACGCCGACGAGCTCGAGGCCGGGGTGGCCGCCGGCTGGTACTCGGCGGAGCAGGGGAAGACCATTCGCGCGATCGCCGAGCAGGCTCGCCGGGAGCTGATCGAGCCGCGCGCCTGGCCGCTCGACGAGGGCTGGGAGATCTGGCGGCCGCCGCCCGGCTGGGACGAGCCGTTGGGCCTGCCACCGGACGTTGTCGAAATCGCCGCGCGTCGGCCGACGTAGGGGCACCACGGGTCAGGAGGAACCCCATGCGCACCGTCACCACCACCTCGGCCGATGGCACCACCATCGCCTACCTGGCCTTCGGCGAGGGACCGACCGTCGTCATCGTCGGCGGAGCAACGAACCGCAAGGAGGACTGGGCCGAGCTCGCGCGGGCCCTGGCGAACGACGGCTTCACCGGCGTCACCTACGACCGGCGCGGGCGTGGGGACAGCGGTGACACCCGACCGTTCACGGTGGAGCGCGAGGTCGAGGACCTCGTCTCGGTGATCGAGGCCGTCGGTGCTCCCGCGGGCGTCCACGCCATCTCGTCGGGAGGCGCCGTCGCCTACCGTGCGATCGCGTCCGGTGCCCCGATCGCCAGCCTGTCGGCGTTCGAGACCCCGTACCGGGTCGAGGGTGCCCCGACGCCGCCGGCCGACTACACCGACCACCTCCAGGGGCTGTACGACGCCGACCGCCGCAGCGACATGCTCGCCTACTTCATGACCGCCGGGGTGGGTCAGCCGCCGGAGCAGGTCGAGCAGATGAAGCAGATGCCGTTCTGGGACGACCTGGCGCAGCTCGGCCCGACCGTGCTGTACGACGGCCTCCAGCTCGGCGGCGGCCAGACACCCCTCCCGACCGAGCTGCTCCAGAGCATCGACGTGCCCGTGCTCTCGATCGCGAGCACCGGGAGCCCGGACTGGCTGCGTGACGCGGCGAAAGCCGCGGCGGACGCCGTGCCCGACGCGACGTTCACGGTGCTGGAAGGCGAGTTCCACAGCGCCCCGACGGCAGTGGTCGCCCCGGTCCTGGCTGCACACCACCGTCGCTGAGCCGGCGCGGGTCAACGGGTCGCCGCACCCATGACCCGCCGCGTTCCGGGCGGCAGCGAGAGCACCCACAGGCCCTCCTCGTGCAGCCCTTGCAACGACGGGTCGTCGCCGGGGTCGAGAGCGGCGGCTTCCGTCCACATGGTCAGCTCCCGCTCGTACCAGGACGGCTTCTCGCGTACCTCGATCGAGGTGAACCCCGCCTGTCCAAGCCCGCCGGCCAGGTCGACCTTCCGGAGAGCAGGAGGGATGTCCTTCGCGCGTGGCGTCGATCTCCCAGCACGTCAGGACCACACGACCGCCGGGCCGGAGGATGCGATGGATCTCGACGTACGCCGCGCTCTGCGGCTCTGCAAACTGGACCGCGTCGACGACCATGACGGCGTCGACCGAGGCGTCAGGGAGTCCTGTTGCGGTCATGTCCCCGACCCTGAACTCCGCTGGCCAGCGGCGCTGATCGGCGTGCTCGCGAGCCAGGCGCACCGCTTCCTTCGAGAAGTCGATGCCGATCAGGTGCGCGCCGGTTCGTCTTGACACCTCCATGCCGTAGCCGCCACGCCCGCACGCGAGGTCGACCAAGGTGCCGTCTGCGGGAAGTCCGAGCGACTCCACCACTTCGGCGATCCCGTCCCAGGTGAGCAGACTCGTGGACAAGAGCTCCGGCGGCAGGCCGAGATGCCGCTGGTGGAGATCGTCGTGCGCGCTCGCCAGCCCCAGGCCGGTGTACCACTCGTCGAAGCGCGCAGCGTCGCTCGTGCCCATTCCAGGATTATCGGCCCGTGCCGTGCCGGGGGGGAGAGCCCTAGACTCGCTGCACGTGACCGTCCCCAACGTCCTCGCGACGAGGTACGCCGCACCCGACCTCGTGGCGATCTGGTCACCCGAGCACAAGGTGGTGCTCGAGCGCCGGCTGTGGATCGCGGTGCTGACGGCCCAACGCGAGCTCGGGGTCGACGTACCGGACGGCGTGGTCGAGGCCTACGAGAAGGTCGTCGACCGCGTGGACCTCGAGTCGATCGCCGCCCGCGAGCGCGTCACGCGACACGACGTCAAGGCGCGGATCGACGAGTTCGCGGCCCTCGCCGGCCACGAGCACATCCACAAGGGAATGACGTCGCGCGACCTCACCGAGAACGTCGAGCAGCTCCAGGTGCGCCAGTCGCTGGCGCTGCTGCGTGACCGCGCGGTCGCGGCGCTGGCCCGGCTCGCCCGGCTCGCGACCGAGCACGAGTCGACGGTGCTGGCCGGCCGCTCGCACAACGTCGCGGCCCAGGCCACGACGCTCGGCAAGCGGTTCGCGACGGTCGCCGACGAGCTCCTGGTGGCGGTCGAGCGGCTGGAGGACCTCCTCGCGCGCTACCCGCTGCGCGGGATCAAGGGCCCGATGGGGACCTCCCAGGACATGCTCGACCTGCTCGACGGCGACGAGGACCGGCTCGCCGAGCTCGAACGCCGCGTCGCCACCCACCTCGGCTTCGAGCGCGTCCTCGACAGCGTCGGCCAGGTGTACCCGCGCTCGCTGGACTTCGACGTCGTCTCGGCGCTCGTGCAGCTGGTGGCCGGGCCGTCCAACCTGGCCACGACGATCCGGCTGATGGCCGGTCACGAGCTGGTGACCGAGGGCTTCGTCGAGGGCCAGGTCGGCTCCAGCGCGATGCCCCACAAGATGAACACCCGGTCCTGCGAGCGGGTCAACGGCCTGGCCGTCGTGCTGCGCGGCCACCTGTCGATGGTGTCCGAGCTGGCAGGCGACCAGTGGAACGAGGGTGACGTCTCCTGCTCCGTCGTACGCCGGGTCGCGCTGCCCGATGCCTTCTTCGCCACCGACGGGCTGTTCCAGACCTTCCTCACCGTGCTCGACGAGTTCGGCGCGTTCCCGGCGGTCATCCAGCGCGAGCTCGACCGCTACCTGCCGTTCCTGGCCACCACCAAGGTGCTGATGGCCGCGGTCCGCGGCGGCGTCGGCAGGGAGGCCGCTCACGAGGCGATCAAGGAGCACGCGGTCGCGGTCGCGCTCGACCTGCGCCAGGGCAGCGCCCACAACGACCTCTTGGACCGGCTGGCAGCCGACCCGCGGCTCGGCCTCGATCGGGTGGCGATCGCCGCCCTGGTGAGCGACCCGGTCGAGTTCACCGGCGCCGCCCGCTCGCAGACCCGGTCCGTCGTACGCCGGGTCGAGACGCTGGTGGCCCGGCACGCCGAGGCCGCGGCCTACTCGCCCGGCGCGATCCTCTGAGGCGCCCGTGAAGGCGGTGACCGTGAAGGTGACCGGGCGGGTGCAGGGCGTCTCCTTCCGGTGGTACGCCGTGCAGCAGGCCGAGCGGCTCGGCGTCACCGGCTGGGTGCGCAACGAGCCCGACGGTTCGGTCGCGGCGTTCGTCGAGGGGGAGGCCGCGGCCGTCGACGCCATGGTCGCGTGGTGCCACGAGGGGCCGGCGTACGCGTCGGTGCGTCATGTCGCCGTCACCGACGCGCGGCCGACCGGGGCCCGCGACTTCCGGATCAGGTACTGAGCCGATCACGTACCGAGCCGATCAGGTACCGAGCCGAACAGGTACTGAGCGGGTCGGCCGGCGCTCGGTAGCCTCACCTGCATGGCGATCCCCACCGCGCCGACCCTCGACGGCGCGATCCACGTCCACTCCGGGAAGGTCCGCGACCTCTACGAGCTGCCGGACGGCCGGCTGCTGATGGTCGCCAGCGACCGCATCTCGGCGTTCGACTTCGTCCTCGACACGACGATCCCCGACAAGGGCGAGATCCTGACCCGGATGTCGCTGTGGTGGTTCGACCAGCTGGCCGACCTGGTGCCCCACCACGTTCTCTCGACCGACGTGCCCGAGTCGGTGCGAGGCCGGGCGGTGATCTGTGAGCGCCTCGACATGTTCCCGGTGGAGTGCGTCGCCCGCGGATACCTGACCGGGTCTGGCCTACTCGACTACCGCGCCACCGGCGAGGTCTGCGGCATCCCGCTCCCGGCCGGGCTCGAGGACGGCAGCCGGCTGCCCGCGCCGATCTTCACGCCGGCGACCAAGGCGGAGCTCGGCGACCACGACGAGAACGTGTCGTACGACGCGGTCGTGGCCACCGTCGGCACCGACGTCGCCGCGCCTCTGCGCGACCTGACGCTCGCCGTCTACGAGCGGGCGGAGGAGATCGCGCGCAGCCGCGGGATCATCGTGGCCGACACCAAGCTCGAGTTCGGACGGCGACCCGACGGGACGATCGTGCTCGCCGACGAGGTGCTGACTCCGGACTCCTCCCGCTTCTGGCCGGCGGCGGAGTGGGAGCCCGGTCGCACGCAGCCGTCGTACGACAAGCAGATCGTGCGCAACTGGCTGCTCTCGCCCGAGTCGGGATGGGACCGCGCGTCGGGCGAGGCGCCGCCGCCGCTGCCTGCCGAGGTCGTCGAGCGGACGCGGGCCCGCTACATCGAGGCGTTCGAGACCCTGACGGACCATTCCTGGTGAGCGACTTCTCGGTCACGCTCGAGCTGCCGCACTCTCCGGCGACGATCTTCCGGTTCCTCGCCGAGCCGCGCAACCGGCCGCTGTGGCAGGCCAGCCTGCGATCCGTCACCGGGGTCGACGACGGCGAGCCCCAGGTCGGCATGCACTGGCGCGACGTGACCAAGGTCGGCATCAAGCCGGCGATGGAGATCACCGAGCTCACGCCGTACCGCGTCATCAGCGAGACCGGCACGTGGCGCGGGGTGGACGGCCTGCTCACCCTGCGCTTCGTGAAGACGCAGACGGGCACCCGCATCACTGCGGACGGACGCCTGACCGGACGCGGCCCGTTCGCCCTGGCCGCGGCCGTCAGCGGCAAGTGGGCGCCCGAGACGATCCGCAAGGACCTCCTTCGCGCCTCCGAGGTCCTCTCCCGCTGACGCGGGTCAGGCGAAGGGGTCGGGGCGGCCGCCGGGGAGCTGGGCGAGCAGCTCCTGCGCGCGCAGCAGCAGCTTGTGCTCGACCAGCACCTCGTAGCGTGTGGCGACCACGGCCCGGACCGACGAGAAGTCGCGCTGGCCGCGGGTGGCGGCGTACCCGACGAGCGCCCAGATGATGCCGAACGCCATGCCGAAGAGCGCCGTCGTGACGATCGTCGCGAAACCGCTGCCGCTGTCGAACATCGCGAAGACGATGCCGATGAAGATGCCCAGCCACATCCCGGACAGGGCGCCACCGATGGCGATCTTCCCGGTGGTGAGGCGACCGGTGATCCGCTCGACCTGCTTGAGGTCGGTGCCGACGATCATGCAGTTCTCGACCGGGAACTCCTTGTCGGAGAGGAAGTCGACGGCCCTCTGGGCGGAGGCGTAGTCGTCGTAGACCGCCAGCGACTGCGGGAACTGCAGCTGGAGCGGGTTCGCGCCCTGCGGCCCGGCGTTCGCGCCGCCGCCACCGAGGCCGAAGGGGTTGTTGGATGCCATGACCCCAGTCTGCCCGCTCCGGGTGCCGGTACGTCGAACCGGCCGTGCCGCTCTCTAGACTGAGCGCGTCGCACCAGCCCCCTGAAAGGCACACCGTGGCCCGCTACGTCGTCGACGTGATGCCCAAGCGCGAGATCCTCGACCCGCAGGGCAAGGCGGTGCTCGGTGCGCTGCCGCGGCTCGGGTTCGAGGGCGTGACCGACGTACGCCAGGGCAAGCGGTTCGAGATCGAGGTCGACGGGGAGGCCGACGACGCGCGCCTCGCCGACGTACGCCGGATGGCCGAGACGCTGCTGGCCAACCCGGTGATCGAGGACTTCACGGTGCACCCCGCCCCGGTCGGGGACGACGCATGAGGATCGGCGTCGTCACCTTCCCCGGGTCGCTCGACGACGTCGACGCCGCCCGCGCGGTCCGCCTCGCCGGGGGAGAGGCGGTCAGCCTGTGGCACGGCGACGCCGACCTCCGTGGAGTCGACGCGGTGATCCTGCCGGGCGGCTTCTCGTACGGCGACTACCTGCGGTGCGGTGCGATCTCGCGGTTCGCGCCGGTGATGACCGAGGTCATCGCGGCCGCAGGTCAGGGTATGCCGGTGCTCGGCATCTGCAACGGCTTCCAGATCCTCTGCGAGTCGCACCTCCTGCCGGGCGCGCTCATCCGCAACGACCACCGCACGTTCGTCTGCCGTGACCAGCGGCTCCGGATCGAGAACAACCGCACGCCCTGGACCTCGTCGTACGCCGAGAACGCCGAGGTCACGATCGTGCTGAAGAACGGCGAGGGAGGCTTCATCGCCGACGAGCCGACTCTGGAGATGCTCGAGGGAGAAGGACGGGTCGTCGCGCGCTACCTCGACGTCAACCCGAACGGCTCGCTCCACGACATCGCCGGCATCACCAACGAGCGGGGCAACGTCGTCGGGCTGATGCCCCACCCCGAGCACGCCGTCGAGGAGCTCACCGGCGCCGGCACCGACGGCCTCGGTTTCTTCGCCGGCCTGACGGCACTCGGGGTGATCCGCACCTCCGCCTAGGGGCGGGCGCCGGCGGTCAGGCCTCCCCAGGTCTTGGGGTTCACGACGCCTTCCACGGCGACCTCCGCCGCCTTCTGCCACGCGCGCACCGCCCGGTCGGTGGTCTGGTCGAACACGCCGGAGACCGCGAGCTCGGTCCCCCGCGAGGCGGCGTTGAGGGTCCGCTGGACCCGGCGGACGGCCGGCCCGGTCGACCCCCGCTTGAGCACCGGCTGGGGCCCGGTCGAGAGCAAGGTCATCCAGGCGCGTCGGGTGAAGTACGGGCGCGACCTCAGCCCGTGCGCCTCCTGCCACGCGTTGACGGCTGCCAGCGTCTTGGCGGAGAAGCGGCCGTTGACCTTGCCGGCGTACGTCTTCTGCTCGAGGAGCAGGCACTGCAGCGTCTTGACCAGGCCCGGGTCGGAGCCGTCCTGCGCTCGTGGGTAGTCCGGCAGGTCGACGTCGACGCCGCCGCAGTGGCTCTCGGCGCGGGCGCCGATCGTGCCGAGGTTGAGGTAGTTGCGGTCGATGTTGATCGTGACCCCGCCCCAGGTCTCGTTGTGACCGCCGAGGTACTGCTTCATCCGGTTGCCCGGCCGCCAGCCGTCGTCGCGGATGTACGACGTGGACGTGTTGGCCTTCCCGTCCCAGCGCGCGATCCAGATCCGGTCGGGGAGGCGGTACTCCGTCGGATGGTTCACACGTGCGTCGTCGAGCGCCCAGATGCCGGAGCCCGCGCTGGAGTAGACGCCCGAGACGAAGTGGAGGTCGTGGAGCCCCCGTGTCCAACCGCTCAGGAACGCCAGTGAGGCACGACGGCACCGGAGGTTGGTCTGGTCGAAGCCCTCGAGGTCGTACCAGAGCGTGCTCCCCTCGGCGATGCCGAGCTTCTCCGCCGCCGTCACGGTCTTCTGGGCCTCGGCGGCTCCTTGCTTGCGGGCCTTGCCGAACTTCCCGGCGGAGCCGGGGTCGCTCTTGATGACCGGGTCGTTCCCGTAACGGGGGAACCGCGGGTTGCAGGGTGCCTGCGGACCCAGCGTGATCGGGAGCAGGCGCCAGCCCTTCTCGAGCTGGGTCGAGATCCAGGTCGGGGTCAGGTTGGGCTGGACGCGGCAGGCGCGGGAGGCGCCAGAGATGTAGATGCCGACGGCGAGGTACGGCGAATGCTTGAGCCAGGTGTTCATCGCCTTCTGAGTCGGCGCCAGGCACTGGTCGAACCCGTAGCCGCGGAAGTTCCCGGGCGTGACCTTGTTGGCGGTGGCTGCCGATCCGGCCGGGGCTCCCGCCGTCACTCCGGCCACGCTCGCGAGGGCTAGCAGTGAGACGGCGGCGAGCAGGGGACGGAGGAACATGCGGGACTCCCGGACGGCGGCGTTGTGCCTCGTGGCGGGGGGCCGGCCGCCGGGGGCCGGGACCACGAGGACCGCACACTTTAAACACAGCAGTCACACGGGTCACAGCAGTTCTCCGGAACTACCGACCTGTAATTCTTCCGACCGCCGTGGGGAAGGGTCAGGCGGCCTCGACGAGCTCGGGCTCGCGCTCCTCGACCACCGGCTCCGGTGGCCGCGGTGCACGCAGCCCGACCGCTGCGACCAGGAAGGCCGCCAGCGAGAAGGCGCCCGAGGTGAGGAACGCCGCCTCCGCGCCCGGGACGAACTGACCCGGTACGGCGCCCGAGGCGTAGATCGAGACGATCGCCGCGACGCCGACCGCGCTGCCGAGCTGCTGCGTGGTCTGCAGCAGTCCGGACGCCGAGCCAGCGTGCTCGGGCTCGACGCCGCCGAGCACGGTGGTCGTGATCGGCATGAAGATGAACCCGGTCGCGAGCCCGGCGATCAGCACCGGCCCGAAGACCGCACCGAAGTAGCTGTCCGTGGCGCTGATCTGGCTCAGCCAGAGGTAGCCCACGACCAGCGACCCGGCGCCGATCATGATCATCGTGCGCGCGCCCATCCAGCTGATCAGCCGCGGCGTGATGCGGGACATCCCGAAGACGGCGAGGCTGAAGGGCAGGAACGCGAAGCCGGTCGCGAGCGGGCCCATGGCGAGCACGCGCTCGTCGTACTGCACGACCAGGAAGAACATCGACAGGTTCGCGCCGATCACCAACGCCATCGTCACCAGCGCCGCGACACGATGCCGGTTGCGCACGAGGTGCGGCTGGATCAACGGGTGCGGGTGGCGCAGCTCGGTGCGGGCGAGGACTGCGATCAGCGCCAGGCCGACCACCAGACCACCGATGGTCCGGACCGACAGCCAGCCGTGCTCCGGCGTACCGATGAACGACCAGACGATCGCGACGGCACCGAGGGTCGCGGTGACCGCGCCGACGAGGTCGAAGCGGCCGGGGCGACGCGGCGTCTCGGTCACGAACCGACGCGCGAGGGTGAGTACGGCGATGCCGATCGGCACGTTGATGAACAGCGTCCAGCGCCACGAGCCGAGGTCGGTGACGACGCCGCCGACCAGGAGGCCGATGGTCGCACCGGCGGAGGAGACCGCGCCGAACAGCGCGAGCGCGCGGTTGCGCGCGGCCTCGTCGGGCGCGCTCGTGGTGAGCAGGGCCAGCACGCTCGGCGCGGCGAGGGCGGCGCCGACGCCCTGGAGGGCGCGGGCGATCACCAGCTGGTCGGGCGTCTGGGCGAGCCCGCCGAGCAGCGAGAACAGCGTGAACACGCCGAGCCCGATCTCGAACAGGCGGAGGCGACCGCGGACGTCGCCGAGGCGACCGCCGAGCAGGAGGAGCCCGCCGAAGGCGAGCGTGTAGGAGTTGAGCACCCACGACAGCGAGGCCGGGCCGAAGCCGAGGTCGGTGTCGATGCGCGGGAGCGCGACGTTCATCACGGCGACGTCCAGCACCAGCATGAGCTGGGCCATGAGCACGATCGCGATCCCCGTCGCGGCCCGGCCGGCGTTCGCCGGCAGCTCCGCGGGCAGGTCCTGCTGACCGTGGGTGTTGCGGGTGGACAGTACAGATGACACGGGATGAGGTCCTTGTCTGGCTCTCGAGGTGGAGCCGATGTACGCTGTAACGGAGAAGTTCTCCGCTTGGAGATCGACTATACGGAGAGTGTCTCCGTTTGGCAAGTGAGGTGACCATGCGCGCCGATGCGCAGCGCAACCGGGAGCGGCTGATCGAGGCCGCCCGTGAGGTCTTCCGCGAGCAGGGCTACGACGCCTCGCTCGACGCGGTGGCCAAGCGGGCCGGTGTCGGCGCCGGCACGCTCTACCGGCACTTCCCGAGCCGCGACGTCCTGATGGACGCGATCATGCAGAGCTGGGTCGACCGGGTGAACGACGCCGTCGACAAGGTGCTGCTCCACGAGGGGGCGCCGCGCGACCTGCTGCTGTCGTGGTTCGAGACCTACGTCGACCTGATCAGCATGCACAAGGGTGGGCCGGCCAAGATCACCAGCGCGATGGGCGACGAGAGCTCCCCGATCGTCACCAAGTGCCAGGTCCTCGCTCGCGCCACGCAGCGCGTCGTCGACCGGCTCGAGGAGGAGCACGCTCTGCGCGAGCACATCGAAGCCGTCCAGATGTGCCGCCTCGTCGGCGGCGTCGCCACCGTGGCCGACAACGCCGACCTCGACCGGGCCGCCGTACGCCCGCTCCTCGAGGTCATCGCGGACGGCATGCTCGCCTGATCGTCGGCCCCATCTGTCACATCCGGCTGGCACTCCCGGCGCTTCTCGGGGGTTGCAACGGCTGAGGAGCGCAGGAATCCCCGGTGAGCCGGGGATCGCAACGGCCCCGGCCACGCCGCTGCCGGGCCCCGCGGCCGCCCGAGGATAGGTTGTCACCGTGGCGTCCTCCCTCGACACCGTCGCCCTGGCCGAGGCCGATCCCGAGCGCGAGCAGCCCTGGGGGGAGCTGGGGCTGAAGGAAGACGAGTACACCCGGATCCGCGAGATCCTCGGCCGGCGGCCGACCAGCAGCGAGCTGGCGATGTACTCGGTGATGTGGAGCGAGCACTGCTCCTACAAGTCGTCCAAGGTCCACCTCAAGCAGTTCGGCGAGATCGTCCAGGAGACCCCCGTCGGCAAGATGCTGGCCGGCATCGGCGAGAACGCCGGCGTCATCGACATCGGCCAGGGGTACGCCGTCACCTTCAAGATCGAGTCGCACAACCACCCGTCGTACGTCGAGCCCTACCAGGGCGCGGCGACCGGGGTCGGCGGCATCGTCCGCGACATCCTCGCGATGGGGGCGCGGCCGGTGGCGGTGATGGATCCGCTGCGCTTCGGGCCGCTCGACGCCGACGACACCCACCGCGTGCTGCCCGGGATCGTGGCCGGCATCGGCGGCTACGGCAACTGCCTCGGCCTGCCCAACATCGGCGGCGAGGCGGTCTTCGACCCGTCGTACGCCGGCAACCCGCTCGTCAACGCGCTCTGCGTCGGGGTCCTCCGACACGAGGACCTGCATCTCGCCCAGGCCTCGGGCGTCGGCAACCAGGTGATCCTGTACGGCGCGCGGACGGGCGGTGACGGCATCGGCGGCGTCAGTGTCCTGGCCAGCGAGACGTTCGACGAGACAGGCCCGGCGAAACGGCCCAGCGTCCAGGTCGGTGACCCGTTCATGGAGAAGCTGCTCATCGAGTGCACCCTCGAGCTCTTCGCGGCGGGCGTCGTCACCGGCATCCAGGACCTCGGCGGCGCCGGTCTGTCGTGCGCCACCTCCGAGCTCGCCAGCGCCGGCGACGGCGGCATGCACGTCTCGCTCGACCGCGTCCCGCTCCGCGACTCCTCGCTGGCGCCCGAGGAGATCCTGATGAGCGAGTCGCAGGAGCGGATGATGGCCGTCTGCCGGCCGGACGACGTCGAGCGGTTCCTGGAGATCTGCGCGAAGTGGGACGTCGAGGCCGTCGTCATCGGGGAGGTCACCGACACCGGACGGCTGCAGATCGACTGGCACGGCGAGACCGTGGTCGACGTACCCCCGCGGTCGGTCGCCCACGACGGGCCGACGTACCACCGTCCGTTCGAGCGGCCCGACTGGCAGGACGACCTCCAGGCTGACGGCGCCGAGTCGCTGCCCCGGCCCGCCGACGACGGCGAGCTCCGCGACACCGTCCTGCGTCTCGCCGGGTCGCCCAACCTCTGCGACAAGTCGTGGATCACCGACCAGTACGACCGCTACGTCCAGGGCAACACCGTCCTCGCACAGCCGTCGGACGCCGGCATGGTGCGCATCGACGAGCAGACCCATCTGGGTGTCGCCGTCGCGACCGACGGCAACGGCCGCTTCTGCAAGCTCGATCCGTACGCCGGCGCGCAGCTGGCGCTGGCGGAGGCCTACCGCAACGTCGCGTGCGGGGGTGCGATGCCGCTGGCCGTCTCCGACTGCCTGAACTTCGGCTCGCCCGAGGACCCCGCCGTGATGTGGCAGTTCGCCGAGGCCTGCCGTGGCCTCAAGGACGCGTGTGTCGCGCTCGGCATCCCCGTGACCGGCGGCAACGTCTCGCTCTACAACCAGACCGGCGAGACCGCGATCCTGCCGACGCCGGTGGTCGCCGTGCTCGGCGTGATCGACGACGTACGCCGGCGTACCCCGACCGGGTTCGTCGCGCCCGACGAGGTGATCGTCCACCTCGGCCAGACCCGCGAGGAGCTCTCCGGCTCGGAGTGGGCGCAGGTCGTCCACGGGCACCTCGGCGGGAGCCCACCGGTGGTCGACCTGCGCGACGAGGCCAACCTCGCGCGGCTGCTCGTGGACGCCGCACGCGGGGGCTACGTCTCGAGTGCCCACGACATGTCGGAGGGCGGCCTCTCACAGGCGCTCGTCGAGTCCTGCCTGCGCCACGGCATCGGCGCGACGGTCTCGCTGTTGGGTGACCCCTTCGTCGGGCTCTTCTCCGAGTCGGCGTCGCGGGCGATCGTCACCGTCCCCGAGGACCGGGTCGACTCGTTCCTGACGATGGCCGCCAGCCTCGGCGTCCCCGCCGGCCCCATCGGCCGCACCGGCGGATCGTCGCTGATCGTCTCCGACCGCTTCGAGATCCCCCTCGAGGAGCTCGGCCAGGCCTGGCGGACGACCCTGCGGGCGGCGTTCGGGAACTGACTGGCCTACGAACGACTGCCGGGACCCGGCCGGAGCGCCGTCTGTAGGCCAGTTCGTCATCGAGCGGGACCACCGCCTCTGTCGCCACCCCGCGGGGTCGGCGATGCTGTGCCGCATGATCGACCACTTCGGCATCAACTGCGCCGACCTCGACGCCGCCAAGACCTTCTACGACCGCGTGCTCGGCACGCTGGGCTACTCCCGCCAGATGGACTTCGACGTGGCGGTCGGGTACGGCCGCGACGGACATCCCGACTTCTGGATCAGCCGCTACGACGACATGCCTCCCAACCGCGAGGTGCACATCGCCTTCCGGGCCGAGGATGCAGCACACGTCCGGGCGTTCCACGCCGCCGCCACCGAGCTGGGCGCCGAGACGCTGCACGCGCCGCGGCTCTGGCCGGAGTACCACGAGCGCTACTACGGCGCCTTCGTGCGCGACCCCGACGGCAACAACGTCGAGGCCGTCTGCCACAACGCCGGCCCCGACGACTGAGCGCGGCGTGCATCACCGGGCTGCCACACTGCGCTCGTGAGCGGCGCACCCCGGACGATTCGCTACGGCGACGACCCGAGCCAGTTCGGCGAGCTCAGCCTGCCCGCCGGTACGCCGTGCGGCACGGTCGCGGTCATCCACGGCGGGTTCTGGAAGGCGGCGTACGGGCTCGAGTACGGCCGCCCCCTCGCCGCCAGCCTGGTCGAGCACGGGTGGGCGGCGTGGACCGTCGAGTACCGCCGGGTCGGCAACGGGGGCGGCGTCCCCAGCACCCTGGACGACATCGCCGCGGCGATCGACACACTCGCCGAGCAGGACGTCCCGCTCGACCGGGTGATCACGGTCGGCCACTCGGCCGGCGGCCATCTGGCGACCTGGGCCGCGTCCCGAGGGCGACATCCCGAGTGGCCCGCCAAGGTGGAGGTGACCGGGGTCGTGTCCCAGGCCGGGGTCCTCGACCTGCGGTCGGCGTACGCCGACGGGCTGGGTGACGGCGCGGTCGAGCGCTTCCTGGGTCACCCGCCGGGCACCGGCGACGACGCCGTCGACCCGATCCGGCAGGTCCCGCTCGACGTGCGCGTCCACTGCGTGCACGCCGTCGACGACGACACGGTCCCGATCAGCCAGTCGCGCGACTACGTGCGTGCCGCGATCGACGCCGGCGGGCGCGCCGAGCTCACGGAGGTGGTGGGCGGCCACTTCGTCGTGATCGAACCCGGATCCGACGTCTGGCGCACCACGCTAGGGATCCTCGAGGACCTGTGATGGAGGACGGCGGTCTGCGGATCGGGCGCTCGGTCGTCGTCCCCGACCGCGAGCTGTCCGAGCGCTACTCCCGGTCATCCGGTCCCGGCGGCCAGGGCGTGAACACCACAGACTCGCGCGTCGAGCTGTCCTTCGACGTTGCGAGGTCGCCGTCGCTCCCGGAGACGACGCGGGCCCGGATGCTGGCCCGGTTGGAGGGGCGGCTCGTGGACGGCGTGATCACCGTCGCCGCGTCCGAGCACCGCGCGCAGCTGGCCAACAGACGAGCGGCCCGTGAGCGGCTCGCCGCGCTCCTCACGGAGGCCGCCGCAGCGCCGCCACGCAAGCGCCGCCCGACCAAGCCTTCGCGGGCGGCCAAGCAGCGGCGGCTCGACCAGAAGAAGCGGCGCTCGGAGACCAAGCGCGGCCGGCAAGGCCGCTGGGACTGACGCACCGCACACCGGGACGACGCCAGGTCGTCCCGGTGTACGGGGTGGGTCATCCGCGTCGCTCTGCCTCACAGCCACCCGACCCGCGGGAACCGGTGGTGACGGCGGCGGGTGGTGGCCCGCGTGTGGCGGGGCGGGCGGGTCCGCTCCTCGATCAGGTAGCGGGCGTGGGCCTCGATGACGGTGTGGTTCATGGCGGTGCTCCTTGTCGGTAGGTAGTCGTGGGGACGGTCAGGCGGGTTCTACGGCGGCCGGCGCGGCCGCCTGCGGGCGGGCCTCGGTGCGCGGCCACTCGGACGGACGGGGCACCGAGTTCATGGACCGGCTGAACGTCGGGATCAGCGCGGTGAGGACGGAGGCGGCCACCATGCCGGCGATCGCAGCGGGGCCCCCGAAGACCTCGAGCAGCGTCCCGCCGAGCACCGGTGCGAGCGGCAGCCCCGCCATGGTCACGAAGGACATCGCCGAGCCGACCCGTCCCTGCAGGTCGTCCGGGGTCATCGCCGCGCGGTAGGCGCCGATGCCGGCGTTCCCGGCGGGGTTCATCAGCAGGATCACGAAGACCGAGGCGCAGGCCGCAGTGGTGGTGGACCACCACATCAGCGGGACCAGCGGCAGCACGCACGCCCAGCCGACCAGGACCGTCAGCGTGCCGGTCCGGATCCGGTCGATCACGTACGGCGCGACGAGCGCGCCGAGGATGCCGCCGACGCCGGCCGCGGTCGAGATCAGACCGATCTGGGCGGGCTGCACGCCCTCGCGGACCAGTCGCATCATCACCACGAAGAAGCAGGCGTTGACGACCAGGTTGCTGAGCGTGGACCAGACCATGAGGGTCCGGAAGAACGGCTGGTGGCGGATGAACCGGTAGCCCTCCTGCACCTGCTGGAGCGGCCGCCGCGGGGCGCCCTCACGCGGCTGCGGCCGCAGGTCGGTGCGGATGCGGCTGAGGGTCAGGCACGAGACGCAGTAGGAGACGGCGTCCACGGCGAACGGCGCCCAAGCGCGCACGGCGTACAGCAGACCGCCGAGCGGGCCGCCGACCAGCGAGGCGACGTGCTGCCGCGCCTGGTTCTGGCTGAAGGCGGTCGGCAGTTCCTCCGTGCTCACGACCGAGCGGATCGCGGCCATCTGGGCCGGCTGGAACACGCCCTGCGCGACGCCGGTGAGCAGGGCCACCGCCGCGAGGTGCGGCACGGTCAGCGCGCCGAGCACGCCGGCGACGGCGAGGCTGCCGTAGAGCACGGCGCCGGTGGCGCTGGCGCCGACCATCAGCCGCCGCCGGTCGAAGCGGTCGGCCAGCAGGCCGGCCGGCAGCATCATCGCGACCATCCCGAGCAGGCCGGCGCCCTCGAGCAGCGCCGCGACGGCGGTCGAGCCGGTCAGGTGGTAGCCGAGTAGCGGGAACACGAAGAGCGACATCGTCGAGCCCAGCTCGCTGACGGTCTCGCCGACCCACAGGATCGTGAAGTCGCGGTTGCGGGCGAGCTGTCGGTATCCGGTCATGTTCCGCAACATATATTGCGCAATAGTTGTTGCGCAAGAGTACGTGCGGAATTGCTACGATGGGTTCGTGCCTTACGACCCCCGCCCGATGAGCGACCCTCGCGTCCTGCGCGCCATTGCCCATCCGACCCGCGGCCGGATCCTCGACGAGCTCGGCGCCACCGGACCCATGCGCGCCGCGGACGTCGGTGAGGCGCTCGGGATCCCCGCCAACCAGGCGAGCTTCCACCTCCGGCAGCTGGCCAAGTACGGCGTCATCGAGCCCGCGCCGGAGGCCGCCCGCGACAAGCGCGACCGAGTCTGGAAGCTGCGCGACGAGCGCGGCTTCCGGCTCGACCCGTCGGAGATCTCGAAGCAGCCCGGCGGCAAGGCGGCCGTCACGTTCTTCCAGCACAACAAGTCGGCATGGGCGCATCGCCTCGTCGACGAGGTCTTCTCGTTCGAGAAGAAGCGGAAGGACAGCTTCAGCGCCATCGTCGACCAGGCGATGAAGCTGACCAAGGACGAGGCCGCGGAGTTCATGGGCGAGGTCGACGAGGTGCTCGCCAAGTGGGCGGACAAGACCCGCGGCCGCTCGAAGGCTCGGCGTACCTACGTCTACTACTCGATGCTCCAGCCCTACCCGGAGGACGCGGAGCCGTCGTGACGGTAGGCCGTCGATCGGCCTTCGCTACGCTCGCGACGTGACGGACGCGCCCCTCGCACGACTTCCGTCGCTGCCGCGCGACGCGGTCCTCGTCCACGTCGGACCGTTCAAGACCGGCACCACGGCCATCCAGACCACGCTGGCGAGCATGCGTCAGCTGTTGCAGGACGCCGGCGTCTCCTACCCGGGAGTCGAACCCGCCCACCACCGAGCCGCCAAGTCGCTCATGCGCCGCCAGGAAGGGGGGGAGAGCAACCCCGCGCCCCCACCACCGCCGGAGGTCTGGGAGGAGCTCGCGCGCGAGGTGTCGGCGACATCCGATCGGGTGGTCCTCAGCAGCGAGTTCCTCGGCGACGCGGACGACGACGCGCGAGTCAAGCTCGTGCAGGATCTCGGACCGGACCGGGTTCACATCCTCGCCGCGGCCCGCAACCCGGTGATGCTCGCGCTCTCGAACTGGCAACAGGTGGTGCGGACCTACGGCCGCGCCGTATCGCTCGAGGAATGGTTGGAGGAAGCTTTCCGGAGGAGCGACCGGACACCGAACCGCTTCTGGCGACGCGCGGACCCCGAGGCTCTGATCTCCGGCTGGGCTCGGATCCTGCCACCCGAACGGATCACCGTGGTGGTGCTCGACGAGGCCGACCGAACCCTGCTGCCGGCCACCTTCGAGCGGCTGCTGGATCTTCCCGACGGCGCGCTGGTCGGTCAGCCGGTCCCTTACAGCAACCGCAGCCTGACCTCTCTCGAGGTGACGCTGATCCACAGGATCATCGAAGGGCTCGACTCGAAGCTGAGCTGGCAGGAGTACTCGCGGACGATGCGCAACGGAGTGATCAAGCGCCTGGTCCAGATGCGCGAGCCCGGCGACGACGAGGGGAAGGCACGGCTGCCCGGGTGGGCGATCGAGCAGTCGGCAACCGAGGCCGAGCGGGGCATCGCCTGGCTGGAGGCATCCGGGGTGCACCTCGCCGGCAGCCTCGACTCGCTGCGCGGCCCGTCGTACGCCGTCGAGGGTGAGGACGCGCCCGTCGAGCAGGTCCCGATCGAGCTGGCCGCCGAAGCAGCGCTCGGCGCCATCGCCGTGGCCGCTCGCGGCACGTGGACCCTGGATGCGCCGCCGAGAGGACGCCGGGCCCGTTCGGCGTCGAAGCCTCGTACACGGCGGGATGCCGGGACCGAACGAGGCGGGAGGAACCGGTCCGCCGGCGTAGCCGAGACGTCCACGCCCGTGGATGCCGTGCCGACGCGCGAACTCGCCGTGATCCTCGGCCGACGGGTCCGAGCTGCCCTCCGTCGACGCGCGGCGCGGCTGGCGCGTGGCGGCCGCCGAGACCGGGCGTGACCTGCGGTCGCGCCCGCGCGCGCCCATTCGCGATGCGGTGGCACGAATGGCATGCTTGTCGCCACGGCTGCGCGGACAGTTCGGCGGGATGAGAGTCGGGATCCGGCGACGCGTAGGTCGTCGTGGATGGCCGGCAACCACGATTGACGACAAGCGCCGCTCCGGGTGAGGAGCGCCCCAGGATCTCGGAGAGATGACATTGACCGACGCGCAGGGCAGTAGGCCGCGTTTCTCGATCGTGAGCGCGGCCTACAACGTCGAGCGCTACCTCGACGACTTCATCGGGTCGATCGAGGGGCAGGAGTTCGCGCTCGACCAGGTCGAGGTGATCGTCGTCGACGACGGGTCCACGGACGGCACGCTGTCGGCGCTCCAGGCGTGGCAGGAGCGGAGCCCGGATCTCGTCCGGGTGGTGAGCCAGCCGAACGAAGGGGTGGCATCCGCGCGCAATGCCGGCCTCTCGCAAGTCCGCGGTGAGTGGGTGACCTTCACCGACCCCGACGACGTCCTCGACCCGAGGTTCCTGGCCGAGGTCGACGCCTTCTTGAGCAAGCGCCCCGAGACGGTGATGGTCGCCACCAACCGGATGGTGTTCGACGAGACGACGGGGGAGCTCACCCCGCACACCCTGACGCGTTCCCTGATGACCAGCGCCAGCCGGCTGCGGAACCTCGACTACGACTCCGGCCACTTCCACGGGCACGTGGCGTCGGCCTTCTTCAGGTCCGACCTGGTCGAGGAGCAGTCGCTCCGCTTCGTCGCCGTCGGTCCGTCGTTCGAGGACGGCCTCTTCTGCTGTGAGTACCTCCTGCACGCCGGGGAGCCACTCGTCGCCTTTCTCCCGGCGGCCGTCTACCGCTACCGGGTGCGAGGCGACGGGACGTCGCAGCTGGAGCAGCGGTGGACCAACCCGGGAATGTTCACCGCCGTTCCGGAGCAGGGCTACCTCGCCCTGCTCCGCGACGGCGCCGAGCGCCACGGACGGCCTCCGACGTGGCTGCAGGGCATGGTGATCTACGAGCTCTCGTGGTACCTGCGGACGAACGAGCGGATGACGGCGCCGACCGCCGCCCACGGCGAGACAGTCGCACGTTTCCACGAGCTCATGGCGCAGATCTGCGCGCTGCTCGACCAGAACGGCATCGACGCCTACGCCGCCACGCCCGTCAGCACGTTGTGGCGGGAGATGCTGCGACACGGCTACTCCGAGGAGCCCTGGCGGTCGGCGTACGCCGTGGTCGACAAGCTCGACCCGGACCAGCGGTTGATGCGGGTCACCTACCGCTACACCGGTGGTCCGCCCGAGGAAGTGTTCTCGGTCCAGGGCCTACGGGTCGAGCCGGCGCACCAGAAGATCCGTGACGTCCGGTTCTTCGACCGCACGCTGCTCCATGAGCGGATCGTCTGGCTGCCGCTCGGCACGCTCCGCGTGACCGTGGACGGGCGCGACCTCGAGCTGCGCACCGAGGAGCCTTCGCCTGCCCACCATCGCCTCACCCCGGCAATGATCAAGAAGGCCCACGACCCGCACCCGCACGCGCAGGACCGGTCGCGCGGCAAGGAGCTCCCGCGCGGGGGCGGAGCCGTGCTGCGACTGGCCAGGAGCCGGTTGGTCCGGCGCTACTTCGGCGACGCCTGGGTGCTCATCGACCGGGTGTTCAACGCAGACGACAGCGCCGAGCACCTGTTCCGCTACCTGCGTACGCACCGGCGCGGGATCAACGCCTGGTTCGTGATCGAGAAGGGCACCCCGGACTACCGCAGGCTGCGGCGCGACGGCTACCACCGCGTCGTGCCACACGGCTCCTTGGCGTGGAAGCTGCTGATGCTGAACGCCCAGCACCTCATCTCCTCCCACATCGACGAGGTCGTGGTCCGGCCGAAGGCGATCCGGGAGCTCGCGGAGCCGGGCTGGCGCTTCACCTTCCTCCAGCACGGCGTCATGAAGGACGACCTGTCCACCTGGTTCAACCGCAAGGACATCGACCTCTTCGTCACCAGCACCCCCGCCGAGTGGGAGTCCGTGGTGGCCGACCACACGACGTACCGGCTGACGACGCGCGAGGTGAAGCTCACCGGACTACCCCGCTTCGACCGGGTGCTCGAGGAGGGCAACCGCTTCCCGCCGGAGAAGCGCGACCTGATCCTGATCGCGCCGACCTGGCGGCAGTGGCTGTCCGACGCCCAGCCGACCCAGGGTGGGCGACACGTGGTCGACAGGGAGGAGCTCGAGAGCTCGCAGTACGCCCGCGAGTGGACGGCGGTGCTCAACAGTCCCGAGCTCCGCGACCTGGCGGAGCGACTTGGCCTGACCATCGGTCTGCTGATGCACCCGAACTTCCAGACGACCGGGCGGCTCGACACTCCCCGGCACGTCCGGCCGCTGACGTTCGAGGGCGAGAACGTGCAGGAGCTCTTCGCGCGAGCCCGGGTGCTGGTCACCGACTACTCGTCGATGTTCTTCAACGCCGCCTACATCGAGCGGCCGATCGTGTACTTCCAGTTCGACCGCGAGCGCATCGAGACCGGGTGGCACCTGGGGCGCCACGGCTACTTCGACTACGACCGCGACGGCTTCGGGCCGGTGACCCTGACCGCGGACGAGGCGGTGGAAGCGATCGTGAAGACTGTCGAGGCGGGCCCCGAGCCGGAGCCGATGTACCTCGACCGCATCCGGGAAGCCTTCCCTGAGCGCGACGGCCGCTGCTGCGAGCGCGTGGCCGACGCGATCGTCGCCTCCACGCGGCCGGCCGCCCCCGCCGTACGCCGGCCCCTGCTCGTCGAGCGTGCGGCCCGACGCGCCCAACACCTCGTGCGGGGGGCGATCCGTAGGCCGAGACGCTGACCGACGCCGTGCCCGGGTGGCATGGTGAGATGTCAGCGTGCCAGCACGACTCCGCACAGCGCCGTCCGCCGAGGTGCGGGACGCGCTCGCCGCATCACCACGAGATCCCCAGCAGACCCGCCTGCTCGTGAAGCACTTCCTGGCCGTCCTGTCCGATCGCGCGCCCGGCGCCTCGGTCGAGGTGCGGGTGCCGCCGTACGCCGCCGTGCAGGCCGTCGCGGGCGTGCGCCACACGCGAGGCACACCGCCGGCCGTGGTCGAGCTGGACGCGGAGACCTGGATCGCCCTCGCGACGGGCGAGCTCGCGTGGGTCGACGCCGAGCGTGAGGGGCGTGTGCGCGCGAGTGGCGAACGCGCCGACCTGTCGCCGCTGCTCCCGCTGGTGGCGTCGTGATCGTCGCCGCGATCCAGTCCCCGGAGCTCGCGGACGCCGTCGGCGCCGTGGAGGGCGTCGACCTGCTCGTGTGGGGCGAAGGCGAGGAGCTGCCTCCACGGCCCGACGAGGTGGAGCTGCTCGTGCCCGACTACATCAGGGCCCGTCGGACGGCGCGCATGCTGGACCGCCTCCCTCGGCTGCGCGCCTTGCAGCTCCAGACGGCCGGGTACGACGCGGTCATCGACCTCGTCCCGCCGACCATCGATCTGCTGAGCGCCCGCGGCGTCCACGACGACGCGACCGCCGAGATGGCTCTGGGACTCACGATCGCCTCGCTACGCGGTATCGACGTCGCGGTGCGCGACCACGGGCACTGGGCGCAGGAGGTCGAGCGCCCCAGCCTGGCCGACAGCCGCGTCGCGATCCTGGGTTACGGCTCGATCGGACGCTCAGTGGCCGAGCGCATGCTCGCCTGCCGGGCCGTGGTGACCGGTGTCGCCAGTGCCGCACGCGACGACGACCTGCTCGGACGGGTCGTGACCGCGGACGCCGTCGACTGGGGCGCTCAGGACGTCGTGGTCGCGGTGCTCCCGCTCTCCGACTCGACGCGCGGCCTGGTCGACGCGTCCTTCCTCGCGCAGCTGCACGACGGGGCCCTCGTGGTCAACGTCGGCCGCGGGCCGGTCGTCGACACCGAGGCCGTGCTCGCCGAGGCCGGGCGGCTGTCCTTCGCGCTCGACGTCACCGACCCCGAGCCGCTGCCCGACGACCATCCCCTCTGGGCGGCGCCGAACGTGCTGATCACCCCTCACATCGCCGGCGGCACCACCGCGATGCTGCCCCGGATGGCCGCTCTGGTCCGCGACCAGCTCGAGCGTCTCCGCGACGGGCGGCCGCTCCGCAACCTCGTCGCTCGCTGAGTCGGCGCAAAGAGACGCCGAGATCACGCCGAGTCGTCACATGACGACTCGGCGATGGGGACTACGCGGTGATGACGTCGCTGAACGACGTGACGAGCAGGTCGATGTCGGACTCCGAGGCGACGATCGGGGGAGCGAGACGCACGGTCTGGCCATGGGCCTCCTTGGCGAGGATGCCCTTGCCCAGCAGCGCCTCGGTGAACTCCCGGCCGGTCATCTTGTCGGTGGCGATGTCGATGCCCGCCCACAGCCCCCGCGCGCGGACGGCGTCGATCCCGTGCCCGACCAGGCCGGTGAGGCCGTCGTACAGCTGCTCGCCGAGCTTGGCGGCGCGCTCCTGGAACTCACCGGTCTGCAGCATCGTGACGACCTCGCGACCGATCGCGGCCGCGAGCGGGTTGCCGCCGAACGTCGACCCGTGCGTGCCGGGCGTGATCACGCCGAGCACGTCGCGGTTCGCGGCGACGGCCGACACCGGGTACAGGCCGCCACCCAGCGCCTTGCCGAGGATGTACATGTCGGGGACGACGTCCTCGTGGTCGCAGGCGAACGTGCGTCCGGTCCTGGCGAGACCGGACTGGATCTCGTCGGCGACCATCAGCACGTTCTGGTCGCGGCAGAGGGTGCGGACGTCGCTCAGGAAGCCGTCGGGCGGGATGACCACGCCGGCCTCGCCCTGCACCGGCTCGAGCAGCACCGCCACGGTGGTGTCGTCGATCGCGGCCCGCAGCGCCTCGATGTCGCCGTAGGGCACCAGCCGGAAGCCCGGCGTGTACGGCGCGTAGTCGTGCGTCGCGTCGGGGTCGGTCGAGAAGGAGACGATGGTGGTGGTGCGTCCGTGGAAGTTGCCCTCCATCGCGATGATCGTCGCGTGGTTCTCCGGGACGCCCTTGACCTGGTAGCCCCACTTGCGGCTGACCTTGATCGCGGTCTCGACGGCCTCGGCGCCGGAGTTCATCGGCAGGATCATCTCCTTGCCGGTCAGCTCGGCGAGCGCCTGTGAGAACGGCCCGAGCTGGTCGTTGTAGAACGCGCGGCTGGTCAGGGTCAGCCTGCCGAGCTGGTGGCGGGCGACCTCGACGAGCCGCGGGTGCGCGTGACCGAAGTTGAGCGCCGAGTAGCCGGCCAGGCAGTCGAGGTAGCGACGGCCGTCGACGTCGGTCACCCACGCGCCCTCACCGGAGGAGAGGACCACCGGCAGCGGGTGGTAGTTGTGCGCGGCGTACGTCTCGGTGAGCTCGATGTGGTGGGCGGTCTCGGTCATCTGGCGCTGCTTTCGGATCGGGCACACGGGCCGGCGGGACGGGCCGGGGAAGTCGCCTCCATCGTCCCGCACCGGACCCTGGTTCTCCAAATGATTGTCTGACAATTTTCCCCGGCGTGTCGGGCCCCGGACCGCCCTGGGTAGGTTCGCCACCATGAACGACGACCTCCGCGCCCGCGTGCGCGACGTGCTTCCGGGTGTACGCCGTGACCTCGAGGCGCTGGTCCGCATCCAGTCGGTGAGCGCCGACCCGGTGCGCGCCGGCGAGGTCCAGCGCAGCGCCGAGGCGGTTCGTGACCTCTTCGCCGCCGAAGGGTTCGAGGCGCAGATCACCAGCGCGGACGGCGGCCGTCCCGCGGTCATCGCGCACAAGCGGAGCAGCCGCGAGGGCGCGAAGACGGTCCTGCTCTACGCCCATCACGACGTCCAGCCCGAGAACGACCACGCCGACTGGGACTCGCCGCCGTTCGAGCCGACCGAGCGCGACGGCCGGCTCTACGGCCGCGGTGCCGCCGACGACAAGGCCGGCATCGCCGCCCACCTCGGCGCCCTCCGCGCCCACGGCGACGATCTCCCGGTCAACGTCGTGATGTTCGTCGAGGGTGAGGAGGAGATCGGCTCGCCGACCCTGGTCAGGCTCCTCCAGCAGCACCTCGAGGAGCTGCGCGCGGACGTCATCGTGATGGCCGACAGCGCCAACTGGGACATCGGCGTCCCCGCCCTGACCACCAGCCTGCGCGGGCTGGTCCGAGTCGACGTCGAGGTCCGCACCCTCGACCACGCCGTCCACTCCGGCATGTGGGGCGGGCTGGTGCCCGACTCGCTGATGACGCTCTCCCGGTTGATAGCCACCCTCCACGACGACGGCGGCAACGTCGCCGTCGAGGGCCTGTACGCCGGGCCCGCCGCGGAGGTCGAGTACCCCGAGGAGCGCCTGCGCGCCGAGTCCGGCATCGCCCCGGGCGTCCAGTGGATCGGCACCGGGTCGGCCGTCGAGCGCCTCTGGACCAAGCCGTCCCTCTCGGTGATCGGGCTGACCGCGCCGAAGGCCGAGGGCTCGAGCAACACTCTCGTGCCCTCGGCCACCGCGCGGCTGAGCATGCGGATCGCCCCGGGAGACTCGGTGGCCAACGCCCATGACGCCCTCACCCGGCATCTCGAGAAGCACCTGCCGTGGGGGGCCACCATGACGATCACGCCCGTCGACAGCGGCGAGCCCACCCTCATCGATGCCACCGGGTCGGCGTACGACGCCGCGCGGGCGGCGTTCACCGAGGCCTGGGACGGCACTCCTCCGATCGACATGGGGGTCGGCGGGTCGATCCCGTTCATCGCGGAGTTCCTCGAGGCGTTCCCCGGAGCGAGCGTGCTGGTGACCGGCGTCGAGGACCCCGACACCCGGGCGCACGGCGCCAACGAGGGGCTCCACCTCGCCGAGTTCCGGCGGGCGGTCCTCGCCGAGGCGCTGCTGCTCCAGAAGCTCGGCGAGCTCTGAGCTGCGGTCAGCGGGTCACGGCGTAGAGGTAGCACTGCGGCAGCACGGTCCGCACGTGCACGGTCGCGACGTCCGCCTCGTCCAGGAGGGCGTCGAGGAAGGGCTCGAGGTCCTCGTCGCCGACCAGGGTGTTGTGCTCGTAGTTCATGGAGCCGTCGGCGCGGTAGGTCCGCAGGACCCGCGGCCCGCGCCGGAGCTCGTCGGGGAGCCAGCGCTCGCCGTACCCCTCGCAGCGCTCGGCGTGCACGTACACCGGACCGACCTCGCGCCACACCGACGGCTCGGTGAACGGCGCGAAGGAGATCAGCGCGATCGACTCGCCGGCCCGCGCGAACCGCAGGCAGCACCTCAACGGCTCGCCCTCACCGGTCGCGGCGAACGGCGAGAACGCGTTGCCCCAGCCGTCCGTCCCGGAGCGGCGTACGGCGTCGAGACGACTCGGGTCGATCGGGTGCACGGTCAGCGTGCGGGTGGTCTCGGAGGTCAGCGTCATGCGTCCACGATGGCGCAGCGGCGGCCAGGAATCTGGCGGAAAACGGACACTGCGTGGGGCCGCGCCGATGCCGTCCCGACACACCGGCTCACCTAGACTCCGGAGCGTGACCCCACCCCAGAGCCGCCGTGGCGGCGACGGTCGGCTCACGGCGGCCCTCGACCCGCTGGACCAGGGCCCCCAGGACGCCTGTGGCGTGTTCGGCGTCTGGGCTCCCGGCGAGGAGGTCTCCAAGCTCGTCTACTTCGGCCTCTACGCGCTCCAGCACCGTGGTCAGGAGTCGGCCGGCATCGCGGTCAGCAACGGCCGGCAGATCCTCGTCTACAAGGACATGGGTCTGGTCTCGCAGGTCTTCGACGACTCCTCGCTCGAGTCCCTCAAGGGCCACCTCGCGATCGGCCACGCGCGCTACTCCACCACCGGCGCCAGCACCTGGCAGAACGCCCAGCCGACGTTCCGCCCCACCGACGATGGCTCGATCGCCCTCGGCCACAACGGCAACCTGATCAACACTCACGAGCTGCGCGAGCTCGTGGCCGTCCTCCCGGGCCTGCCCGGCGAGCTCGAGCTGCACGGCCGGGGGATCGAGCCCTCCACGAGCGACACCGACCTGGTGACGGCCCTCCTGGCCCATCACCCCGACACCACCTTGGAGCAGCGTGCCCTCGAGGTGCTGCCCCTGCTCCGCGGCGCCTTCTCGTTCGTCTGGATGAACGAGACCACCTTGTACGCCGCGCGTGACGCGCAGGGCATCCGGCCGCTCGTGCTCGGCCGGCTGGAGCGCGGCTGGGTGGTCGCGAGCGAGGACGCCGCCCTGGCGACGGTCGGCGCCAGCGTCGTCCGCGAGGTCGAGCCGGGCGAGATGATCGTGATCGACGAGAACGGCCTGCGCTCGCACCGGTTCGCCGACCCCGAGCCCAAGGGCTGCGTGTTCGAGTACGTCTACCTCGCCCGCCCGGACGCCACCATCAGCGGCCGCAGCGTCCACCAGGCCCGCGTCGAGATGGGGCGGCAGCTCGCCCGCGAGTACCCCGTCGACGCCGACCTGGTGATGCCCGTGCCCGAGTCGGGCACACCCGCCGCCGCCGGGTACGCCGAGCAGAGCGGCATCCCGTTCGGCCAGGGCTTCGTCAAGAACGCCTACGTCGGCCGCACCTTCATCCAGCCCAGCCAGACCCTGCGCCAGCTCGGCATCCGGCTCAAGCTCAACGCTCTCGAGCACATGGTCCGCGGCAAGCGGCTCGTCGTGGTCGACGACTCGATCGTGCGCGGCAACACCCAGCGTGCCCAGGTGCGGATGCTCCGCGAGGCCGGTGCGGCCGAGGTCCACATCCGCATCAGCAGCCCGCCGGTGAAGTGGCCGTGCTTCTACGGCATCGACTTCGCGACCCGCGCCGAGCTGATCGCCAACGGCCTCGACGTCGACGAGATCGCCGCCAGCGTCGGCGCAGACAGCCTCGGCTACATCTCGCTGGAGGGCATGGTCGCCGCGACCGGCCAGGAGGCGTCGGCCCTGTGCATGGCCTGCTTCACCGGCGAGTACCCCGTGCCGCTCCCGGACGAGAGTTTGCTCGGCAAGCACCTCCTCGAGGCCAGCCTCAGCTCCCCGATCACCGGGCGCGCCCTGCCCGTCCTCAACAACCCCTGAGCCGGAGACCCCCAAGTGAGCGAGCCGACCCAGCCGACGGGGCAGCCGCCGGCCCCCGGTGCGTACGCCGCGGCCGGCGTCGACATCGAGGCTGCCGACAAGGCGGTCGACCTGATGAAGGCGTGGGTCGCGAAGACCGAGCGTCCCGAGGTGATCGGCACGCTCGGCGGCTTCGCCGGCCTGTACGACGCGTCGGCGCTCACCCGCTACCGTCAGCCGATCCTGGCCACCTCCACCGACGGCGCCGGCACCAAGGTGGCGATCGCCCAGGCCATGGGCGTCCACGACACCATCGGCTTCGACCTGGTCGGGATGGTCGTCGACGACCTGGTCGTCTGCGGCGCTGAGCCGCTGTTCATGACCGACTACATCGCCTGCGGACGGGTCGTCCCCGAGCGGATCGCGGCCATCGTGAAGGGCATCGCCGAGGCCTGCGTCGAGGCCGGCTGTGCCCTCGTCGGCGGCGAGACCGCCGAGCACCCCGGGCTGATGGAGCCCGATGCGTACGACGTCGCGGGCGCGGCCACCGGCGTCGTCGAGGCGGCCGACCTCCTGGGACCGGGTCGGGTGCGCCCGGGTGACGTCGTCGTCGCGATGGCTTCGAGCGGGCTCCACTCCAACGGCTACTCCCTCGTGCGCCACGTCCTCCTCCAGGAGGCGGGCTGGGCGCTCGACCGCCACGTGCCCGAGCTCGGGCGGACCCTCGGCGAGGAGCTGCTCGAGCCCACGCGCATCTATGCGAAGGCGTGTCTGGCCCTCGCCGGGGCGACCGGGGTCCACGCGATGGCGCACGTCACCGGGGGCGGCCTGGCCGCCAACCTGGCCCGCGTGCTGCCGCAGGAGGTCTTGGTGACCGTCGACCGCGCCACCTGGGCCCCCGGGCAGGTGTTCGACGTCGTACGCCGCGTCGGGCAGCTGTCGCAGGACGACCTCGAGGCCACCCTGAACTGCGGCGTCGGCATGGTTGCCCTGGTCCCGCCCGACGACGTCGACCGGGCCGTGGAGACCCTGTCCGGCCACGGGATCGACGCCTGGGTCGCCGGCGAGGCGGCTCTCGACGGGCAGGAAGGCGGACGGGTCCGGCTGACCGGTCAGCACCCCGGCTGGTAGCCGGAAGGGCCGATTCCGGACCCGCGCCACGCGATATCCGAGCGTGTTTCGGGCATCGGGTGTGCGGGAACAGCCACCCATTGGGTAGCGTTGGACCCACGACAGATGACCGAACAGACCGGTAGGCCTCGGTGAGCTCTCCCGTGGCCCCGGCCCAGCGTGCGAGGGGGTCGACCCTATGGGGCGCGGCCGAGCTAAGGCCAAGCAGACGAAGGTCGCCCGCGACCTGAAGTACCGCACCCACGAGACGGACTTCGGGGCGCTGGCACGCGAGCTGCACGGCGACAACGACAGCGACACCGGGACGGACACCGACGAGGTGTCGGACGAGTACGACGACTGGTCCGACTACGCCGAGCCGTCCCGCGACTGACCCACCCCGGTCGTCACCGACCGGACAGGTACACCCCGCGCAGCCGACCGACGTCGCGCATGCGGCGCTCGGCGACCTTCTCGGCGGCCTCCTCGGGCGTGATCGAGTCGGCCTCCGCCAGCGCGAAGACCTCCTTGGTCGTCTCGTAGATCCCGCTCGCCCGCTGCTCGGCGCGCTCGAAGCTGAAGCCCTCGAGCTCGTCGGCCACCTGGATGACCCCGCCGGAGTTCACGCAGAAGTCGGGTGCGTAGAGGATGCCGCGATCTGCGAGCGCCTTCTCGATGCCGGGATGCTCGAGCTGGTTGTTGGCGGCGCCGCAGACGATGCTCGCGGTCAGCACGTCGACCACCTCGTCGGTCAGCGCGCCGCCCATCGCGCACGGCGCGTAGACGTCGATCTCCGCCCGCACCAGGGCATCGGTGTCGGCGACAGCCGTGGCGCCGTACTTCTCGACCACCGCCTCGACCGCCGCCGGGTTCACGTCCGTGACCATGACCCGTGCGCCGTCGTCCACGAGGTGCTGGACGAGGTGGCGGCCCACCTTGCCGACGCCCGCGATGCCGACGGTGCGGCCCGACAGGGTCGGTGCACCCCAGACGGCCTCGGCGCTCGCGCGCATCCCCTGGAACACGCCGTACGCCGTGAGCACCGACGAGTCTCCGGCGCCGCCGTGCGCCACCGTGCGGCCGGTCACGAAGTCGCACTCGCGCGCGATCACGTCCATGTCGGCGGAGTAGGTGCCGACGTCGCAGGCGGTGATGTAGCGGCCGTTCAGGGACTGCACGAAGCGCCCGTACGCCCGCAGCAGCGCCTCGTTCTTGTCCCGGGCCGGGTCACCGATGATGACGGCCTTGCCGCCCCCGAGGTCGAGGCCGGCCAGGGCGTTCTTGTACGTCATCCCGCGCGAGAGGTTGAGGACGTCTCGGACGGCGTCCGCTGTCGACGTGTAGGGGAAGAAGCGGGTGCCGCCGAGGCCAGGACCGAGTGCTGTCGAGTGGATCGCCACGATGGCCTTGAGGCCCGTCGCCCGGTCGGAGCAGAACACGACCTGCTCGTGCTCCGCGCCGAGCTCGAAGACATCGACGGTGTCGGATACGGAGGGGTCGGCGGGCTCGCCAGGCTCGGCTGTCATGGAGATCCTCTTTCGGTCGCGCCACGCGGGTGGGTGGCGTAGCAGCGGTCACCAGGGGTGCGGTGATCCGAGATTCACGATAGTGCGGAGAGGCCGCCGCCCGGGAAATTCCGCTCAGGTCAGCTGTTGGGTCGCCACGAGCGCTCCCACGAAGCACGCCACGAACGCCGCCAGGCAGACCAGCAGGAGCAGCACCCGTGAGCCGGCCGGCGCCTCGTCGTCGTCCGTGCGCCGGCGGTAGTCGGGCGGGCTCACCAGGACGGTGCTCCCCCGTTCGGGGGCCAAGGACTGGAACGCCCGGACGAACGTCTGGACGTCCGGCCACCGCTCCTCCCGGTCGGGGTCGAGGCCCCGGAGGACCACGCCGTCGATGCCGTCCGGCACGTCGGCGAGCTCGGACGGGGGCGTCGGTGGCTCGAGGTGCGCGAGGTCGGCGATGGTGCCGTCGTGGGCCACCTGTCCGGTCAGCAGGTGGTAGGTGACGGCGGCCAGGGCGTAGACGTCGGCCCGCGCGTCGACGCCACCGCCGGTGGCCTGCTCGGGAGCCATGTACGCCGGGGTGCCGACGACGTGAGTCAGGCCGCTCGCGTGCATCATCGCCTTGGCGACCCCGAGGTCGGCGACCATGACCCGGGTGCCGGACCCGTCGGTGCGCAGCAGCAGGTTGGCCGGCTTCACGTCGCGGTGGATCGTGCCCTGGCCGTGCAGCACCGACAGCCCGGCACCGGCCTGGGCGACGACGGACAGGGTGCGGTCGAGGGGGAGCCGGCCCTTGCGCTCGATCAGGTTCGCCAGCGTGCCCTGGTCGGCGTACGACATCACGAAGTACGGCGTCCCCTCGACCTCGCCGAGGTCGTACACCCGCACGACGTAGTCGGAGTCCGCACGCCGCAGGATCCGGGCCTCCTCGAGGAACCGGTCCCGGATGTCGAGCCGCTGCGCCCAGTTGTCCGCGAGCGCCTTGACGGCGACGTCGGACTGGAGCTCGTCGTCGCGGTAGAGCCACACCGAGGCGAAACCGCCGACCCCGAGCCGCTCCACCTGCGTCAGACGACCGAGTCTGGCAGGCAGGGACACGCTCGGTAGTGTGCCTGATCAGGTCGACGAACCCGGAGGGCACACGTGAGCGACGAGCAGGACAATCTCGACGCGCTGGCCGCCCGGGCCGCTGCTGGGGACCAGCAGGCGCTGAACGAGCTCCTCGTCGAGATCCAGCCGCGCGTACGCCGGATCTGCGGTCGGATGCTGCTCTACCCGGAGGACGCCGAGGAGGCGGCTCAGGACGCGCTGCTCCTGGTCTCGACCCGGATCCAGACCTTCGCGGGCCGCAGCCGCTTCACCACCTGGCTGCACTCCGTGGCCGCCAACAGCGCCCGATCGACGTACCGCAGCCTCAAGCGGAGAGCCGCCGAGATGCCGACCGACGAGCTCCCGACGTCCGCCGACCCCCGCACCACCAGCGTGATCGCCGGCAGCCGCCTGGACTTCCTCGAGGCTCTGGAGGCCCTCGGTGAGGGCCATCCCTCACTGGTCGAGCCGCTGCTGCTGCGCGACATCCAGGAGCTGGAGTACTCCGACATCGCCGAGCTTCTCGAGATCCCGGTCGGCACCGTGAAGTCGCGCATCCATTCCGCACGGCAGATCGTGCAGCCGATGTTGTCCGCGCGCTGACTCAGCGCAGCGCCGCGAGATAGCCCGAGGCGCGGCGGACGTCGTTCATCCGGCTCTCCCACGTGATCCCGACGGCGAGCAGAACCGCTCCCGAGGTGCCGATCGTGAGCCACGTCGGCACCGAGGCGGCGTACGGCGCGAGCTGGCGGAGCACGACCAGGCCACCGACGACCGCGCCGACCACCACCGGCGCTCCCCAGCGCAGCGTGACGCCGCCGACCACGAGGGCGAGGCACGCGGCACCCAGCAGCAGGGCGCGTAGGGAGTAAGGCTCGTCGAGCATCGCGAGGAGGGACGGCACGGTCGCCAGCGACAGGCCGGGTGCCAGCACGGCCAGCGTCGCCGACCGGTCGTCCTTCCGCAGGCGCCACACACCGACGACCACCAGGGCGAGTGCGGACGGCAGTGTGTAGGCCTCGGGGACGTCGACGCCGAGGTCGTACAGACGCACCCACGTCGCCGCCGCCAGCAACAGGCCGCCGACCCAGGCCAGCTCGCGGCGGCTCGCGTGGACGATCGAGGTGATGGTGACCAGCACGCCGGCGACGGTCAGGTGGACGGCCAGCGAGACGCTCACGTCGTGGGCCGTCGTCACCGCGGCCGCGGACACGATCGTGCCGGCCAGCGCAGCCGACGTCTCGAGCTCGAGCTGCGGACGCCAGATCGCGAGGACACCGAGGACGAGGAGGACGGGGATCGCGCGGTACTCCGCGTCGACACCGCCGACGTGGCCGGCGGACCACACCAGCGAGGCGAAAGCGACGGGGAAGCAGAAGGCGGCCACGGCACCCGTCGCGTCGGCGCGGAGCATCAGGTAGCCCGCGACCACGCAGGCGACCGTCAGCACGGCGGTGGTCATCCGGTCGCTGGGCAGCGCCAGCACGGTCGGGCCGGCGAGGAGCGCCAGGCCGGTGCAGCGGGCGACGTCGGCCGAGCGTCCCCGCAGGCGCTCGGCCAGCCCGAAGGCGGACACGCCGGCGAGCACCAGGATGCCGACCACGGCGGCCATGGGTACGTCGTACAGCGGCAGCGTGGCAACGGCGCCGATCACGGCGGCGGCTCCGGGAGCCCACAGCCACGTGGACGCCCGCACCGGCTCGACGACCGAGAGCGCGGCACACGCGACGACCGCGAGAGCGACCAGGCACGGGACGAGCACCAGGGGCGAGACCTCGGGGTGGGTCGCGGCGACGTGTACGCCGAACGGCTGGGTGAACGGCTCACCGACGTTCGTGACGCCTCGCGCGGCTTCGGCCACCAACACGCACGCGGCGACCGCCGGCACCAGCGAGGTCACCGCCAGCGGCAGGAGTGCCCCCGCGCGCAGGCGTCGCGGTGCCACGACCACGAGGGCTGCCCAGACCACGGCGGTGCCGGTCACGACCGCGGTCATCGGCGTCGTGTCGTTGTCCAACACCGGCAGGAGGGCGCCGAAAGTTCCCACCACGCTCGCGACGGCGTAGCAGCCGACGTCGATCCGACGGACTCCCGTGACCGGGCCCGCCGCTGCGACGAGTGCGGTCAGCGCCAGGACCGGCCAGTACCGCCCGCCACCGATGTAGTGGGCGAACGTGACCGGGTCGCCGGCCAGGTCGACGGCGGAAGCACCGACGTAGAGACAGACCGGGACCGCGGCGGCGATCGCGGCGAAGGCGAGCGTCCTGCTCGGCAGCTCCGTTCCGACCCGGCCGAGGCCGAGCAGGACCAGGACTCCGATCACCGAGGGAAGGGGCGACTCCACGGGCGACTGGGCCCCGACGACGGCGACCAGGACGGCCAGCGGGGCGATCACCGAAGGGGCATACAGCGGACGTGCCGACGACGCGGCGAGCAGAGCCACAGCGACCGTCGCGACGACGGCCCCGGTGACCAAGGTGAGCTCCGAGTCACCGATGGCGCCCAGCCAGCCCGCGTGGCGGGCGCCGACGACGTCGATCGCGACCAGGCCGAGGCCGATCACCGAGAGCGACTCTGCGGCGGTGACGAGCCCTCGGCGCAGCACGGCGACGGACGTCCCGAGGGAGACCCCGGTGAGTGCGACCAGCACGCCGGTGCGGCCACCCACACCCAGCCAGCGCCAGGCATAGGCCAGGAAGATCACCGCGGCGACCAACAGGCACAGCGCTCCCAGCGAGAGCAGGATGCGCGGCACCGACGGGCCACCCAGCCGCGGGCCTTCGGTGACCGGCGTCGGTGCGGTCCGGGCCGGGTACGGCGCCACGCCCTCGAGCCGCGACCCGGAGGCCGGGACCGCGGCCGGCGCGGGGGCGGGGACCGGCTGTCGCTGGCCGCGCAGGACGCCCAGGAGGCGGTCGGCCTCCTGGAACGTCCGGAACAACGAGACGGCGGTCTCGCCGGTCAAGGGCAGCGCGCAGAACTGGCAGACCTGCGGGTCCTGGGGCAGCAGCGCGCGGCAGTCGGGGCAACGCGTGGGGTCGGCGTACGTCGTCATGAGTCCAGTGCCTCACGAGCTGAGTAGGCGGGCCCAGGGTGGCGTTACTCACTCAGGGTGAGTACCCGGGCTCAACTCAGCCCAGCAGCCCGCTCAACATGTCGGCGAACGCCTGGTCGACCGACGAGTCCGTCGGGATGTAGTCATGGGTGCCCGAGTTGGACCTGAACCACACCACCGTCTCGATGTTCGCGTTCTTCATGGCGGCCGGGATGCTCTTGTAGAAGTTGATCTGGTCCGTCGTGGAGAACGAGCCCCCGTTGGAGAACGCGTCGGTCTTGATCCCGGTCTCGAGGATGTGACGCGGCACGCTCCCGTACCCGTTCGGCACCAGGACGTTGTCGATGAACCGCGAGAACAGCTGGGTGGCGGTCTCGCTGGCCGAGTGGGACCCGGTCAGGTAGGGGTCCCAACCGACGTGGTCGATCTTGGACACCTTCGGGAGGAACGAGGCCTCCGTCGCCGCATCCCTGAACCCCGCCAGCCACAGCAGCGACTTCACCCTGGTCGAGTTGGCGTGGATGAGGTCGGCGAAGTGGTTCGCGGCCGCGACGTACTGCGCGGGAGTCTGTCCCTGGGCGACGCCCGCGTTGCTCCCGGCCGTGTACTGGCCGTCGGGCTCGGAGTCGAGCGACAGGAGCACCGGTACGCCGAGCGCGTCGAGCTGCTTGACGACCGTGGTGATCCGCGAGTCGTAGGTGCCGGCCGCGACGTCCTTCCAGAGCACGTAGGTCCCCGCGCTGACCTTCGTCGAGAGACGGACCTGGATCTGGCGTCCTTCGGCGGCGTACTCCTTCATCTTGGCCGGGATCGCGGAGTTCCAGTTCAAGTAGAAGGACGCGATGTTCGGCTGGGTCTTCCACCAGGAGGTGTAGTCATCGAGCCCCGCGTTGTTGCCGGACATGTAGACGCCGATCCCGAGGTCTCCGGTGCTGGTGGGGCTGCTGCTCGCGGGGCTGCTCGGTGTCTGCGTCGGCGTGGGGTTCGACGACGCGGAGGAGGTCGGGACGACGGTGACCGTCTTGGTCACCGTGGGCCCGGGAAGCTTCAGCGTGATCGTCGCGGTCGGCGACGGCTTGGGGGCGTTGGCCGTCACGGTCACGGTCGCGGTCACGGTCCGGGCCGGCTTCCGCCAGTGTCGCAAGGGCTTCCAGTGGCTCCCGTCGGCAGCACCGCTGGGGGCGAGGACGCTGCCGGCGACGATGAGGGCCACGGTGACCATGGCCGCGACCGTGCCCGCGGCCGTGAGCCCGGCGCCCATGCGCGTCCCGAGGACCTTCGATGCCCGGTGCGCGGTGGCGGAGGCCCGGTGTGCGGTCGTGGATGCCCGGCGAGTGGTCGAGGATGCCCGGCGAGTGGTCGAGGATGCCCGGTGTGCGGTCGCCGGTGCCCGGCGGGTCGTCGTCGGCGCCCGGTGCTCCCCGGACGATCGGGTGGTGCGAAGGTTCCCGGCCCGATGCTTGCGAGATCCGCTCTGGGGCATGGCTCACGTCCTCCACGCCAGCCCCGGGACCTGGCGGCAGTCGGCCCCCGAAAGGCGGCGTTCACCGCACGGCGACGGTGAGAGTGGAGGGTCGTCGGGGGGTTACGACCCCCCGGTAAAACAAAGCCTGCGACGGGATCGGAACGGCCGCAGGGCTTTTCGGGTTTCTTTACCTTCGACCCGCCACGGGCGCTCGGTGCGCGGCCGTCACGGCGTCGCGCACACGCAGGAAGGACCCTGCTCATGCGGTGGCCAGGGGCGGGGTCGAACCGCCGACCTTCCGATTTTCAGTCGGACGCTCGTACCAACTGAGCTACCTGGCCGGGTGCACTCCACGACGCTGAGGGCGAAGCGCGTGCACACAGTACCGGAGGGGAGGCGTGCTCTCGAAAACGGTCGGGGTCCCTGGTCAGGACGGCGATCTCTCGGCAGAAACCCACGGCACGCCGAGATGGGCGGTGCCGAGCACGCCTCCGCTCGAGCGCCATCGAGCCAGCAGGTCGCGACGGGTGAGTGCCGCGGTCTCGTGGTCGTCGTCGTACACGTAACGCGTTCCCGGGTCGACGAGCTGGACGGCGTGCAGCACCACGTCGCCGGCGAGGACGGCGTACTCGTCTGCCTGCTCCACGACCACGGTCTGGTGCCCGGGCGTGTGACCGGGAGTCGGTACGACGCCCGCCTGCGTCCCCTGGGACACGAGCTCGACCGCACCCGAGCGCAGGCGGAGCCGGCCCGAGCGACGCAGGGGCTCGACGAGCCCGGAGTGCAGGGGGCTGCCGCTCGACTCCACTGCGGCGACGTCGGCCGCGGGCACGAGGTACTCCGCCTGCGGGAAGGCGGGTCGCCCGTCGGCGTCGACGCTGCCGGCCGTGTGGTCGCCGTGCAGGTGCGTGAGCACGACGTGGGTCACTGCGTCGGAGGCGAGCCCGAGGGCGTCCTGGAGCCGTTCGGTGAGGTGGGGGCCGCTGGGGGTCCACGAGCTGCGAGCAGGCGTGTCCGAGGCGGCCCCCGTGTCCACGAGCACCACCAGGCCACCGACCTCAACGACGTACGCACGGAACGCGAGCCACCAGGTGTCCGGCTCCCGCATCGAGGTGGGGTCGATCTGTCGGGCCGCACGCCAGGCGTCGTCGGAGGCGTCGGGGAAGGTCTCACGCAGCGGCGCGAAGAAGGGCCCCTCCGCGTCGAGCACGGCGGTGATGCGCGCGTCGCCGACAGCGATGGTCGACGTCACGGACTCCGTCACGGGCCGGCCTCCTCCTCTTCCTCCTCCTCCAGCCGAGACGCTAGTCGGGGATCACGCACCCGGGGCTACGGTGAGGGCATGGCCGACGACGTCGACATCCGTCACCGCATCAGCGAGCTGGTGAGCACCGAGCGCGCCCTGCGCGAGCAGCTGGCCGCAGGGGAGATCTCCACCGCGGAGGAGCACGAGCGCCTGCGCCGGGTCGAGACCGAGCTCGACCAGTGCTGGGACCTGCTGCGCCAGCGGCAGGCGCTGCGCGACTCCGGCGGCGACCCGGACCGCGCCGCCGCACGCTCGGAGAGCACGGTCGAGGGCTACCTGGGCTGAGCTCCGGAATCGGGGACCGACGCCGGGTCGCCGTATGCTGTGCCCGCCCGCAGCCTCGCGGCTGCCATCCGGCCCCCATCGTCTAGTGGCCTAGGACGTCGCCCTTTCACGGCGGTAGCACGGGTTCGAATCCCGTTGGGGGTACCGACCGAGCCGGAGCCCGTTCGCCTTCCTCGGGAATTGGGAGGCGTTCGGGCCGATGGGTTAGAGTTCCATCCGCTCCGGTGGTCACGCCTGAGCGCCACCAGGCCCCGTAGCGCAGTTGGTTAGCGCGCCGCCCTGTCACGGCGGAGGCCGCGGGTTCGAGTCCCGTCGGGGTCGCTCTCCTTCCGAGCAGCACGACCAGCAGACGCCCCGGCCGACCGGCCGGGGCGTTCGTCGTTCCTGGCTACGCTCCGAGCATGGAGCTCGACCGCGCGGCCTTCGAGGCGCTGGTCGAGCAGGCGTTGGACGAGATCCCCGACGAGATCGCGTCGCTGGTGCACAACGTGGTCGTCCTGGTGGAGGACGACGCGCCACCGGACGACCCCGGCCTGCTCGGGCTGTACGAGGGAGTGTCACTCGTCGAGCGTGGCGCCGACCATACGGGTCTGCCCGACCGGATCACGATCTTCCGTCGGCCACTGATGGAAATGTGTGCCGACGAGGACGAGCTGGTGCGCGAGGTGCGGATCACGGTCGTCCACGAGGTCGCCCACCACTTCGGGATCGACGACGCCCGCCTGCACCAGCTCGGCTACGGGTGAGCGCGCGACAAGGTGGCGGCGTGGCTGTTCGGCCAGGGGCGCGGGTCCTGCCCGCGGCCCTGCCGGACGAACTCGCCGAAGAGCCAGGTCTGGAACTCGACCTGCTCGGGGCTGCGCGCCAGGGTGAGCAGACGCTCGTTGCGGCAGAAAGCGTCGGCGAGGTCGTAGAGCTCGAGGAGCCGGCTGAAGCGGTCGGCCACGTCGACCGGGGCGAGCACGTCGATGTCCGAGGTGTCGCGCCCGGCCTGGATGGCCCGGACGAGGGCCTCCCCGACGAACTGGCTGCGGAAGTCTCGCGACAGGGCCGAGAAGTACGCCGAAAGGTCGGAGGCGACCGGGTAGGTGTCGTGGTGGGCCACCGCCAGGAGGCGTAGCTCGCGTCGTAGCTCGGCGCCGTGGGCGAGCGCCCCTTGCATCAGGCCGACCGGCACCTGGAGGAGGTGGACGGTGATGGTCTCCTCGGCCGCGAACGACGGCTCCTCGGGCTCGTCGTCCCACCCCAGCACCACGCCCTGGGCGGGCTGCTCCGGCGCGTGTGCCGCTGGGACGAACCAGACCAGCTTGCCGTCGCCGTCGCGCTCGGCACCCCAGGCCTCGCTGAAGCTCGCGACGATCGCCAGACCCCGCCCGAACGTCGGCAGCGCGTCGAAGAAGTCCGGCACCTGGTCGCCGGAGGTCAGCGCGGGCGGCTCGGGCGAGGAGTCGCGCACCTCCACTCGGGGGTGGTCGCGGGTGCCGCGGAGCCGCACGGTGACCGGACCCTGGCCGTGCAGGATCGCGTTGGTCACGACCTCGGACATGGCCAGCTCGGCGTTCTCCCGCAGGTCGTCACGGCCGATCTCCACGCACACGTCCGCCACCCAGCGGCGCGCTTGGGCCGCGCCCTGGGGTCCGGGCGCCAGCGCCTCGGCCGGACGGTTCAGCGGCACTGTGTCTCCCCGTAGTCAGGCGCGCGGGCCGCACCAGTCTCGGCTGGTCTACCCAGGTCACGGGTAGCCGAAACCTCATGCCGCACTTGAGTTGCACGCTCCCCACGAAGTGTGTGACAAACGAGACGGTGCCCCGATTGTGGCACGGCGGGGGCCGAGGAGGATCGTGGACTCATGGAGAAGGCGCTACGAACTGGACGGCATCAGGTCGTGGTGATCGGGACCGGCTTCGGTGGGCTGTTCAGCACGAAGGCGCTCAAGCGCGCCGACGTCGACGTCACCGTGCTCGGCCGGACCGGCCATCACCTCTTCCAGCCACTGCTCTACCAGGTGGCCACGGGCATCCTCAGCGAGGGAGAGATCGCGCCCGCGACGCGCGAGGTGCTGGCCCGCCAGCGCAACGCGCGGGTGCTGCTCGGCGAGGTGACCGATATCGACCTGGCCGCGAGGACCGTGACCTCACGTGTGCTCGGGCGGGCCACGGTCACGCCTTACGACTCGCTCATCGTGGCCGCGGGCTCGGGTCAGTCGTACTTCGGCAACGACCGGTTCGCCGAGTTCGCGCCGGGCATGAAGAGCGTGGACGACGCGCTCGAGCTCCGCGGCCGGATCTTCGGCGCGTTCGAGCTGGCCGAGCTCGGTGCCGCGCGCGGCGAGGACGTCGACGCGCTGCTGACGTTCGTGGTGGTCGGGGCCGGGCCGACCGGCGTGGAGATGGCCGGCCAGATCGCCGAGCTGGCCCACCGAACCCTGAAGCGCGACTTCCGTTCCATCAACACGAAGACGGCACGGATCGTCCTCGTCGACGCCGCCGGCCAGGTCCTGCCTCCCTTCGGGGAGAAGCTCGGTGCCAGGACCAAGGTCCAGCTGGAGCGCCTCGGGGTCGAGGTGCAGCTCGGCGCGATGGTCACCGACGTCACCGAGCGCGGGATCGTCGTGCAGTACAAGGACGGGCGCACCGAGTACATCGCGGCCGCCACCAAGGTGTGGGCTGCCGGTGTCCAAGCGTCGTCGCTGACCAAGACGCTGTCGGAGCAGACCGGAGCGCCGCTGGACCGGGCAGGTCGCATCCGGGTGAACCCGGATCTCACCCTGCCCGGCTACCCCGAGGTCTTCGTGGTCGGCGACATGATCGACCTCGACCACCTGCCCGGCGTCGCGCAGGTCGCGATCCAGGGCGGCAAGTACGCCGCTGCGGAGATCAAGCGGCGCCTGACCGGCCAGCCGCCGCAGAAGCCGTTCCACTACTTCGACAAGGGTGATCTCGCGACCATCAGCCGGTTCCGGGCGGTGGCGCGGATCGGCAGGTTCCGCCTCACCGGGTTCCTGGCCTGGCTGCTGTGGCTGGGCGTCCACCTGGTGTACCTGACCGGTTTCAAGAACCGGTTCTCCGCACTCATGCACTGGGCGGTGTCGTTCATCGGGCGAGGCCGCTCGGAGCGGACGGCGACCGAGCAGCAGATCTTCGGCCGCCAGGCCCTCACTCGGCTCGAGGGAGGCGCGGCGGGCCTCGTCACGAACGTCGACGGCCTCGAGGGACCCGACCCGGCCATCGCCGAGCGGCGCCGCAAGCAGCTCGAGGAGCAGGCGTTGGCCGAGATGCGTCTCACCGACTCGGGCGAGCGCGGACAGCCGGTGAGGAGCTAGTCGAGCGTCGACGCGACGTTCTCCAGCACGATGGCGAGCCCCTGTCCGACGCCGATGCAGATGGCGGCGACGCCCCAGCGCTCCCGTCGCTCCACCAGGACCTTGGCGAGCGTGCTGAGGACCCGGGCCCCCGACGCGCCCAGCGGGTGGCCGATCGCGATCGCTCCGCCGCGCGTGTTGACGATGTCGGGGTCGATCTTCCAGGCGTCGAGGCACGCCAGGGACTGCACCGCGAAGGCCTCGTTGAGCTCGACCGCGCCGACGTCCGACCAGCCGATGCCGGCCGCCGCCAGGGCGCGCTCGGCCGCCTCCACGGGAGCGATGCCGAACCGCTGCGGCTCGAGCGCGGCCGCCCCGCGCCCGGCGATCCGAGCCAGTGGTGCCAGGCCGACGTCGGCTCCGTCTGCCGCGATGATCAGGGCCGCGGCGCCGTCGTTGAGCGGAGAAGCGTTGCCCGCCGTGATCGTGCCCGTCGGCCGGAACGCAGGCTTGAGCCCGGCCAGGGTCTCGAGGCCGGCGTCCGGCCGGACACCCTCGTCGCGCTCCAGTCCGTCGACCGGCACGACGAGGTCGTCGTAGAAGCCGCCGTCCCAGGCCTGGGCCGCCCGCCGATGCGAGGTGACCGCGAACTCGTCCTGCCGTTCGCGGCCGATGCCGAGCGCGTCGGCGAGCTGCTCGTTGCACTCGCCGAGCGACGCGGTGAACTCCTCGGGCATGCGGGGGTTCACCAGCCGCCACCCCAGCGTCGTCGACACCAGGGTCTCGTTGCCGGCCGGGAAAGCCCGCGGGGGCTTGGGCAGCACCCAGGGGGCCCGCGTCATCGACTCCACGCCCCCGGCGACCACGACCGTGGCGTCGCCGGTCTCGACCAGGCGCGAGGCGTCCATCGCGGCTTGGAGGCTGCTCCCGCAGAGTCGGTTGACCGTGACGCCGGGCACCGACACCGGTAGCCCGGCCAGCAGGACGGCCATCCGGCCGACGTTGCGGTTGTCCTCTCCGGCGCCGTTGGCGCAGCCCAGGATCACGTCGTCGACGTCGGCCGGGTCGAGGCTCGGCGCGC
>DASSTL010000120.1:0-48268 GCA_035707985.1 Nocardioides sp. | reverse complement strand
CCACCCCCGCAAACCCGGCTTCTTCACAGCGACGGCCGAACTTTCCTGAAGAATCTTCGGCAGTACCCCAGCGAGCGGCCCGACGGCGCGGCGCCTTTCGGTGGTCGAGCCGGGCGAGCCCCTGGGCGAGCCCGTGTCGAGCCCCGACCATCGTGACTCTGTCGCCGGCCGTAGGCACTGTCACCGGGTTTCGTGACGCTCGCAGGGCTCGCTCCTCAAGCGAGCAGCAGTCCGCGAGGAACGAGCGGACTGCGTGGGCGAGCGCAGATTGAGCAAGCGACGCGACTGAGGAACGAAGTCGCGCGAGCGCGTCGAAATCCAGTCACGGCCACCGGACGACCAGCGCCGTGGTCGGCACAGACTCGACCGACGGAGCGGTGGTTTCGAGACGCTCGCAGAGCTCGCTCCTCAACCACCGGAGACGCCGAGCTCGCTCCACAACCACCGGACACGCCGAGCTCGCTCCTCAACCGCCGGGCTCGCAGGGCTCGCTCCTCAATCACCGGGCTTGCTGTGCTCGCTCCTCAACCACCGGGCTCGCAGAGCTCGCTCCTCAAGCCCTGAAGTCCCGTGCCGAGCGACCTCCACGCGTCAGGACCAGCCGGACGGATGACGGGCCGACCGACCGCGATGGATAGGCTCGCCCTCGTGCGCATCGCGAGGTTCACCAAGGGTGACGACCCGGCGTACGGCGTGGTCAGCGGTGACCTGGACGAGTACGGCCAGCCCGCCGAGGACAGCGTCGTCGTCGAGCTCGCCGGTGACCCGTTGTACGCCGGCGTCCAGCCGACCAGCACCGAGCACCGGCTCACCGACCTGCGCCTCCTCGCGCCGGTGATCCCGCGCAGCAAGGTGGTCGCCGTCGGCCGCAACTACGCCGCACACGCCGCCGAGCTCGGCAACGACGTGCCCGAGGAGCCCCTGATCTTCCTCAAGCCGAACACGGCCGTGGTGGGACCGGGCGACCAGATCTTCTACCCGCCCCAGAGCGAGCGGGTCGACTTCGAGGGCGAACTGGCGGTCGTGATCGGCCGCATCTGCCGCGACGTACCTCCCGAGCAGGCGACCGACGTGATCTTCGGCTACACGATCGCCAACGACGTCACGGCCCGCGACCTGCAGAAGAAGGACGGGCAGTGGTCGCGCGCCAAGGGCTTCGACTCGTTCTGCCCGCTCGGGCCCTGGATCGAGGACGACCTCGACCCGCAGACCTTCGCTGACGGCGTCAGCATCCAGACCCACCTCAACGGTGATCTGGTGCAGGACGGCTCGACCAAGGACCTGATCTTCGACATCCCCACCCTGATCGCCTACACCACCAGCGTGATGACACTCCTTCCCGGAGATGTCATCCTCACCGGCACACCCGAGGGCGTCGGCCCGATGCAGCCGGGTGACGAGGTCGAGGTGTCCATCGGCGGTCTCGGCGCCCTGACCAACACGGTGGTGAAGAGATGACGGACCCGGTCCTCGGCGACCTGAACCCGACCGACGTGCGTGTGCGCTTCCCTCCGAGCCCGACCGGCAACCTCCACGTCGGCAACGTCCGGAGCGCGCTGTTCAACTGGGCGTTCGCGCGCCACTACGGCGGCAAGCTGGTGTTGCGGATCGAGGACACCGACCTCGCGCGCAACACGCTGGAGGGCTACCGCTCGATCATCGACTCGCTGCACTGGCTCGGCATCGACTGGGACGAGGGACCCGAGGTCGGCGGCGACTACGGCCCCTACCGTCAGTCCGAGCGGCTGCCGATCTACGCCGAGGTCGCGCGCACCCTCCGCGAGGAGAAGGTCGCCTACGACTGCTACTGCACCACCGAGGAGGTCGAGGCGCGCCGCAAGGCCAGCGGATCCAAGAACCAGGGGTACGACGGCTTCTGCCGCGACCTCGACCCCGACCAGCTGGCGGTCTGGCAGGCCGAGGGCCGACTGCCGGTGCTGCGCTTCCGCATGCCCGAGGGGCCGATCGTCTGGAACGACCTCGTCCGTGGTGAGGTGACGTTCCTTCCGGAGAACGTGCCCGACTTCGCGATCCTGCGCGCCAACGGCGACCCGCTGTACACGCTGGTCAACCCGCTCGACGACGCGATGATGGAGATCACCCATGTGCTGCGGGGCGAGGACCTGCTCTCCTCGACGCCGCGGCAGATCCCGCTCTACCAGACGCTCCAGCGCCTCGGCGTCGGCAACGGCCCGCCGCGCTTCGGCCACCTGCCGATGGTGATGGGGGAGGGCAACCGGAAGCTCTCCAAGCGCGACCCGGGCTCCGGTCTCCTCGAGTACGTCGACCGCGGCTTCCTGCCCGAGGGCCTGCTCAACTACCTGGCGCTGCTCGGCTGGGGTATCGCCGAGGACCGCGACGTCTTCACCATGCAGGAGATGGCCGAGGCCTTCGACATCCGGCGCGTCAACCCCAGCCCGGCCCGCTTCGACATGAAGAAGCTCGAGGCGATCAACAGCGCCCACATGCGGCGGATCTCGATCCCCGACATGACCGAGCGGGTGATCCCGTTCCTCAACGAGGCCGGGTTGGTCGACGACCCGATCACCGACGAGCAGCGCGCCACCCTGGTGGCCGCGATGCCACTCGTGCACGAGCGGATCAACACGCTCTCTGAGGCCGTGCCGATGCTCGGCTTCCTCTTCATGGACGAGGAGTCCTTCGCGCCCGTCGACGAGATCGACAGCTCCGGCAAGGAGGTCGTGCAGGCGTCGTACGACGCGCTCTCCGGCCTCGAGGAGTGGACGACGGAGGCGATCGAGACCTCGCTGCGTGCGGCGCTCGTCGACGCCATGGGCCTCAAGCCGCGCAACGCCTTCGGCCCGGTCCGTATCGCGGTCACCGGCCGCCGGGTGAGCCCACCGTTGTTCGAGTCGATGGAGCTGCTCGGTCGGGAGCGGTCGCTCGGGCGGCTCCAGGCGGCCCTGGCATGACGGCGGGGCGCCCGGGGTGAGCGCCCCGACTGCCCCGGAGGGACTCCCGTACCACCGCATCCAGGAGGCGGGTCGGCCCGGGTGGTGGCGGCCGGTCCTCGGGTTCGTGCTGATGCTGCTCGGCTTCGTGGCCATCGGTGCGGTCGTGGCCACGATCGTGTTCGCGCTCGTGTACGCCGTCACCGGGCAGGGCACGGTCGACGTTGCGCGGCTCGCCGACCTCGAGCACCCCACTCCCGCCGGACTGGCGTTCCTCAACGTCGCGCTCGCGACGTTCATCCCGCTGGCCATGGTGGGGGAGCGGCTCTTCCACGGCATCCACCCGCGCTGGCTCGCGTCGGTGCGGCCCCGGATCCGGTGGCGCTACCTGATGGCCTGTCTGGGAATCTCGGTCATTGCGCTGATCGCGACGCTGATCGTCGGGTCCGTCGTACCGAGCACCGAGTCGGACGTGAGCAGCCACGCCAACGACTTCACGACGACCACGTTCCACTACCTGCTGGTGATCGTGTTCCTCACCCCGTTCCAGGCCGCCGGCGAGGAGTACCTCTTCCGGGGCTACCTGACCCAGGCCGTCGGTGGTCTGTTCCACCGCGCCTGGGTCGCCGTGCTCGTGCCGGCGTTCCTCTTCGGGCTGGCGCACGGGCTGGGCCAGAGCCCGCCGGTGTTCTTCGACCGGTTCGCCTTCGGCATCGTCGCCGGCATCCTCGTGATCAAGACCGGAGGTCTCGAGGCCGGCATCGCGATGCACGTGCTCAACAACTTCTTGGCCTACGGCCTCGCGCTCGCCTTCGGCGACATGGCGACGACGCTGAACCCCACCGGCAGCAACTGGTGGAACATCCCGGTCACGCTCACCCAGTCGCTGGTCTACCTCGCGCTGGCCGTGCTGCTCGCGCGCCGCATGGGCCTGGCGACGACCACCCGCTCGCGCGTTTTGGAGGCCCCGACGCGCCGCGTGTAATCTTTCCCGGCGGTCGGCCGAGAGTCTGCGTGCGCGCATGGGCCGACACCCCCGTGGGGTATGGTGTAATTGGCAGCACGACTGATTCTGGTTCAGTTAGTCTAGGTTCGAGTCCTAGTACCCCAGCTCCGAGCGCTTCGGCCGAGCCCGCGAGGCCGAAGGAGAGCGAGGAGATCGAGGAGCGTTCGGCTCAGACCCGAGCTTGCGAGGGAGTGAGCGACGCGTCACGAGATTCCGCCAGCGTGCCGGGATTTTGAGTGCCCGAGGGGCTTCGATAAAGTCCCCTCTCGCGTGTTCACGTGCTTGCCCCCGTTGTGTAGCGGCCTAGCACGCCGCCCTCTCAAGGCGGTAGCGCCGGTTCGAATCCGGTCGGGGGTACTCATCCGAAAAGCGGTCCTGACCAGCGGAGACGCTGGGATGGGCCGCTTCGTCATTTCCCCCGAAATCGGGTCGGGGCAACGCTGGGGCAACACGGGGCAACACATTCGCCCTGCTCCGCCGCATCCGGGCTGCGTCCCGGGCGCGGTCCATGGCGTGGCCGACCTCGTCGAGCCGATCGTCGAAGAGGTGGCCGTAGGTGTCGAGCGTCATGGTGGCCGAGGCGTGTCCGAGCATCTGTTGGACGACCTTGACGTCGGCTCCTGCGGCGATGGCAAGGCTGGCGGCGGTGTGCCTGAGCTGGTGCGGGTACAGATCGGGCACACCGATCGCGCACGCCGCCGCCGTGAACGCCGTACGGAACGTGCTGACCCGCAGGGGCTGGCCGTTGCGGATGCCTACGAAGACCAGGTCGTCGGGCGATCTCCCACGGACGTGCTCGGCGAGCTCGGCCGCGAGGAACCTCGGGATCGGCACCTCCCGTCTCTGGTGGGTCTTCGGGGTGCCCCAGACCAGACCCATCCCTTGGACGGGCGTGACCGACTCGACGATCGCTGCTCGATGTCGACGCAGGTCGAGCCGGCCGACGCGCAGTGCGGCCATCTCGCCGAAGCGAACTCCGGTGTAGGCCAGGAAGAGCACCACGAGTCGATAGGTCTCGTTCGTCCGGGTGTCGAGACCACTGTGCTTGCTCGGATCTTCGGGGTAGCCGGTTGCATGCGCGAGGTCTTCGACCTGGTCGTGAGTGAGATAGCGGTGTTCGTTCTTGGGCGTTCGCGGCAGGTGCACGCCACGCGCGACGTTGCGAGCCAGGCGGCCGTCCTTGACCGCCATGTCGAGGACCAGGCTCAGCACACGGTGGATCTTGTGGACGGTGGCAGGCGAGTGACGCCTGGACAGGTCGGTGACCCATGCCTGGATGTCGCCGTGGGAGACGTTGGCCAGGGTGACCCGGTCCCACGTGGGATGGACGTGCCTGCGGACGATGCCCTCGTAGCGAGATCTCGTGGTCGGCTTGAGGTGCTCCTGGCCGTCTAGCCATCGCTGAGCCCACGCGCCAACGGTCACCCTCGCGAGCATCGGGTCGACGTAGGTGCCGATGACCTTGGAGTTCTCCACGCCAGCGAGGAATCGCTCGGCGTCGATCTTGCGGCCGAAGCTCTTGCTGCGCTGGGCGCCGGCCGGTGTCCGATAGTGGGCACGCCAAGTCTTCCGACCGTTGCGGACGCGTTTCTCGATGCTGGCCATAGCTGATCCTCCTTCGTAGGGCCGACACAGTCGACGGTCAGTTGTGGTGATGGGGACGGTTGGTCTGTTCGGCGAGCCAGAGGACGAGGTCGGCTTTCCAGTAGCGGACGTGGCGGCCGATCTTGAAGCTGCGGGGTCCGGTGCCGAGGTGGCGCCAGTAGCGGAGGGTGCCTTCGGGGATGCGGAGGTAGGTGCAGGCTTCCTGGAGGGTGAGCATCTCGTCGCCGAGGTTCGTCGAGGGGCGGTGGGTGGTGTCGGGGTTGACCTGGTGTGCGGTCATGGTGGTGCTCCCTTGCTGTCGGTGAGGCCAAGCGGTTCTCGACCTCACCCGGTAGGTGTGCACGTACTCCCAATCGATGATCAGCGATATTCTGTGTGGATGTATCCGCCGACGGTCATCGAGGTCGCCCGCAAGAGGTTGGGTGCGTCGCAGGCCCAGCTGGCGGTGTGGGCGCGCACGCAGCAGTCGTCGATCTCGGAGTACGAATCGAGACGCAAGTCCCCGACCCTGGAGGTGACTGAGCGGATCTTGGCGGTCCTCGACTTCGAGCTGGCGATCAAGCCGGTCGTCCTCTTCGAGACCCGGGATGATCCCGAGATCGGCCAGTACGTGGTGCCGGAGCGGTTGTGGTCGGTGCCGATGCCCGAGTGCTTCGGCAAGATCCAGGTGCTGGGGGCGCTGCTGAAACAGGACAGGCCGCGGGTGTGGGACTTGTCGAACGAGAGTGAGCGCATCGCGTTCTACGAGTGGGTGATCGGTCGCGGTGTCCCCCAGCTCATGCTGGAGTCGGTCGACGGGGTCTTGTTGATGCAGGTCTGGGACCGTCTGGACCTCCCGACGGTGATCCGGGAGGCGTGGCAGCCGGTGATCGAGGCGGCCACCACATCCCAGGACACCGCACCTCGGGACCCGGGCGGGTTCAGTGCATGGTTGGCAGGCGAGGCCGGGATCGCATGGCGGCCGGTGCGCCGACGCAAGCCACGTCAATAGGCCGCTGGGGGGTGTCACAGGCTGATCCCGCCGCCCGGGGCCGGGACCGGTCGCCGTGGCTCCTCGAACTCCGGAGATCCAGGACGTCGGCGCTGCTGGGGTCCGTACCGATCGACGGCTTCGATCGTCTGCCGTCTGGCGTGGGCCGGGCCGAGGTCGGCCCGGTCGCGGGCGAAGGTCTCGACCCACTGCCTGCGGGCATCGTCCACCGACTCGGCGACCAGGTGTGCGGTGTTGGCGTGCCGGCCGCGGGTCATCGCGACGTACGCGGCGGCGGCGCCGGTGGTCTCGGTGATGGCGACGTGGGCTCGGTCGACGGTCTCACCTTGGGCCCCGTGGATGGTGGTGGCGTAGGCGAGCTCGACGAACCGGGTGGCGTAGTCGGCCGGGACGACCCGCTCGCGCCCTGTTCCGCGGCCCCCATTCCTGGACTTGTCTCGACCTTGGGGGCGGAGCGTGAGGTCGCCGTGGTCACCGATGGCGGTGACGGTCCAGGTCTGCCGGTTGGCGACGCCGAGACCGGGGTCGTTGCGGCGGGTGGCGACGCGGTCCCCGAGCCCGATCCGCTCTCCACGAGCGGTTACCACCCATGGGTCTGCGGCTGTCGTGGCCGCCGAGTCACGGGTGACGGGATCGATGCTGCGTTGGTCGCGGATCGCGGCGTTGAGGCCGGCCACCTGCTCGCGGGTGTCGGCCACGACCAGGTCGCCGGTCGCCCCTGCCTCGGCGAGGGCCGCGGTGCGCTCGGCCTCGCTGGGATGGATCACGACCTGCCCCCGGCGATGAAGCGTGTCGAAGACGGCGGCGGGGTCCTCGCAGGAACGCATACGCAGGGAGAGGGCGGCGTAGTCGGGGTCGGCGAACCGGTGCACCGTCTCCAACGACACCACGGCGGTCGGGTGGGCCCAGGCGATCGCGTGGTCGAGGACGCCGCCGCGGCCGACCGCTGGGAGCTGGTGTCGGTCTCCGACCAGGGCGACCCGCGCCCCGGTCTCGTCCGCGACCGTGAGGAGGGCGCGGGCGGTGTCCTGGTCGAGCATTCCGGCCTCGTCGACCAGCAGCAGGTCCCCGGGCCGCAGCCGTGCTTCCGGGTTGGGCCCGGTGTTGGGCCCGGTGTTGGGCCCGGTGTTGGGCCCTGTGGTGGGGTCGGTGTCGGGGCGGCGGGCCCAGTGGCCGTCGGTGTCCCAGCGCCAGCCGTGCTGGTGGATCAGCCAGGCCGCGGAGTGCCCGTCCGCGCCGGTCTCGGCGGCGGCGACCTCGGCCGCCTTCAGGGTCGGTGTCACCACCACCAGCCGGTGCCCCCGCCTGGCCAGCAGAGCGTGCGTCGCCCGCAGCGCGGTGGTCTTGCCCGCGCCGGCCGCACCTTCCACGACCACCAAGGGCCCGTCCCCCGCCAGGGTGCCGACCACGGCCGCCTGGGCGGGGTCGACACGCACCAGCCCGCGGCCTTGCAGCCGGACCCGCCTGGCGGGGTTCTCGGCGCGACGCGCGACACGACGCACGAGGCCGTCCTCGACCGACACGACGTGTTGGGAGGTCAGCGACCTGACGTGCTCGGGCACGTCAGGTGAGGTGAGCAGCCGAACGCAACGCGCGGCCGCGCGGCCGGTCACATCTTCGGCGAGCTCGATCCGTGCCGCGGGCTCGGCGACCAGGTTGGTCTGGGCCAGCAGGACCTCGACCTTGCCGCGGATGTCGGCGGAGTTCCACGCCGACCGTTTCGCCCCGAGCTGGGAGATCACCCAGTCCGCGGCCCCGTCCCGGTCGATCCAGCCCACCTGCGTCGCCCGCAGAACAGCCGCGGCGGCGGGGGCGGCGCGGGCGACGGGGTCGCGGTAGCCCAGGCTGCGGAGCTCGTCGTTCCACCGCGCCACCAGGTCGGCACCGTCGGTGGGAACGACCTTGTCCGGCCGGGCCTCGGCCCACGCCCGCCGATCCCAGCTCTCGCGCCGCCGCGGCCCCGGCTCCTGCCCGGGATGCTCACGCCGCCACTCGGCCTCGTACCGGTCGACGTTGCGACCGATCTGACTCGTCCTGGCGCTGAACGCCCCGACGTACGGCGCGAGCTGCTCGATCTCCCCAGACTCGGGATCCACAGTGAAACCGTGGGCGGCGAGCACCGCGCGGAACCCCGGGTTCGTGGCGACCGCGGCGTGGCCGATCCCGTTGATCGCCTCGATCATGTCCCGTACCCCGACCGAGTGCAGGCCCCGCCAGGCGCCGGCCGCGAACACGCGTGCATTGACCTGCAGGTGCAGATGCCGATGCGGGTCACCGGCCCGCGAGGTGTAGTGCCGGATCACCGCGGCCTCGATCCGTTTCACCGGCACCTGCACCTGCCGACCGCGCGGCCCGACCCGGGTGGTGGCGTGCCGGGCAACCCAGCCCACGATCTCCGCGGCGGCCCGGTCCTGGGCCTCGTCCAACGCTGCCGAGACCTCGGGATGCAGGGCCGCGGCCAGCGACCAGGTCTTCGGCCCGTTCACGGTGACCTCGACGAACCGCAACGCGTTCGCGTCCTCGCGAACTCGTCCCTTCTTCCGGCCGGTCTCGACATCGATCCCGGCGACCCACCGCTCATAGGTCCCGCCGTCCATGCCGCCGGATCTCGTGACGCCGTCGGGGGTCGCGATGAGAAGCTCGGCAACGCCGGCGCCCTCGCCGAGGTAGTAGTCATCGGCCCTGGAGCGATCGCGTTCGACATAGGCGCGGGCAGCCTTCGCCGCGCCGCGATAGAACTTCACCCCGCCATGCACGCCGACCACCCCGAAACTCGGTCTCAGCGGCGTCCGTCGACAACCAACGGACCCCTAAAAATGCCGCGTGGGCCGCCCCGGGAGGGGCGACCCATCTACGAACCTTCGTAGCATGCGTGCCGCTCAAGAAGAAGGGATAGGAGCCCGGATCGGGGGAGGAGATTGGGAAGATCCTGGGGACCGTGTTTAGTCAACGGTTATCGGCAGAAGGAGGAGTGGTGGGAGGCGAACGCGGGGCAGGAGCTGGATACCGAGAGCACCCTGGTTTGTGTCGGTCGTCCTCGGAACGGCGCGCGCATGCTGACGAGTAACCCCCATACCCCGGACCGCCGCGAAAGGACACGGGGCCGCGGGGGTGATGCGGGGGTTCCGGCTACGCGTTGATGTCGAGTAGGTCGGTGGGGTCCCGACCCTCCAGTACGCGAACGAAGTCGTCCTCGGTCATCAACTCGATGTCCTGCCCCGCGTCCTGCAATTCGAACGCCCGGCGCGCCTTGCCGGTGATGTTCGACCCCGGCCGCAGTACCGCCGGATTGATGTCTCCCACCACGAGCACGTTCGTCCGCTTCGTCGTCGTGTACTCGGGAGTGCCGCCAGCACGCACAACCTCGTCCCACGCGTCCTGCCGCCTCATCGACATCAGCTTCCCGGTGACAACGACCACCCGGTCGTAGAGGTGGCCCTCTGGGTCGGCGTCCGGGTTCGCGTCGGCCCGCACAAGTCGCGAGGTGCCGCTTTCGACGCAGATGCTCCCCTTGTACTCGCCGCCCAGCATGTGCCCGATTCGGATGTGGAACCGCCCGGCCAGGTCATCCAGGGTCTCCGTCTCATGCTGCGCCGCCAGATAGTTGATCACCTGGGTCACGGCCCGGGCGTCCGCGAGCGCGTCGTGGTGGTCATCGAGGCTGCTGCCGCAGGCGTCGGCCACCCAGTCCAGCCCGTACGACGCCAGGTCCAACGCCCGGCGGGCCAGCACCATCGAGCAGAGAAACCTCATGTCCGGCCACGGCATCTGGTCGACGGCACAGGCGTACCGAATCACGCCGATGTCGAACCCGCAGTTGTGACCGACCACCACGTCATCGCCGATGTAGTCGAGGATCGCGGGCAGGACAAGCCTCCAGGGGGGAGCGTCCTTGACCCGCTCCGGCGTGATGCGGTGCAAGAACATGTTGAAGCCGTCGAAATGGCTCACGCGCTCGGGGGGCCTGATCAGCCAGTGACGCTCGTCCACCGACCGCCCGTCGCGGACCTTCACCAGGCCCACGGAACATGGCGATCCCCGGTAGGCGTTGGCGGTCTCGAAGTCGATGGCGGTGTAGTTCAGCATCGCGCTACACCAGCGGCTCGGCCACGACGCGGTCGGCGAAGCCCGGCGGGAACTCCAGCGAATCGGTCCCGCTCAGGTCATCCGGCCGAAGCCCAGCGTCCATGGCCTTGGGGTCGACGGTGTACTTGCGACGTTGCTGATCCGTGTCGAGCCACGCCGTCCACGCACGTCCGAGAAGGTTCGCGGTCTGGAGGGCCCGCTGCGTGGGGGTCTCCTCCGCCGGCTGGAACCGGTCGGGACTTGGGATGGGCACGAACCTCGGCGGCTTGCGGCGCAGGTACCTCACCATGTCCAGGATCTGTTCGCGGACCTTGCTGGTCTCCTCGATCAGGTCATGCACGTCGGTGATCGTCAACGCACAACTGTCCACGGGCAGCCCGGCGAGCGACGACCCGTCGGTCACCAGGACCGCGCGTGAGCGGGTCAGCGACCGAAGCGCCTCCTGGGCCCTTGGGTCCGTGCGGGCCACGACGACCGCGTTCGTGTTCCCGGCTCCCGCGGGCGGAACCTTGCTGACAATCCAGACCGCGACGTTCTCCTCGCCGAACCGGCTGTCGATGACTGCGAAGCCCTGCATGGATCCCCCGATCTAGTCCTGTCCCTAGGACGGTCCGGCCCACAGGTTAGGCATCGCCTAGAGCCCTTGTATGGCGAATCGCTGAGTCCGCCATGGCACACGGGCAGCCCCACCTCGCGCCCCGCGCAGGAACCTGACTGTCCATGACAGATCCACACGTACCTCCAGTCCGGAAGGCGGGGGTCTGCTGCACGAACGGGTGACAGGTTGCGGCGCGACGGCGGAACGGCGCTCCGAATCAGCGCTTGACGACTTCGATTCAGCATCCCTACGCGATCGGATGGAACCAAATCGTGCAGCCATCTCGTCATTAGGGACAGAGTGGAGTTGGACACACAGTTCGCGCCGTCACGTAGGAGGCAAAAGTGGGTGAAGACGACGACTTCTCGGCGTTCGCCGGCGCCCGCTGGGCTGCCCTCGTAAGGTCGGCGGTCTTTCTGGGATGCACCCTCGATGAAGCGCAGGATCTCGCGCAGGTCACCCTCGTGCGGTGCTTCGTGTCCTGGCGGAAGATCCTCAAGGCGGAAGATCCGGATGCCTACGTCTACAAGGTCATGCTCAATGCTCAACGCGACAGCAAACGACGCCGGTGGTGGGGTGAGACGCCAACACAGTCTGTACCCGAGAGAACCATCCCCACCGACCCGACGGAACAGCTCGTCGTCACGGATGCGATCCATCGGGCCCTTGCAGAACTCAGCCCTGTGAATCGCCAAGTGGTCGTTCTGCGGTACTTCGCCGAGCTGAGCGAGAGCAGAACCGCCCAAGTCCTGGGCATTCCGCCAGGCACGGTCAAAAGTCGGCTCTCGCGTGCGCTCTCACAACTCGCGACAAACCACCATCTCGCGGAAGGAAGCCTTTGATGCCCGAACCGTCGGACAACCTCCTCGATCAGTTGTGGCGAGACATCGAACCCGGCTATGCGCCGGTAGATGACCTAATCGCCCGTGGGAGGCGGGCAGGGCGCACGAGACGCCGCAAAGTCCTAGCGGCAACACTGGCAGGCGGCCTCTGTGTCGTCGGCGGCGCTGTCGTCGGGATCCAGTTGACGTCATCACCCGAAGCCACAGTCGAGCCCTCGCCGACCCAAAGCGGACAGCCGTCGCATGGCGAAGGGTTGTCCCCGGAAGATGCGGTGTCCCGGGTGGTCGCCTCCATCGATGATCCAATGATCGCGGGAGCAAGCGTCATCAAGAATCCTGACGACCCGACGGACCCGAGTCCGTGGATTGAGGTCCGGATCAACAGCAGCGCTGGTGATGACATCGAGCCGGTGTGGCTGGGCGAGTTGGTTGTGGGTGCGGCAGGTGAGCTCATGCGGACATCCCAACCGAACCTGCGCCAGGTCATCGCGGGCGGCCAGATGGTCGATACCGATACCAACGGCGACCCAGTGACTGTCCCGATCGGGATGGGCGAAGCGACGGCAGGGCTCACCTTCAACTCTCCGGGCGCAACGCAGCTAGAGGAACGCGTGTCAGAGGTGGCTAGCGAACTGGGCATTCAAGTCGCCTCTGTACGGGTGCTCACCCCGCTCGACAGCGCGCTCGCCGTTACTGTCAAGGTGCCCCCCGGGCCTGTCTCCTGGAGTGTGAACGAACTGATCGCCGACCTCCAAGGTTCGCCTGCGGACGTCGAGGGCGTGTACGTCGAGATCCAGTCTGAGGCGGGTGACCCGCTGGTGCGCGCCTCAGCCGCCAAGCGGCTGGGTGGCGGTGGGCTGTGGTTCGCACATGGCCAGGCCGAGAGATTTGGTGCCAACCATGGTTGAACCCATCGAGCAGGGATTCCGGCGATTCGCGCCACGAGTGCTCACGCGACTGAGCCGGTTCTTGAGTTTTACTTAGGAATCTCTTGACGTTGGTGCCTGGTACCGCCACGGTGACTGCCAGCACTCACGGACGGAGGTGTGCCTTGCGCACATGGCGGCGACTTGTTCTCTTCCTCGCGGCCTTCGCGGTCAGCTTCAGCGCCACTGCGGCGTGGGCCGGCATCGTGAAAGACGGCAAGAAGACCATGAACAACCATGTGGATGGTGCGGCGGCGAACGTCAAGGGGAACAGTTTCAACCCCCGCAACGGTCAATGCGTCCTCTACAGCGTGACGACTACCTCTGAGACGAGCCATGTGCACGTGGAGACTGGAGTCGAGCGATGCGACAGCAGCACGCTTGATGAGTGTGACAGCGGCCACCTCTTCGCAGAGCGGTGGGGTGGGGGGTCGATCTACCACTGCAATCAGGGTGGAACCTTCAGCAACGGCACCGCCTACTACGGATCGAGTTTTCGAAATACTTCAACCTCGACCACGGTGACCGGGTCGATCGGATCAGCCTCGATTCCTCAATCCGGATTCGGGCTTTCCGACACTGTGACAGGCAGGACCTGGGCGGAAGCGACCGGCGGCTCAGCCTGCCCAACGAGCAACCCTGACGGACATTTCGGGCACTGGGATCGCTACCTCTATGGGACGGGTTGGATCACCGTCAGTGACCCCTGGAGCTACCACACTGGAGGTCCCGGAGAGGCCTATGGGCCCTGCTGGACCGTAGGTCCCTCCAACAGTAACGGCGGTTACGATGTCTACTAATAGTCTTCGGACCAGGCCCAGTAGGAAATCTGCCCGAGTGCTCGTCCTGGGGACCGTCTTGGGCGCTACCACCGGTATCGCGGGACTCGCTGTCGCCGACATCTCGGGCGACGACCCTTGGGTACCGCCTCCCGGAGCAGCCGAAGCAGTCGGCACGCCAGATCAACTCAGTGCGCAGCGAGACGAAGCTGGGCCCGGGCTCAATGCGAACGACGCCGTTGCCCAAACCCTTAGGAACCTCGGCGACGCGAGCGTCATCTCTGCCAACATCTTCCAGCCCACGGCCGAAGAGGGTGCCATCCCGGAGTCCGGCCCCTGGCTGAATATCCGAATCGACAGCAATCAAGGGGACAGCATCAGGCCCGTCTGGCTAGGACAACTCGTCCAAGGTGCGGTCGCTGATGAGATGCGAACGGATGAAGCGACCACGAGCGACGTACTTGATGGCGCACAGGTTGTTGACACGGATGAGTCGGGGAAGAGTGTCACCATTCCGCTTGGTCATGGAGCTGTAGTTGGGGGCCAAGAGTTTAACTCTCCAAGCGACGCCCTGCTGACCGATCGTGTCCAGAAAGTCGCGGACAAGTTCGGGATCAAGGTGAGCTCGGTGGAGGTACTACATCCGCTCGACTCGGCGCTCGCTGCAACCTTCGTGGTTTCGGACGGCAAGGTCGACTGGACCATCACGCAGTTGACCAACGCTATTGAGGGTTCGCCCTCAGACATCGAAGGCCTGTACGTAGAACTGGTGTCGCCGTCTGGCGACCCGCTCCTTCAAGCGAGCAGAGCTCTTCGCATTCCTGGCGGAGGCCTCTGGTTCGCCGATGGACAGGACGATCGGTTCGGCGCGAATCACGGTTAGGGCACTTCGTCGAATTCGAAGGACTCTCCTCGGACGTGACACGCCTTGTCGTCGGCTGAAGCCCGCAGCTTCTGCGTTCGACGGCTGAAGGGGACGGGACCACCTTCGAGGTGGTTCTGGGCACTGAACAGGCTCGAGATCCCGGCCGCTGGCGCTGCTGCGGGAGGCAGCCTGAAGGCTTGGTCGACCCGGCACTTCAGTCTGTCATCGAAGCGATGAGCCTCGATGAGCGGATGGAGCTGGTCGAGTTCATCGAGAGCTCCGTTGATCAGTCGGCGATCGAGTTGACCGAGACCAGAAGGCCATGATTGAGTCCCGGGCCGGCGAGCTGGACGCAGACCCGTCGCTCGGGCTGACCTGGGGAGAGCTCGACGCCCGGCTCGGGTCCCGCTGGGCGTGACCACCCGGCGCCTCAGCTTCCATCCCGGAGTCGAGCAGGATCTGGATGCGATCGTTGACTACTCCCGCGAACGGGATCCGGCACTCTCTGCGTGGTTTCGCACCAGGTTCAAGGTCCAGGTCGATCGCATCGTGCTCTTCCCCGAGTCAGGCACAGTTTTGTTCGGTTCTTACCGTCGCACTCGGATCCACCGGTTCCCGTACATGCAGGTCTACCGAGTCGTCGACGACCGAGTCGAGGTGCTCGCCGTCGCGGGGTGAGACGTGATCCCGCCTGGATCCAGGCAACCGTTTCTGCGCGCGCTGACCGATAGGTACGCCTTTCGCGGAGGCTGCTCAAACGCGATCGACGCGCGGGTCAGATGGACCGTTCGAGGGGTCCGGCGAGGTGGCGGGGCAACACTGGGGCAACAAGAAGTCCGAAAACGACCGCCTACTGCCAACGGGTCTCAACGTCGCAAACCCGGTCTGACCTGGGCATTCAGTCATTTTCGCCGATGGTCGGCGGGTCCTCCTTTGCTCTCTCAAGGCGGTAGCGCCGGTTCGAATCCGGTCGGGGGTACCACTCTCTCCGCCCTCGATGGTTGAGGAGTCAGCTCTGCCCCTTCGGTGGTTGAGGAGCGAGCTCTGCGAGCGTCACGAAACCACCAGTGACCCGGCTGGAGCCCCAGGCGCCGTGACGGGGTCTCGTGACGCGTCGTTCGGGCCCTCGTTCCTCGGGCCCGAGCCGACGCTCCTCGACCGGCGGTGGGTTGCTGGTGGTTGAGGAGGCGCGCTAACGCCGTCTCGAAACCACCACTCCGGCGGTCGAGCCTGTCGAGACCACGAGCTGCTCTTCCGGTGGACGTGACCCGTGACTGTGCCTGGGGCGCCGCCCCCACGGGCTCGACCGACCGCGCTGCGTATCCCTGTTGATCGAGGGGACGGGCCGTCGCTAACTTGGCTGGCCTCAGCGCACCAGCAGGGGGACTCGTGCTCACTCGCCTGGCAGATCTCGGCATCCGAGCTCCTCGCCGCGTCCTGGGGGTGGCGGGGCTGCTGTTGGTCCTGGGCGGCATCTTCGGAAGCACGGCGGCCGACCATCTCTCGTCCGGGGGGTTCCGAGACCCGGACGCGCCGTCCACCAAGGCCGAGGAGATCCTCCAGAAGGACTTCCGGGCCGGCGATGCCAACCTGATCATCGAGGTCACCTCACCGCAGGGCGTCGACGACGCCGCGGCCCGCGAGCGCGGCATGGCCGTCGTCCGCGCGGTGGAGCGGTCGCCGTACGCGAGCCAGGTCGCCTCGTACTGGACGGCTCCCAAGGCTCAGGCCGCGACGCTGCGCAGCACCGACGGCACGTCCGCCCTGGTGGTCGCGCGGATCGCCGGTGACGACTCGCAGGCCCCCGAGCGGACGGCCGCGATCACCGAACCACTCACCGGCACACGCGACGGCGTGACGGTCATCGGCGGCGGGATCGGCAACGCCTACCAGCAGGTGAACGACCAGACCAAGAAGGACCTCGCGACCTCGGAGTCCGTCGCGATCCCGATCACGGTGGTCGTCCTGGTCTGGGTGTTCGGCAGCCTGGTCGCCGCGCTGCTGCCGCTCGCCGTGGGGCTCAGCGCGATCATCGGCACGATGGCGATCCTGCGCGCGCTCGCCGGGGTCACCGACGTCTCGATCTACGCGCTCAACATGACCACGGCGATGGGTCTCGCCCTCGCGATCGACTACAGCCTGCTGATGGTGAGCCGCTACCGCGAGGAGACCGGCAACGGCGCTGCGTCCGACGAGGCCGTACGCCGCACGATGCAGACCGCGGGCCGCACCGTGCTGTTCTCCGCCCTGACCGTCGGGCTCTGCCTGGCGGCGATGCTGGTGTTCCCGGTGTACTTCCTGCGCTCGTTCGCCTATGCCGGCATCGCGGTCGTCGGGCTGGCCACGCTGGCGGCGCTCGTCCTCCTGCCGGCGTTGCTGACGCTGCTCGGTCCGCGCGTGAACTCGCTCGACCTGCGCGCGGGCGTCCGGCGGCTGCTTCGCCGTCCGTCGCCGGTCGCGAAGCCGCTGGAGCAGACGTTCTGGTACCGGTTCGCCACCTGGGTGATGCATCGCGCCCTACCCGTGGCCGTCGTCGTCACCGGAGTCCTCGTGGTCCTCGGCATCCCGTTCCTGGGCGCCAACTTCGCCTACCCCGACGACCGCGTGCTGCCCCACTCGGCGGAGGCCCACCAGGTCGGCGACGACCTACGGGAGCGGTTCGGGTCGAACGCCGCATCGACGATGATCGTGGTCGCGCCCGACGTCGGGGACCGGGCCGACGAGGTCGCCGGGTACGCCGATCGGCTGTCTCGCCTGGAGAACGTCACCGCCGTGAGCTCGGCGGCGGGCACGTACGCCGACGGCGCGGCCGTCTCGCCGGCGGACCCGTCGATGGCGAAGGACGATGCGACGTACCTCGTCGTGCACACCGACACCGACCCCCAGTCCGGCGCCGCGAAGAACCTGCTCTCCCGGGTCGAGGACACGCCGGCACCGTGGCCGACGCTGGTCGGCGGCCAGACGGCGGACAACAAGGACAGTCTCGATGCGCTCGCCGGAGCACTGCCCTATGCGCTGGTCTGGATCGCGGTCGCGCTGTTCACGGTCCTGTTCCTGTTCACCGGCAGCGTCGTGCTGCCGCTCAAGGCGCTCGTGCTCAACACGCTCTCGCTCTCGGCGACCTTCGGCGCGATGGTGTGGATCTTCCAGGACGGTCACCTCGCGGGGCTCTATCCCGACCTGACCACCACCGGGTATCTCGTGCCGACGATGCCCTTGTTGATGTTCTGCGTCGCGTTCGGGCTCTCGATGGACTACGAGGTGTTCCTCCTCTCCCGCATCCGGGAGGCCTGGCTGGCCTCCGGCCGGACCTCGGCTGACAACGCCCGCGCGGTCGCGACGGGACTGGGTCGCACGGGCCGGATCGTCACCGCGGCCGCGCTGCTGATGGCGATCGTGTTCGCCTCGATCGCGACGTCCGGCATCTCCTTCATGATGCTGTTCGGCACCGGCCTGACCCTGGCCGTGCTGATGGACGCGACGGTCGTGCGCGGCACCTTGGTGCCGGCGTTCATGAGGCTGGCGAGCACCTGGAACTGGTGGGCACCCGCCCCGCTGGCCCGGCTCCACCAGCGCATCGGTCTCTCGGACGAGCCGGCCGGGGACCGCGACCCCGCACCGACCGGCGCGCACTGATGCCTCCTCACCGATGAGGCCGACCCTGCACACAGACCGTCTTCGGCTGGAGCCGATCACCGACGAGCACCTTCCGCTGCTCAACGGGCTGAACGCCGACCCGGAGGTGATGCGGTACCTGACCGGCCGCGCCGCCGACCCGGAGGAGACTCGCGCGGAGTGGGAGCGACGACGTCGCGAGTACACCGACGAGGAGCGTGGCCTCGGCTACTGGGCCGGCTACGAGGACGACCACTTCGTCGGCTGGTGGGGCTGTTCGCACGTCGCCGCGGACGCGGCCTGCGCGAGCCTGGGCTACCGCCTCCGCCGCGAGGCCTGGGGCCGCGGCCTGGCCACCGAGGGCTGCCGTGCCCTGGTCGCGCACGCGTTCACGATCCCGGGGATCGAGCGCGTCGTGGCCGGGACCATGGCGGTCAACCTCCGGTCGCGTCGGGTCATGGAGAAGGTGGGGATGAGGCACGTCCGTACCTGGCACGAGACGTTCGACAACCCACTTCAGGGCACCGAGCACGGCGAGGTCGAGTACGCCATCGCCCGGGACGAGGCTGCCAGGGTCTACCCGCGCGACTGGTGACGTCCCCGGCGCTCGCTCGTCAGGTAGCCGTCAGGTGGACCCGGCTAGCGTCGCCGACGTGCACCCGTGCGTCCGATGGCTGTCTGCAGGGTTGCTGATCGTCGGCCTCACGGGCTGCGGCGGAGCGAGCACCTCGACAGCCACGTCGACCCCCGGTCCGCAGGCGACCTCGGCGACCACCACCGCGTCCTCGCCGACGTCCGCACCGACGTCCTCGCCGACGTCCGCACCGAAGTCCTCGCCACCTTCGTCCGCGACGACCAGGCAGGCGGCGACGAAGCTCCTTGTGTTCGTGGTGGAGAACCACTCGCTGTCGCAGATGCGGGAGCAGCTGCCGTGGACCTACCGGCTCGGACAGCAGTACGGCATCGCGACGGACTTCCACGCGATGACCCACCCGTCCCTACCGAACTACCTCGCCATCGCTGGAGGCTCGACGTTCGGCGTCACCGACGATGCCGACCCCTCCGCGCACCCGCTGGGCGGGGCTTCTGTCTTCGGACAGGCTCTGGCCCACGGCCTCACCGCCCGGGTGTACGCCGACGCCATGCCCTCCGCCTGCTCGCTGACCAGCACCGACCAGTACGCCGTGCGGCACAACCCGTGGACGTACTTCACCTCCGAGCGCCAGGAGTGTGCGCGGTTCGACCTCCCGATCGCACACTTCGCCGACGACGTGCGCAGCGGAAGCCTCCCCGACGCGGGGATGGTCGTGCCCGACATCTGCCACGACGCACACAGCTGCCCGCTCGCGACGGCCGATGCCTGGCTGCGGCAGGAGATCGGGCTCGCGATGTCGGGACCCGACTTCCGAGCGGGCCGGCTCGCGATGGTGGTCACCGCGGACGAGGACGACGGCTCGCAGAGCAACACGGTGCTCACGCTCGTCGTCCACCCGAGCGTCAGGCACGTGGCCGTGTCGACCCCGTTGAGCCACCTCTCGCTCTCGCGGCTCTACAGCGAGGTGCTCGGCGTACCACCGTTGCGCGAGGCGGCGTCGGCTCCGTCGATGGCCGAGGCATTCGGGCTCCGGCTGGGCCGCCACTGACCTCGGCCGCGCCTCGCGTCAGCCAGGCCCTAGGATCCGGTTCATGTCCTCCACCGCGATCGTTCCCACGCTGGTCCGTCCGAGCAACCGCAGCGTCGCACTGCTCGCCGACGCGGTCCTCGTGGCCATCGGCGTCGCGCTGATCGCCGCCTCGGCCCAGATCAGCATCGACCTCCCGCACACGCCGGTCCCGATCACCGGCCAGACGTTCGGGGCCCTGCTCGTGGGCGGTGCGTACGGCGCGACCCGCGGTTTCGTCACGTTCGCGGCGTACCTCGTCGTCGGCGGCCTCGGCTACGGCGTCTTCGCCCAGCATGCGTCCGGCTGGGACGTGCTCAAGTTCTCGTCCGCGACCGGCGGCTACCTCGTCGGGATGCTCGTGGCGGCCGGAGTCGTCGGCTGGCTCGCCGACCGCGGCTGGGACCGCAAGCCGTGGCGGTCGTTGCCGACGATGGTCTTCGGCAACGTCGTGATCTACGCGTTCGGCGCGACCTGGCTCGCCCACGCCCTCGACGTGGACGCCCAGACGGCGTGGGACCTCGGCATCAAGGACTTCCTGATCGGCGACGCGCTCAAGATCCTGCTCGCGGCCGGCCTGCTGCCCAGCGCATGGTGGGTCGTCGACAAGATCCGGCGCTGACGCGCGCGGGTCCGAGACCCGCGAACGGCCGTGTCCGATTCCCGCCAGAGACTGTCGGCGGCGTCGACCATGATGGGGGCATGACCCCGACGACCCGGCCCGCGACCCAGTCGATGCACCTCGACCGGGAGTCCTGCTACCGCGCGGTGAAGAGCCGTGACCGCAGGTTCGACGGAGTGTTCTACACCGCGGTCAGCACGACCGGGATCTACTGCCGGCCCTCCTGTCCCGCGCGGACACCGGCGTTCCACAACGTCAGCTTCCACCCGACAGCCGCGGCCGCGCAGGCCGCGGGATACCGCGCGTGCAAGCGATGCCTTCCCGACGCCACACCGGGGAGCCCCGACTGGGACGTCGCGGCCGACGTGGCGGGTCGCGCGATGCGGTTGATCGCCGACGGCGTCGTCGACCGCGAAGGCGTCGACGGGCTCGCCCGGCGGATCGGTTACACGAGCCGCCACCTCTCGCGGATCCTCACCCAGGAGCTCGGGGCCGGCCCGCTCGCGCTGGCCCGAGCGAAGCGGGCGCAGACCGCCCGGGTCCTGCTCGAGACCAGCGACCTCGGTGCCGCCGACGTGGCCTTCGCCGCGGGGTTCGCCAGCGTCCGCCAGTTCAACGACACGATCCGCGAGGTGTACGCCGCGACGCCGACGTCGTTGCGTGGCGGCCGGGGAAGCGGGGGGCAGGGCGGCACGCTGCAGCTGCGCCTGGCGGTGCGCACGCCGTTCGCCGGACGGCCGTTGCTGGAGTTCCTGGCGATGCGTGCGGTGCCCGGGGTCGAGACGGCCACGGGGTCGACGTACACCCGGACGATGCGCCTGCCCCACGGCACCGGCACCGTCGAGCTCGAGCTCACCGACCACCCCGACGAGGGGGGCACGGCTTTCGTGCCGGCGACCTTCCGGCTCAGCGACCTGCGTGACCTGTCCTCCGCGGTCGAGCGGGCACGCCGGCTGGTCGACGCCGACTGCGACCCGGTGGCGATCCGTGACTCTTTCGCGGGCGACCCGCTCCTCGGGCCGCTCGTGCGCGAGCTGCCCGGACTCCGGGTGCCCGGCCACGTCGACGGTGACGAGCTCGCGGTCCGTGCCGTGCTCGGGCAGCAGGTCACGGTAGCCGCGGCGCGCACCGCGGCGGGCCGGCTCACCGAGCAGTACGGCACCCCGCTGAGCGAGCCGCAGGGTGAGCTGACCCATGTCTTCCCGACCGCCGAGCGGCTGGCCGAGCTCGAACCCGAGTCCCTGCCGATGCCGCGCTCCCGGGGCCGCGCGCTGGTCGCGATGTGTCGGTCACTCGCCGACGGCGACCTCCGGCTCGACCGCGGCGCCGACCGCGACGACGTACGCCGGGACCTGCTCGCCATCCCGGGCGTCGGGCCGTGGACAGCCGACTACATCGCGCTGCGGGCGCTCGGCCATCCCGACGTCTTCCTGCCGACCGACATCGGCATCCGCGACGCCCTGCGCACGCTCGGGCACGACCCGGCCGACGCCGCCGAGCTCGCCGAGCGATGGCGGCCCTGGCGTTCCTACGCCCAGCTCCATCTCTGGCAGACCCTCTCCCAGACCTCCACCAGAAAAGGACCCTGACATGTGGACCGTGATGCCCTCGCCCGTCGGCGACCTGCGGATCGTCGAGCACGACGGCGCGATCACCGCCATCGAGTTCTCACCCTTCCGCGACCACGACGGCCGCCCCCGCGGCGACCGTGACGACACCCACCCGGTGCTGGTCGAGTGTGTGCGCCAGCTGCGCGCGTACTTCGACCGCGACCTGAAGGAGTTCGACCTCCCGCTGAACCCGGCGGGCAGCGAGTTCCAGAGGGCGGTGTGGGGCCAGCTGCTCGAGATCGGCTACGGCGACACCGCGTCGTACGGCGAGATCGCGAAGCGTCTCGGCAAGTCCAACGCCGCCTCCCGCGCCGTCGGGCTGGCCAACGGCAGCAACCCGATCCCGATCGTCATCCCGTGCCACCGGGTGATCGGCGCCGACGGCACCCTCACCGGGTACGCCGGCGGCATCGCGCGCAAGCAGACGCTGCTCGAGATCGAGCAGGACGCGCTCTTCTGACCGGCCCGGGCCGGGAGAGCTCCCACGCGGAGCCCGGAGAGCTCCCGCGCCGCGCTACTCGGCGGCCGCCCGACGCAGTGACTCGGAGAGCCGCTCGGCGGCAGCGACCACCGCGGGGGCGTGCATCCTTCCGGGCTGACGCGACAGCCGCTCGAGGGGACCGCTGACGGAGACGGCCGCGACGATCTTCCCCGAGGGGGAGCGCACCGGCGCCGACACCGAGGCCACACCCTGCTCGCGCTCGCCCACCGACTGTGCCCAGCCCCGCCGCCGGATGCCCGACAGCGCTGCCGCGGAGAACGCGGCGTTCTGCAGGCCGCGGTGGATCCGCTCGGCGTCCTCCCAGGCGAGCAGCACCTGTGCGGCCGACCCGGCGCGCATCGTGAGCTGCGACCCGACCGGGATCGTGTCGCGCAGGCCCGACGGGCGCTCGGCGGCGGCGACGCAGACGCGATAGTCGCCCTGACGCCGCCACAGCTGCGACGACTCGCCGGTGATGTCGCGCAGTCGCGCGAGCACCGGCCCGGCCGTGGCGAGCAGCCGGTCCTCACCGGCCGCCACGGAGAGCTCGGCGAGTCGCGGCCCGAGAACGAAGCGACCCTGCAGGTCGCGTGCGACCAGCCGGTGGTGCTCGAGCGCCACGGCGAGCCGATGCGCCGTCGGCCGGGCGAGCCCGGTCGACGTGACCAGGCCGGCCAAGGTGGCCGGCCCCGACTCGAGTGCGGTGAGCACGAGGGCGGCCTTGTCGAGCACGCCCACGCCGCTGGAGTTGTCCATATGGCAATACTGCCGTCTCAGATCATGGGACGCAAGATGTAGGGTGAACACCACATCGGGAGCCGTCGAGGAGGAGCCACATGGGCAGGACCCTGGCCGAGAAGGTCTGGGACGAGCACGTCGTCCGGTCGACCGAAGGTGAGCCGGACCTCCTCTACATCGACCTGCACCTGATCCACGAGGTGACCTCGCCGCAGGCGTTCGACGGGCTGCGGCTCGCCGGTCGGTCGGTACGCCGACCCGACCTGACCCTCGCCACCGAGGACCACAACGTCCCGACCGTCGACTGGGACAAGCCGATCCAGGACCCGGTCAGCCGCACCCAGGTCGAGACCCTGCGCAAGAACGCCGAGGAGTTCGGCATCCGGCTGCATCCGCTCGGTGACCTGGACCAGGGGATCGTCCACATCATCGGTCCGCAGCTCGGGCTCACGCAGCCCGGCATGACGATCGTCTGCGGCGACTCGCACACCTCGACGCACGGCGCGTTCGGCGCACTCGCGTTCGGCATCGGCACGTCCGAGGTCGAGCACGTCCTCGCGACGCAGACGTTGCCGCAGGCGCGACCGAAGACGATGGCGGTCACCGTCAACGGTCGGCTGCCCGACGGCGTCACCGCCAAGGACCTCGTCCTCACCCTGATCGCCCACACCGGCACCGGCGGCGGGCAGGGTTACGTCGTGGAGTACCGCGGGGCGGCCGTCGAAGCGCTCTCGATGGAGGCGCGCATGACGTTGTGCAACATGAGCATCGAGTGGGGCGCCAAGGCCGGCCTGGTCGCCCCCGACCAGACCACCTTCGACTATCTCGAGGGCCGGCCCGAAGCGCCGAAGGGCGCGGACTGGGACGCCGCCGTCGCGCACTGGAAGACGCTGGTCACCGACGACGACGCGACGTACGACGACGAGATCGTGCTGGATGCGAGCACGATGACGCCGTTCGTCACCTGGGGCACCAACCCCGGACAGGGCGTGCCGTTGTCGGCGTCGGTGCCCGACCCGGAGTCGCTCGAGGACGAGACCGATCGGGTCGCGGCGAGGAAGGCACTCGAGTACATGGGGCTCGAGGCGGGCACTCCCATGCGCGACGTACGCGTCGACACGGTCTTCGTCGGCTCCTGCACCAACGGCCGGATCGAGGACCTCCGCGCTGCGGCCGAGATCGTGCGCGGGCGCAAGGTGGCTGACGGCACCCGGCTGCTCGTCGTACCCGGGTCGGTGCGCGTGCGGCTCCAGGCCGAGGACGAGGGTCTCGACGTGATCTTCAAGGAGGCGGGTGGTGAGTGGCGAGGTGCGGGCTGCTCGATGTGCCTCGGCATGAACCCCGACCAGCTCGCACCGCAGGAGCGCAGTGCCTCGACCTCCAACCGCAACTTCGAGGGACGGCAGGGCAAGGGCGGACGCACGCATCTCGTGTCGGTGCCCGTCGCCGCCGCCACGGCGATCCGTGGCACGTTGAGCTCGCCGGCCGACCTGGACGAGGTGGTCTGAGATGGAGGCGTTCACGACTCACACCGGCATCGGCGTCCCGCTGCGACGCAGCAACGTCGACACCGACCAGATCATCCCGGCGGTCTACCTCAAGCGCGTGACCCGCACCGGCTTCGCCGACGGGCTGTTCGCGGCCTGGCGCAACGACCCGTCGTTCGTGCTCAACCACCAGCCGTACGACGCCGGCACCGTCCTCGTCGCCGGCTCCGACTTCGGCACGGGGTCGTCGCGTGAGCACGCGGTCTGGGCGTTGCAGGACTTCGGGTTCAAGGTCGTCATCGCCCCTCGCTTCGGCGACATCTTCCGCGGCAACTCCGGCAAGGCCGGACTGCTGACGGCACAGGTCGACGACAAGGTCGTGCTGCGGTTGTGGGACCTGCTGGAGGCCGAGCCCGGTACGACGATCACCGTCGACCTCGAGTCGCGCACGGTGCGCGCTGGCCATGGTCCCGATGCGATCGAGGACTCCTTCGACATCGACGACTACACGCGATGGCGTCTGCTCGAAGGTCTCGACGACATCTCGTTGACCCTTGCGCACGAAGCCGACATCGCGGCGTACGAGGCGACTCGACCGAGCTGGAAACCCGTCACTCTCTGAACGCGTCGAGACCGACGAACATCGAGAATCCCCAGCAATACAAGGGAAATCTCGACACCTCGTGATCGTCACGACGCACGTCGGACACCTTCGGCACGCTCGCGCACATCGCCGGAAGCGGCGTGGTTGAGCCGTCCTCGCGTGAGAAAAAACCTTCGACAGACCCGGCGTGGTGATTGTGGCGAACGGCGGGAAAACCTAGCGTTCGTCGGGAAGCCGGGCAAAGGGGCCGGCCCTCATCGTTCATTGGAAGGGAAGCCGTGAACAAGTCACAGCTGATCGACGCGCTCTCCGCGCGATTCGAGGGGAACCGCAAGCAGGCGCAGCATGCGCTGGAATCCGTACTGGACACGATCACGCGCGAGGTCGCCAGGGGCGAGAAGGTCGCCATCACGGGCTTCGGCTCGTTCGAGAAGCGCGTGCGTGAGGCCCGGTGGGTCCGCAACCCGCAGACCGGCGAGCGCATCAAGGCCAAGAAGACCGCCGTTCCGAAGTTCACCGCCGGCGCCGACCTGAAGAACGTCGTCTCCGGTGCGAAGTCGCTGCCGAAGCTGACGCTCGCCGCGACGTCGACGGCGAAGAAGGCCACGTCGACCGCGAAGAAGACCGCCAAGAAGGCCGCGAAGAAGGCCGCGCCCGCCAAGAAGACGACGGCGAAGAAGACGACGGCGAAGAAGACGACGGCGAAGAAGGCTGCGAAGAAGGCTGCGCCCGCGAAGAAGGCCACGGCCAAGAAGGCCACCAAGAAGGCCGCGCCCGCGAAGAAGACGGCCAAGAAGGCCACCGCCAAGAAGACGACGGCCGCGAAGAAGACCGCCAAGAAGGCTCCGGCGCGGAAGACCGCGACGAAGAAGGTCGCCGCGAAGAAGGCGCCCGCCAAGAAGGCCACGAAGAAGGTCGCCGCCAAGAAGGCGCCGGCGAAGAAGACCGCGAAGAAGACCGCCAAGAAGACCGCTCGCAAGCGCTGACGCACCACACCTACGAAGGGGCCGCCGGACACCGGCGGCCCCTTCGTCGTGTCAGGACAGTGGTGTCAGGACAACAGCGCCAGCCGCGTGTGTGCGCCGAGTCCGAGCTCCTCGGCGGCGGCCAGACCGCGCGCGTCGTCGACGTCGCGTCGCAGGGAGAGCAGGGCGCCTTCGATCTCACGAGCGCCGGCCTCGAGGTGCGCTCTGCGCGATGCGGTGCCGAAGCGGGGAGCGAAGTCCGCGAGCGCCGCGGTGTACAGCGTGGTGCCGACGCCGTCACCGTCGGCGACGAACGACGGTGTCGGCAGCACGTCGGCGGCTGCGAGGGCCTGGTCGAGGTCGGCTGGGCGCAACGACGGAAGGTCGGCACACACCGCCGCCGGTCGCGCCTCCGGCCAGCGACGATGTGCCTCGGCGGCGGCTTGGCGCAGCGACTCGTTGAGGTCGTCGGTCACGCCGTCTGGGATCGTGGCACACCCGACGACCCGGAGGTCGTCGGCGAACCGCGCGTCGTCGGTGACAGCGAGCACCGCCGTGGCCCGCTCGGCCGCGAGGCAGGCGCGAGCCGTGTCGAGCGCGAACGCCGCAGCCAAGGCACGTCGACGATCAGGGTCCACGTCGAGGCGAGACTTGCCGCGCGCGGGAGGCTTCACCGGCAGCAGCACGACGTACGACGAGGTCATCGGGGCGATCCTGTCAGGCCCGCGCAGGTGACCGTCGTCCGGTCGGTCCGGGACCCGTGACCGAGTAGCCTGACCCGGACGCCGGCGTCGGTGCCGGGGCGACCAGGAATCGTTCGAGTGCCACCACGGAAAGGAACATCGTGACGCTGCGACCGGTGCGACCGCTCCAGCAGAAGCGCGGGTGGGCGTTCAACCTCGCTGTGCCGGTGCTCAAGCCGTTGCTGCTGGCCACGACCAAGCGCACGTGGATCGACGGCGAGAAGATCCCGGCCACGGGCGGCTGCATCCTGGTCTTCAACCACGTCTCGCACGTCGACCCCCTGACGGCGGCCCACCTGGTCTACGACCACGGCCGAATGCCGCGCTACCTCGCGAAGTCGGGCCTGTTCAAGAACAAGGCGCTGGCCAGGTTCCTGACCGCTGCCGGGCAGATTCCGGTCGAGCGCCTGTCCCGCAATGCCAAGGGTGCCTTCGACGCCGCGGTCGCAGCGGTCAACGCCGGCGAGTGCGTGGTGGTCTACCCCGAGGGCACGCTCACCCGTGATCCCGACCTGTGGCCGATGGCGGGCAAGTCCGGCGCCGCCCGCATCGCGCTCGAGACCGGATGTCCGGTGATCCCGGTCGGGCAGTGGGGAGCGCACGACCTGCTCTACCCGTACGCCAAGAAGCCGCACCTGTTCCCACGGACGCAGATCACGATGAAGGTCGGCGACCCGGTGCCCCTGGACGACCTGCGCGAGAAGCCACGCACGACCGAGGTCGTGAACGAGGCGACGCGCCGGATCATGGCGGCGTTGACCGACCTGGTCGCCGAGCTCCGTCACGAGGAGCCACCGGCCGAGCGGTTCGACCCGCGCAAGTCCGGGGTCCGTCAGACCGGCAACCCGAACAAGCCCGAGAAGAAGAGGTCGAAGGGCGCATGACACAGGTCTCCGTGCTGGGTGCCGGTTCCTGGGGGACCGCGTTCTCGCTGGTCCTCGCCGACGCCGGCAACGACGTCACGCTGTGGGCGCGTCGCGAGGAGGTCTGCGAGACCATCAACCAGCGGCGTGAGAACACCGACTACCTGCCGGGCGTCGAGCTGCCGCCGACGGTCACCGCCACCCACGACACCGAGAAGGCGCTGGCCGGTGCCGACGTCGTCGTCTTCGCGGTGCCGTCGCAGACGTTCCGCGCGAACCTCGAGCAGTGGGCGCCGTACATCCCCGACTCGGCGGTGATGGTCTCGCTGATGAAGGGCGTCGAGCTCGGCACCTTGAAGCGCATGAGCGAGGTCGTCGCCGAGGTCACCGACGCCGCGCCGCAGCGCATCGCGGTCGTGAGCGGCCCGAACCTCTCGCATGAGATCGCCCAGCGAGAGCCGGCCGCCTCGGTGGTGGCGTGTGCCGACGAGCACGTCGCCCAGCAGGTGCAGCACCTCGTGCACGGCCCGGCGTTCCGTCCCTACACCTCGCTCGACGTCGTCGGCTGCGAGCTCGGCGGTGCCTACAAGAACGTCGTCGCTCTCTCCGTCGGCATGGCGGTCGGTCTCGGCTTCGGCAACAACACCACCGCCTCGGTGATCACCCGCGGTCTGGCCGAGACGGCGAGGCTGGCGATGGCGATGGACGCCAACCCGCTGACGCTGATGGGCCTCGCAGGTCTCGGCGACCTCGTCGCGACGTGCTCGTCTCCGCTCTCGCGCAACCGGACGTTCGGGGAGAAGCTCGGTCTCGGGATGACCACGGAGGAGATCGTCGCCTCCACGCGTCAGGTCGCCGAAGGTGCGAAGTCGTGCTCATCGTTGCTGGCCCTGGCCCACAAGGTCGGCGTCGACGCCCCGATCGCCGAGCACGTCGAGGCCGTCGTGGCCGGCCGCATGACCGCCCCCGAGATGATGGAGTCATTCATCGCTCGTGAGACGAAGTCCGAGATCGACTAGTCGTCGAGTCGGCGCAAAGAGACGCCGGAAGCACGCCGAGTCGGCGCAAGGAGACGCCCCGATCACGCCGAGTCGTCATATGACGACTCGGCGTTCAGAGGAGATCGAGCGCGCGGACGAGGTCGGCCCACAGGTCCTCGACGTCCTCGACGCCTACGCTGAGCCGGACCAATCCCCCGGGGATGGTGTCGGGCTCGGACTTCCAGCGGCGGCGTCGTTCGAAGGTCGACTCCACGCCGCCCAGCGACGTCGCGTGCACCCACAGCGACGTCGAGCGCACCAGCCGGTCGCCGGCGTCCGCCCCGCCCGCGAGCACGATCGAGACGATGCCCCCGAAGCCCGGGTAGCGGACCTCGCTCACGGCCGCGTGCTCGCTCAGCCGCTCGACCAGCGTCTGCGCGTTGCTCTCCGCCCGCTCGAGGCGCAGGTGCAGGGTGCGGATGCCACGGAGCGCGAGCCAGGCCTCGAGGGTCCCCGGGATCGCGCCGACCAGGTCGCGCCGACCCTTGAGAACGTCGTACAGCTGGTCGTCGGCGGTCACGAGTGCGCCCAGCATGGTGTCGCCGTGTCCGGAGAGGTACTTGGTCGCCGAGTGCACGACCAGGTCGGCACCGAGCTGCAGCGGCCGCTGGCGCAGGGGAGTGGCGAAGGTGTTGTCGACGACGACGTAGGCGCCCGCGTCGTGGGCCGCACCGGCGATCGTCTCGATGTCGGCGAGCTCGAGTGCGGGGTTGGTCGGTGACTCGAGCCAGACGAGCGCTGCGTCCTCGCACGCGGCGACGACGGCAGCGGTGTCCGACACGTCGACGAGTCGGGCGGTGAGCCGGCCGCGGGTCTCGAGGTCGGCCAGCTGCATCACCGTGCCGTTGTAGGCATGCCGTGGTGCGACCACGGTCGCGCCCTGCCCGACCAGGTCGAGCACGGTCGACACGGTCGCGAGACCCGAGGAGAAGGCCAGGCAGCGACCATCCTCGAGCGCGCCGAGCGCCTCCTCGAAGGCCGCCCACGTCGGGTTGCCGTAGCGCCCGTACTCCAGGTCGCCGGTCGCGCCGTACGTCGACGCCATGGTGATCGGCGTGTTGAGCGGTTGGTCCGGTCCGTGCGGCGGGCGTCCGGCCGTCACGGCGGTGGTCTCGGGGGAGAGGGTGCGGTCGGTCGGCTCGGCCATGCTGGGAGGGTACGGCGCGTGGCCGGGAGGCGAGCCCGGCCCCCGGTAGGGTCGAACCGATGAGCGAGCCTTCCGCCGAGCAGCCCGGCCAGACCCGCAAGCCCCGCGTCGCGATCGTCTTCGGCGGCCGCTCCAGCGAGCACGCGATCAGCTGCGTCACCGCCGGCAGCGTGCTCGGTGCCATCGACCGCTCGGCGTACGACGTCGTGCCGATCGGGATCGCTCCCGACGGACGGTGGGTGCTGGAGTCCGACGACACCGAGCGTCTCCAGATCAAGGGTCACGGCGAGCTTCCGAGCGTCGACGGCGATCGGGCCTCGATCGCGCTGCTCCGCGAGGCCGGCAGCACCGACCTCGTCGTGCACGAGCCCTCGCAGCCGCCGCAGACGCTCGGCGAGGTCGACGTGGTGTTCCCGCTGCTGCACGGGCCGTGGGGTGAGGACGGCACGATCCAGGGGATGTTCGAGATGGCCGGCGTCCGGTACGTCGGCGCCGGCGTGCTGGCGAGTGCGGTCGCGATGGACAAGGCCTACGCCAAGGTCGTCCTCCGAGCCGCGGGTCTGCCCGTGTTGCCGGCCCAGACGGTGACGGCGCGTGAGTGGTACCGCGACCCCGACGGTGTCCGCCACCGGGTCGCCGACCTCGGTTTCCCGCTCTTCGTGAAGCCGTCGCGCGCCGGCTCCAGCATGGGGATCTCGAAGGTGCACGACCCCTCGGAGCTCGACGCGGCAATCGAGGAAGCCCACCGGCACGACCCGAAAGCGCTGGTCGAGCAGGCGGCGGTCGGGGCACGCGAGATCGAGTGCGGGGTGCTCGAGGCGCTCGACGGCACACCCGAGACCAGCGTGCCGGCCGAGATCCTGATCGGGGGGGAGCACGAGTACTACGACTTCGCGGCGAAGTACCTCCCCGAGGAGCACACCGAGCTCGCCGTCCCAGCCGATCTCACGGACGACCTGGCCGCCGACATAGGCGACATGGCCAGGCGGGCGTTCGAGGCGATCGGCTGCGAGGGCCTCGCGCGGGTCGACTTCTTCCTGATGCCCGACGGCACGATCGTGCTCAACGAGCTCAACACGATGCCCGGCTTCACGCCGACGTCGATGTACCCGCGGATGTGGGCGGCGAGCGGTCTCGACTACCCCGCTCTCGTCGACCGCCTCATCCAGCTCGCTCTGCGCAGGTCCACCGGGCTGCGCTGACCCATCGTCGGTCGCTCGACCGCGAGGTCAGTGACAGGGCTGCACGAGCCTCGTGTACTCCTTGACCATCGGCGCGAGCTCCACCATCGCCGCGGCCAGCCCTTCGGGGCGGTACTTCGCGGGGATGGTCACCTGGACGACCGGGCGGTAGCCGGCCGTCGAGATCACCAGGTCGGAGTCGGAGTCGGCGAACTGCGACTCGGGGACGTACCACCCCACGCCGTCCGCGGTCTGGCACGGCGACGTGCGGTTGAAGCCTGCCGGCACGGGTACGCCGCACTGCGCCACGATCGCCGGGTCACCCCAGGCACCGCCGAGCGCCTCGGCCGGCTGCGTCTTGCGGCGGCTCTGGTCGGCGACCGTGTCGGGCAGGGCGTTGGTCACGCGCTGACAGACCGCCTGGTCCGCGGCGCTGAGCCGCAGCGTCGGGATGCTGACCGGCTCCTTGCCGCACGCGGTCAGCACGAGCCCGACGGCGACGGCTGTCGCGGACACGCGTGCGCCCCGGGTCATCGCTGCGGTGCGTGAACCGGGGCGCGTCGCGGATCGGAGCAAGTCAGATGTGGACGACCGGGCACGTGAGCGTGCGCGTGATGCCGTCGAGGTTCTGCACCTTGGACACCACCAGCTTGCCGAGCTCGTCGACGTTGCGGGCCTCGGCTCGCACGATCACGTCGTACGGACCGGTGACGTCCTCGGCGAGGGTGACGCCCTTGACCTGGGCGATGGCGCGGGCCACCTCAGCGGCCTTGCCGACATCGGTCTGAATGAGGATGTATGCCTGGACGACCATGGTTGTCTCCTCCGAGTCGGTGAGGGCGTGCCGTACGACTGCCGGGCACAACCTACCGCGCAGTACGCCGCCCCCGACAGGTCGGGCCCGGGACGGCCGGACAGGCGATCTGGTGGGATGTGCGCATGTCGATCCCAGGTGACGCGTCGGTCGCGGACGTCGGTGAGTTCCCGCTCATCGACCGACTGCGTGAGGTGTTCACCGCCGGCGAGCAGGTGCTGGTCGGGCCGGGAGACGACGCCGCGGTGCTCCGGATCCGCAACGGGCACGTCGTGGTCTCGACCGACCTCCTCGTCGAGGGACGGCACTTCCGCCGCGACTGGGCCTCGGCCGAGGACATCGGTCACCGAGCCGCCGCCGCGAACCTCTCCGACGTCAACGCCATGGGTGGGCGCGCCCACTCGTTGACCATCGGCATGGCCACGCCGCGCGACCTCCCGGCGCAGTGGGCACTGGACTTCGCGCAGGGCTTCGCCGACGAGTGCGGACTGGTCGGGGCCTCGGTCGTCGGCGGCGACCTCACCTCGTCCGACCAGCTCGTGATCGCGGTGACGGTCCTTGGCTCGTGCACCCAGTCACCGGTGCTGCGGTCCGGCGCCGCTCCAGGGGACGTGCTCGCCCTGTGCGGGCGGCAGGGCTGGGCCGCCGCCGGGCTCGCCGTGCTCGGTCGTGGCTTCCGCTCACCCCGCGTCCTGGTCGAGGCCTACCGCCGCGCGCAGCCGCCGTACGACGCCGGGCGCGTGGCCGCCGAAGCCGGTGCCACCTCGATGATCGACATCTCCGACGGGCTGCTGGCCGACGCCCGTCACCTTGCCGAGGAGTCGGGCGTCGCGATCGACGTACGCCGCGACGCGTTCGAGATCCCCGAGCCGCTCCAGGCCGTCGGGGCCGCGACCGGCGCGGACCCGATCAGCTTCATCCTGGGCGGGGGAGAGGACCACGCGCTCCTCGCGACGTTCCCGTCGCCCGACGTCCCCGACGGGTGGATGGTCGTCGGCTCGGTCTCCGAGGGGTCCGACGTGACCGTGGACGGCGGCGAGTACGACGGCCCCACGGGGTGGACGCACTTCTGAGGTCGGTCGTCACCCTGGACGCACGAAGCCCCGGACCATCAGGTCCGGGGCTCCGCGAAGAAGTCAGTGGGTCAGCGCGTGACCTTGCCCGCCTTGAGGCAGCCGGTGCACACGTTGAGGCGCTTGTGGGTGCCGTTCACGACGGCGCGCACGCGCTGGATGTTGGGGTCGAAGCGCCGCTTGGTGATCTTCTTCGACCACGGCCGGTTGTTGCCGAAGCCCGGCTTCTTGGCGCAGATGTCGCAGACGGCAGCCACGGGAGTACTCCTGGTTGGACCTGGTGGAAAGTCATTCGAGGGCCCGCGCACTGCGGGCAACCGGAAGAGAATATCCGACTCACCCAGGCCCGGCCCAATTCGCGCGGGGACCACTACCCTGGCAGCCGCCCGAGCCATCGGGCCCAGCCGGGATGACGGCCCCAGGAGGGTACGGGAAGACGATGGAAGCACCCACCGGCGGCGGCGTCGACCTCGCGGTCGTCCGGCGCTTCGTGGACGTCGCTGTCGACGCGCTCTCCGCCGCGCGGGAGGAGATCGACGCCCTCAACGTCTACCCGGTCCCCGACGGCGACACCGGCACGAACATGTACCTCACGATGAGCGCCGCCCGCGACGCCATCCAGCAGGCCGCCGCCGACGGTGCCGACCTGCTCACCGCGCTGGGGGCCTTCCGGCGGGCCGCCCTGCTCGGCGCCCGCGGCAACAGCGGCGTGATCCTGAGCCAGCTCCTCGGGGCGCTCGTCGCCCGGATCGGCCGTGCGCAGCCCGGCGAGCGCAACGCGACGGTGATGGCCGAGGCGATGGTCGAGGCCACCGACGCGGCGTACGCCGCTGTGGGCATGCCCGTCGAGGGCACGATCCTGACCGTCGCCCGCGCCGCCGCCGATGCCGCCGTACGCCGGGCGGAGGAGGAGCGTGCGCGGGCTCGCGACGTCTTCGCAGCGGCCGCCGAGGCCGCGCGCGAGGCGCTGGTCCACACGCCGGAGCAGCTCGAGCAGCTTCGGGCGGCCGGGGTCGTCGACGCCGGAGGCCGCGGGCTGAGCGTAATCCTCGACGCGGCCGAGACCGTGCTCACCGGGCGACACCCGATCGCCGCGCCGCACCCGATCGGCACCCACACCATCCCCGTCGCGTTGGGCGAGGCCGACCTCCACGCCGACGGCCCGTCGTACGAGGTGATGTACCTCCTCGACGCCGACGACGACGCGATTCCGCCCCTGCGTGAGGCTCTCGCCCCTCTCGGCGACTCCCTCGTGGTGGTCGGCGGCGAGGGCCTCTGGAACGTCCACGTCCACGTCGACGACGTGGGGGCGGCGGTCGAGGCGGGCATCGCCGCGGGTCGGCCGTACCGGATCCGCGTCACGCACTTCGCCGAGCAGGTCGCCCAGGCGGCACGCCGTCTCCAGGGCCGGGCCGGCCGCCGCATCGTCGCCGTGAGCGCCGGTCCGGGGCTAGCGCGGTTGTTCGGCGACGCCGGCGCGATCGTGATCGAGGGCGGCCCCCGTAACCGGCCCTCCACCGGGATGATCCTCGACGCGATCACCGAGTCCGGCGCGGCCGAGGTGGTGATCCTCCCCAACGACCACGACTCCGTGCGGGCCGCGCGGATCGCCGCCCGCACCGCCGAGGAGGACCTCGACATCCGCGTGGCCGTGATCCCGACCGAGGCCCAGGTGCAGGGACTCGCGGCGCTCGCGGTCCACGAGCCGGCGCGCGGGTTCGACGCCGACGTCCTCGAGATGACCGCGACCGCCCGGCACACCCGCCACGGCGCGGTCACGATCGCGGCCCGGCAGGCGATCACCATGGCCGGCCCCTGCGAGCCGGGCGACGTGCTCGGCGTGATCGAGGGTGACTTCGCGCTGGTCGGCCACGACCTCACCGAGGTCGCCACCGAGATCCTCGAGCGCCTGATCGGTGGCGGTGGTGAGCTGGTCACCCTCGTCGCCGGCGCCGGCTCGAACGGGTTGGCCGAGCTCTGTGAGACGTACGTCGCCGACCGCTACGCCCATGTCGACGTCGTGGTGTACGACGGAGGGCAGGACCGCTATCCCCTCCTGATGTCCGTGGAGTAGGCGCACATGATCGACCTCGACTCGCCGGTCGCCACGGTGCTCGGCGCCCAGACGAAGCGCGGCACCGCGAAGGCGCTCGCCGAACGGCTCGGCGTGCGCACCGTCGGCGACCTGCTGTTCCACTTCCCGCGGCGCTACGTCCGCACCGGCGAGCTGACGAAGGTCAAAGAGCTGAAGTCCGGGCAGATCCTCACGGTGGTCGGCGAGATCGTCGAGAGCAAGGTCAACTCCTACCTCGACCGGCGCACGCGCCGCCCGGCGTACCGGCTCGACACGGTGCTCCAGACCGACGGCCCGGCGCTGCGGATGTCCTTCTTCTCGAAGAGGGAGGGGGTCGCGAAGCACCACGCCAAGCAGTTCGGGGTCGGCCAGCGTGGTCTCTTCGTCGGCTCGGTCAGCACGTTCCGAGGGCAGTGGCAGCTGACCAACCCCAAGATGGTGCTCTTCGGTGGGCCCGAGCAGGACGGCCCGGGGGAAGAGGCGATCGGCACGACGGTCGCGTCGGTCAAGGCCCTGTTCCCGCTCTACCCCCAGACCAAGGGCGTGGACTCGTGGGACCTCCAGCGGGCGATCGCCTTCGCGCTCACGGTGATCGACGAGCCGGCCGACCCCCTGCCCGACGACGTACGCCGCGAGCACCGGTTGCCCGACCTGGCCACGGCGCTCCGCCGGATCCACGCGCCGGACTCGTGGCCGGAGGTGCAGGAGGCCCAGCGCCGGTTCCGCTTCGACGAGGCGCTGGTGACCCAGCTGGTGATGGCCCGCCGGCGGGCAGCGCTCGCGGAGCTCGGCGGCCAGGCCCGCGCGGGCGGGGGCGGGCTGCTGGAGGCGTTCGACCAGCGGCTGCCGTTCACGCTCACGGCCGGCCAGGAGCAGGTCTCGGCCGACATCATGGAGGACCTCGCGCGGTCGCACCCGATGAACCGGCTCCTCCAGGGCGAGGTCGGCTCCGGCAAGACCCTGGTCGCGCTCCGGGCGATGCTGCGTGTCATCGACTCCGGCGGCCAGGCGGCCCTGCTCGCACCTACCGAGGTGCTCGCCCAGCAGCACCTCCGCTCGATCACGAGCCTGCTCGGCGACCTCGCCGCCGGCGGAATGCTCGGCGGCGCCGACGAGGGCACCCAGGTCGTGCTGCTGACCGGGTCGATGCCCAAGTCCGCCCGCGCGGAGGCGCTGCTCAAGGCCGCCAGCGGTGAGGCGGGCATCGTCGTCGGCACCCACGCCCTGCTCCAGGAGCACGTTCAGTTCGCCGACCTCGGGCTGGTCGTCGTCGACGAGCAGCACCGGTTCGGCGTCGAGCAACGGGCCGCCCTGACCGACAAGGCCGGTACGCCGCCCCACGTGCTCGTGATGACCGCGACGCCGATCCCGCGCACCGTCGCGATGACCGTCTTCGGCGACCTCGAGGTCTCGACCCTGTCCGAGCTGCCCGCGGGACGAGCGCCGATCCAGACCAACGTCGTACCGCTGGCCGAGCAGCCGGGCTGGATGACCCGGGTGTGGCAGCGCGTGCGCGAGGAGGTCGAGAAGGGCCACCAGGTGTACGTCGTGTGCCCGCGCATCACCGGCGACGAGCTCGAGCAGGGCGAGATCGACAGGCCCGAGCTCGACGACGAGGGCGAGGAGCTGGCCTCACCCACGCGCTCGCTCAGTGCCGCCGAGGACGTGGTGGCCGAGCTGCGGGAGGCCGCGCTCCGCGGCCTGCGGCTCGACCTGCTCCACGGCCGGCTCCCGGCGGAGGAGAAGGAGCGCGCGATGCGCGCCTTCGCGGCGGGTGAGACCGACGTCCTCGTCGCGACGACCGTGATCGAGGTCGGTGTCGACGTCGCCAACGCCACGACGATGGTGCTCCTGGACGCCGACCGGTTCGGCATCTCGCAGCTCCACCAGCTGCGCGGTCGCGTCGGCCGCGGCGGACTGCCCGGGCTGTGCCTGCTGGTCACGCACGCCGAGGCGGAGTCGCCGGCGCGCGAGCGGCTCGACGCGGTGGCGGCCACGACCGACGGCTTCGAGCTGAGCCGCGTCGACCTCGAGCAGCGTCGGGAGGGAGACGTGCTCGGTCGCTCCCAGTCGGGCTTCCGCAGTTCGCTGCAGCAGCTGCGCGTGCTGCGTGACGAGGACACGATCGTCGAGGCACGCGAGGTCGCGGTCGCCATGCTGGCCCGTGATCCCGAGCTCGAGACGCTCCCCGAGCTCCGGGCACTCGTGACAGAACTGGAGCATTCACGGCAGTCTGACTTCATGGAGAAGTCGTGACGTCGCCCGGCGTTCGCACCTCGACGCGGTTCGGTAGTCCGGCGCTGCCATGACTCGGATCATCGGGGGACGAGTCGGCGGTCGCCGGATCGCCACGCCACGGGGGGCGAGCACCCGCCCGACGAGCGATCGGGTGCGCGAGGCCCTCTTCTCCGCCATCGAGTCGTGGTGCGGCTCGCTGGCCGGTCTCCGGTTCCTCGACCTGTACGCCGGGTCCGGCGCCGTCGGGCTCGAGGCGTGGTCACGGGGCGCCGGCGTCGTCACCATGGTCGAGCAGGACCGACGCACCGCCTCGATGATCTCCACGAACGCCCGCGAGCTCGGGTTCAGCAAGGCCGACGTCGTCGCGGCCCCGGTCTCGGGCACGCTGGCCCGCTCGCCGCGGGCGCCGTACGACGTGGTCTTCCTCGACCCGCCGTACGCACATCCGGCCGAGCACGTCGCGGCCGACCTCGCCGCACTCCGCGACCACGAGTGGCTGGTGCCCGGAGCGATGGTGGTCGTGGAGCGGGCCTCGCGCGGTCCGGAGCCCGAGTGGCCGGAGGGGTTCGTCGACCGCCGGGAGAAGAAGTACGGCGAGACCGTGCTCTGGTACGTTCACGCCGCCCAGAGCTAGCCGGAGGAGGCACCGTGCGTCGCGCCGTATGCCCCGGGTCGTTCGACCCTCCGACCTTCGGGCACGTCGACATCTTCCGCCGCGCGTCTGTGCTCTTCGACGAGGTGATCGTCGCCGTCGGCACCAACGTCAGCAAGAGCCGGCTGTTCTCGGCGGACGAGCGCATCGCGATGGTCGAGCGTGCCTGCGCGGATCTCCCCCACGTCACCGTCGCGGGGTTCTCGGGCCTGGTGACGACGTTCTGCGCCGAGCGCGACGCCACCGCGATCGTGAAGGGCCTGCGCGCCGCGAGCGACTTCGACTACGAGCTCCAGATGGCCCAGATGAACTCCTCGCTGTCCGGCGTCGAGACGGTGTTCCTGCCGACCAGCCCCGGGCGCGGCTTCGTGTCGTCCAGCCTGGTCAAGGAGGTCGCCGGCTTCGGCGGTGACGTCTCCGCCTTCGTCCCTGACTTCGTCCACGAGGCCCTCAGGTCCCGGCTCGCCTGACGCCGAGTCGGCGCCAAGAGACGCGGAAAACACGCCGAGTCGGCGCGAAGAGACGTCGAAATCACGCCGAGTCGTCCTGTGCCGACTCGGCGAGGACGGGCGGGTGGGGGGCGCCGTGGGTTTTGCGGGTCTGACCTGCCCGGATACGATACGAGGCGATCTGTTGTGACCCGATCCGAAAGTGAACCACTGAGCCAACTGGACCCGAGAGCGCCGCTCGTGCTCGACACTCGCGAGCTCGGTCGCCGCCCGGGGTCCCAGCGCGAGGTGTCACGGACGGTTCAGGCCCCGGCAGATCTGGGCATCGAGGTCCTCAGCGTCCCCGAAGGCTCTCCGGTCGAGCTCGACCTGAGGCTGGAGGCGGTCATGGAGGGCGTCCTGGTCACGGGTACGGCGCGAGCCGGGCTCGAGGGCGAGTGCGCACGGTGCCTGGAGCCGGTCACCGACGAGACCGAGGTGCGGTTCCAGGAGCTGTTCGTCTACGACGACCAGGACGTCGATCCGGACGAGGAGCTCGAGGTCAGCACGCTCCAGGACGACCTGGTCGACCTGGAGCCCCTGCTGCGGGACGCGGTGGTGCTTGCGCTGCCGTTCCAGCCGTTGTGCCGAGACGACTGTCCCGGGTTGTGCCCCGAGTGCGGGGCGCGGCTCGCAGACGATCCCGATCACGGTCACGACGAGCCGGTCGACCCGAGGTGGGCGGCGCTCAGTGCGCTGGTCGAGCCCGAGCAGCACGAAGACTGAGACACCGACGTAGGAGAGAACAGTGGCAGTCCCGAAGCGGAAGATGTCGCGCAGCAACACGCGCCACCGGCGCTCCCAGTGGAAGGCGGTCGCGCCGACCCTGGTGACCTGCGCCAACCCCGCGTGCGGTGCCAAGCACCTGCCGCACCGCGCGTGCGGCACGTGCGGCCAGTACGGCGCCCGTGGCGACCGTCGCCAGGTCCTCTGAGACCGGGCCGACGCTGAACTACACCCCGCTCCGGGAGGCGCTCGGCAACCCGATCTTGGATGCCGAGCTGCTCGAGCGTGCGTTGACCCACCGCTCGTACGCCTATGAGCACGGCGGCCTCCCGACCAACGAGCGTCTGGAATTCCTCGGCGACTCGGTGCTCGGCGTGGTCGTCACCGAGACGCTGTACCGCACCCACCCCGACCTCTCCGAGGGCCACCTTGCGAAGCTGCGCGCCGCCGTCGTCAACGCGCGCGCCCTCGCCGGGGTCGGCCGCAAGATCGGCCTCGGGACCTACATCAAGCTCGGCCGCGGTGAGGACACGACCGGCGGCCGCGACAAGGCCTCGATCCTCTCCGACACCGTCGAGGCCGTGATCGGGGCGATCCACCTCTCCGGCGGGCTCGAGGCCAGCGCCCAGGTCGTCCACCTGCTCTTCGATCCGCTGATCGAGGCGGCGTCCGCCCTCGGCGCCGGACTCGACTGGAAGACCTCGCTCCAGGAGCTCTCGGCCGAGCACGGACTCGGGGTCCCCGAGTACCTCATCGCCGACGAGGGCCCCGACCACATGAAGACCTTCACCGCCCAGGTGCGGGTCGGCGATCGCCGCTACGGCAACGGCGTCGGCCGCTCCAAGAAGGAGGCCGAGCAGGCGGCCGCCGAGACGGCGTACGGCGAGCTGGCCGAGTCGCTCGGCATCGCCGACCCCGTGGTCGAGGGGATCGCCGACGAGGTCGCCGAGACCGCCGGCGACTGAGCCACCCCCAACCCGTGCCCGAGCTCCCCGAGGTCGAGACCGTCCGCGACGGCCTGGCCCGCCACGTCGTCGGTCGCACGGTCGAGTCCGTCGCCGTCCTCCATCCCCGGCCCGTACGCCGAGACCACCGGGGTCCCACGGGCTTCGCGACCGCGCTCACCGGGCGCCGCTTCGAAGCGGCATGCCGGCGCGGCAAGTACCTCTGGCTCCCGCTCGACAACGGCGACGCCCTCCTCGGTCACCTCGGGATGAGCGGGCAGCTGCTGGTCCAGCCGGTCGGCCACCCCGACGAGCGCCACCTCCGGGTCCGCTTCGGCCTCGGCGACGAGGAGCTGCGCTTCGTCGACCAGCGGATGTTCGGTGGCCTCGCCGTCTCGGAGGGCGGCGCCGAGCTGCCGCCCGAGATCGCCCACATCGCCCGCGACCCCTTCGACCCCGAGTTCGACGACGACCTGTTCGTCGCCAAGGTCCGTCGGCGTACGGCGGGCATCAAGCGGCTCCTCCTCGACCAGACCCTGATCAGCGGCGTCGGCAACATCTACGCCGACGAGGCACTGTGGCGGGCGCAGGTCCACGGCGAGCGGCCGGGGGAGCGGCTCCGCCCCGTCGACGTACGCCGCGTGCTCGCGGAGGCGCGGGCGGTGATGGGGGCGGCGCTCGTCGCAGGCGGCACCAGCTTCGACACGCTCTACGTCAACGTCAACGGCGAGTCGGGCTACTTCGACCGGTCTCTGCACGCCTACGGGCGGGAAGGGGAGGCGTGCGACCGGTGCGGAACCCCGATCCGCCGCGTGGAGTTCATGAACCGCTCGTCCTTCTTCTGCCCGCGCTGCCAACCGGTGCCCCGGCCGCGCCGAGCCAGAGCATCAGCCTGAGCCCACCTGAGCCCGCCTGAGCCCGCCTGAGCGGCGCCTGGGCGCCCGCGGTGAAGGGCCGAAGGACCCGAGTTGGGTGGCCTCGCCACATTGACCGGAACGGGCCGAGGTGTCACTCTTGAAGGCGGCCCCCCAACATCGCGGGTCCCCCACGTCGGAAGGCTCATCACACATGGCCAAGGCTCTCATCGGCCATCTGCAGCAGGACCGCGGCCTCCCCGCCAGGATCGCCGCCGAGAACCGGCAGCTGCGGATCAGGATCGGCGAGCTGGAAGCGCTGGTCACTCGGTTGATGGAGGAGAACGACCGCCTCGTCGCGTCGGCGGCGGCGGCCCTCGACTCACCCCATCTGGACTCCGAGCACCTGGAGATGCAGCCGGCCTGACCTCTCAGGTCACCGGCACACCTCCCCAGCACCAGAGGACGCAACCCGGACGCCCGGGTCGCGCCTCTCGAGCGCGCCGTCAGTGCACCTGCTCAGTGCGCGGCTTCCTCCCGCCCCTTCCGAGGCAGCAGGAACACCACCAGGAACGCGACGGCGAAGCACGCCACCGACAGCAGCGTCAGCCAGCGGATCGCGGTGACGAACCCATGGTCCGGCAGCCAGTGGAAGAACGCCGACCCGAGCACGGCCACCCCCAGGGCGCCGCAGAACTGCTGCACCGCGTTGAGGAGCCCCGAGCCGGTGCCGACCTCGTGGTCACCCAGCGCGGCCAGGATGATGTCGAAGAGTGGGGCGAAGATCAGGCCCATCCCGACCCCCATCACCGCGAACGACGGCGCGAGCTGCCATCCGGTCAGGGCGAGGCCCTGGTGCCCGATGGTCCACCACATCATCACCAGGCCGACCATGGAGAGCGCCAGCCCGCCGTGCAGCACCGAACGCCCGAACCTCGGGCCGAGCGCGGCGCCCGACAGAGCGGCGCCCACCGAGATGCCGAGCGCGAGCGGGATCATCGTCAGGCCGGTGTCCAGCGGGCTGTAGTGCAGCCCGTACTGGATGAAGAGGTTCCCGGCCAGGTTGAACCCCGACATGGCGGTGAAGAACGTGCCCAGGAAGACGAGCCCGTAGACGAACTGCGGGTGCCCGAACAGCGACGGCTCGATCACGGGGTGTGACGACCGGCGCTCGGAGACCACGAAGGCGCCTAGGAAGACAGCCGAGCCCGCCAACATCGCGAACATCCAGGCCGGCCACCCCTGCTCGTGACCCTGCACGAGCGGGTAGATCAGGAGCACCGACGCGATCGTCAGCAGGGTCGCGCCGACCAGGTCGAGCCGGGCGCCGGGGTCTCGGTGCAGGGTGCGCGGCAGGTAGCGCCAGGCGAGGTACGCGCCCACCACGCCGACCGGGACGTTCACCCAGAAGATCGCCCGCCAGCTGCTGCCGAACAGGTCGGCGTCGATCAGGAAGCCTGCCAGGATCGGGCCGAGGACGGCCGAGAGCCCCATGATCGGGCCGAACGGGATGAACGCCTTGTGCAGGTCGTCGGGGTGGAACGACGCGCGGACCATCGCCAGCCCTTGCGGGATCATCGCGGCCCCGAACAAGCCCTGGAAGACCCGGGCGCCGATCAGGAAGCCGGCACTCGGCGCGAGGCCGCACAGCAGCGACGCGAGCGTGAAGCCGGTCATGCCGATCAGGAACATCCGGCGTCGCCCGACCAGGTCGCCGAGCCGAGCGGAGGTGATCAGGCCGACCGCGAAGGTCAGGGTGTACGCCGCGAGGATCCACTGCAGCGTGCTCTCACCGCCCCCGATGTCTCGACGGATGGTCGGCCCGGCCAGGTTGGCGATCGTGGCGTCGAGGAGGTCCATGACGTCGGCCATGATCACCACGGCCATCACCATCCAGCGATAGCGGTAGCCGCGCTCGCCGTGCGCCGGGTCCGAGGTGGCCGTGGCGGTGGTCGGGTCGGCTGAGACCGGGGACTGGGACATGGGACTTCCTCCGTGCGATCGAACGCTGTTCGCCAATTCCGAACGGTGTTCTACTCTCGAACAGTGTTCGAGTCAAGTACAGTGTTCGACATGAGCGACGACGCCGACGCCGGCAGCCGCGTCTTCCGGGCGGGGCCGGTCCGGATCCGGGTGAACGCGGGCGGTACACCGCCCCGCGAGCGGCTCTCGGTGGACCGGATCGTGGACGTCGCGCTCGAGCAGATGAAGGAGCACGGGTACGAGTCGGTCAGCATGCGCTCGATCGCCCGCGCCCTCGGCACCGGCCCGGCGTCCCTCTACGCCCACGTCGCGAACCGCGACGAGCTCGACGCCCTGGTCATCGAGCGGGTGGCCAGCCGGCTCGAGGTGCCCGACCCCGACCCGGAGCACTGGGAGCAGCAGCTCCGCGACCTGATGCTGCAGATGATGGCGCTGTACCAGGCCCATCCCGGGGTCGCCCGCGCCTCGCTCGGCCTGATCCCGATGTCACCGCGGCTGCTGGTCACCACGGAGCGGATCGCCGCCTTGATCCGGGCGAGCGGCGTGCCCGACCAGGCAGTGGCGTGGTTCCTGGACCAGATGGGGCTGTACATCAGCTCGGTCGCCGTCGAGCAGGACGTGTGGCGGCAGCGCGGCGCCTGGTCCGAGGAGCACTTCGAGTCGGTGCACCAGTTCTTCCACGACCTGCCGGAGTCCGAGTTCCCGGTGTTGGCCTCGCTGTCGGAGGCGATGACCACCGGTGACCACGACGACAGGTTCGGGTTCGGGATCGACCTGCTGATCGCCGGCCTGGCGGCGTACGCCGACGGCACCGCGAGAATCCGCGAGCCCGGGACCCGCTCCGCCAACTAGGCTCCCGTCCTTGTGGCGGCGGTAGCGCGGGGGCTTCTCGACCGGGTGGCGCCACCGAGGCTCGGTCGGAGCTTCCGGTGGCTGCTGGCCTCGTCGTGGACGACCGCCCTCGGTGACGGTCTCGCCCTCGCCGCAGGGCCGCTGCTGGTCGCGTCGCAGACGCACCAGCCGTTCCTCGTCGCGCTCGCCGCCTTGCTCCAACGCCTGCCCTGGCTGGTCTTCGGCCTGTACGCCGGCGCCCTCGCCGACCGCGTCGACCGGCGCGTGATGGTGATGGTCTGCGACGCGGCCCGCGTGTCGGTGCTCGCGGTGCTGGCGACGGCGGTCGGGACGGGGCACGTCGGCATCCACGTCGTCCTCGTCGCGATGCTGCTGATCGGGGTCGCCGAGGTGTTCTCCGACAGCGCCTCGCGGACCCTGCTGCCGATGCTCGTCGCCCGGGAGGACCTCGGCATCGGCAACGCGCGGTTCATGACGGGCACCATCGCGCTCAACCAGCTGGCCGGCCCGCCGCTCGGAGCCTTCCTGTTCGCGGCCGGCATGGCGATGCCGTTCGTCACCCAGGCGGTCTGCGTCGCGCTCGGCGTCCTCCTCGTCGCGCGCGTGGCGACGCCGCCCGGCGCGGTCCGGGACCTCGAGGGGACCCACGTCCGGCGCGACATCGTCGACGGCGTCAGGTGGCTGCTGGGCCACTCCGCGGTGCGGACCCTCGCCCTGGTGATCCTCACGTTCAACGTCACGTGGGCGGCGGGCTGGGCGGTCCTGGTGCTGTACTCCACGCAGGTCCTCGGGATGGGTCCGGTGGGCTTCGGTGCGCTGACCACGGTCGCCGCCGTGGGCGGACTGATCTCCACGACGTGCTACGCCTGGCTCGAGCGGAACATCCGGCTGGCGACGTTGATGCGGGGCTGCCTCACCCTCGAGGTGCTGATGCACCTCGGACTGGCGCTCAACCGCTCGCAGGTGCTCGCCTTCGCGATCATGTTCGGCTTCGGCGCGTACGCGTTCGTCTGGGGCACGCTCAGCCAGACGGTGCGGCAGCGTGCGGTCCCGACCGAGTTCCAGGGTCGCGTGGGGGCGGCGTACACCGTCGGGCTGTACGGCGGCATCGTCGCCGGTCAAGCGCTCGGAGGCGCGATCGCGGATCGGTGGGGGCTCACCGCGCCGTTCTGGTTCGCCTTCATCGGGTCGGGGATCACGCTGGTCCTGATCTGGGGCTCGCTGGGCCACGTCGCACACGCCGACCGGGAGGCGTCCGCAGCCGCGCCCTGACGGTCCGGTTCACCCCTTCGGTTGCAGAGTTCTGCGGTTGCACAAACCTGACCCTGCTGGTCCTTCTCCTCGACCCTGAGGCTGCGCCATGCTCCGGTCCGGGTCGGACGCGGCAGCGGGCTGCGCGTGAGGGCCGGCCGACTATCAGGAGTCCAGTTGAGCAAGAGACTCATCGCCGCCCTTCTCGGGGGCGGCGCTCTCGTGGTCACGACCGTGACGGCCGGCGTCCCAGGGGCGGCGGACGCAGCCGCGCCCCGGCTGTCGCACTTCTCAGGTCTGCACGCCGAGCGGGTGTGTGCCAAGCCCACAGCGGGACATGCGACGTGCTTCGCCAAGGTCCTGGTGGACAAGTCGGGCGCTGTCCCGAAGGCGTCCGCACCGCTGGCGACCGCCCTGTCGCCGGCCCAGCTGCGCGCGGCGTACAACCTCAACGGCACGAGCAGCGGCGGCCGCACGGTCGCGATCGTCGACGCCTACGGCTACCCGAACCTCGAGCGCGACCTGGGCATCTACCGAGCGCAGTACGGCCTGCCGGCGTGCACCAGGGCCAACGGCTGTCTGAGGGTGATCGACCAGAACGGCGGCACGAACCTCCCGCGCACGAACGTCGGCTGGGCGCAGGAGCAGGCGCTGGACGTCGACGCGGTGTCGGCGACCTGCCCGGACTGCAAGATCGTCGTGGTCCAGACCAAGACGAACTCCTTCGCGAACCTCGCCGCCGGTGTGGTCAGGGCGTCCCAGCAGCCGGGTGTCGTGGCGATCTCCAACAGCTACGGCGGCGGGGACCTCGCCGACTCGACCTACGGCGCGTCGTACAACCATCCGGGCCAGGCGGTCACGGCTTCCACGGGTGACAACGGCTACCAAGGTGCCTCGTTCCCGGCGTCGTCGACCTACGTCACGGCCGTGGGTGGCACGACGCTCCAGATGTCGGGCACCACCCGGGTCAGCGAGACCGTGTGGAGCGGTGCCGGCTCGGGCTGCTCCACGGTGAACACCGCGCTCGCCGCGGCCGCCTCGTTCGACACCGGCTGTGCCAAGCGGGCGATGGCTGACGTGTCGGCCGCGGCCGACCCGAACACCGGTGGGCTCAGTGTCTACGCGCCGATGAGCAGCAAGAACTCGTCGTGGTCCCAATACGGCGGCACCAGCGAGTCGGCGCCGATCATCGCGTCGGTCTACGCCCTGGCGGGCGGTGGGTACAGCAACGTCACGCCGTACCAGCACCCGGGCAGCCTGTTCGACATCACCAGCGGCAGCAACGGGTCCTGCCCCACGACCCAGTGGTGCCACGCCCGGGCCGGGTGGGACGGGCCGACCGGTCTCGGCACGCCCAACGGCACGGGCGCGTTCTGATCCACGAACTGCGCTGACGGAGGGGTCGCTCCCGGCGAGCGGCCCCTCCGTCATGTCTGCGCGTCGCCGAGACGCCCGCTAGCGTGGCCCCGTGAGCATGCGATGGGGGATGGCGCGCCCTGGCGGCGGGTCCGAGGACGGGTGGTTCCGGCTCGGCAGCATCGAGGTGACCACCACCGTGCTCGTCGTCGTGCTCTCGATCGCGTCGGTGATCGAGTGGGCCTTCGAGGGCAACTTCGGCCCCATCCAGCGGCACCTCTCGCTCGTGCCGGACGACGTCGTCTCCGGTCAGGTGTGGCAGCTGCTCACCTGGCCGATCGCCTACCCGTATGGGATCGGCCTCTTCGGCATCATCGCGATCGCGCTCTTCTGGTACTTCGGGACCGAGATCGAAGGGCTCCTCGGCAAGCAGAAGATGGCGTGGTTCCTCGGCCTGATCACGGTCGGGCTGGGGCTGCTCTGGGTCGCCTTCGTCGAGCTCACCACGATCTCGAACGGCGTGCTGTCGGGTGCCTTCCAGCTCAACGGCATCAACCAGATCGAGCTGATGGTGCTGTTGGTGTTCATCGGGGAGTACCCGCACCGCCGATTCTTCTTCAACATCCCGGGCTGGGTCATCGGCGTCGTCATCATCGCGATCTACGTGCTGGGCTACGTCGGCAACCGCCAGTGGCTGTACCTCCTCAACTTCCTCCTCGGTCTCCTGCTGACGGCCCTGGTCGCGCGCTCGCTGGGACTGATGTCGGAGTGGCGCTTCGTTCCCCGGCTGTCGGTCAAGCGTCGTCGCCGCGTCCGACACCAGCGTCGCCAGGCCGGTCCGACCGTCGTCCAGGGCCCCTGGCAGCCGCCCGCCACGCCGGCGGTCTCCCGCGACCAGGCCGCCCTCGACGCCCTGCTCGACAAGATCAGTGCCAGTGGCATGGACTCGCTGACCGACGCGGAGCGCGAGCAGCTGATGATCCTGCGCGACCGGCTGCGTCGTCGCTGACCTCTCGGTGGTCGCCGGGGGCCGTGGACCCGCGGGCAGGACACCGGCCCGGATACCCGGGATCGGGGGTGGCGCTGGGTAGGGTGAGGCCCGCTGCACTTCCCCGCGCACGCCTGCAGTTCCACCCGTCGTACCCGATCGCAGGGCCTGTCGAGGTTGAGGAGCCACGTTGTACCTGAAGAGCCTGACCCTCAAGGGGTTCAAGTCCTTCGCGTCGTCGACGACCTTGCAGCTCGAGCCGGGCATCACCTGCATCGTCGGCCCCAACGGCTCCGGGAAGTCCAACGTCGTGGACGCCCTGGCCTGGGTGATGGGTGAGCAGGGTGCCAAGAGCCTGCGCGGCGGCAAGATGGAGGACGTCATCTTCGCCGGCACGGCGGGCCGCCCGCCGCTCGGCCGGGCCGAGGTTCTGCTGACCATCGACAACACCGACGGCGCACTGCCGATCGAGTACGCCGAGGTCACGATCAGCCGGACGATGTTCCGGTCCGGGGGCTCCGAGTACGCCATCAACGGCACCCCGTGCCGCCTGCTCGACGTGCAGGAGCTGCTCAGCGACTCGGGCATCGGCCGCGAGATGCACGTGA
>DASSTL010000119.1:0-25198 GCA_035707985.1 Nocardioides sp. | reverse complement strand
CCGCCGATCCGGCTCTGGGACGCCGGGGTGCCCAACCGCAGCGCGCTGGCGATCATGACCCGCAACAGCCGGATGCCCGACTCGCTCGCCGCCGACCTGGACGCCGAGTGCTCGGCGTGCCTGATGGGGGCGCGGCGGCTGGGCGAGCTGTTCGATCGCTACGGGGTGGCGACCGTGGAGTCCTGCTTCGACGCGATCATCGACCGCACCACGCAGACCTACCGCCGCGAGATCCTGTCCAAGATCCCGGTGGGGCAGTGGACCTGGGAGGACTACGCGGAGCACGACGGCGTCGACGAGCCGCGGCTGCACACCCAGCGCATCACCCTGACGCGCACCGCCGCCGACGACCCTGACGGCGAGCGGCTCGTCATCGACTTCACGGGCACCGGGCCGCAGGCGCGCGGGCCCATCAACCACTGCGGTGACTACGCCGAGGGCACGTTCCTCAAGAAGTGGCTGGCGCCGATCCTGCGCAACCTCGCCGACACCCCGGAGCGGATGGCCGAGCTCGACGTCAACGAGGGCGTCGTCCCGCTGATCGAGATGCGCTTCCCGGAGCCCGGCACCCTCCTCACGCCGGTCTTCCCCGCGCCGACCAACGCGCGCACGTTCGTGATCCTGCGGCTGCTCGGCGTCCTGGCCGGCGTGCTGGCCAAGGCGGTCGACGGCCGCATGCCGGCCGACCAGGAGACCATCCGCTACACGGGGGTCTACGGCGAGGACCTCGAGGGTCGGCCGTACCTCATGCGCGAGGTGCTCGGGGGCGGCTCCGGCGGCCGCTACTACGCCGACGGCGAGGACACCATCCACGTCGTCCCCGACTCGCGGAACCTGCCGACGGAGTTCACCGAGGCGCGGTTCCCGTTCCGGGTGGAGGCGCTGTCGCTGGCCGTCGACAGCGGTGGTGCGGGGCGCTACCGCGGCGGCCTCGGCTACGAGAAGCACATCCGGATGCTCAAGGACGCTCACTTCATGTCGATCGCCGACCGGTCGATCCTGTCGTGCTGGGGCGTGAACGGCGGCAGGGCCGGTCGCCCCTTCCAGGTGACGATCGACCCCGACGGCCCGCACGAGCGCGAGGTCGACGCCCTGGCCGACGCCGAGCCCGTACGCGCGGGGGAGGTCATCCGCATCCGGACCACCGGGGGCGGCGGATGGGGCGACCCGCTCGAGCGCGAGCCGGAGCTCGTGGTCCGCGACGTCGTGTGGCGGAAGGTGTCGCCCGAGGCCGCTCTCGCCGACTACGGCGTGGTCCTGACCGGTTCCGTCGACGGCGACGACCTCGACTACGACGCCGAGGCGACCACCGCGGAGCGGGCCCGCCGCAGCGGGTCGACCGACACGTTCTTCGACCGCGGCCCCGGCTACGCCCGGCTCTCCGGCGGCGCGGCGTACGCCGACGTCGACCTGCGATGACGCTCACCGAGCAGGACCTCGCGCACCTCCGGCGCTGTGCCGAGCTGGCCCGGGAGGCGCTCGAGGCCGGGGACCAGCCGTTCGGCTCGCTGCTGGTGGACGCCGACGGCGTCGTACGCCGGGAGGAGCGCAACCGCGCCGGAGCCGGCGACGAGACCCAGCACCCCGAGCTCGCGCTGGCCCGCTGGTCGGCGTCGTTGACATCGGAGGAGCGCGCCTCGTCGACGGTGTACACCTCCGGCGAGCACTGCCCGATGTGCGCCGCCGCGCACGGCTGGATGGGCCTCGGCCGCCTCGTGCACGCCGTCTCCGCCGCACAGCTCGCCGCCTGGCGGGCCGAATGGGGTCTCCCCAGTGGCGCGGTGCGGGTCCTGTCCGTCAACGAGGTGGCGCCGGACGTCGTCGTCGACGGCCCGGCGCCGGAGCTCGAGGACGAGATGCGGGCGCTGCACGAGCGCGCGGCGCGGCGGTCGACGCCGCGACCCGACGACGGCGTACCCCCGACCGCGCGGGTGCTGGCTCTCGAGCCGCACCCGGAGGGTGGGTGGTTCCGGCAGACCTGGCGTGCACCGACCGAGGTGACGCTGCCGGACGGGCGGCGTCGAGCGACGGCCACCCTGATCTGGTTCCTGCTGCCCGCGGGTGCCTCGTCCGCGTGGCACCGGGTCGCCTCGGACGAGGTCTGGCTCGCGCACGAGGGCACGGTCCGGCTCCAGCTCGGCGGCGACGCGGACGCGCCCGTGGACGGGGATGTGCACGAGGTCGGGATCGAGGTCGGGGCCGGCCAGGAGCCGGAGGTCGTCGTACCGGCAGGGCACTGGCAACGCACGCTGCCGGGGGAGCGCGACGTCCTGGTCCGGTGCCTGGTCTCGCCGGGCTTCGACTTCGAGGACTTCGAGCTGGTCTAGGACTCGCGCTCTCCTCTGCAATGGGGAGATGCCGGGACCCCCGGACCCGGCACCTCCGCGAGTCCACCCGGTCCACGCCCGGGCACCCGCGGAGGGCAGCGTAGGCCCTGTCGGATCACTTATCGGCCTGCTGAGTTGTGTGATGGCCGGATCCGGGTTCTCATGGCCACGTCCACCTGCGACGGAACGTCCGTCGCCCATCGGGAGGAGGACGGGCGCCCATGGCGTACCGGGAGTTTCCGGAGGCCTTCGCGGAGGCTCTGGCGCGCCGTGGTGTGAGTCTGGCCTGGCTCCACGCGCGGCTCGTCGAGCGGGGCACGCCCGTCAGCCCGGCCGCGCTGAGCTACTGGCGGTCCGGCCGCAGCCAGCCCGAGCGCGGCACCTCACGCGACGCCCTGGCCGAGATCGAGCTCCTGCTGCGGGTGCCTCCGCGATCGCTCACCTCGCTGCTGGGTCCCTCCCGCCGGCCCGGCCCGCGTCCGGCGGAGCGGACCCTGCACGACCTCTTCGCGGAGAACCCCGGCATGGAGCGGGCGCTGGCCGAGCTCGGGTTCGAGGGGCTGTACGACGAGGTCGTCGAGCAGGTGCGCCACCTGGTGATGGACGTCGACGCCGACGGGATGGTCTCCCGGATCCAGGTGCGCGCCGTGATGCAGGCGCGGCGCGACGAGGCCCGGCGTACGCCGCTGGTGATGACCGTGGACGAGCGGGGCCGGTTCCCCGACTTCACCCCGGTCGCCGGCTGCTCCATCGGGCGGCGGGCGGTCGACGAGGAGTCCGGTGTGTGCGCCGCCGAGCTGCTGCTCGACCGGGCCCTGTCGAAAGGCGAGACGATCCCCTACGAGCTGACGATCGAGCCCGTGGACCCGTGGACGGAGACCTGGCTCGACCACTATGCCGCTCGCCGGCTGGCCGAGCTCCTCGTGTGGGTGCGCTTCGACGCGACCCGGGTGCCCTCCCATGTCGAGCGCTACACGATCGACGGCGGGGAGGAGCGACGCGAGACCCTCGAGCTCGGCGAGGGCGCGAACGCGCACGTGCTGGCCCGCACCTTCGGGCCGGGCGTCCTGGGGCTCCGCTGGCGCTGGTGACCCGATCTCCGGGGATTTCCGCGGTCCGCCCACTACCGTCGCCCTGTGCGAGTGATGCTGGCGCTGGGCGGCAACGCCATGACGAACGCCGACGGACGGGCACGTCCGGAGGACCAGATCGCAGCCGCCGAGGTGGCGATGGCGGCGGTGGCGGAGCTCGTCGAGCACGACGTCGAGGTGGTGATCACCCACGGCAACGGCCCGCAGGTGGGCAACCTACTGGTCAAGAACGAGCTCGCGGCCGCCGTCGTCCCGCCGGTGCCGCTGGACTGGTGCGGTGCGCAGACCCAGGCGACCCTCGGCTTCGTCCTGATGGACGCGCTGGACGCCGCTCTCGCGTCGCGCGGGATCGACAAGCGCTGCGCCACCGTCGTGACCCGCACCCTGGTCGACCCCAACGACCCGGGCTTCGTCAAACCCACCAAGCCGATCGGGCGGTTCCTCCCGCACGACGAGGCCCAGGTGCTCATCGAGCACGGCGAGACCTGGGAGGACCGCGGTGAGAAGGGGTGGCGTCGTGTCGTCGCCTCGCCCGAGCCGCTCGACATCATCGACGCGCCGGCGGTGCTCAGCCTGATCCAGGCCGGCTTCGTCGTCGTCGCCAACGGCGGCGGCGGGATCCCCGTCGTACGCCGTGAGGACGGGTCGCTGTCCGGCGTCGAGGCCGTGATCGACAAGGACCTCGGTGCCGCGCTGCTCGGCGTCCTGGTCGACGCCGACGTCCTGGTGGTGGCGACCGACGTACCTCAGGCCGTGCTGCGGTTCGGCACTCCCGAGGCCGAGCCGATCGGCCGGGTGACGCTGAGCCGGATGCAGGAGTACGCCGCGGAGGGCCACTTCGCGAGCGGGTCGATGGGCCCGAAGGTCGACGCGGTCTGCCGGTTCGTGCAGGGCACCGACCTGCCCGGCGTGATCACCAGCCTCGACCGGATCGTCGACGCCGTAGTGGACGTCGGGACCACCGGGACAGTGGTGGTCCCGGACTGACCACGACGGGCCGGATCTGCTTGGATCGGCCTTATGTCGACGCCGTCTGCCATCGAAGTACGCAAGGTCCCGATCCACTCCGTCTCCGACGCCTCCGAGCTGACCAGGCTCATCGACGACGGCGTCATCGCCGCCGATCGCGTGATCGCGATCATCGGCAAGACCGAGGGCAACGGTGGCGTCAACGACTACACGCGCATCATCGCCGACCGGGCCTTCCGCGAGGCGCTGGTCGCCAAGGGCGCGGACGCTGCCGCGGTCAAGGAGATCCCGATCGTGTGGTCGGGCGGCACCGACGGCGTGATCAGCCCGCACGCGACCATCTTCGCGACCGTGCCCGAGGGCGAGGCCGAGCCGACCGACGAGCCGCGGCTGACCGTCGGCTTCGCGATGAGCGAGCCGCTGCTGCCCGAGGAGATCGGACGCCGCGGGATGATCGAGAAGGTCGCGGCGGCGGTCGAGGTCGCCATGGAGCGCGCGGGGATCACCGACGCCTCCGACGTGCATTACGTGCAGACCAAGACGCCGCTGCTGACGATCCACACGATCCGCGACGCGAAGGAGCGTGGGCAGACCGTCTGGACCGAGCACACCCACGAGTCGATGGACCTGTCCAACGGGTGTACGGCGCTGGGCATCGCCGTGGCTCTCGGCGAGATCGAGATGCCCGACGACAGCGAGGTCATGCACGACCGCTCGCTGTACTCGTCGGTGGCCTCGTGCTCGTCCGGCGTCGAGCTCGACCAGGCCCAGGTGGTCGTGGTCGGCAACGCTCCCGGCGTCGGCGGCCGCTACCGCATCGGCCACTCGGTGATCAAGGACGCCCTCGACCAGGACGGCATCTGGGACGCCATCCGCGACGCCGGCCTCGACCTCCCCGAGCGGCCGCACCCGAGCGACCTCGACGGGCGGCTGGTCAACGTGTTCCTCAAGTGCGAGGCCTCCCAGGACGGCCAGGTGCGCGGGCGCCGGAACGCGATGCTCGACGACTCCGACGTCCACTGGCACCGCCAGATCAAGGCTGCCGTCGGCGGCGTCACCGCCGCCGTCACGGGCGACCCCGCCGTCTTCGTCTCCGTCTCCGCCGCCCACCAGGGCCCGGACGGCGGCGGCCCCGTCGCCGCCATCGTCGACCTCGGCTGAGGGGACTGGACCGGGGGAACACCCGGCGGGCCGGGGATCCCTGCGCTTCTCAGGGGTTGCAATGCCTGAGAAGCGACAAGGTTGACTTCCGCCTGTGACAGGCGAGGCCCGTGGGCGAACGGCGCAACGCGCAGTGGATTCACGCTCCCGTCCACAGGGGCCGTCGAGCAGTCGGCGGGCCCACTCGTTGTCGGCCACGCTCGCAGCATGGACGAGATTCTCGGGCGGCTGACCGATGACGTCTGGCTGCGATGTGAGCTCACGGAAGCAGGCCACTCCGATCGTGACCTGGCGAGGCTCGTGGAGTCGGGCCGTCTTCATCGGGTGCGCAGAGGGGCGTACGTCGACGGGTCGGCCTGGTCAGACGCCGACCAGTCGGCACGTCATCGCCTGCTGGTCTGTGCAGTCGTGAAGCAGGGCAAGACGCGCTTGATCGCGAGCCACACCTCTGCCGTCCCCTTCCACGACGGTCCCACATGGAAGTTGCCGTTCGACGTTGCGCACGTGACGCGAACGGACAAACGTGCGGGGCGAGCGGAGGCTGGGGTTCGACAGCATCAGGGCCGGTGCCTGCCTGACGACGTGGTGAGGCGTGGAGGCATCGAGGTGACCTCGGCGACCCGCACCGCGCTGGACGTGACGACCTTGACCAGCACCGAGGCCGGCCTCGTGGTGGTCAACGACTTCTTGCACCGCAAGCTCACCACGATCGATGAGCTGCGCGCGCGTTACCACCCGATGGCGCACGACCCGTTCACTCTCCGCACCGACATCGTTCTGCGTCTCGCGGACGGACGGGTGGAGTCCGTGGCTGAGAGCCGAGCTCAGTTCATGTGCTACCGAGGCGGCGTTCCCGCTCCCTGGCCGCAGTACGAGCTACGCGACGACAACGGTGACGTCCTCGCGCGTCTGGACTTCGCCTGGCCCGAGCTCAACACCTGGCTGGAGGTCGACGGCAAGCAGAAGTACGTGAAGCACCTTCGCGACGGTGAGTCCGTGGTCGACGTCGTGCTCCGCGAGAAACAACGCGAGTCGATGATCACCGAGATCACCGGCTGGCGGTGCATCCGGATCACCTGGGCGGACCTCGAGCAGCCCCACGCGACGGTCGCGCGGATCCTCGCCATGCTCGGCGTGACCCCACGTCTACCGTCCGTCACATCGTGAGGTCAGGCTTCGCGCTTCTTGGGTGTTGCAACCCCTGAGAAGCGCAGGGATACCCGGGGAGCCGGGTATCGCAACGGCCGCCACGCCCACCCCTGAGACACTGGCCGCATGAGCGAGCAGCGGCCGGTGCACACCTGGCTCACCGACATGGACGGCGTGCTGGTCCACGAGGAGGATCCGATCGCCGGGGCGGCGGAGTTCATCGACGCGCTGAAGGCCAGCGGGCTGAAGTACCTGTTGATCACCAACAACTCGATCTTCACCCGACGCGACCTCCGGGCACGGCTGCTCGGCAGCGGCATCGACGTGCCCGAGGACCGGATCTTCACCAGCGCCCTGGCGACCGCCGACTTCCTCGACGAGCAGCGCCCCGGCGGTTCGGCGTACGTCGTGGGGGAGAGCGGGCTGATCACCGCCCTGCACGACGTGGGTTACGTGATGACCGACCGCAACCCCGACTACGTCGTGCTCGGTGAGACCCGCACGTACTCCTTCGAGGCGATCACCCGCGCGATCCGGCTGATCGAGAACGGCGCCCGGTTCATCGCCACCAACCCCGACGTCAGCGGTCCGAGCCACCAGGGCACGCTCCCGGCGACGGGCAGCGTCGCCGCGCTGATCAGCACCGCGACCGGGCGAAAGCCGTACTTCATCGGCAAGCCCAACCCGCTGATGATGCGCAGTGCCCTGAACCGCATCCAGGCCCACTCCGAGACGACGGTGATGGTCGGCGACCGCATGGACACCGACATCGTCAGCGGGCTCGAGGCCGGCCTCCGCACGGTCTTCGTCGGCACCGGCTCGACCCGCCCCGACGACATCCCGAGCTTCCCTTACCGACCCACGCGCGTGGTCGACTCGATCGCGGACGTCGTGCCGCTGGTCGCCGAGCTCGCCGGAGGTGAGCCGCCGCCGGAGGAGACCGCGGGATGACTCGTCGGCCCCGTCGCATCCAGCTCCGCCGTACCGCCGGCTGGCGCAAGCCCGCGGACGCCGTGGTCGTCTCGCGACCCTCGCGGTGGGGCAATCCTCACCCGTTCGAGCGCCCCACGCGCGAGGAGCGGGCGCGGGTGGTCGAGCTCTATCGGCAGGACCTGGAAGCGGGTCGGCTGCCGTTCACCGAGGACGACGTACGCCGCGAGCTCGCCGGGCGTGACCTGGCGTGCTGGTGCCCGCTCGACGGTCCGTGCCACGCCGACGTACTGCTGGAGGTCGCCAACCGCCACTGAGCTAGTCGGCGAGCCACTCCCGGATCGCCTCCGAGTGCTGGCCGAGCGTCGGCGGCGGCGCGTGCGTCTCGCGGCCCCCCGAGTAGGTGTTCTCGTCGAAGCGCAGCGGTGACCCGGGCAGCTGCAATCCGCCGTACGCCGGGTGGTCGACGTCGAGCACCAGCCCCTGCGAGCGGACCTGTTCCCAGGAGTACACGTCGTCCATCGACCGCACCTTGCCCGCGGGGACGCCCGCGCCGAGCAGCAGGTCGAGCCAGTGCTCGGCCTCCTGCGTCGCGAACAGCGTCTCGATCTCCGCGATCAGCGTGTCGCGGTGGGCGACCCGGTCGCGGTTGGTCGCGAAGCGTGGGTCATCGGCGTCGAGGCCGACCGCCTCGGCGAACGTGCGCCACAGCCCCTCCGACCCGACCGCGACCTGCACCGGCGCCGACCCCGTCGCGAACATCCCGTACGGCGCGATCGCGGGGTGGTGCGCACCTGACACCCCCGGCACGCGGCCGCCGAGCAGCCACGCCGTGCCCTGGAAGGCGTGCACCCCGACCACACTGGCGAGCAACGAGGTCCGGACGACCCGCCCCCGCCCGGTCCGCGCGCGCTCGTGCAGCGCCGCCACCACGCCGTACGCGAGGTTCATCCCGGCCAACAGGTCGGCGATCGGGACGCCGACCTTGGTCGGCCGGTCGATGCCGGTGACCGACATCAGCCCGCCTTCGCCCTGCGCGATCTGGTCGTAGCCGGCGCGGTGCGCCTCGGGCCCGTCGTGCCCGAAGCCGGTGATCGAGCCGATCACGAGAGCGGGGTTGAGCTCGTGGAGCCGTGCGACGGGGAAGCCGAGCCGGTCGAGCGTGCCCGTGCGGAAGTTCTCCAGCAGCACGTCCGCGTGGCGTACCAGCGCGGCCAGCACGTCACTGTCGTCGGCGTCCTTGAGGTCGAGGACGATCGACTCCTTGTTGCGGTTGGCCGACATGAAGTACGTCGAGTCCTCGTGGTGGCCGGCGGCCTCGCCCGCCCAGGGCGGCCCCCACGCCCGGGTGTCGTCGCCGGTCGTGCTCTCGACCTTGATCACCCGCGCGCCGAGGTCGCCCAGCATCATCGCCGCCTGCGGCCCGGCCAGCGCGCGGGTCAGGTCGACCACGAGGATGTCGGAGAGCGGGCCGTCGTCGGTCATGGCGGTCAACGTAGCCCGCGCGAAGGTCAGACGCTGGAGGGGTGGTCCCCGTCGCCCGGGCCGCGTGGGATCACGGCCTCGACCTCGAACGTCGCCCGGTCCGCTCGGTAGACGTCCCGGGCGAACTCGACGCACCGCCCGTCGGCGTCCCGGCTCGTCCGAGTCAGCAGGATGCCCGGGGACGCTGCGCGCACGCCCAGCCGCGAGCACGACGTGTCGTCGATGACGATCGACTGGATGCTGGCGGTGGCGGTCACCGGGTCGACGTTGTACTTGGCCCGCAGCAGGTCCCACAGGGAGCCGCTGAGGTCCTCCGCCAGCATCCCGGGCGTCAGCTCGGCGGGGAAGTAGGTCGTCTCGATCGCGATCGGCTCGTCGTCGGCGTAGCGCAGCCGCTGGAGCGCGTGGACCGCCCCATCGGCCGGCATCTCGAAGGCCTGCTGCGCCGAGACCGTGGGTGCCCGGCGCTCGGCCCAGAGTACCTCGGCGCCGGGCCGACGGCCCATCCGGGCGATCTCGTCGGAGAAGCTGCCGATCCGGAAGGGCACCCGTGGCTCGGCCACGAACGTGCCCCGGGGCGGCCGGCGGTAGACGTACCCCTCGCTCTCGAGCAGGGCGAGGGCGTGGCGCGCCGTCATCCGGCTCACGGCGTACTGCTCGCCGAGCTCGCGCTCGGAGGGCAGCAGCGTGTGAGGGGGCAGGGGGCCGCGCAGGATGCGGTCGCGAAGCTCGCCGGCGATCCGCACGTACGTCGAGGGACGCGCCGGCAGCGAGCCGGGTCCTTCGGGTCCGGCCCCGTCGCCGGTGGTACGCCTGCTGGTCATGGTGCTTGACACTCTAGCGCCCGCTGGCTATACCAGGTGGTCTAGGTCACATGGTCTATACCGTAGGAGTCGGCATGTCGAACCACCAGGCCGAGGACGCCCAGGAACTCGCGAGATTCGGATACAAGCAGGAGCTGGACCGGCGGACCGGGAAGTTCGCGTCGTTCGCCGTCGCCTTCGCGTTCGTCTCGATCGCGACCGGGATCTTCACCACGTACGGCGCGGTGCTCAACAGCTCCGGTCCGATGGGCATCTGGACCTGGCCCATCGCCACCATCGGGCAGCTGGCCGTGGCGTTCCTGCTGGGCGCCCTGGCCGCGCGCATCCCGGTGACGGGTTACCACTACCAGTGGTGCTCGCGTCTCGCGAACCCCGTGCTGGGCTGGATCCTGGGCTGGATCTCGTTCACGTTCCTCGCGATCGTGGTCGTCGCGGTCGACTACACGGTGGCGTCGACGGTGTTCCCGGTGCTGTTCGACTTCGAGGGGACGGCGAACAACTGCTGGGTCGTCACCGGCCTGATCATCTTGGCCCAGGCCGTGCTCATCGCGTTGTCGACCCGGGCGACCGAGGGCGTCAACAACACCGCGGTCAGCCTCGAGCTGATCGGGATGACGGCACTGACCGTCCTGCTGTTCATCGTCGCGGCGTTCCGGGGACAGACCGACTTCTCCAACCTGACGAGCAAGGGGCTCGTCCCGTCGGACGGCTACTGGAACTTCGGTGACCTGACGTCGGCAGGCCCCTGGATGCTCGGGTTCCTGCTCGGTGCGTTCACGATCGTCGGCTTCGAGTCCGCCGCCAACCTCGCCGAGGAGACGAACGACCCCGAGACGGTCGTGCCCCGGGCGATGTGGCAGGCGGTCGCCGCCTCAGGTGGGCTCGGCTTCCTGTTCATCCTCGCGGTGACCCTGGCCATCAAGGACCCGGTCGCGCTGGCACAGTCCGGTACGCCGATCGCCGACGTCATCGAGGCGACGCTGGGTGCCGTGGTGAGCAAGCTCCTGCTCCTGCTGGTGAGCATCGCGATCTTCGCCTGTGGCCTGGTGATCATGCTGACCGGCGTCCGGCTGACCTGGGCGATGTCGCGCGACCAGCGGTTCCCGGGCTGGCAGCTGCTGCACCGTATCGACCACCGCTACCGCACGCCGTTGCTCGCTACGGTCTTCTTCATGGTGCTCGCCCAGGCGGTGCTGGCGATCTTCTCCCAGAACCAGGACGTGCTGTTCACGCTCTTCGGAGCGGCGACGCTGTTGCCGGCGATCATGTACGCCAGCACCACCACGCTCTACATCGTCAAGCGCAAGTCGCTGCCCAAGAGCGACAAGTTCGACCTCGGCAGGTGGGAGATGCCGCTGATCGTGGTCGCTGTCGTGTGGCTCGTGTTCGAGCTGCTGCTGTTCCGCGACTCCAGCTTCGCCGACGCCTGGAAGTACGTGCTCGTGATGATGGCCATCGGTGCGGTCTACCTGTGCTTCCTCCTCGCCACGCGAGGCGTGCGCGGGCTGGGCATGCCGGACATGCACTCGATCGACTCCGAGCTGGACGCGGTGTCGGGCGTGGACCCGGCGACCGGTCCCGAGCTGAGCGCCGGGTAGCCGATGGCCTCGATTCTGGCGATCGACCAAGGGACGTCGGGGACCAAGGCGGTGGTCACCGGCGAGGCCGGGGAGGTGCTGGCAAGCGTCGAGGAGCCGGTGCGACCGGACTACCTGCCCGGCGACGGGGTCGAGGTCGACCCGGAGGAGCTCTGGCGCTCCGTGGTGACGGCCGGTCGCCGGGCGCTCGACGAGGCCGGCGTCACGGTCGCGGCGGTGGCGCTGGCCAACCAGGGCGAGACGGTGCTGGCCTGGGACCCGGACACCGGTCGTCCCCTCTCGCGCGCGCTGGTCTGGCAGGACGGTCGCTCGCGGACGGTCACCGACCGGCTGGCCGCCGAGGCCGACGACGTGGCACGACGTACCGGCCTCATGCTCGACCCGTACTTCTCGGCCCCCAAGATGCGATGGATCCGCGACGAGTGGACCACCGCGGGTGTCGTCACGACGACGGACAGCTGGCTGGTCCACCGGATGTGCGGAGAGTTCGTGACCGACTCCTCGACGGCCAGCCGGTCACTGCTGCTCGGCATCGACGACGTCGCCTGGGACGAGAGGCTCCTGGACGTGTTCGGGCTCGGGGACGAGCGGCTGCCGCGGATCGTGGCTTCTGACGAGGTGGTCGGCACGACCACCGTCTTCGGACCCGAGCTGCCGGTGGCGGGTCTGATCGTGGACCAGCAGGCGGCACTGCTCGCGCAGTCGTGCGTCGAGGCCGGCGCGGCCAAGTGCACCTACGGCACGGGCGCGTTCCTGCTCGCCAACGTCGGCGAGACGGCCGTGCGCTCCACGACCGGGCTCACCACCTCGGTCGCGTGGTCACTGCGCGGGCGCACGGCGTACTGCGTGGACGGCCAGGTGTACACAGCCGCGTCGGCCGTGCGATGGCTGGTCGACCTCGGGCTCCTGCAGTCCAGCCACACTGTCGACGAGGTCGCCGCCGAGGACGCCGGCGGGGTGCTGTGCGTGCCGACGTTCGCCGGGGCAGCGGCACCGTGGTGGCGGGCGGATGCCACCGCGTCGTTCACCGGGTTGACCCTGGCCAGCGGGCGCGGCCACCTCGTTCGGGCGGTCCTCGAGGGTGTCGCCGCGCAGGTCGCTCTGGTCCTGCGGTCGGTCGGCGGTGACCTGGGGGAGCCCCTCAGTGTTCTCCGGGTCGACGGCGGGCTCACCAGGTCGCAGGTGCTGATGCAGGCGCAGGCCGACCTCGCGCAGACGCCGATCGAGCTCTACCCCGGGGCCCACGCCACCGCACTCGGTGCCACTGCCGCCGCCCGACTCGCCCTCGACCCCACGCTTTCCGTGGAGTCCGCGGTCGGTGCCTGGCAGCCGGAGCGCGTCTACACGCCCAGCTGGTCGGCCGACCGCGCGGCGACCTTCCTCTCTGCCTGGGAGCGAGCCCTGACATCCGGCTTGTCCGACCGGGAGCCGGAATGACCTACGACGTGGCCGTGATCGGGGGCGGCATCGTCGGCGCGGCCATCGCCCGTGACCTGGCCGGGAGCAGGCTGTCGGTGGCCCTGCTCGAGGCGCGCGCAGACGTGGGCGACGGCACCAGCAAGGCCAACACCGCGATCCTGCACACCGGCTTCGACGCCACCCCCGGGACGCTGGAGTCCCGACTGGTGGCTCGCGGCTACGAGCTGCTCGGGAAGTACGCCGCGGACACCGGCATCCCCGTCGAGCGCACCGGGGCGGTGCTGGTCGCCTGGAACGACGAGGAGCTCGCCGCCCTCCCAGGACTGCAGCAGAAGGCGGCGGACAACGGCTACCACGAGTGCGTCCTCGCCGACGCCGATGAGGTCTACGACCTCGTTCCGGCACTGGGACCCGGTGCGCTCGGTGGGCTCCGCGTGCCAGGGGAGTCGATCATCTGCACCTGGACCACCAACCTCGCCCTGGCCACGGATGCCAAGCGGCGGGGTGCCGCGGTTCTCACCGGACACCGGGTCGACTCGGTGACGTCAGGCGACCACCACACGACCTTGCACACGAGCGCGGGAGACGTCGACGCCAGATGGGTCGTCAACGCAGCCGGCCTCGGCGCCGACCACCTCGATGCGGCGTGGGGCCACCGGCGGTTCACGGTGACTCCGCGACGCGGCGAGCTGTTCGTCTTCGACAAGCTGGCGCGGCCGCTGGTGCCACTGATCGTCCTGCCGGTCCCGTCCTCGCGAGGCAAGGGCGTGCTGGTCAGCCCCACGATCTACGGCAACGTGATGCTGGGCCCGACGGCCGAGGATCTCACCGACCGCACGGCGACCGGCACCTCCGAGCCGGGGTTCGACTTCCTGCTCGCCAAGGGCGAGGCGCTGATGCCTCGACTCCTCAGGGAGGAGGTGACGGCGTCGTACGCCGGCCTGCGGGCCGCGATCGACCGCTCGGACTACCTGATCGACCTCGACGCAGACCAGCGCTACGTCCTGGTCGCCGGCATCCGCTCGACCGGCCTGACGTCCGGGATGGCCGTCGCCGAGCACGTCGTGGCGTTGCTCGGCGATGCGGGCGTCGGCTGCACTCCTCGCCCGGACCAGCCACCGCCCCCGCGGATGCCGAACCTGGGGGAGGCCGGGATCCGGCCCTACCAGGACGCCGCTCGCATTGCCGCGGACCCGGCGTACGGCACGATCGTGTGCTTCTGCGAGCGCGTGACCGAAGGTGAGATCCGGGATGCGCTCGCGTCGGACCTGCCACCCGCCGACCTCGACGGGCTCCGGCGCCGCACGCGTGCGATGAACGGCCGCTGCCAGGGGTTCTACTGCGGTGCCGCAGTGGTCGCCGCCCTCGAGCATGACGCCGCGTCACGGAACGGAGACGACGATGGCTGACCGGCACGTCGAGGTCCTCGTCGTCGGCGGAGGGCCGGCCGGGCTGGCCTGCGCGTCCACCGTCGCCGGTGCGCGCGAGGTCCTCGTCGTCGAGCGCGAGCAGCGCGCCGGGGGCATCCCGCGACACAGCGCCCACACGGGCTACGGGCTCCGCGACCGCCGCCGGCTGCTCACCGGTCCGGCGTACGCCGAGGCGTGGCGCACCGCGGCCCTCGACGCCGGCGCGTCGCTGCTCGAGGGCGCGATGGTCACCGGCTGGACCGGCGAGCGCGAGGTGGCCGTGACCTCACCCGGTGGCCGCTTCACGATCAGGGCCGACGCCGTCGTGCTCGCGACCGGTGCTCGCGAGCGACCCCGACCGGCTCGTCGCATCCCCGGCGACCGACCGGACGGCGTCCTCACGACCGGGCAGCTCCAGAACCTCGTCCACCTCCACCATCGTCGCGTGGGCACGGCGGCGGTGGTGGTGGGTGGCGAGCTGGTCAGCTGGTCGGCGGTGCTGACGCTGCGCGAGGCCGGCTGCCGCACGGTGGCGATGGTGACGCGATACCCCCGGGCCGAGGCCTACACCGCATTCCGCTGGGCCGGTCGGACGGCACTCCGCGTGCCCGTGCTCGGACACTCCGACGTCGTGCGGGTCGACGGCCGCGACCGGGTGTCGGCCGTCGTCGTCCGCGACCGGCGCGACGGCACGGAGCGGGTGGTGCCCTGTGACACCGTCGTCATGACCGGCGACTGGATCCCCGACCACGAGCTGGCCCGCACGGCGGGTCTCGACCTGGACCGCGGCACCCTCGGACCTGCCGTGGACGCCGGACTGCGAACCAGCGCTCCGGGCGTGTTCGCCGTCGGCAACCTGCTCCACCCGGTCGACACCGCCGACGTGGCGGCGCTCGACGGCAGCCACGTGGCAGCAGCGGTGCGGAGCTGGCTTGCGGACGGTGCCGTGCGTCGCGGCGTCCATCTCGTGGCCGAACCTCCGTTGCGCTGGGTCTCCCCCCAGTACGTCGAGCCCGGGGGTGACGCCCCTGCTCGACACCGGCTGCTCACCTGGACCGACTCCCTGGTCCGGCGTCCCGTGGTGGAGGCGAGCCAGGGCGGCAGGGTCGTCGGTCGCGTCCGGCCGTGGTGGCCGGCAGCACCGGGCCGGGTGTTCCGGATCCCGTCCGGCCTCCTCGACGACCTCGACCCGGCCGGCGGAGAGGTGACCGTCCGGCTGGCCTGACTCGCCGTTGCCCACGACCCTGACGTCGGCGACGGATGATTGGCTAGGACCATGCCGGAGCACACGACGTACCGCCTCGTGTCCCCGGCCACCGTCTCCTCCGTGCCGATCGAGCTCGACGACGACCAACGGCGGGTCGTCGAGCACGAGTCCGGCCCGCTACTCGTGCTCGCCGGCCCCGGCACGGGCAAGACCACCACCCTCGTCGAGGCCATCGCCGACCGCGTCGAGCGCCGTGGTGCCGACCCGTCGCAGGTGCTCGCGCTGACGTTCTCGCGCAAGGCGGCCGAGCAGCTCCGCGACCGCGTGACGGCGCGCCTCGGGCGCACCACCGGCTCCGCGATGTGCTCGACGATGCACTCCTTCGCCTACGGCCTGATCCGCCGCTACGCACCACGCGAGCTCTATCGCGCGCCCCTGCGGCTGCTGTCGGCGCCCGAGCAGGACGTCGTCGTCCGCGAGCTGCTGCAACGGCATGCCGAGGCCGTCACCTGGCCGCCGGAGTTCGACCGGGCGCTCGAGACGCGGGGGTTCGCCCGCGAGGTCCAGATGGTGCTCGCGCGCGCCCGCGAGAAGGGCATGGAGAGCGAAGACCTGGTCCGACTCGGCCGGGCCGAGGACCGGCCGGAGTACGTCGCCGCGGGGCTGTTCCTCGCCGACTACCTCACCAACCTCGACGACCAGTCCGCCACCGACTACGCCGACCTGATCCGGCGCGCGGTGATCGAGGCCCACGTCAACCGCGAGGAGCTCCGGCGCCAGTTCCGCCACGTGTTCGTCGACGAGTACCAGGACACCGACCCCGGCCAGGTCGACCTCCTCCGCGCCCTCGCCGGCGACGGCGGCGACCTCGTCGTCGTCGGTGACCCCCACCAGTCGATCTACGGCTTCCGGGGTGCGGAGGTGCGCGGCATCCTCGAGTTCCCCGCCGACTTCCCGCGGGCGGACCGCTCGCCGGCGCCCGTGGTCTCGCTGCGCACGACGCGGCGCTTCGGCCCCCGCCTGCTCGTCGCCACCCAGCGCGTCGCCGGGCGGATCGGGCTCCCGGGCGCCATCGACGCCGCGGCCCGCGAGTCGTTCCTGTCGCCGGTGGCCGTCGAGGGCGGCGACGAGGGCATGGTCTCGGTGCGCACCTACGACACCGAGCGGGCCGAGGCCGAGCACCTCGCCGACCTGCTCCGCCGCGCCCACCTCGAGGACGGCGTGCCCTGGGACCGGATGGCGGTCCTGGTCCGGTCGGGACGCACCAGCATCCCGCCGTTGCGGCGTGCCCTCGGTGCGGCCGGCGTCCCCGTCGAGGTCGCCCGCGACGAGCTGCCGCTGGTGCAGGACCCGTCGGTCCTCCCGCTTCTCGACGCCTTGCGCGCGGCGGTCAACCTCGACAACGACGACGAGAACTCCGCCGACCACGTCGACCCCGCGCGGGCCGAGTCACTGCTCCTGGGTCCGCTCGGCGGCCTCGACGCGGGCGACGTACGCCGGCTCTCGCGGCTCCTGCGCACGCGAGAGAAGGACCAGGCGCGAGCAGAGGGGCGCCTGCCGCTCACCTCGCGCGAGCTGATCCGGCGTGCCGTGCTTCGCGACGGGTTCCTCGACGACCTCGAGGGTCCCGAGGTGGCGGCGGCCCGCGCCGTGCACACGCTGCTGCGCTCGACGTCCGACGCTCTCGCCGCCGACGCCACGGCCGAGGACGCCTTGTGGCGGCTCTGGTCGGGCACCGACTGGCCGGGGCGACTCCGCCGCGCGGTCGAGCTCGGCGGCGGCACCGCCCGGCGCGCCCACCGCGACCTCGACTCGATCGTGGCGCTGTTCGAGGTCGCGGCGCGCGAGGCCGAGAAGCGCGACGCCGCGGCCGTGACCGGCCCGGCCGGCGTGCGCGACTTCCTGTCCCGACTGGTGGCACAGCAGATCCCCGCCGACACCCTCGCCGAGCAGGGCGTGCGCGGCGCCGCGGTGCGCCTGCTCACCGCCCACCGGTCGAAGGGCCTCGAGTGGGACCTCGTCGTCGTGGCACACGTCCAGCAGGACGCCTGGCCCGACCTCCGGCGGCGCTCCACGATGCTCCAGGCCGACCAGATCGGCCGGGGCGAGCTGGTACCGCCGTTGACGGCGCGCGAGCTGCTCCAGGAGGAGCGCCGCCTGTTCTACGTCGCCTGCACCCGCGCCCGCTCGCGGCTCGTCGTCACCGCGGTCGCCTCGGCCGAGGACGACGGCGAGCAGCCCTCGCGGTTCCTCGCCGAGCTCGGCGTACCCGTGGAGAAGGTCGAGGGACGGCCCCGGCGCCCGCTGTCGCTGGCCGGGTTGGTGAGCGAGCTGCGGCGTACCGTCGCCGATCCCGACACCACGCCGACCCTGAGAGCGGCGGCCGCGCGCCGGCTCGCACGCCTCGCGGCCGAGACCTCGGGCGACCGCCCCCTCGTGCCGCAGGCCGACCCGTCGTCGTGGTGGGGTACCCGCTCCGTCACCCGCTCGGTCCAGCCGGTGCGCGACCCCGATCGACCGCTGCCGGTCTCCGCCTCGATGCTCGAGCACCTGATGACCTGCCCGACGCAGTGGTTCCTGATGACCGAGGCCGGCGGCACGGCGCCCGCCCACCAGTCCGCCAACATCGGCCAGCTCGTGCACGCGCTCGCGCAGCGGGTGGCGGCCGGCGAGGTCGCCCCCGACCTCGACACTCTGATGCGCCACGTCGACGAGGTCTGGGGCCGGCTCCACTTCCGCACCCCGTGGTCGGCCGCCCGCGAGCACGACCGGATCGAGGTCGCCCTCACCCGGTTCCTCGCGTGGCATGCCGCCGACCCGCGCAAGCTGATCGGCACCGAGGAGCGGTTCGAGACCGTGGTCACGCTCGAGAGCGGCGAGCAGGTCTCGCTCTACGGCTACGCCGACCGGCTCGAGCTCGACGCCGACGGCCGTGTCGTCGTGGTCGACCTCAAGACCGCCAAGACCGCACCGAGCGGCCCGGCCGTGCAGCGGCACGTCCAGCTCGGCGTCTACCAGTACGCCGTCGACCGGGGCGCCGCGGACACGCTCGCTCCGCCGGGGGCGAGCTCGGGCGGCGCGGAGCTGGTCCAGCTCGGCCTGCCCGACGGCGACGTGGCCGTGGTGCAGGAGCAGCCGCCGTTCCCCGACGACGGACCCGAGCGTGCGGCCCTGCGGGCCCAGCTCGACCGCGCCGCGGCGCTGGTGCGCGCCGAGAGCTTCCCCGCGGTGGCCGGCGACCACTGCCGCGACTGCGACTTCCGCCCGATCTGCCCGATCCAGGGCGCCGGCTCGGTGACGTCACGATGACCGCGATCAACACCCCCGAGCAGCTGGCCGCGCTGATGGGCTGGGACTTCACGCCCAGCCCGGAGCAGTGGGAGGCCATCCGCGCACCGCTCGGGCCGGCCGTCGTGATCGCCGGGGCCGGCTCGGGCAAGACCACCCTGATGGCCGCCCGGGTCGTCTACCTCGTCGCCACCGAGCAGGTCCGGCCCGACCAGGTGCTCGGCCTGACCTTCACCACCAAGGCCGCCGGCCAGCTGCGCGGCAAGGTGCGCGAGGCCCTGCTCGCCGCCGCACTTCTCCCCGAGCCGAGCGCCGACACCGACGACACGCTCGAGCCCACGGTGGCGACGTACAACGCCTACGCCGCGAGCCTGCTCACCGACCACGGCCTCCGGATCGGGCACGAGCCCGACACCCGCGTGCTCTCCGACGCCTCGCGCTACCAGCTCGGGGCTCGTGTGCTCGAGCGCCACACGGCCGAGGTGCGGTTCCTCACCGACCACCCGCCGACCGCCATCCAGAACCTCCTCGCCCTCGACAGCGCGATGAGTGAGCACCTCGTCTCACCCGAGCGGGTGCTCGAGCACGACGCCGAGGCCCTCCAGGGGTTCCTGCGGGCCGACGAGGCCGAGCGCGCGGGCAAGGCGCGCAAGACCTACCTCGACGCCACGGCCAAGGCGATCAACGCGATCGAGCGGCGGCGCGAGCTGATGGAGCTGGTGCGCGGCTACCGCCGGCTCAAGCACGACCTCGGCCTGATGGACTTCTCCGACCAGATCGAGCTCGGCGCGCGGCTCGCGGTGGAGCAGCCCGAGGTCGGCGCGATGGAGCGCGAGCGGTTCCGCATCGTGCTGCTCGACGAGTACCAGGACACCTCGGTCGCCCAGGCCACGATGCTGTCCCGGCTCTTCTCCGGCGGACACCCGGTGATGGCCGTCGGCGACCCCAACCAGGCGATCTACGGCTGGCGCGGCGCCTCGGTGTCCAACATCCTGCACTTCGCCGACACGTTCCCCGCCGCCACCGGCGCCGTCCCGACCTACCCGCTCTCGGTCAGCCGGCGCTCCGACCGCCGCATCCTCGACGTCGCCAACCGCCTCGCCGAGCCGCTGTACGACGCGTACGCCGGCCAGGTCGTCCGGCTCGCGGCGGCCGACGAGGCGGGCGAGGGGACGGTGTCCACGCGCGTGCTGCCGACCCAGGCCGACGAGCTCGCGTGGCTGGCCGACGCCGTGCTGAGCACCCACGAGGACGGCGCGGCGTGGTCGGACATCGGGGTCCTCACCCGCGACAACGCCCACGCGGCCGACGTCTTCGACGCGCTGACCGCGCGCGACGTGCCGGTCGAGATCGTGGGGCTGTCCGGCCTGATCCGGCTGCCCGAGGTCGCCGAGGTGGTCGCGACGCTCCACCTGCTGAACGACGTCACCGCCAACGCCGCCCTGCTCACCCTGCTCACCGGCCCGCGTTGGGCCATCGGTCCGCGCGACCTGCGGCTGCTCGGGCGTCGCGCGGCGATGCTGGCGGGCGCTGCCCCGCGCGAGGCCGAGACCTTGGGCGACCAGCTGATCGGGATCGCCGACGGCATCGACCCGGCGGAGATCGCGGCGCTCGGTGACGCGCTCGACTCGCCCGGCGACGCGGCGTACTCCCCGGAGGCGCTCGAGCGCTTCCAGCTGCTCAGCGCCGAGCTGCGGATGCTGCGCCGAAGCGTGGGGGAGCCGCTGCTCGACATCGTCCGCCGGATCGTCGACACCTCCGGTGTCGACATCGAGCTCGCCTCGGCCGTCTCCCCGGCCGCGGCCGCGCGACGCGACAACCTCGACCTCTTCGTCAAGGCGGTCGCCGAGTTCCAGGCGGTCGACGGCGACGTGTCGCTGTCGGCCCTGCTGGCCTACCTCACCGCGGAGGACGACCAGGGCAACGGGCTCGACCTCGCGACCCCGACTGCCGCCGACTCGGTCAAGCTCCTGACCGTCCACCGCGCCAAGGGCCTCGAGTGGGACCACGTGTTCCTGGTCGGGGTCTGCGAGACCCGCTTCCCCTCCAACCGCTCGCGCACGCTCTGGACGTCGTCGCCGGCGGTCCTCCCGGCGCCGCTCCGTGGCGACGCGGCCGACCTGCCGCAGCTCGCGGGCTACGACAAGGCGGCCCTCGACGCCTACCGCCAGGCGACGCGCGAGCACGACCGCGAGGAGGAGCTCCGGCTGGGATACGTCGCCTTCACCCGCGCGGCCCACCGGCTGAGCGTGACGTCGTACCTCTGGAGCCCCCGGCCGACTCCGTTCGGACCGTCGGACTACCAGCGCGTGGTCAAGAAGCAGCTCGAGGACTGGGGAGAGAGGGTCGAGGGCTGGCTCGAGAAGCCGGCCAAGGGCGACGCCAACCCCTATGACGCGGTCGACCCCTCCCGGCCGTGGCCCGAGCCCGGTCCGGGACGGGAGGCGTCGCTCCGGCTCGAAGCCGCCCGGCTGGTCCGCGAGGCGGACCCCGACGCGCCCGACGACGGCCTCGACGTCCTCGAGGCGGCCCGGGTCGCCGACTGGGACGTCGAGCTCGACCGGCTCGTCGCAGAGGCCCGCGCCGACCGCCGGCAGGTGATCGACGTACCGCTGCCGAGCTCGCTGTCGGCGACCGCCCTGAGCCGGCTGCGCACCGACCCCGCTGCGTTCGCCGCGGAGCTCGCCCGACCGATGCCGCGCCAGCCGTCGCCGGCCGCGCGGTTCGGCACCCGGTTCCACGCCTGGGTGGAGGCGCGGTTCGGGCAGCAGGACCTGTTCGACCCCGAGGACCTGCCGGGCCAGGCCGACGCGGGCATCGACTCCGACGACGACCTGGCCGGGCTGATCGCGACCTTCGAGCGCGGCCCGTTCGGCGACCGGCCGCCCCACGCGGTCGAGGCGCCGTTCGCCCTCGTGCTCGGCGGGCAGGTCGTCAGGGGCCGCATCGACGCGGTGTACGCCGAGCCGCCCGGCGACGGCGCCGACTTCCTCGTCGTCGACTGGAAGACCAGCCGGCGCGACGACGCCGACGAGCTCCAGCTGGCGCTGTACCGGCTCGCCTGGGCCGAGCTCTCCGGCGTACCCCTGGAGCGGGTGCGGGCGGCGTTCTACTTCGTGCGGTCCGGTCGCGTGGTCGAGCCGGACGACCTGCCCGGTCGCGACGAGCTCGAGCGGCTGGTCACCCTGCCCTCAGGGGCGTGAGGCGCCTTTGCGGGGAATACCCGGCGAGCCGGGTATCCCCGCGCTCCTCAGGGTTTGCAACACCTGAGAAGCGGCAGGGGTGCCAACGAGATGTGACAGATGAGGCGGGTGAGTCGAGGCTGGGAGGAAGTCAGTCACCCAGCGCAGCACCCAGCGCGATCTCGACCATCTCGCCGAAGCCGCGCTCGCGCTCCTCGGCGGTGGTCTGCTCGCCGGTGACGACGTGGTCGGAGACCGTGCAGAGCGTGAGGGCCCGGCGGCCGTGCTTGGCCGCGAGCGTGTAGAGGGCCGACGACTCCATGTCCACGGCGAGCACGCCGTACTCGACCATGCGAGCCACGAGCTCGGGGCGCTCGTTGTAGAACGAGTCGGTCGCGAACAGCAGGCCGACGGACACCTCGGTGCCGCGGCGCTCGGCGGCCTCGACCGCCGTGCGGAGCAGGCCGAAGTCGGCGACCGGCGCGTAGTCCAACCCCTCGAAGGTGATCCGGTTGGTCGAGGCGTTCGTGCACGAGCCCGAGGCGATCACGATGTCGCGCAGCGAGAGCCGCTCGGTGAGCGCGCCGCACGAGCCGACCCGCACGATCGACTGCACGTCGTACTCGGCGAACAGCTCGTGGGCATAGATCGAGAGCGACGGCTGTCCCATGCCCGACCCCTGCACCGAGACCGGCCTGCCCTGCCAGGTGCCCGTGAAGCCGAGCATGCCCCGCACCTCGTTGTAGCAGCGCGCGTCGTCGAGGAACGTCTCGGCGATCCACTTCGCCCGCAGCGGATCTCCCGGCATGAGCACGACCGGCGCGATGTCGCCCGGTGCTGCTCCGATGTGGATGCTCAGCGCTCCGTCTCCTGTCTCGGTCAGGTAGATGCCGCCGAGCAGGAACATACCGACCATGACGAATGCCCGGCCCGACACCGCCTGCTCGGGCCGGGACAACCGGACGAACCCGGCGTGACTAGCCTGCAGAGCGTGACGTTCCCGCACCTGCGTCTGGTGGCCGATCCGCACGACCGGGCAGGGGGGCATCGAGCGGACGACGCGTGGCTCGACCACGCGTGGCACGACCCGACGAGTCGGATCCTCCTGGTCGCCGGGAGCCGGGTCCGTCCGGTCGGGGGAGCGGTGCCGTGGGTGCCGAGCGCGGAGCTGCCGGACGACGTCCCGGCCGACAGCACCCGGGTGCTGCTCGGCGAGCGCGACGGGCGGGTGTGGTTCGCGCTCGTCGTGGCCTCGGCGTACGCCGAGGGGGAGGGGTGGGTCGGCATCCGCGACCTGCTGCCGCACCTGGCGGGTGAGGGCGTCGAGCAGGCGCCCCTGGTGTTCCACGCGATCGGTCTCGCGGAGTGGCTGCACGCCACCCGCTTCTGCCCGCGCTGCGGTGGCCGGCTCGAGCCGCGGCTCGCCGGTCACGAGCTGGAGTGCGTCGAGTGCCACCGGCGGCAGTTCCCGCGCACCGACCCGGCCGTGATCATGGCGATCACCTACGGGGAGCCCGGGAGCGCCGACGAGGCGCTGCTGTTGGGGAGGCAGGACTCGTGGCCGGCCGGGCGCTACTCCACCCTGGCCGGGTTCCTGGAGCCCGGGGAGACGCTGGAGGACGCCGTCCGACGCGAGGTGCTCGAGGAGACGGGCGTGGTGGTCGGCGAGGTGACCTACTTCGGCAACCAACCGTGGCCGCTGCCGGCCAGCCTGATGCTGGGCTTCCGCGGGCGCGCCACGTCCACGGAGATCCGGGTCGACGGCGCCGAGATCCAGGACGCGCGCTGGTTCACCCGGGACGACATGCTGAAGGAGGCGGAGGCGGGGACGCTCGTGCTACCCGGCGGCGTCTCGATCAGCCGTTCGCTGGTCGAGGACTGGTACGGCGGGCCGCTGCCCGGATCCTGGTGAGGCTCAGCTCGCGAGTGCCGCGAGCTTCTCCTTGACCTGGATGAGTGACGGGTTCGTCTGCGCCGACCCGTCGGCGTACACCACGGTCGGCACGGTCTGGTTGCCGTTGTTGACGCTCTCGACGAACGCCGCGGCCTCGGGATGCTGCTCGATGTCGACGACCTCGTACACGATGCCCTCGCGGTCCATCTGCCCCTTGAGACGATGGCAGTATCCGCACCAGGGGGTGCTGTACATCGTGACCGTGCCACTCATCGGGTGACTGTCCCTTCCTCCATCTACTGTTTTGATGCCATCTTCAACCATCTTGTCCCAGGAGTTGTTCCCCGCGTGACCGGTTCCACACATGTCTCGGGCCTGCTCGACGCGCTCGACCCCGAGCAGCGTGAGGTCGCCGAGGCGCTCCGGGGGCCGGTGCGGGTGCTGGCCGGTGCGGGCACCGGCAAGACGCGGGCGATCACCCACCGCGTCGCGCACGGCGTCGCGCAGGGCATCTACGCGCCGACCGAGGTGCTGGCGGTCACGTTCACCACTCGAGCCGCGGGCGAGATGCGCGGCCGCCTCCACCGACTGGGCGCCCCGGGCGTGCAGGCGCGCACCTTCCACAGCGCGGCCCTGCGGCAGCTGCGGTGGTTCTGGCCGACGACGTACGGCGGTGAGCTGCCGACCCTCACCGAGTCCAAGCTGCCGCTCCTGGCCGGCGCGGCCCGTCGGCTGCGCATCCAGACCGACCAGGCGCTGCTGCGCGACCTCGCCTCCGAGGTCGAGTGGGCCAAGGTCAGCAACGTCGGCCCCGACGACTACACCCGGGTCGCGGAGCGTCGGGGGCGGGCCGTGGCCGGGCTCGACCTCGAGACCGTCGGCCGCCTCTTCGCGGGCTACGAGGAGGTCAAGCGGTCGCAGTCGCGCATGGACATGGAGGACGTACTGCTGCTCACGGCGGGGATGCTCGCCGAGGAGGAGCGGGTGGCCGCCCAGGTGCGCGCGCAGTACAAGTGGTTCGTCGTCGACGAGTTCCAGGACGTCTCGCCGATCCAGTCGGCGCTGCTCGACCTGTGGCTCGGCGGCCGCGACGAGATCTGCGTCGTGGGCGACCCCGCCCAGACGATCTACTCCTTCGCCGGCGCCGACGCGTCGTACCTCCGCGACTTCCCGCGCAAGTTCCCCGGCACGACCTCGGTCGAGCTCTCCCGCAACTACCGCTCCACCCCCCAGGTCGTGGAGGCGGCGAACGCCGTGCTCGCCGG
>DASSTL010000118.1:0-15851 GCA_035707985.1 Nocardioides sp. | reverse complement strand
ACAACGGTTCACAACGTTACGGCGGCCATAGCGGCCAGGAAACACCCGGACCCATCCCGAACCCGGAAGTTAAGCCAGCCAGCGCCAATGGTACTGCACCCGACAGGATGTGGGAGAGTAGGACGCCGCCGAACATTCTTTCATCAGTTGGGGTCACCGCAAGGTGGCCCCAACTGCTATTTCATCCCCCCTTTTCGCGGGTTGATTTCGCGGTTGATTTCCCGGATTCATGGCCGGCCTCGGCCCGCGAATCGTCCACAGGCCGCGCAGGCATCACCGTCGTCCACAGGCCCCCGCGCCGGTCCGGGATCTCGTCGGTGCGCTTGTCGAGGCTGGCGCGCCAGGAGGTGACCGCGATGTCAACCAGCAACGAGTCCGGTTCCGGCGGGGTGGACGGGCTGAACGAGGTGAACGAGGTGACCCTGGTCGGCCGCATGTCCCAGCCGGCGCAGGCGCAGGTTCTGCCGAGCGGCTCCGAGCTCTGGAAGTTCCGGGTGATCGTGGGGCGACCACCGTCGACCGCCTCGCGTGTCACCGTCGATGCGCTCGACTGCGTCGTGTGGACCAAGCGTGCGGCGCGCGCCGTGACCAGGTGGCGGTCGGGCGACCTGGTCGAGGTGCGGGGTAGCCTGCGTCGTCGCTTCTTCGCGCCGTCGGGTGGTGGCCGGGTCTCGCGCTGTGAGGTGGAGGTGGCCACCGCACGGCTCATCCGTCGAGCGGACGGATGAACGACCCGAGGCTCGGCTTGGGCTGGAAGGAGGTGGCCTTCTCCGGGAGCAGCTGTCCGGCACGCGCGACCTCCATCACCAGGTCCAGGTCGACGGCCGGCAGGAGCGCAGCCGTGACCCGACCGGGTCTGACCTGGTCGAGTGCGTCGCCGACCGAATGGGCGAACGACAGCCGGTGCGGTCGCTTGGGGAGCCTTGCGAGGACGATCTCGTCGAGCAGCTGCACCATGACGGTGCCCGGCGGGCGCTCGACCCCGACGGTGGCCCAGCCCGCGCCGTCGGTCAGCACGAGCGTGGCCGGGCCCAATGCCGCCACGGCCTCGTTCTCCTCGATGGTGCGCACCCGGGCACCCGCGGCGTCGGCCGCAGCGATCGCGTCCGCGAGCTTCACCCCGTGCAGGAGCCGATGGATCGCCCCGACGAAGAACGGCGTCTCGTCATGGTCGACCACCATCGCGAGGCCGGTGCGATGAGCTTCGGTGGGCTCCCGTCCGTGCAGAGCGACGTAGGCCGCATACCTGTGGTGGCCGTCGGCGACGAGCAACTGCGCGTCGGCCAACCCGGCCGACACGGCCTCGAGCTGGTCGGAATCGGTGATCGGCCAGATGCGGTGCTGCTGTCCCGCGTGGTCGACGTACTCCCGCTCCGGCGCGCCGGTGCGCACCTTGCGGCTCACCTCGCGGATCGACGCGGGGCCTCGATGGACCAACAGGATCGGAGCAGGGTTGATCCGCATGGTCGCCATCCGCGTCGCCAGCTCGGAGACCTGCTTGGGGTGCACCCCCTCGTGGGGGAAGATTCGGCTCTCCAACACCGATCGTGTGGTGTGCGAGACGTCCACGCAGCCGAGCAGACCGCGCACCGTGAGGCCGGAGTCGGAGTACTCGTGGAGGTACAGCGACGCCTCGTCGGACCTGGTGGCCAGGCCCCGGCGAAGCCACGTGTCCAGACGCTGCGGCACCGCGCGGTAGGGTCGCGCGAAGACCCGGGCGGACGCCGGGTCACCGACGCGTCTCGGCGCCAACGAGTAGGCCCGGAAGGGCTGCAGATGGAGCGGACCGGCGACGTACGGCGGGACGGTGGGGACACCGGACTCCATCGGTGCATCGTAGGGGCAACGGGCAAGGGGCTGGACGGTGGCGGGACCTCGCGAGGCGAGCCTGGCGACGGCGTACGACCTGCTGATGTTCGACCTCGACGGCGTCGTCTACGTCGACGGCAAGGCGGTCGATCATGCGGCCGAGAGCATCGCGTACGCGCGGGACGCGGGGGCTCACATCGCCTTCATCACCAACAACGCGGCGCGGACGTCGGACGAGGTGGCCGAGCACCTGCGCGAGCTGGGGATCGAAGCCGAGTCCGACGACGTCGTGACCTCGGCTCAGGCGGCGGCACGGCTGCTGCGCGACGAGCACGGTCCGGGCGCGCCGATCGCCGTGCTGGGGGCCGAGGGCCTGGTGTGGGCCGTCCGCGAGGCGGGTCTGGAGCCGGTTCGCGTCGGCGACCCACGTGCGGTCGCCATCGTCTCGGGATACGCGCCCGAGATCCGGTGGCAGGTGATCATGCGAGGGGCGACCCTCATCCGCAACGGGCTGCCGTGGGTGGCGACGAACACCGACCTCACCCTGCCGACGGGCGACGGACTGGCCCCGGGCCACGGACTTCTGGTGCGGCTGATCAGCGACTTCTCCGGCGTCACGCCCCAGGTCGCGGGCAAACCCGAGCGTCCCCTGCTCGACGAGACCCGGCGGCGCCTCGACGGCGGTCAGCCACTGATGGTCGGAGATCGCCTCGACACCGACATCGAGGGAGCGCACCGGGCCGGCACGGACGCGCTGCTGGTGATGACCGGGGTGAGCCACCTCGACGACCTGGTGCGTGCCCGTCCGGAGCAGCGCCCGACCTGGATCGGCCACGATCTCACCGCCCTGTCACGACCCGGGATGACCGCGACGAGCGAGGGCGGATCGTTCCGGGCCGGCAACTGCGTGGCGAGGGTGGACGGATCACGCCTCGTCGTCGAGGGATCGGCGGCCACCGCCGAGGAGCTGGACGCCTGGTGGACGGTGGCGGCCGCCGCCGCCTGGGACCACCTCGACCGCACCGGCCAGGAGCCCGACACGGCGGGTGTGACCCCTCCGGGTTCCTCGATGACCCCGGGGTAGCCTTCCGGCATGACCGAGCAGGTGCCGCCGACGGCGGTCGACGAGCCGGACACGCCCACGACGACGGGCGTCCCGGAGGTCGACCGGGTGATCGCGGACGTGGACCGCCTGGACGACCTGCCCCTGGAGGTGCACCTGGGGGCGTTCGAGCGGGCGCACGACGCGCTGCGCGCAGCACTCGACGCCCGCCCGGACGTGCAGACGGGCGTCGAGACCGGCGAGCATCCGGGCGAGCCGGCCTGATCCGTGGCGCCGCGACGCCTCCGGCTCGATGCCGAGCTCGTCCGGCGTGGCTTGGCGCGGTCGCGCGACCACGCCGCCGAGCTGATCGCGGACGGCCGGGTGACGGTCGCCGGCGCGGTCGCGACAAAGGCGGCCACGGGCGTGACGACCGACGTGGCGCTGGTGGTGCGCGCCGACCCGAGCATCCCCGGCGGCGAGGAGTACGTCTCCCGCGGCGGGCACAAGCTCGCCGGGGCGCTGGCGGCGTTCGAGCCGCAGGGTCTGGCGGTGGAGGGGCGGCGCTGTCTCGATGCCGGCGCCTCGACCGGCGGGTTCACCGACGTCCTCCTGCGCCACGGTGCGCGCCAGGTGGTGGCCGTCGACGTCGGGTACGGGCAGCTGGCGTGGCGGCTCCAGCAGGACGAGCGGGTGGTCGTCCACGACCGCACGAACGTCCGCGACCTCGACCTGGGCGTGATCGGCGAACCGGTGGAGCTGGTGGTGGGCGACCTGTCGTTCATCTCGCTCACACTGGTCCTGGACGCCCTGATCGACGTGACGTCACCGCACGGAGACCTGGTGCTGATGGTGAAGCCTCAGTTCGAGGTCGGCCGGAGCCGGGTCGGCAAGGGTGGCGTGGTGCGCGAGCCGGCTCTGCGGGCGGAGGCCGTGACGATCGTCGCCGAGGCGGCCGCCGAGCGTGGCTGGGGTGCCCGGGCGGTGACGGTCAGCCCGCTGCCGGGCCCGTCGGGCAACGTCGAGTTCTTCCTCTGGCTACGCAGAGGGCCGGCGACGGTCGGTCCGGAGGAGATCGCGGCAGCGGTGTCGGCGGTGTCGGCGGCGTCGGCGGCGTCGCAGGGGGAGCCGGATGAGAGGCTGAGGACGTGACCGACCAGCGCCGTGTGCTCCTGCTCGCACACCCCGGTCGCGCCCCCGCCCGCGACGTCGCCTGCCAGCTCGTCGACGCGTTGAGCGAGCACCACATCGAGGTTCGCCTGCTGCGCGACGAGGCCGAGGCACTCGGGCTCGCCGACAACCCCCACGTGTCCCTGGCCAACGGCGGCGACCCGAGCTCCGACTGCGAGCTGGTCGTGGTCATCGGCGGTGACGGCACGATCCTGCGGGCCGCCGAGGTGGCTCATGAGAGCGGTACGCCGATCCTCGGGGTGAACCTCGGTCACGTCGGTTTCCTGGCGGAGGCGGAGTACGAGGACGTCTCGGCGACGATCGACGCCATCGTGGCGCGGCGCTACGTCGCCGAGGACCGGCTCACGATCGACGTCTCGGTGTTCCGTGACGGTGAGCTGGTGACCCGCACCTTCGCGCTGAACGAGGCGAGCGTCGAGAAGGCCGAGCGCGAGCGGATGCTCGAGGTCGTCGTCGAGGTCGACGGGCGGCCCCTGTCCCGATGGGGGTGCGACGGCGTGGTGTGTGCGACCCCGACCGGGTCGACGGCCTACAACTTCAGCGCGGGTGGTCCCGTCGTCTGGCCCGGCGTCGAGGCCCTGCTGATGGTGCCGATCAGCGCCCACGCGCTGTTCGCGCGGCCCCTGGTGGTCGCGCCCACGTCCGTGCTCGCGGTCGAGGTGATCGCCCCGGCGGAGGCCTCCGGCGTCCTGTGGTGCGACGGCCGGCGCGCGGTGGACCTGCCACCGGGCGCCCGGATCGAGGTACGTCGTGGTGAGCGCCCGGTGCGGCTGGTCCGCCTCCACGAGGCGCCGTTCACCGACCGTCTGGTGGCGAAGTTCGGGCTCTCGGTCGAGGGCTGGCGGGGCGCGAGCGAACGCCGCAAGCGGGGTGGCGGCGGTGCTTGAGGAGCTGCGCATCACCGGGCTCGGGGTGATCGAGTCGGCGACGCTCGAGCTCGGTCCCGGTCTGACTGTGATCACCGGTGAGACCGGCGCCGGCAAGACCATGGTGGTCACCGCACTCGGCCTGCTGCTCGGCGGCCGCGCCGACAGCGGGGCCGTCCGCTCGGGCAGCCGGGGCGCCCGGGTGGAGGGCACGCTGCGGGTCGCCGACCTTCCGGAGGTAGCCGAGGCGGTCGATGCGGCCGGGGGAGAGATCGAGGGCGACAGCGTGCTGCTGGCGCGGAACGTCTCGGCCGAGGGTCGCTCGCGGGCCTTCGTCGGTGGCGCGTCGGTGCCGGTCTCCCAGCTCGCCGAGGTGGCGGAGCCGCTGGTCGCGGTGCACGGCCAGTCCGACCAACATCGGCTGCTCCAGCCGCGGGCCCAGCGCGACGCGCTCGACGCGTACGGCGGTGAGGCGACCCTCGCGCCGCTGGCGGACTACCGCTCGCTCTACGCGGAGCTGCGCGAGACCGAGCGAGAGCTCGAGGAGGTCGTGGCGTCGGCGCGCGAGCGGGCCCGCGAAGCCGACCTGCTGCGTTTCGGGCTGTCCGAGATCGAGGCCGTCGCCCCGCAGCCGGGCGAGGACGACGCCCTGGCCGAGGAGGAGCAACGCCTCGGCCACGCGGACACCCTCCGCACGGCCGCCGAGTCGGCGCGCGAGGCGCTGTCGTCCGACGAGGGGAACCCCGACGCGCTCGCAGCGGTGGCCGCTGCCCGCACCCTGCTCGACGGCGTCCGGGAGCACGACCAGGCCGCGGGAGAGCTGGCCGACCGGGTCGCCGAGATCACCTACCTCTTGTCCGACCTCGCCGCCGACGTCGCGTCGTACGCCGACGGCCTGGAGACCGACCCGGCCCGACTGGCGACCGTCTCGGAGCGGCGGGCGGCGCTCACCGCGCTCACCCGCAAGTACGGCGAGACCGCGGCCGACGTGCTCGCCTGGGCGGAGACGTCGGCCGCGCGGCTGACGGAGCTCGACGCCACGGACGAGCGCATCGAGGAGCTCCGCGATCGGCGCACCGAGCTGCACGAACGGCTCGCGGTGGCCGCAGACGTGCTCTCGCGGGCCCGCACCGCCACGGCGGAGCGACTCTCCGCGGCCCTGACGGGTGAGCTGGACCAGCTGGCCATGCCCCACGCCGTCCTCGAGGTCGCGGTCCGGCAGACGCCCGCGGACGACGGGCTCGAGGTCGGCGGCGCGACGGTCAGATACGGCTCGTCGGGCGTCGACGAGGTCGAGTTCCTGCTCGCGGCCAACACGGGGTCCGAGCCGCGCCCGCTGGCCAAGGGCGCCTCCGGCGGCGAACTCTCGCGCGTGATGCTGGCGCTCGAGGTCGCCCTGGCCGGCACGAGCCCGGTGCCGACGTTCGTCTTCGACGAGGTCGACAGCGGCGTCGGCGGCAAGGCGGCGGTCGAGGTCGGACGCCGCCTCGCCGCGCTGGCTGACTCGGCCCAGGTGCTGGTCGTGACCCACCTGCCCCAGGTCGCGGCGTACGCCGACCGGCACGTCGTGGTGCAGAAGGCCGGCGACGGCTCGGTGACGACGTCCGGGCTCACCGTCCTCGACGCGGCCGGTCGGGAGCGTGAGCTGTCCCGCATGTTCGCCGGCATGGAGGAGTCCGAGACGGCGCTCGCCCACGCGCGCGAGCTCCTCGAGGCGGCCGGCCAGGCGTCGACCTGACCTTGCCGGGGGACTTTCCTGCGGCCATCCGGGGCGACGCGCCGGACACGTCGCCTGCCGGGACAGGGACGCATCGGCTGACACGATGACTCGGTGGTGAAGCTCAGGACCCGTCTCCAGACCGGTGCCGAGGTGACCGGCACCGCCAGGACCGACCGACGGACCAGCGCCCTGCTTCCCCGACTCCGCTCGGGTGACATCGCGGTGCTCGACCAGGTGGACCTCGACGGCCCGACCGCGGACCGGCTGGTGGAGGTCGGCGTGGTCGCGGTGGTCAACCAGGCGCCGATGATCTCGGGACGTTTCCCGAACCGTGGACCCCAGCTGCTGGTCGACGCCGGCATCGCCATGGTCGACCAGGCCCGACCGCGCGACGGGGGCGACCTGCTGGCGGCGGTGGCGGACGGACGCCGGGTGGTGGTGTCCGGCGGCGAGGTGCTGGTGGACGGACAGGTCGTCGCCCAGGGCCGCGTCCTCACCGCCGACGATGTCACCGAGCAGCTGGCTGCGGCCGAGTCCGGCCTGTCGACCCAGCTCCACACGCTGACCCACAACTCTGTCGAGTTCCTGCGGCGCGAGGAGGCCCTGCTCCTGCACGGGGAGGGCATCCCACGGGTCCGCACCCGTCTGAACGGGCGCCCGGTGGTCGTGATCGCCCATGGGCCGGACGCCGATGCCGAGCTCCGGGGCATCCGCCGCTACCTGCGCGAGATGAAGCCGGTCGTGGTGGCCACCGGCGACGGCCTCGCCGTGGCGAGGGCCGCGGGTCTGCGTCCCGACATCGTGGTCCTCGACGCTCACGCCGACGACCTGCCGCCGGCGAAAGCCCTCCGCGGCTGCCGCGACGTCGTCGTCACGCAGGCACCCCGGGGCTCGCGCACGGACAGTGGCACGGAGCGGTTCGAGCGCCTGGGGGTGCGCGCGACCCCAATGCAGACCACCGCCGCGGCGGCCGACGCCGCGCTGCTGCTGGCCGACTCCTCCGGAGCGGTGCCCGTCGTGGGTGTCGGCCTGCGGGGGACCGTGGCGGAGTTCCTGGACGGCAGCCGCGAGAGCCTCGGCAGCGGCTACGTCACCCGGCTCAAGGTCGGACCGCGCTTGGTCGACGCCACCGCCGTTCCGATGCTCTACTCCGGTCGGCTCCGGGCCCCGCACGCCTATCTCGTGCTGCTGATCGGCCTCATCGCGGTCGTTGCAGCGATCGCCACCACCGACGTGGGCCACCAGTGGGCACTCGACCTGCGTGACCAGCTCGACCAGCTTCTCGGGGGAAGGTTCTCGTGATCCGGTCCCGTTCGTACGCCGTCCCACTCACCGCCGTCCTGCTGGCCCTGGCGACCGGGGTCGCCCTCGGAGCAGGGCCCCTCGACGACACCCCGTCGGACGCGTCACCCGGCCATCGGACCGTCACGCAGGCTCCGGACCCGACGTACCCGGACACGTTCGCGGCCTCGGTCGGTCCCCGCCTGTACGCCGATGGCCTCTCCCGGCGTCCGGTCGCGGTCCTCACGATGCCCGGGGCCGACCCCGCCACCGTCGCGGCCATGACCTCCCAGATCAAGGCGGCGGGCGGCCAGGTCTCCGGTACGTACGCCGTCCGGAGCCAGCTCGTGGACGGGGAGCAGAAGAGCCTGGTCGACACGTTGGGCGTCCAGCTCGCCGAGCAGGTGCGTCGGAAGATCGACAAGGGGGCGACCACCTATCCCCGGATCGGCCAGCTGGTCGCAGTGGCCGTGGCGAGCACCGGCGGCGCGGGGGAGCCGCCCGGCGAGGACGCCTCGGCGGTGCGGCAGAGCCTGGTGGCTGCGCATCTGCTCACGGTCCCGACGGGAAACCCCCAGATCGCGCCGTTGGTCCTGGTCGTCATGGGCCGGCCGATGGACCAGGCGATCGCCGACGGCTTCCTGTCCGGTCTCGCCGCCGGAGCCCGCGGGGTCGTCGCCGTCGCGCCCACCCGCGACGCCGGGTTGGCGGCCCTCGCCGACGGCGGGGTCACGCAACGAGTGACCACGGTCGACGGGAGCGAGACCAGCGCCGGCCGGGTCGCCGGCGTCCTCGCCCTGATCAGGTCGGTGAAGAAGCAGGGCGGTGCCTACGGTGCGTCGGGTTCGGACGGCCCGGTACCCCTCGGGTAGGATGGAACTCCGTGAAGCAGGCGCCCGTCACCAAGCACGTCTTCGTCACCGGGGGCGTCGCCTCCTCTCTCGGCAAGGGGCTCACAGCCTCGAGCCTGGGCCGACTTCTCAGCTCACGCGGCCTCCGCGTGACCATGCAGAAGCTCGATCCCTACCTCAACGTCGACCCCGGGACGATGAACCCGTTCCAGCACGGCGAGGTCTTCGTCACCGACGACGGCGCCGAGACCGACCTCGACATCGGGCACTACGAGCGCTTCCTCGACCGTGACCTGAGCCAGCGGGCGAACGTCACCACCGGCCAGGTCTACTCCGAGGTGATCGCCAAGGAGCGCCGCGGCGACTACCTCGGTGACACCGTCCAGGTGATCCCGCACATCACCGACGAGATCAAGGCCCGCATCCGGGCCATGGCCGACCCCGACGAGGACGGCGAGCGCCCGGACGTCGTGGTCACCGAGATCGGCGGCACGGTCGGCGACATCGAGTCACTCCCCTTCCTCGAGGCCGCCCGCCAGGTGCGGCAGGACATCGGCCGCGACAACTGCTTCTTCCTCCACGTCTCCCTGGTGCCCTACATCGGCCCGTCCGGCGAGCTGAAGACCAAGCCGACCCAACATTCCGTCGCCGCGCTCCGCTCGATCGGCATCCAGCCCGACGCCATCGTCTGCCGCGCCGACCGCGAGCTGCCCGAGGGCATCAAGAAGAAGATCTCCTCGATGTGCGACGTCGACCAGGACGCCGTCGTCACCGCCGCGGACGCACCCTCGATCTACGACATCCCGAAGGTGCTCCACCGCGAGGGCCTCGACGCCTACGTCGTACGCCGGCTCGACCTGCCGTTCCGCGACGTCGACTGGACCACGTGGGACGACCTGCTGCGCAAGGTGCACCACCCCCAGGAGGAGGTCACGGTCGCGCTGGTCGGCAAGTACATCGACCTGCACGACGCCTACCTCTCCGTCGCCGAGGCCCTCAAGGCCGGCGGCTTCGCCCACGAGTCGGCCGTGCGCATCCGCTGGGTGCCGGCGGACGAGTGCGCCGACACCTCGGGCGCCCACCGCAACCTGCACGACGTCGACGCCGTCTGCGTGCCGGGAGGTTTCGGCGTACGCGGGCTCGACGGCAAGATCGGAGCCCTCACCTACGCCCGCACCAACGGCATCCCCACCCTGGGCCTCTGTCTGGGCCTGCAGTGCATGGTCATCGAGTACGCCCGCAACGTCGCCGGGCTCGAGAAGGCCGACTCCACCGAGTTCGACCCCGACTGCCCCGAGCCGGTGATCGCGACCATGGAGGAGCAGAAGTCGTACGTCGAGGGCGCCGGCGACCTGGGCGGCACCATGCGACTCGGCCTCTACCCGGCCGACCTGGTCGCCGGGTCGATCGTCCGTGAGGCGTACGGCGACGCCAGGATCGAGGAGCGCCACCGCCACCGCTACGAGGTCAACAACCACTACCGCGACCAGCTGGCCGCGGCCGGGTTGGTCTTCTCCGGCACGAACCCAGACCTCCAGCTGGTCGAGTTCGTCGAGCTGCCGCGCGAGGTTCACCCCTACTACGTCTCCACCCAGGCACACCCCGAGCTGCGCTCACGGCCGACCAACCCACACCCGCTCTTCGTGGGTCTGATCGGCGCCGCCATCGAGCGGCAGAAGGCCGAGCGGTTCCCCATCGACGTGCCCGCGCAGTCGGGTCCGAGGGACGAGGACCCGGCGTGGGACGCGGGCAGACTGAGCGAGCGCACGGCCGAGCCTGCGAGGTCGTGACCTCGAGTCGAAATCCGGTGACGGTGCCTGGGGCGGTGACCGTCACTCGTGGTTTCGAGACTGCCTACGCGGCTCTCGACCGCTCCATCCTGGTCAACGTGTCGGTGCCGATCAGCAGTGCGGCTCGGACCGTGGGATCGCAGCCGGGTTCGGCGGCCAGCTGTTGGGCCCGCGCCACGAACGCCTCGTCGCCCAGCTGGGGGAACATCCCGAACATCAGGCCGAAGACGGTCAGCATCCCGCCTCCGGCGAGGCGGGGCACCTCGTCGAGGAAGCGTTCGGCGTAGGGGAGCAGGATCTCCTCCTGCTGGGGCTGCCAGAAGGCGCGGATCATGCCACCGAGCAGTGGCCCGCCGGGGACGTTCCTCTTCTCGAAGAGCTCGGCCCACGCCTCGTCCTTGGCCTCGGCCGAGGGACGGGCGGTGCGGACCGTGAGCGCCCGGACGCCGGCGTCCGGATCCGGGTCGCGGGCCAGGAGCGCCTCGACCACGTCCTCGTCGTACTGGCCGAGCGCTGCGCGCCTGGTCGCCACGCGCCAGGCCAGGTCGACGTCCGAGCCCGCCGCCGCGTCGAGGCGCGCGAAGTGCTCGTCGGTGGACGCCGAGGCGGCCAGGGTGCGCAGTGCGGGCGTCGACTGGTCCGGATCGTCCGCCAGGCGGGCGGCGACATCGGCGAGCCGCGCCAGCGAGGGCGAGATGCGGTCCGTGGACACCCAGCGCTGGGCGATCTCGAGGGCCACCATGAGGAACGGCTCCACCACGGCCGGGCTCTGCTCTCGCTCGAGCAGGTCGAGCACGCACGCGAAGAGCTGGTCGGCGGTCAGGTCGCCGTCGAGCAGCATCTGGAACCCGGTCACCATCGCCTGGGCGCGGTCGATCGCGGCGGGCAGGTCGGCAGCCCGATCGAGGAGCACCCGGACCGACGTCGCGTCCGGGCGTACGGCCGCGAACGTGAGGTCCGACGCGTTGAGCAGGTGCAGGTCGGCCTCGGGAAGCTGCACGGGCGTGGCGGTGCCCGAGGTCTCGACACTGGTCGTGCCGACCAGGGTGAGTCCGTCCTCGGTCGCGGCGTACGAGCCGATGTCGAGGCGATGGGGTCGTGGCTCCTGCCCGTCGGGGGAGGCGGCGCTGATCGTGCCTCCGTCGAGCCGCAGCACGTCGGTGCCGGCCCGGTCCAGCCAGGCAACCGTCCACGCGTCGAGGTCTCGGCCTCCCGCCGCGCCGATGGCCGACATGAGGTCGTCGAGGACCGTGTTGCCCCACGCGTGCTCGCGGAAGTACGCACGCAGCCCCTCGATGAACGCGTCCTCGCCGACGAAGGCCATCAGCTGCTTGAGCACACTCGCACCCTTGGCGTAGGTGACCGCGTCGAAGTTGGCCATCGCCTGGGCGACGTCCGGAACGTCGCCCCGGATCGGGTGGGTGGCAGGGGAGAGGTCCTGCCGGTAACCCTGCATCTTGCCCCCGGCCAGGAACGTCGCCCACTCGTCGACGAACTCGGTGCAGTTCACGCCGGCCCAGTTCGAGGCCCAGGACGCGAACGCCTCGTTCAGCCAGAGGTCGTCCCACCACCGCATGGTCACGAGGTCGCCGAACCACATGTGCGCCATCTCGTGCAGCAGGATCTGGGCGCGCACGGCGCGCTGGCCGTAGGTCGGAATGCTGCGGTAGAGCACGCTGTCGGTCCAGGTGACCGAGCCCCAGTTCTCCATGGCGCCGCCCATGTTCGGCACGAAGACCTGGTCGTAGCGCTCCTGGGGGAACGGCTGCCCGAAGCGCTCCCCGAAGAACGCGAGTCCCCGCTCGGTGAGGTCGAACAGCTCGTCGGCGTCGCGCTCGAGGTACTGACGTAGCGACTGCCGGCAGAGCAGGCCGAGGTCGTGCCCTCCGCGCGACGAGCGGAGCTCGTGGAACGGCCCGGCGGTGACGACCGTGACGTACGTCGAGAGCTTCGGCGTGTCGCCGAACGTCCAGCGCCGGCCGCCTCCCTGGTCGTCGTCGAGACCCTCGACCCCGTCGGGCGCCGAGTTGCTGGTGACCGTCCAGGTCTCGTGCGCGTCGACCACGAACCCGTGCGGGGCCTTCAGGTCGGGCTGGTCGAAGCAGGCGAACGCGCGCCGGGCGTGGTCGGGCTCGAAGGTGGCCCAGACGTAGACGAGCTTGTCGAGGGGGTCGACGGTCTTGAGGATCGCCGAGCCCGAGGAGGTGTCCGGCTGGGTGTGCGACACCACGAGGACGTTGTCCGACCGGAGGTCCGGGAGGGGGATCCGCCCCCGCTCGGCCGTGGCCGGGTCGAGGGCCTCGCCGTTGAGCGTGACCGAGGAGACCTCACCGACGCAGTCGACGAACGTGCCGGCGCCGGGCTCGCGACACGTGAACGACACCGTGGAGGTGGCGGCCCACAGATCGCCGTCGTACAGGCCGCGCAGGTCGACGTGGACGTCGTACCGCTCGACGTCGATGAGGGCCGCACGTTCAGCGGCTTCTTCCCGAGTGAGGCTCGCGATGTCGGTCATGCCGCCACCGTATCGCTGAGGTTTCCGACCGCCGCGTAGCCGGATCGATGTGGGAATCGACATCCGATGTCCTTGACTCCGCCTCACGCGCAGACCAGGGTGCTCCTAGCCGATCCCGGCCGGCCCGTTGGAAGGAAGCGCCTCATGTCTGTGTCCCTCAAGCGATCCCTGTGTGCAGGAAGCGCCGCTGTGCTGGCGGTCGTCCTGGCGGCCTGTGGTGGGTCCGACTCGTCGTCCACGGCGACGGACGGCTCCGGCAACAGCCCGGTAGGGAGCTACGGGGACTGCAAGATCACCAGCAAGCCCAACACGATCGACATCAAGCCGGTGAAGTCCGGCACCCTGACGGTCGAGACGACGCTGCCCGCCCAGGGCTGGTGGAACGGCACGACGCCCGAGTCGATCAAGAGCGGCTACGAGTACTGCATGGCGGCCGAGCTGGCCAACATGGCCGGCCTGCCCTCGGTGACGGTGAAGAACGTGTCGTTCGCGCAGCTGGTCGCCGGCCACACGAGTGACTTCGACCTCGCGCTCGCGGAGATCACCATCACCGACGAGCGCGCGAAGGTGGTCGACTTCTCGACGTCGTACTTCGACTCCAACATCGGTGTCCTCGTGAAGTCCGACTCCGACATCACCGAGGACAACATCAAGGACCACAAGCTCTCGGCCTACTCCGGCACCACCTCGGTCGACTTCCTGAAGAACGAGATGGGCGTCAACCCGACGATCTTCCCGAACAGCCAGACGCTGTACCAGGGCGTCATCTCCGGTCAGGTCGACGCAGCGTTCCTCGACACCGCCATCGTGCTCGCCGAGGCCAAGGCCTCCAACGGCACCCTCAAGGTGGTCGGCCAGTACAACACCGGTGAGAAGTACGGCGCGATCTTCCCGAAGGGCTCGTCGAACGAGGACGAGTTCAACAAGGGAATCCAGACCCTGATCGACGACGGCACGCTCGACAGACTCTCGAAGACTTACCTCGGTCCGGCCTTCGGTGGCGACCCGAACAGCGTTCCCGTCTGGACCGTCAAGTAGTCCCGGATGACCTCCTCAGGCCTCGTCAACGAGGAGCTCCAACCCAGTCCGACCCCGAGCCCGCCCAGGCCGGTCGTGACGGCCGCCGTGATCGCGATCGCGGTGGCCGCCGTGGGGACCGTGCTGATGCTGGTCGGGGGGATGTGGCTGCGCGACTACAACCACAACGGCGTCCTCTCGACGATCATCGCCGTGGTGCTGGTGGCGGCCACGCTCTACCCCTGGCGGCACATCGTCGCGGCGTTCGCAGCGAACACCGAACGGACGAGCCTTCTCGGCGAGGGGAAGCTGGTCGAGGCGCGGCGGACCGCCGCACGCGGCCGTGAAGAGGCGTTCATCGGGATGGGCTACGCCACGGCAGGGATCATCCTCGCTCTCCTGCTCATGTTCGCCCTGACCAAGGACGGCGCGGTCGCGCACACCTTCTTCGAGACCGACAAGATCGACCAGTCCTGGAAGGAGATCACCAAGGGCTTCTGGACCAACATCTGGGTGGCGTGTGTCGCCGAGGTGCTGGTGCTGGTGCTGGGTCTGCTGGTCGCCGTGGTCCGGATGCTGCCGGGCCGGGCCGGTGCTCCGCTGCGGTTCCTCGCGACGGTGTACGCCGACATCTTCCGGGCCATCCCCGCGATCATCGTGATCTTCCTGGTCGTGTTCGGGATCATCGGGTCGAAGCTGCCCGTGCTCAGCAAGCTCCCGGTGACGTGGCTCGGTCTGTTCGCACTGACGCTGACCTACACGGCCTACGTGTCCGAGGTCTATCGCGCGGGGCTGCAGTCGATCCATCCGAGCCAGGCTGCCGCAGCGCGCTCTTTGGGACTGAGCTACACCCAGACGCTGCGCACGGTGCTGGTGCCCCAGGCCATCCGCAGGGTCATCCCGCCGCTGCTGAACGACTTCATCGGACTCCAGAAGGACACCGCGCTGTTGTCGGTGGCCGGCATCGGTGAGGCGTTCCAGGTCTCGACGTACTGGCAGTCGTTCACGTTCAGCATGTCACCGGTGATCGTGCCGGCGATCCTGTTCATCATCATCACGATCCCGCAGGCCCGGTTCGTCGACATCCTGATCGACCGTGACATGCGGCGACGTGCGGGAGGTACGCGCTGATGGCGTTCCTCGAGATCGAAGAGGTGCACAAGTCCTACGGCCACCACGAGGTGCTCAAGGGCGTCACGCTCAACGTCGAGCGGCACGAGGTGGTCTGCCTCATCGGCGCCTCGGGGTCTGGCAAGTCCACACTCCTGCGATGCGTGAACGCGCTCGAGGAGATCAGCAGCGGCGAGATCCGGATCGACGGCGACACCGTCACCGGTGCCGGCGTCGACCTGAACGCCCTCCGGCGCGACGTGGGCATCGTCTTCCAGAGCTACAACCTGTTCCCCCACATGTCCGTACTCGAGAACATCATGCTCGCGCCGGTGCGCGTCGGTGGTGTCAGCAAGGCGGCGGCGGAGGAGAGGGCCATGAAGCTCCTCGAGTCCGTCGGCATGCAGGACAAGGCGAAGTCCTACCCCGACATGCTCTCCGGCGGTCAGCAGCAGCGGGTGGCGATCGTCCGGGCTCTGGCGATGGAGCCCCGGGTGATGCTCCTCGACGAGATCACCGCCGCGCTCGACCCCGAGCTGGTCGGCGACGTGCTCGAGATCGTCCGCGAGCTCGCTCACGAGGGGCTGACGATGCTCCTGGCCACCCACGAGATGGGCTTCGCCAAGGAGGTCGCCTCCCAGGTGTGCTTCCTCGACAAC
>DASSTL010000117.1:0-58153 GCA_035707985.1 Nocardioides sp. | reverse complement strand
GCACCCGTGCGGGTGACGGTGTCCACGATCTTGCGCGCCGAGGTGTCGATCACCTCGTGGTCATAGGCCTTGAGCCTGATGCGGATCTTCTGTCCCGCCATAGGTCTCTCTCGTCCTTCGTGTCGTACTGCCTGGTCATCGGCTGGTCCGTCTCGCGCTGCAGCCAGCGAACCCCCGACCCCCGAGGTCGGGCGTGTCGCGGGCCGCGGCACACAGATCACCCGTGGTGAAGTGATCTGTCATGTTGGTGGGCACCCGGCCACCAGCGTGTTTCAGTGACCGAGCCATCGGGTCTCCAGGTGCGGCGCGACGCACGGCGACAGCGAACCAGCGGGGAGACGCGATTCAGGAGTCAAGTGCGGCGCGCCCCGGCAACCCGCCGGAGCAACCGGACAATCCTGACAGATGTCCCGCGACTCCGCCAAATTGGCTCCGGCCACCTGACAGGATGGGCCCTCGCGGCAGCCGGTCGGGTCCGGTCGCGCACGTCATGAGGGAGGTCGGCCGTGTCGGTACATCAGCCTCCCCCGCCCGGCTGGCAGCCGGAGCCGGAGACGTCTCCCCCGCCCTGGGGCGGGGGCTTCGGCGAGCCGGGGGTACGCCGACCCACCCCACCTCCGGGCTGGGCTCCCCCACCGCAGCCGGGGTGGGCGCCCGCGCCGCAGCCGGTCGCCCACAAGCCCGGCGCCATCCCGCTGCGCCCGCTCGTCCTCAGTGACATCTTCGACGGGGCCTTCCGGATCATCCGCTACAACCCCAAGGCCACGATCGGCGCAACGGTCCTGGTCTCGGCCGTGGCGATGAGCGTCCCGGTCGTCATCGGACTGCTGACGGGATCCACCGGCGGCCTCCAGCCCGACCCCAACACCGGTGAGCTCAGCGACAGCCAGCTGCTGAGCCTGCTGGTCGCTCTCGGCGGGCTGCTCGTCGGCACCCAGCTGCAGTCGATCGGGCTCCTGTTCGTGTCCGGGATGATCGCCCACGTGACCTCCGCGGCGGCCGTCGGGCGGAAGCTGACGATCGGTCAGGCGTGGGCGGCGACCAAAGGGAAGCGCTGGCGGCTCCTCGGCATGTCGTTCATGCTCGGGCTCGCCGTGGTGCTCGCCGTGAGCCTCGCCATCGGGGTGCTGGTCGTGGGGGCGGTCGCCTTCGACGCGCCGGTCGGCGCGCTGGTCGTCGTCGGCCTGGGCCTGGCGGCGGTCCTGGTCGTGGCTCTCGCGTGGTTCTGGGTGCGCGTGCGCGCGCTCGCGGTCCCGACGCTCATGCTCGAGCCGGTCGGCATCTGGCGGGCACTCGGCCGCGCCGTACGGCTCACCCGGCTCCAGTTCTGGCGGCTCCTCGGGCTCCTGCTCCTGACGACGCTGGTCGTCGGCGTCGCGGGCTCGATCCTGCAGCTGCCGTTCTCGATCACCGGCCAGGTGTTCCTGACCACCGCGGACGAGACGGCGTACGGGTTGCTGCTCTACCTGCTCCTCACCGCGCTCGGCTCCGTCGTGTCCTCGGCGGTGCTGGCGCCGTTCTCGGCAGCGGTCACCGCCCTGCTCTACATCGACCAGCGGATGCGCAAGGAGGCCTACGACGTCGACCTGATGACGCAGGCCGGGTTCCTGCCCGCCTGATGCTCGCGCCGGTTCCGCCGCTGCAGCCCTCCGGCGACGAGGGCCGCCGTCTGCTGCGCGACGAGCTGGTGCACCGGGAGTACCACCGGCAGGACGTGCTCGAGCGGATCCTCGACTGGATCTGGCGGCGGGTGCAGGACGGCGCCGGTGCGGCGTCGGGCACGAGCTGGGTCGCGGCGCTGGTCACCATGGGGGTGGCCGCCGTGCTGCTGGTCGGCCTCGGCTTGCTCCTGTCGCGCGTCCGGCGCGACCGACGGGCGCGCGAGGAGGCGGCCGCCGTGCTCCCGCACGACCGCCCGTCGGCGCACGAGCTGCGACAGCGGGCCGAGGCCGCGCTCGCCGACGGCCGCCACGCGGATGCCGTCGTGGACGCGTTCCGCGCCCTGGCCGCCCGCCAGGTCGAGCGCGGCCGGCTGGCCGACCTCCCGGGCACCACCGCCCACGAGGTCGCCGCGACCATCTCCACGGCGTACCCCGACCATCGCGAGCAGGTCGGGCACGGGGCCGACGTCTTCGACGCGACGTACTACGGCGACCATCCCGCGACCCTCGACGACGCCGCCGCGCTCCTGGAGCTCGACGACCGCTTGGCGGGTGCCCGATGAGCTGGGTCGTGCGCCACCGGGTCGGCCTCCTGGTCGCCGCCGCGCTGGTCGTCGCCGTCGCGCTGTCGGCCTGGCTGGGCCGGGGGTCGCACGACTACGCCGCCGACCTCGACCCAGGCAACCCGGACGGGGCGGGAGCGCAGGCGCTGGCGCGCGTGCTCGACCACCAGGGTGTGGACGTCGAGGTGGTGCGGTCGGCCGACGCCCTCGACTCCGCCACCGTGGATGCGTCCACGACGATCGTGGTGACCTCCACCGGCAACCTCGGACGCTCGACCACTCATCGGCTGCTGCGCCACCAGCAGGCCGCCCGGCTGGTCGTGGTCGCGCCAGGACCGCAGCTCCTGCTCCAGCTCCGGGTCCACGACGTCCCCGTCACCGCCACGCCGAACGCCCCGGTGCCCGCCGGGTGCACGGCGTACGCCGACCTCCGGGTGAAGGTCGAGTCGGCGCAGGCCTACCCGTCGGACGGGTGCTTCCGCGACGACGACGGCGTGCTGCTCGCCGAGCCCCGGCCCGGACTGACCATCCTGGGCGCACCGGACATCCTCACCAACGACCAGGTGCTCGAGGGCGACAACGCGGCGGTGGCGCTCCGGCTGCTGGGCGAGCGCCAGCGGCTGGTCTGGTACGTCCCGTCGCTCAGGGACCTCCGCGGCGCCGACAGCGTGTCCGCGAGGAGCCTGCTGCCGGACTGGCTCGGGCCCACCCTCTGGATGCTGGCGCTGGCCGGCGCCGGCCTCGTCGTGTGGCGCAGCCGCCGGCTCGGACCCCTGGCGCAGGAGCCGCTGCCGGTCTCGGTCAAGGCGGTCGAGACGACGCGCAACCTCGGTCGCCTCTACCGTCGGTCCGGTGACCGCACCCACGCCGCCGACGCCCTGCGCTCAGCCTCGCGGACCCGTCTGGCCGAGCGACTCCGGCTCCCCCGACGCGTGTCCCCGGAGCAGCTCGTGACGGATGTGGCCTCACGCACCGGCCGTCCGGTGTCGGAGGTCGACGCCCTGATCGGTCCCCACGCACCTGCACCCCACGACGACCGCGGCCTGTCCGACCTCGCCCGGCGTCTCACCGAGCTCGACAGAGAGGTGTCCCACCGATGACGACCACACCGACCGGCTACGCCGACGGCCACGACGCCCGCGAGCGCCTCGGCGCCGTCCGGACCGAGGTGGCCAAGGCCGTCGTCGGCCAGGACGCCGCGGTCTCCGGCCTCCTCGTGGCGCTGCTCTGCGGCGGACACGTGCTCATGGAGGGCGTGCCGGGAGTCGCGAAGACGCTGCTCGTGCGCAGTCTGGCCGCTGCTTTGTCCGTGCAGACGCGACGGGTGCAGTTCACGCCCGACCTGATGCCGGGCGACATCACAGGCTCCATGGTGATCGACAGCCACCGCGGGGAGCTGTCGTTCCGCGAGGGGCCGGTCTTCACCAACCTGCTGCTGGCCGACGAGATCAACCGGACGCCACCGAAGACCCAGTCCGCGCTGCTCGAGGCCATGGAGGAGGGACAGGTGTCGGTCGACGGCGTGACGCACCCCCTGCCCCGGCCCTTCCTCGTGGCGGCGACGCAGAACCCGATCGAGTACGAGGGCACCTATCCCCTCCCGGAGGCCCAGCTCGACCGCTTCCTGCTCAAGGTCGTGCTGCCCGTCCCCGATCGTGCCCAGGAGCTGGAGATCGTGAGCCGGCACGCGTCCGGGTTCGACCCGCAGGACGTCGCCGCCTCCGGCGTCACCGCGGTCGCCGGCGCGGCCGACATCGAGTCCGGACGCCGGGCCGTGCGCGCGGTCCAGGTCTCCCCCGAGGTCGCGGGGTACGTCGTGGACGTCGCCCGCGCGACCCGGCAGGCGCCGTCGCTCGGCCTGGGCGCGAGCCCGCGCGGCGCGGTGGCCCTGATGCGCACTTCGCGGGCCTGGGCGTGGCTCTCCGGGCGCGACTTCGTGACGCCCGACGACGTGAAGGCGCTCGCCCACGCGACGCTCGCCCATCGGCTCTCGCTGCGGCCGGAGGCCGAGCTCGAAGGCGTCGAGGTCGGCGCCGTGCTCTCCTCCGCCCTCGGCTCCGTCCCTGTCCCTCGATGAGCTGACCCACGTCATGGCGATCACCGGACGCGTCCCGCTGCTCCTCCTCCTGGGGCTGGTGGCGGTGGTCCTGCGCCCGAGCGGGTCCACCGTGTTGCTGTGGCTGCTGGTCGTGCTGGCTCTCGTCGGAGTCGACCTGCTGCTCGCGGTGTCACCCCGGAGCCTGACCGTGGAGCGCGTGTCGCCGGGGCGGGTGCGCGTGGGGCACGAGGCGACCAGCCTGGTCGCCCTCGGCAACCCGGGCAGCCGGCGGGCCTCGCTCCTGGTCCGTGACGCCTGGCAGCCGTCGGCAGGCGTCCGCGACAACCGGCACCGGCTCGTGCTCCGCTCCGGCGACCACGTCGCGGTGTCCAGCGTCCTGCAACCCGTCCGCCGCGGCGAGCTCACGGCGTACGGCGTGACCGTGCGCAGCTACGGTCCGCTGGGACTTGCGGCACGCCAACGCACCCTCTGGGTGCCGGCGACGATGCGCTCGTTGCCGCCGTTCGAGTCTCGCAAGCACCTGCCGTCGAGGCTGGCGCGGTTGCGCGACCTGGACGGCCGGTCGGCGGTGCGCGTTCGTGGCCAGGGCACGGAGTTCGACTCCCTCCGCGAGTACGTCCGCGGCGACGACGTCCGCTCCATCGACTGGCGCGCCTCCGCCCGCAACCGCAACGTCGTGGTCCGCACCTGGCAGCCGGAGCGAGACCGGCGGGTGGTCCTCGTCGTCGACACCTCGCGCGTGTCGGCGGGCCGGGTCGACGACGTGCCTCGGCTCGACTCGGCGATGGAGGCGGCGCTGCTGCTGACCGCGCTCGCGGCGCGCGCCGGCGACCGGGTCGACGTGCTGGCGGGAGACCGGCGGGTCCGCACCCGCCTGCGGCTCGCCGGAGCCCGCGACGCGACCAGCCGACTGGAGGACGCCTTCTCCGGGCTGCAGCCGGAGATCGCGGAGGCCGACTGGACGGCGCTCGCCGGCGCGGTCCAGGCGTTCGGCCGCCAGCGTGCTCTGGTGTGCCTGCTCACCCCGCTCGAGCCGTCTGCGGTCGAGGAAGGCCTGCTGCCGGTGCTGCCCGTGCTCGTGGCCCACCATCGGGTGGTGCTCGCGTCGGTGCGCGACCCGGAGCTGGAGCGTCTGGCCGAGAGCCGCGGCGGCCTCGACGCCGTGTACGCCGCGGCTGCGGCCGAGCAGACCCTCACCCGTCGGCGCGCCACGGCCGAGCTCCTCGAGACCCTCGGCGTCCACGTGATCGACGTGTCAGCCGACGACCTCCCGCCTGCGCTCGCCGACCACTACCTGTCGCTCAAGGCTCAGGGTCTGCTCTGATCAGCGTCTGATCAGCGTCTGATCAGCGTCTGATCAGCTCTGCGTGGCGACCCGGTCCTCGAGGAGGAGCGGGTCGATGTCGCCGGTGTGGCCGCGCGCGACGGCGCGGCGGCCCAGCACGAACACGTAGGCAAGGAAGGTGGCCTCGGCCAGGCAGCCGATCGCGATCCGGGCCCAGGTCGGCAGCGGGCTGGGCGTCACGAAGGCCTCGATCACCCCGCTGACCGCGAGCACGCCGACCAGGCCGAGGGCGACCGTGCCGGCGGTGCGCCCCTCGCGTGCGAACGACTGGGCGCGGGTCAGGTCGCCGGGCTCGACCCACGACCAGAAGAGGCGCAGGCCCACGCCGCCGGCCACGAAGACCGCGGTCAGCTCGAGCATGCCGTGCGGGAGGATCAGGCCCCAGAACTCCGCGGCGTGACCGTGCCTGGTCATGATCGAGCCGATGATCGCGAGGTTCGCGATGTTCGAGAAGAGCAGGTACAGCACCGGGACGCCGAGCACACCGAGCGCCAGGCAGAGCGCGGCCACCCAGACGTTGTTGGTCCAGACCTGGGCGGCGAAGTGGGAGGCCGCGTAGGTGCTGTAGTAGTCGGCGAAGTCGTGGTTGACGAGCCGGTCGACGTCGCGCGGGGACAGCAGGCTCTGCTCGACGTTCGGGTGGTCGAGCAGCCAGACCATCATCACGGCGGTGACCACGACGTTGCCGAGCGCCGTTGCGATCCACCACCGGCGCAGCCGGTACAGCGCGGCCGGGAAGCGCTCGGTCACGAACGCCGCGACGCCTTGCCAGGTGCTCCCGCGCGAGGTGCCGGCCCGGTTGCGGGCGCGGCTCAGCAGCAGCGAGAGATAGGTGATCACCGTCGCGTCCGGCGATGCCGTGCGCACGACGGAAAGGTGGGTGGCCACCCGCTGGTAGCACTCCACGAGCTCGTCGCTCTCACGGCCGTCGAGGCGCCGCTTGCGGGTCAGGTCCTCGAGCCGCTGCCACTCCGCATGGTGCGCGAGCACGTAGGCATCGAGGTCCACCCGACGAGCCTAGGCGGACCTATGCTCTCGGGGATGTCATCTCCGGACTTCGCGATGCTCTCGTCGGACGACCTGGTCACCGGCGAGGCGGTCGCGCTCGACCTGCCACCGGCCTCGGTGGCGGCCCGGATCGGATCCGGCCTGCTCGACGTCCTGGCCCTGGCCATCGTCGGGATCGGCGTGTTCTTCCTGGCGATGGTGGTCAGCTTCCGCGCCGACGGGGCCCTGCAGCACGTCGCCGTCGTCTGCTCGCTGATGGTGGTGTTCCTGGTCTACCCGACGACGATGGAGACGCTGACCCGGGGGAAGTCGTTCGGTAAGTGGGCGCTCGGGCTGCGCGTGGTCCGTGAGGACGGCGGCACGGTGACCGCACAGCAGGCGTTCGTCCGGGCGCTGGTCGCGATCCCGGAGATCTACGCCCTCAGCGGCGGGCCGGCCTTCTTCAGCTGCCTGGTGAGCTCACGCGGCAAGCGCCTCGGCGACTACGCGGCGGGCACCTACGTCGTCCGCGACCGGGTCAGCCTGTCGCTCCAGCCGCCCGCCCCGATGCCCCCGATGCTGGCCGCCTGGGCCGGCTCGGCCGACGTGCGGACTCCGCCGGTGGGGCTCGCGTTGGCGATCCGGCAGTACCTCTCGCGTCTGCACTCGCTGGACCCCGTGGCCCGCGAGCGGATGGGAACCCTGCTCGCCGACCGGCTCTCGGCGTACGTCGCTCCTCCGCCGCCGCCGGGCACGACACCGTGGGACTTCCTCGCGGCCGTGAGCGCCACGCTCCGCGACCGTGACCTGGCCCGGCTGCACCGCGACGAGTCCCTGCGGGCCCGGCTGGTCGACCGGCGACGCTGAGGTCAGGAGCTGGAGAAGAGGAACGCGCTGCCGAACGCGAAGAGCCCGAAGATCAGCAGCAGCGACAGCACCATCAGGGCGGTCGCCACGATGCCCAGGATCCGGCCGATGTTGGCCTCGGTCTGACCGTCCCAGCGGCCACCGGACGCCTCGATCTCGGACACGACGCGGTTGCCCATCGTCCACGCGAACGGTCCGATCAGCCCGCACACGAGGATGCCGAGGATCCCGAGCACGAGCACGGTCACTGCCTGCGGGTGCTTGGGAGGTCGCGGGTACGCGGGGTAGCCCGGCGGTCCGTAGCCCGGCGGTGGCGGCTGCGTCATGGGCGGCATTGTGGCAGCCCCGGTCGCTCGATCCTCCTTGCCGCGACGGTGTCGCCGACCTACCGTCGGAACATGCCGGACGAGGCCTGGGGCGTCACGGAGCTCGCCCTGATCACGATCGGCGTCGCGCTGGTCCTGTGGGCCATGGCGCACGCCGCGGAGATCCTCGAGCACGGCATCCGCTGCGCCCAGGCGCTGCACCTGGTCGGGAGGCCGACGCCGACCCCCCACGGCATGCCGATCGAGCGGATCGCGGCCGACCTGCGACGCATCCGGCCCCAGGCAGTCGCCCCGGCCGCGGGCATGCCGATGGCTCGGCGCAAGGCGATCGTGATGGCCTACGACCAGGCGCTGGTCGAGGCCTGCCGCGCGCTGGGCGTGCGGACCGACCTCGACCGCGTGACGGACGCGTTCGAGCGCGAGAGCGAGCGGCTGCGTACCGAGTCGGAGCTCGAGCGGGCCGGGGTCGCCCTCGACGGCGCGGCCTGACGTCAGCGCCGGGTGTAGCAGAGGTCGGTGATCGAGCGCCCGGCCTCGAGGCCCTTGCGCTCGAACTTGGTCACCGGCCGTTCCTCCCAGCGCGGGACGACGCCACCGGTGAGCGCCGGCTCCGCGTCGAGGACGGACCGCATCTGCTCGGCGTAGTCCTGCCAGTCCGTCGCGAGCCGCCAGACGCCGCCGGGAGTCAGTCGGCTCGCGGCGAGCGCGGCGAAGCGCGCGTTCACCAGACGCCGCTTGTGATGGCGGGTCTTCGGCCAGGGATCGGGGAAGAACGTCCACAGCTCGGCCAGCCCGTCGCGCGGGATCAGGGTCTCGAGCACCCACACCGCGTCGACCGAGCAGAAACGGACGTTCGTCGCGCCCGCCTCGGCGACCCGGGCGAGCGACGAGGCGACCCCGGGCCGCCACACCTCCAGCGCCAGCACGTCGTACGCCGGACGCGCGGCGGCGAGGACACCGGTCGCCTCGCCCACGCCCGGCCCGATCTCGACGATCAGCGGCGCCTCCCGGCCGAACCAGTCGGCGAACCGGAAGCCGGGGTCGTCGACCGCCTCGTCCGGGATCACCCACTGCTCGTGGTGGGCGTCCCACGCCGCCTGCTGCTGCGGCGTGAACCGGTTGCCGCGACGCGAGTAGCTGAGCACCTCGCGGAGTCGCCGACCGTCCGCGGTGTAACGGTGGTGCGGCCGCGCAGGCAGGGTCGGGCCTCCCGATGACTCCGCTGACATGGGTCCATTCTCGGGGTTCCGACGGTCCGGCGTGGTTACTAGGGTCGCGGCATGATCGACCCGCGACCGCTCTGGGACTTCGACGACCCCGCAGCCTCGGGCGAACGCTTCCTCGACGCCGCCGAGCACGCCGAGGAGCCCGACCGGACGGCCTGGCTGACGCAGTACGCGCGGACGCTCGGTCTCCAGGAGCAGTACGACTCCGCGCACAAGGTGCTCGACCAGCTCTCCTCGGACGACCCGCAGGCCGCGACGTACGTCGACCTCGAGCGGGGGCGCGTGCTGAACTCCTCAGGCCGTGCCGAGGAGGCCCGGCCGCTCTTCGAGTCGGCGGGCAGGATGGCCGAGTCCGCCGGCCTCGACGCGCTGCACGTCGACGCGCTGCACATGGTGGCGATCGTGGCGCCGCCCGAGGAGCAGCACGAGATCAACCGCCGCGCCCTGGAGGTCGCGCGGTCCTCGTCCGACCAGCGCGCGCGGGACTGGGACGCCTCGCTGCTCAACAACATCGGGATGACCCACGCCGACGCGGGCGAGTGGGAGGAGGCGCTCTCGACGTTCCAGGAGGCACTGGTGGCGTGCGAGCGGATCGGCGACCCCGGTCGCATCCGGATCGCGCGATGGATGGTGGCGTGGTCGCTGCGCAACCTGGGCCACCGCGACGAGGCACTCGAGATGCAGCAGGCGCTCAAGCGGGAGCTCGAGTCGGTCGGCGAGGAGGATCCCTACGTCGACGAGGAGCTGGCGCTGCTCGCGGACTGACCGGCCTGGCTCGCGTCGTACGCCGCCCGGAGGGCCAGCGCGATCTCGTCCCGCTCCTGAGCCGGCACCCGCTCACTGCCGTCGGCGGCGAGGTAGCCGAAGATCCGCGGCCCGCGCCTCTCCTCAGGCTGGTCCGGCATCCGGGGCACGAGGTGGAGGTGCAGGTGGGAGTAGCCCTCGGCCTCGGAGAACTGCATGAGGTAGGTCTTCACACAGCCGGTGACCTGCTCGAGCGCCAGGCTGAGCCGGCGCACCAGGCCGCCCAGCTCGTCGGCCGCTTCCGGTGTGAGCTCGGTGAACGACAGGACGTGCCGGGTCGGGACGAGCACCAGCCACCCGGGCAGCGTCGTGTCGAAGGCGTGGGCCGCACGCCAGTGCGCGGTGTGCACGACGTCCTCGCGCGGGGGCGGGCTCGCCGCTCGCTGTCGGTCGCAGGTGTAGCAGCCGGCCACGAGATCGTCCGAGGTCATCCGGGCACGGTAACCGGACGTCGATCTGCCTCTCAGCCCAGGTCGTAGGTGAGCTCGTAGGTGTGCCCGCGGTCGTCGATCGTGAGGGCCAGGGTGCCGGTGATGCCGGCGAGCTCGCCCGTGCCGGAGCCCGGGACGACGCGGTAGTCGATCTCCTGGTCGCCTGCGTGCATGACGCCCAGCTGCTGGAAGGCGAAGGACCCCGCGCGTCCGCGGAGCGTGCCGTCGACGATCTCGAGCGCGACGTAACCGGCGCTGCCCTGGGCCGTGTCTCCCGCGGACAGCAGCAGGCCCTGCCCGGAGCCGGCGAGGTCGCCCGACCAGGTCTTGGCGATCGCCGTCCGGCCGATGCCGTCGTCGGACTGCTGCGGGGTGAGGGTCACCTCGAACGTGCCACGTGCGATATCGGTCATGTGGCCAGGGTGCCAGGCGGCACCGACAGCTCGAGCCCCGCTGCCCGTGCGGGTGCCGCGTACGCCGTGGCGAGGCTGGCGACCGACTCGTGGGCGTTCAGACCGCTCGGGTTCGGCACCACCCAGAGCTCGGCCTCGCCGATGGGCTCGGGCTGTCGGCCGGGGGTGGCGCGCGGACGGCCGAACGCCTGGCGGTAGGCCGTGATGCCGAGGATCGCGACCACGCGTGGGGTGTGCTCCCGCACGAACCCCTCGAGGCGCTGCCGGCCGGCGAGGAGGTCCGCCTTGGTCAGCTCGTCCGCCCGGGCGGTGGCGTAGGGCACCAGGTTGGTGATCCCGACGCCCTTCGCGAGCAGGGTGTCGAGGTCTGCCCGCGTCATCCCCGGTGTCCCGTCGGCCGGTGGCTCCAGCAGCCCCGCGGCGACGAGGGCGGGGCGGAAGCGGTTGGCCGGGTTGCCGAAGTGGATCTGCCGCGCTGCCGTGAGCAGCCCTGGGTTGATCCCGACGAACACCAGCCGCACCCCGGGCCCGACGAGGTCGGGCACCTCGGCGCCGCGGAACGTCTCGAGCTCGGCGCGGGTGAAGCGGGGCACGCGGTCAGACTCCCACGCGCGCATCGTGGCGCAGGGGTCCCTGCCAGCCGAGCCGAACCGGTGGGCGACCTCGGACCGGCTGGTAGCCGTCGAACCGCGACTCGAGCGTGCCCTCACCACCAGTCAGGTCGGGCAGCTGGTGCTGGAGCTGGTGCAGACGGGCGGCGACCAGCCGGGCCTCGATGCGGGTGTACTCCCCCGCTGAGGTCTGTCCGCTCACCTCCGCTCCCCAGCGTCCGAGGATGCGCAGCAGGGTCGGAGCGTCCTGGGCCGGGACCTCGAGGAGGATCCGGAGCACCGGCTCGCAGACTGTGGTCCGCGCTCGCTCGAGCACCCGGCGTACGACGACGGGCGTGACCTTGCGGTAGTCGTACGACGTGCTGGTCGGCCCGCGCTTGGACGGTGGGCCGTCCGCGGTGCTGTACGCCGCCTCGACCATCGTGACCACGCAGTCGGTGACCTCCCAGCCGAACGGGCCGTGGGCGAGCTCGCGGCGGACGTGCTTCTCGATCGCGCGGCCGAACTCCTCGGCGCTGTGGAACAGGTAGAGCGGCATGTCCTTGGCGGGGACGACGTTGGTGAACACCAACCCGGATCCGGGGGCTCCCGGCTCGATCCGGAGCCCGATGGTCGCCTGGTAGGGGTTCTCCTCGGTGTTGAGCCTGATCACGGCCTCGCCCAGACCGCGCGGGCGCTCGACGTGCAGGACGCTCGCGTCGGAGAACTCGACCTCGATGCCGTGCTCCTCCGCCAACGTGTCGCCGAGCACCTCTTGCTGCACCTTGCCGTACAGCGACACGGTCGGCCGGCCGGTGTCGTCGAGCCGGGCGGCGATCAGCGGGTCCTGGTCGGCCAGCTGGGCGAGCGCGACACGCAGGGCGGGACGCTTGGCCGGGTCGACGGCCTCGACCGAGGCCTCGAGCGTGGGCGGCGCGAAGTGGTGGTCCTCCTCGCGCACCGCGTCACCGAACCCGTCGCCGACGCGCACCGCGGTGAGCCCGTGCAGCCGGCCGATCCGACCGGGGCCGACGTCGTCGGCCCGCACCCACTCGCCGCCCTCGAACACCTGCAGCCCGGTCACCTTGCCGAATCGGCCGCCGCCCAGGTCGAGGCGCCGGCGTCCGCGCACCGACCCGGTGAACATGCGGACGTAGGCGACCTTCTCCCCCGCCGGTCCACGCTCCACCTTGAACACCCGGCCGGACGGCGCGCCGTCTGTGTCGGAGGCCCGCGGGAGCAGGTTCGCGATGCCGCGCATCAGCTCGGGGACACCGGCGCCGGTGACGGCGGAGCCGGCGAAGACCGGGTGGAGCACGGCCCGTCCGGTCTGGGCGGCGATGTCGGCGAGCAGCTGGTCCGGCGTACGCGCCGTGCCTTCGACGTACGCCGTGAGAAGACGGTCGTCGTGCTCGGCGAGCGCCAGGAGCTCCTGCTCGCAGAACCCGTGGTCATCCGGGTCGTACGCCGCGAACGTCGCCGACCGCGAGCCCAGGCCACGGGCCGCGCCCATCGGAAGGACGTCGGGCGTCAGCCGACGGCGGATGGCATCGAGGACGCCGTCGACATCGGCGCCCGTCCGGTCGATCTTGTTGACGAACAGCAGCGTCGGCACGCGGAGGCGCTGGAGTGCGCGCATGAGGATCCGGGTCTGGGGCTGGACGCCCTCGACCGCGGACAGCACGAGCACGGCGCCGTCGAGCACACCGAGCACGCGCTCGACCTCGGCGATGAAGTCAGGGTGGCCGGGGGTGTCAACGACGTTCACGGTGAGGTCGTCCAGCGGGAACGAGACGACCGCGGCCTTGATCGTGATGCCGCGACGACGCTCCAGGGCGAGGCTGTCGGTCCGGGTGGTGCCGCTGTCGACGGAGCCGGGCTCGTCGATCACTCCTGCCAGGTGCAGGAGGCGCTCGGTGAGGGTGGTCTTACCGGCGTCGACGTGGGCGAGGACGCCCAGGTTGAGAGACGGACGAGGTTGTGCGGGCACGCGTGATCCCTTCGAGGTGGCGGTACATGACGAGTGCCTGAGCTCCTCGCATGTCACTGCTCCTCTCGGGGGATCTGGGTGCGCCGGACCGTCCGGTCGCGCCCGAGGCTACGGCGTGCCCGGTCCTGCGCTCCACCGGTTTTCCGCCGACGTGGACGTTCTCCGCCTTCGGCGACATGCAGAACGGCCCCGGACCGAGTGGTCCGGGGCCGTTCTGATGAAGCGCTAGATCACTTGGTGATCTTGGTGACCCGGCCGGCGCCGACGGTGCGGCCGCCCTCGCGGATCGCGAACCGCAGGCCCTCGTCCATGGCGATCGGCTGGATGAGCTCCACCGACATCTCGGTGTTGTCACCCGGCATGACCATCTCGGTGCCCTCGGGGAGGGTCACCACGCCGGTCACGTCCGTCGTCCGGAAGTAGAACTGCGGGCGGTAGTTGTTGAAGAACGGCGTGTGACGGCCGCCCTCCTCCTTCGACAGGATGTAGACGCTCGCGTCGAAGTTGGTGTGCGGGGTCGTCGTGCCGGGCTTGATCACGACCATGCCGCGCTCGACGTCCTCGCGCTTGGTGCCGCGGAGCAGGAGGCCGACGTTCTCACCGGCCTGGCCCTCGTCGAGCAGCTTGCGGAACATCTCGACACCGGTGACGGTGGTCTTCTGCGACTCGTCGCGGATGCCGACGATCTCGACCTCCTCGCCGACCTTGACGATGCCGCGCTCGATGCGCCCGGTGATGACGGTGCCACGACCGGTGATCGTGAAGACGTCCTCGACCGGCATCAGGAACGGCTTGTCGGTCTCGCGCTCCGGGGTCGGGATGTACTCGTCGACCGCGTTCATCAGCTCCATGACCGACTCGCCCCACTTGGCGTCGCCGTTCAGGGCCGGGAAGGCGGCCACGCGCACGACCGGGATGTCGTCACCCGGGAACTCGTACTCGGAGAGGAGCTCACGGACCTCCATCTCGACCAGCTCGATGAGCTCGTCGTCGTCGACCATGTCGCACTTGTTCAGGGCGACCACGATCGCGGGCACACCCACCTGGCGGGCGAGCAGCACGTGCTCACGCGTCTGCGGCATCGGGCCGTCGGTGGCGGCGACCACGAGGATCGCGCCGTCCATCTGAGCCGCGCCGGTGATCATGTTCTTGATGTAGTCGGCGTGGCCGGGGCAGTCGACGTGGGCGTAGTGACGCTTCTCGGTCTGGTACTCCACGTGCGCGATGGAGATGGTGATACCGCGCTGACGCTCCTCAGGGGCCTTGTCGATCTCGTCGAACGGCGTGAAGGGGTTCAGGTCGGGGTGCTGGTCGTGCAGGACCTTGGTGATCGCCGCGGTCAGAGTGGTCTTCCCGTGGTCGATGTGACCGATCGTGCCGATGTTGACGTGCGGCTTGGTCCGCTCGAACTTCGCCTTAGCCACTGTGGGCTCCTCCTGTTGTTGTCACTTGACTCGTTGATTCTGCTGCATGCCGAGGGTCCGGCCAAATGGCCCCCGAGCGACCCCGGGGCACCCGGTGGCGGCTACTCGCCGCGGACCTTCTTGACGATCTCGTCGGCGATGCCCGCGGGGACCTCGGCGTACGAGTCGAACTCCATCGAGTACGACGCCTGGCCGGAGGTCTTGGACCTCAGGTCACCGACGTACCCGAACATCTCGGACAGAGGAACGAGCGCGGTGACCACGCGGTCACCGTGGCGCTCCTCCATGGACTGGACCTGGCCGCGACGGCTGTTGATGTCGCCGATCACGTCGCCGAGGAAGGTCTCCGGGGTGGTGACCTCGACGGCGAACATCGGCTCCAGCAGCACGGGCTTGGCCATGCGAGCGGCCTCCTTGAAGGCCTGGTTGCCGGCGATCTTGAACGCGAGCTCCGAGGAGTCGACGTCGTGGTAGGCGCCGTCCTCCAGGGTGACCTTCACGTCGACCATCGGGTAGCCGGCCAGGACGCCGAACTCCATGGCGTCCTGCGCACCCTGGTCGACCGACGGGATGTACTCGCGCGGGATGCGACCACCGGTCACGTTGTTCACGAACTCGTAGCCCGCGCCGGCCCCGGTCTCGGGGTCGATGCTCGGCTCGAGCGAGATGACCACCTTCGCGAACTGACCCGAACCACCGGTCTGCTTCTTGTGCGTGTAGCTGTGGTTCAGGACGGGCTTGCGGATCGTCTCGCGGTAGGCGACCTGCGGCTTGCCGACGGTCGCCTCGACGCGGAACTCGCGCTTCATCCGGTCGACGAGGATCTCCAGGTGGAGCTCGCCCATGCCGGCGATGATCGTCTGGCCGGTCTCCTCGTCGGTCTTGACCGTGAACGTCGGGTCCTCGTCGGAGAGCCGCTGGATGGCGGTACCGAGCTTCTCCTGGTCGCCCTTGGTCTTGGGCTCGATCGCGACCTCGATCACCGGCGCCGGGAACGACATCGACTCGAGCACGACCGGGTTGCCCAGGTCGCACAGGGTGTGGCCGGTCTTGGTGTCCTTCAGACCCATCACGGCGACGATCTGGCCGGCGCCGACGGACGCGATCTCCTCACGCTTGTTCGCGTGCATCTGGTAGACCTTGCCGATCCGCTCCTTCTTCCCCGTGACGGAGTTCAGGACGGTCGAGCCGGCCTCCAGCTTGCCGGAGTAGACGCGGACGTAGATCAGCTTCCCGAGGTGGGGGTCGCTGGCGATCTTGTAGGCCAGGCCGGCGAACGGCTGGTCGTCGGCAGGCTTGCGCTCGATCTTCTCGTCCTCGTCGTTCGGCTTGTGGCCGACGATCGCGTCGATGTCGAGCGGGCTCGGCAGGAACTTCACGACGGCGTCGAGCAGGGGCTGGACGCCCTTGTTCTTGAACGCCGTGCCGCACAGCACCGGGTTGACCAGGTCGGCCAGGGTGGCGCGCCGGATGCCGGCCTCGATCTCCTCCACGGAGAGGTCCTCGCCCTCGAGGTACTTCTCCATGATCTCGTCGTCGGCCTCGGCCAGCGTCTCGAGCAGCTTCTCGCGGTACTCGTCGGCCTGGGCGCGCATCGACTCGGGGATCTCCTCGACGTCGTAGTCCTCGCCCATCTTGGTCTCGCCGCGCCAGGTGAGGGCACGCATGCCCACCAGGTCGACGACACCGATGAAGTCGGCCTCGGCGCCGATCGGGAGCTGGAGCACCAGGGGGGTGGAGTTCAGACGCTCCACCATCATGTCGACGCAGCGGAAGAAGTCCGCGCCGGTGCGGTCGAGCTTGTTGACGAAGCACATCCGGGGCACGGAGTACTTGTTGGCCTGGCGCCAGACCGTCATCGTCTGCGGCTCGACACCGGCCACACCGTCGAAGACGGCGACCGCGCCGTCGAGGACGCGCAGCGACCGCTCGACCTCCGCGGTGAAGTCCACGTGGCCGGGCGTGTCGATGATGTTGATCTGGTGGTCCTTCCACCAACAGGTGGTTGCGGCGGACGTGATCGTGATGCCGCGCTCCTGCTCCTGCTCCATCCAGTCCATGACCGCGGCACCCTCGTGGACCTCACCGATCTTGTAGGTGATGCCCGTGTAGAAGAGGATGCGCTCGGTCGTGGTGGTCTTGCCGGCATCGATGTGCGCCATGATGCCGATGTTGCGGACCTTCTTGAGGTCCGTGGTGATGTCGACAGCCACTGTCGGTTCGTTTCCTTAGGTCAAAGGGGGCCGCAGGCTCCGTCGCACGGCCGTGGGTTGCACGGCGTACGACGAGGGTTCACCAGCGGTAGTGGGCGAAGGCCTTGTTGGACTCGGCCATCTTGTGGGTGTCCTCGCGCTTCTTCACCGCGGCACCGAGGCCGTTGGAGGCGTCGAGGATCTCGTTCATCAGGCGCTCGGACATGGTCTTCTCACGACGGTCCTGGGCGTAGCCGACCAACCACCTCAACGCGAGGGTGGTGCCGCGTGTTCCCTTGACCTCGATCGGGACCTGGTACGTCGCGCCACCGACCCGCCGGGACTTCACCTCGATCGCCGGCTTGACGTTGTCCATGGCCCGCTTGAGCGTGACCACGGGGTCGGTGCCGGTTTTCGCGCGGCAGCCCTCGAGGGCGGTGTAGACGATGCGCTGGGCGACCTGCTTCTTGCCGTCCTTGAGCACCTTGGAGACCAGCTGGGTGACCAGCTGTGACCCGTAGACCGGGTCGACGTCGAGCGGCCGCTTCGGGGCGGGACCCTTGCGAGGCATCAGCCCTTCTCCTTCTTCGCGCCGTAGCGGCTCCGCGCCTGCTTGCGGTTCTTGACGCCCTGGGTGTCGAGCGTGCCGCGGATGATCTTGTAGCGGACGCCGGGGAGGTCCTTCACCCGGCCGCCGCGGACGAGCACGATGGAGTGCTCCTGGAGGTTGTGACCGACGCCCGGGATGTACGCCGTCACCTCGACGCCGCTCGACAGGCGCACGCGGGCGACCTTGCGGAGGGCGGAGTTCGGCTTCTTGGGGGTGGTCGTGTAGACGCGGGTGCAGACGCCTCGGCGCTGCGGGCTGCCCTTGAGGGCCGGCGTCTTGGTCTTCGACGCCTTGTCGCGCCGGCCGTTGCGGACCAGCTGCTGAATGGTGGGCACTCGGTCGATCCCTTTCTGTCCCTACCTCAGTACCCGGCGCCTTGCCGGGCACGGTGATGTTGCGTTGATGCGGTGTGCCTTGGTGATGGTGGTGTCCTCACACTGCTGCGCGATCGCCACGAGTGCACGCGAAGCGGCCCGGACAGGCCGGACACGGTGTTCAAGGCTACTCGGGTTGGCCGCGGTCGCCAAAATGAGATAGCGGCTCCGGATCGCGGCAGAACCGCAGGTCAGGCCGCCCGGACGCCGATCGGCTCGGGCTCGGCGGCGTCCGCCTCGGCCCGGTCGAGCCGGGCGAGCATCACGACCGCCAGCAGGACCCCCAGGATCACCATCGCGCCACCCCCGAGCAGGGTCCACCGGGCACCGAACTGCTCGCCCACCCAGCCGATGATCGGGGACCCGATCGGGGTGCCGCCCATCACGATGGTCATGTAGAGGGCCATCACCCGCCCGCGCAGGGCCGGCTCGGACTCCAGCTGCATGGTGGCGTTGGCGGAGTTGAGCATGGTCAGGGTGCAGACGCCGATGAGCGGGCACATCAGCGCGAACGCGACGTAGGTCGGCATCAGCCCGGCGGCGATCTCGGCCACCCCGAACCCGACGGCCGCCCCGGCGACCAGCCGGAGGCGGATGTGGGTCCGGCGGGCGGCCATCAGGGCGCCGGCCAGCGAGCCGACGGCCATGGCGGAGCCGAGGATGCCGAACTCGCCGGCGCCCTTGCCGAAGACGTGGGTCGCCATCAGGGCGGAGGTGATCTGGAAGTTCATCCCGAAGGTGCCGGCGAAGAACACCATGACGAGGATCGCCATCATCTTCGGCTGGCTGCGGATGTAGCGGACGCCCTCGAGGAGCATGCCCGGCGTGCGCTCGACCGGCTTCGGGGAGCGCAGCAGAGTCGTGTCCATGTGCTCGAGCTGCCAGATCACCGCGCCGTACGACAAGGCGTTGATCAGGATCACCCAGCCGGTGGCCCAGGCCCCGCCGCCGAGCGCACCGATCATCAGGCCGGCGAGACCGGGGCCTACGATCCGGGCCGCGTTGAAGGTCGCGGAGTTGAGGCCGACGGCGTTGGTGAGGTCGTCGGGCGCCACCATCTCGGAGACGAAGGACTGCCGCGCGGGCGCGTCGAACGCCGAGCCGACGCCGAACAGGAAGGCGATCAGGTAGACCTCCCACACCTGGGCGACGCCGGCCACGGCGAGGACGCCGAGGGCCAGTGAGGCCAGCGCCATCGTCAGCTGCGTGAGCTGGAGGAGCCGGCGCTTGGAGAACCGGTCGGCGATGACGCCGGCGTACGGCGAGAGCAGCAGCACCGGCAGGAACTGGAGGCCGGTCGTGATGCCCAGAGCGGCTCCGCTGCCGTCGGTGAGGCGGAGCACCAGCCAGTCCTGGGCGACGCGCTGCATCCAGGTGCCGGTGTTGGAGATCAGGCTGCCGAGTGCGTAGCGGCGGTAGTTCGGGTTGTGCAGGGCACGGAACGTAGGGCTCAAGTTCTGCTTTCAGTCGTGGTGTGCGTCGGGAGGTCAGTCGGCATTGGCCAGCCGCTCGAGGAGCGGCGCGGCCCGGCGGAGGACGGCGCGCTCGTCGGGGGTGAGCTCGCGCAGTCGGCGGGCCAGCCAGGCGTCGCGGCGGTCACGGTCGGCGAGAAGGGTCGCGCGCCCCTGCTCGGAGAGGGCGACGACCACCTGCCGGCCGTCGGTCTCGTGGGCCCGGCGGGTGACGTAACCGCCCTCCTCGAGGGCGTTGACGATGCGGGTCATGCTCGGCGGCTGGATGCGCTCGCAGGCCGCCAGCTCGCCCACGGTCAGGTCACCGTTGCGGAACAGACAGCCCAGGACCGCCATCGCGCCCATGCTCAGAGGGTTGTCGGGGTGGCGTTCGTTGCTGAGCCGGCGGCGTAGCCGCATCACGCTCAGCCTCAGCTCGCTCGCCAGACCGGCATCGGTCCGCGAGGTCATCTCCACCGTCGGCATGTCGTTAGCATAACTCATTACCTACGCTAACAATTCCCTCTCCCCGAAGACGCCGAACGCCGAGTCGTCACATGACGACTCGGCGTGTTCTCGGTGTCCCTTTGCGCCGACTCGGTGCGCTACGGGTGCACCTTTGCGCCGACTCGGCGCTGTCCGGGAATCAGGTGAAGAGGACGTTGATGGGGTGGATGGCGAAGTAGACGAGGAAGAGGACCGCGACGACCCAGAGGAGGGGATGGACCGAGGCGGCCTTGCCGCGGACCGCCTTGATGAGCACGTAGGCCAGGAAGCCGGCGCCGATGCCCACGCTGATGGAGTAGGTGAACGGCATCAGGATGATCGTCAGGAACGCCGGGATCGCGATCTCGACGTCGTCCCACGCGATCCCCTTCACCTGCTGCATCATCAGGAAGCCGACCAGCACCAGGGCCGGGACCGCCGCCTCGCTGGGGATCACGCTGACCAGCGGCGCCAGGAAGATCGAGAGCAGGAAGAACAGCCCGGTCACGACCGAGGCGAGTCCGGTGCGCGCGCCCTCGCCGACGCCCGAGGCCGACTCGATGTACGACGTGTTGGACGAGACGCCCGCCGCACCACCGGCGGCCGCGGCGAGGGAGTCGACGACCAGGATCCGCTGCGTGTACGGCGGCACGCCGTCCTCGTCGAGCAACCCGGCCTCCGCCCCGATCGCGGTCATCGTCCCCATCGTGTCGAAGAAGTCGGCCAGCATCAGGGTGAAGATCAGCAGCAGGGTCGTCACGACCCCGACGTTGTCGAACGAACCCAGCAGGTTGAACTCACCCAGCGTGTCGAAGTGGGGCGTGTCGGTGATCCTGTCGGGCCACTGGGGCACGTTCAGTCCCCAGCCGCCGTTCGGGTTGTCGACGATCGAGCCGAAGTTGCCGATGCTCTCGACGATGATCGCGAGGATCGTCGTGGCGATGATCGCCAGCAGGATCGCGCCGCGCACCCTCCTGACCCACAGGGTCACGACCAGTGCCAGACCGACGGCGAACACGACGACCGGCCAGCCCTGCAGGTAGAACCCCGTGCCCAGCTGTACCGGGACGGTCGTGTGCGCGACGTCCGGCGTACGACGCACGAATCCCGCGTCGACGAAGCCGATGAACGCGATGAACAGACCGATCCCGACCGAGATCGCGAGCTTCAGCTGCTTGGGGACCGCGTGGAAGACCGCGGATCGGAACCCGGTGAGCACCAGGACCAGGATCACCAGACCTTCGAGGACGATCAGGCCCATGGCGTCGGCCCAGGTCATCTGGCTGGCGACCGAGACCGCCAGGAAGGCGTTGAGGCCGAGGCCCGTGGCCAGGGCCAGCGGGTAGTTGGCGACGATGCCCATCAGGATCGTCATCACGCCGGCTACGAGCGAGGTGCCGGCCGCGATCGCGGTGAAGCCGTTCGCGCCGCCGAGGTGCGCGCCGTTCTCGTCCACCGCGCTGGAGAGGATGATCGGGTTCAGCACGATGATGTAGGCCATCGTGAAGAAGGTGACCACGCCACCGCGGATCTCCCGCTCGACGGTGGAGCCCCGCTCGCTGATCTTGAAGAAGTGATCCAGCCAGCCGCGGTCACCGCGGGGTGCGTTCTGACGGGGCGTCGGCCCCGTCTTGGTGCGGTCAGCTGCTCGCTTGCCGGTCGGTTGACTGCCCTGAGACTCGTCCGTCACGCGCCGCAGCATGCCAGAGTCACCTCGGCTGCGGAACCCGTGACGACGGAGTGTCAGCCGGGGCCCGACCTACGTCCACTCGTACGCCTAGAGTGACGTCTGTGGAGCTCCGCGACGACCAGCCGACCGTCCACGAGATCGGCAACCGCACCTACCTGGTCGCCGACGTCGAGCCGCTCGACGTCGACGGCATCCGGACCGTCCAGGTGGGCGTCGCGCTCTGGGTGCTCGGCTTCATCGCGCTCCTGCCGTTCTACGGCCGGCTCCGGGACGCGGGGAACGGCTGGGTGCTGTGGACGTGTGCCGCCGGGTGCGGTCTCGGGCTGCTCGGGCTGGAGTACTGCCGGCGCCGCAAGCGCGCGCGGACCGCGCTGTCCGAGGGCTCGGAGGAGTAGCCCTCAGAACATCTCGAGGTCATCGGCGAAGTCGTCGACGACGGGCTCGGGCAGGGGCTGGGGCTCGTGCCGCTTGGCGAGCCGTACCTCGGAGTGGGCCCCGCAGCCGTGGTTGAAGGACACCACGCGGCCGTCGTCGTTGGCGTCACCGTTGGCACAGACGCCGAAGGACTCGGCGAGCGGGCCGGCGATGCGCATCAAGAAGCCACAGGTCGAGCAGGGTTCCGGCGCGGACTGCGCGAGCGGGGCCTCGGGGCCGCCGTCGCCGTCGTACCACCGCTGGGCCGCCAGCTCGCGACCCTCCGGCGACAGCGTCCGGATGCGGCCGAGCCCGAGGTCCTTGGCGACGGTCCGGATCTGCGCCCGTGCGTCGGCGTCGAGCGGGTCGTCGCCGAAGGAGTACGTCGGCACCAGACGTGGATCGTCGTCGGCCACCGGGAGCAGGTCGCCGGGCGAGAGGTCGCCGGGCTTGATGCGCTCGCGGTAGGGCACCCAGGTCGGCGCGACGATCGCCTCGGCGCCCGGGATCAGCACGATCTCGTCGACGGTCACGTGCTTCTGGCGCGGAGCCCTGGCCACGGTCACCGACCAGCGCCATCCGACGTACCCGGGCTTGCGGCAGTCGAACAGATGGGTGACGACGCGGTCGCCCTCCGGCTCGGCGCCGAGGTGCTCGCCGACGTCGTCGGCGTCGACCTCGGCCAGCAGTGCGTCGCGGGCCGCGTCCACGGCAGCGGTCAGCACGGCGTCGGCCTTCGGGGTCATGACCCCATGATGACCGATGTCGCACGAGGCTGTCAGATCCCGCCCTAGGGTTGACGTGTGACGATGCCCGACGACTCCGAACGCCGGACGGCCATGGACTCCGTGGCCACCGGTGCGAAGGTGACCGGGCGCGGGCTGGCGTCGGTGGCGCGCGGCACGGGGAAGTTCAGCCGGTTCGCGTTCCGGTCGGCTCGACGCGCGGCCGCCGCCGAGGGCGCCGACACCAGCGGGCTGAACCGCCTCATCGAGCTCGGCGCCCTGAACGCCGCCGCGGACGCGGCGGTCGCGATCGCGCTGGCCGGCACGCTGTTCTTCCAGATCCCGACCGGTGAGGCGCGTGGGCAGGTCTCGCTGTTCCTGGGGCTGACCCTGCTCCCGTTCGCGATCGTCGCGCCGCTGATCGGGCCGGCACTCGACCGCTTCAGCCACGGCCGCCGATGGGCGATCGCCGCGACGATGGCGGCCCGGGCCTTCCTGGTCTGGGCGCTCGCGGGGTCGGTCGACAGCGACTCGCTGTGGCTGTTCCCGGCCGCGCTCGGCGTCCTGGTCGGCTCCAAGGCCTACAACGTCGCGCGTGCGGCGGCGCTCCCGCGCCTGATGCCGGAGGGGCTGACCCTGGTCAAGGCCAACGCGCGTACGTCGATGGCCGGGATGGTCGGCGTGGCCGTGTCCGCGCCGATCGCCGCCGGGGCCGCCGCGATCGGGCCGGCGTGGGCGCTGCGCTACGCGTTCCTGGTCTTCGTCCTCGGCACGATCATGTCGCTGCGGCTGCCCGCCCGGGTCGACTCCAACAAGGGTGAGGACGACCTCGGCTTCCTCTCCGGTGAGGACTCGGACGAGCCGGCGGTCGCCCGCGGCCGAGGCACCGTCCGCATCCCGCCGTCGATGGCGTTCGCCCTGCGCGCGAACTGCGGCCCGCGCTGGCTGTCCGGCTTCCTCTCGCTGTTCATGGCGTTCCTCCTCCGCGACCACCCGATCGAAGGCCACTCCCCCCAGTTCCTGCTCGCGGCCGTGATCGGGGCCGCCGGGTTCGGCAACTTCGTGGGGATCGCCGCCGGGTCGGTGATGCGACGCGTCAACCCGAAGATCACCGTCGTGCTCGCGATGCTGGTCGACGCCGGGGCCGCGGTCTTCGCCGCCCTCAGCTACGGCCTCTTCACGCTCTGCCTGCTCGGCTTCGTCGCCGGCCTCGCCCAGTGTCTGGCGAAGCTGTCGCTCGACTCCACGATCCAGCGCGACGTGCCCGAGCGCGTACGCACGAGCGCCTTCGCTCGGAGCGACACGACCCTCCAGCTGGCCTGGGTGATCGGTGGGTTCGTCGGGATCGCGCTGCCGGCCAACCCACGCGCGGGCATGATCACCGCGGCGGTCGTGCTGGTCGCGTGGTCGCTGTTCGTGCTGGCCAACCCGAGCCGACGTACGCCCCAGCCCGCCGCGGCGCGGGCGTGAGGCCGGCCAGGACGGTCAGGTCACCGGGTCTCGCGACGCTCGCAGAGCTCGCTCCTCGACCGACGGCTCTTCACAGCTCCAGCTCGTCGGCCAGGGCGCGCAGGAGCTTGGCGACCGGCCGGGCCTGGGCGCGCTCGGGGTGGCGGCCGTGGCGGTAGGCCTCGCCGACTCCGTCGAGCAGCCGGATCAGGTCCTCGACGATCGGGACCATCTCCTCGGGCTTCTTCCGCTTCGCGTGCGACTGGTTGCGCACGACGGACGCGGGTGAGTCGAGGATGCGCACCTGGAGGGCCTGGTCACCACGACGCCCCTGGGCGATCCCGAACTCGACGCGGGTGCCGGCCTTGAGCGTCGTCGTGCCCTGGGGCAGCGCCTCGGCGCGGACGTAGACGTCCGGCCCGTCCTCCTGGGACAGGAAGCCGAACCCCTTCTCGGCGTCGAACCACTTCACCTTGCCAGTCGGCACGTCTCTTCCTCTTCCACACACGTGCCCCGAGACCCGGGGCGGCAGGCATCAAGCCTAGGCGGGCCTGTAGGGCCGGGGCCAACCCATAGCCGGGGCCCGGCGGTCGGGCTCAGGGCAGCCGCGCGGCGACGACCCGCTCGAGCACGCCGAGAGGCAGCGAACCGCTGTCGAGCACCGCCGAGTGGAACCGGCGTACGTCGAACCGCTCGCCCTGCCGGACCTCGGCCTCGCGGCGGATCCGCTCGATCTCCAGGCGACCGACCATGTACGACGTGGCCTGGCCCGGCGCGCAGATGTAGCGGTCGATCTCGGGCCGGCACACGCCGTCGGTGAGCGGCGAGTTGGCGACCATGAAGTCGATCGCCTGCCGGCGGCTCCAGCCGAGCGCATGGAGGCCGGTGTCGACGACGAGGCGGCACGCGCGCATCGAGTCGGCGCTGTACATCCCCATCCGGTCCAGCGACGAGGAGTAGAGACCCATCTCGTCGGAGAGCCGCTCGCTGTAGAGGCCCCAGCCCTCGGCGTACGCCGAGTTGTGGAGGTGCTTGCGGAACTCCGGCACCGAGTCCGGCAGCTCCGAGGCGATGGCGAGCTGGAGGTGGTGACCGGGGACGCCCTCGTGGAAGGCCATCGCCTCGAGCTCGAAGCGTCCCCAGGACCTGGGGTCCTCGGTGTTGACGAAGAACGTGCCGCCGCGGGAGCCGTCGGTGGCGGGTGCGAAGTAGAAGGCCTTGGCGCCGACCTTGGTGTCCTCGACCGCGCACGGCGCCTTCGGCACGACCTCGAACCACTCCCCCATCGCGGCCTCGGCGCGGGCCAGCGCGACCTTCGACTGCTCGACGAGCTCGTCGGCGTGCTCGAAGTGGAGCTTGGGGTCGGTCCGCATGGCCTCGAAGATCCGCTCGAGGTCGTCGGTGCCGATCACCTCCGGACCGAGCGCGCGGTACTCGTCCGCGAGCTTGGCGATCTGGGCCAACCCGATCTCGTGGATCTCCTCGGCCGACTTGTCGGTGGTCGTGAAGTAGCGCAGCGCCGCGGCGTACGCCTCGTCGCCGCCGTCGAGCCACGACAGCCCGCATCGCTCGTCCGGTCGTGCGGACGGGAGCGCGTCGCGCAGGGCGGCGCGGAAGGCCTCGAAGCCGGGTCGCACGGAGCGCTCCACGGCGGTGCGCAGGTCCGCGCGCAGAGCCTCGGCATCCACGCCCTCGGGAACGTTCACCGCCGCCACGGTCGGGTCGTCCGCTACGGGGGTCTCGAGCAGCCGGTCGAGCTGAGCCAGCGTCTCGGTGATCGCGAACTGCGCCGACACCCACCCGTCCGCGGTGGCCCCCCGCGTGCGCTCGGCGAGCTCCTGGAGGTACTCGCCGACGGAGTCCAGCTTGGCGGGCATCTGGCCCGCGACCGTCTCGTCCGGCACCGAGAGGAGGCCGAGGACCAGCGCGAGCTGACGCTGCGGCCCGAACACCGGGTTGGCGGCAAGCCCGGTCAGCGGCGTGGCCGTGAGGTCGGCCTTGGAGGTCGCCGCGTCGATCAGCACGTCGCGGGTCAGCCGCTGGTCGTCGCCCAGGCCGGCCGGGTCGATCGCCTCGGCCCGTGCCACGAGCTCGCGCAGCTCGGCGACGTGGGCGTCCTCGGCGGCCCGGCTCGCATGCTCCCAGCTGCCGACGTCGGAGTAGTCGCCGAGCATGTGCCGGTACGTCGGCTGGAAGCGGAGCGTCGCCTCCCAGAAGTCGTCTGCCAGCTGCTGGAGGTCGTCGCTCACGAGTGGTCCTTCCGAGGGAGGTGCGGGGCGAGACCAACCTAGCCCGCGGTCGATCAGGAGGGGCCGTGGCCGGTGCCGACGAGGCCGAGCTTCTGGGCGGCCTCCTCGCGCATCTGGATCTTGCGGATCTTGCCGGTGACGGTCATCGGGAACTCGTCGACGAGCATCACGTAGCGCGGGATCTTGAAGTGCGCGAGCTTGCCGGTGCAGAACTCCCGCACCTTGTCGGCGTCCAGCGGCTCGGCACCGTCGCGGAGCTTGATCCAGGCACAGAGCTCCTCGCCGTACTTCTCGTCGGGGACGCCGATCACCTGCACGTCCTCGATGTCGGGGTGTGCGTAGAGGAACTCCTCGATCTCGCGCGGGTAGACGTTCTCGCCGCCGCGGATGACCATGTCCTTGATCCGGCCGACGATGTTGCAGTAGCCGTCGTCGCGCATCTCGGCGAGGTCGCCGGTGTGCATCCAGCCGTCGGCGTCGATCGCCTCGGCGGTCTTCTCGGGGTCGTCCCAGTAGCCGAGCATCACCGAGTAGCCGCGGGTGCAGAACTCGCCCGGCTGCCCGCGCTCGACGGTCTCACCGGTCGCCGGGTCGACGATCTTGATCTCGACGTGCGGGTGGACCCGCCCGATGGACGCCGTACGCCGCTCGAGGTCGTCGTCGGCTCGGGTCTGGCACGAGACCGGACTCGTCTCGGTCATGCCGTAGGCGATCGAGGCCTCCGTCATGTGCATCTCGTTGACGCAGCGCTTCATCACCTCGACCGGGCAGATGGAGCCGGCCATGATCCCGGTGCGCAGGCTCGACAGGTCGTGGTCGGCGAAGGTCGGGTGGTTCTGCATCGCGATGAACATCGTCGGTACGCCGTACACCGCGGTGCAGTGCTCCTGGGTGATCGCGTCGAGGGTGACGCCGGGGTCGAAGGCGGGCGCCGGGATCACCATCGTCGAGCCGTGGCTGGTGCAGCCGAGGTTGGCCATCACCATCCCGAAGCAGTGGTAGAAGGGCACCGGGATGCAGAGCCGGTCCTCCTCGGTGAAGCCGATCAGCTCGGTGACCAGGTAGCCGTTGTTGAGGATGTTGTGGTGGCTGAGGGTCGCGCCCTTGGGATAGCCGGTCGTGCCGGACGTGTACTGGATGTTGATCGGTTCGTGAGGGTCGAGGTCGTGCATCCGCCGGTTCATCGCGTCGGCGTCGAGGTGCTCGCCGCCGGCGAGGAGGTCGTCCCAGTCGTCGGTGTCGAGGTAGACGACGCGTTCGAGCGTGGGGTTCTGGGGTGCGGTCTCCTCGACCATGGCGCGGTAGTCGCTGGTCTTGAAGCTGCTCGCCGCGACCAGGAGCTTGGTGCCCGACTGGTTGACGGCGTAGGAGAACTCGTGGGTGCGGTACGCCGGGTTGACGTTGACCAGGATCGCGCCGATGTTCGCCGCGGCGTACTGGGTGAGCGTCCAGCGGGCGCTGTTGGGTCCCCAGATGCCGATCCGGTCGCCTTTCTCGACCCCGGCCGCGATCAGGCCGCGGGCCAACAGCTCGACGTCGCGGTAGAACTCCTGCCAGGTCCAGCGCTTCCCGGTCGCGAACTCCACCATCGCCTCGCGGTCGGGGAACCTCGCCACCGTGCGCTCGAGGTTCGCCCCGATGGTCTCCTCCAGCAGAGCCGGCTCGGTCTCACCCTTCGCATAGGACTCCATGATCGGAACCTACGCCTAGTGTTGACGGGTGGACACCGAGGCCGTGCTGCGGCTGCTGCAGGACGTCGCCGAGCAGGTCGTGAACCCGCGGTTCCGTTCGCTGTCGTCGGGCGAGGTCGACGAGAAGGGGCCCGGTGACCTGGTCACCGCCGCGGACCGCGAGGCCGAGGAGCTGATCACGGCTGCGCTGCGGTCCGCGTACCCGGACGCCGTGGTGCTGGGCGAGGAGACGTACGCCGACCACCGCGGCCTGATGCAGGACTTCTGGGCGGCCGACCACGCGTTCACCGTCGACCCGGTCGACGGCACCAAGAACTTCGTCCACGGCTCCCCCGACCACGCGATGATGATCGGCGAGGTGAAGGGTGGTGAGGCCGTGCGCGGCTGGATCTGGCAGCCGCAGCACCAGACGGCGTACGTCGCGGAGCTGGGCTCCGGCGCCTGGCGCAACGGCGAGCGGGTGGTGCGGCCGCCGACGCCGCCGCGAGCCCAGTGGCGCGGCGTCACCTCGCGCCGCAAGTGGCTCGGCCGGGCGCTCGCCGACGACCTGGCGCCGATGGAGCTCACGTGGGTCTCGTGCGGCATCGACTACCCGCACCTCGCGGAGGGTGACGCCGACTACGTGGTCTACGGCCGCGCGAACCCGTGGGACCACGTGCCGGGCGGGCTCATCCTGACCGAGGCGGGCGGGTTCCTCGGCACGTTCGACGGCGGCGCCTACCGACCGACCGACGACCACGACGTCGACGGTCGCGCACCGCGCGGGATCGTGGCGGCGGCCGACCGGGCGACGTACGAGGCGATCCGGCCACTCGTCTGACCGGGTCGTCCGCCTGACCGGAAGCCCTAGGGGCCTGTGCCGCGGACGACCGACATCCGCCGGTCGCCGAAGATCACCACGTCGCCCTCGAGGAGGGTCGTGGCCCGGCCGGGGCTCAGGTGGCGGGGCGTGCCCTGGCGGACCAGGGTCGAGCCGTTGGTGGACCCGCGGTCGGTGACGACCAGGGCGCCGTCGCCGGCGACGACGACCTCGAGGTGGGTCTTCGACACCGAGAGGTCCGCCGACGGCACGGTGACCAGCCGCGCACCCTGCTCGCCGAGCCGCGGGTCGGGGCTACGTCCGACCAGCAGCAGGGTGTCGACCTCCACGCGCTCCCCGCTGTCGAAGCTGACAACGCACGCGGCACCCGGGGTCTCTGCCGGCACCCACGAGCGCGGCGCCGCATGGCGGGGTGCCCGCGACGGAGTCGGCGGTCGCTCGATGGCGCCCACGAACCGGTGGGCCGGGGCCAGGCGCATGGCCGTGAGGTTCACGACGTGGCGCGGACCTTCGTCCATCGGCGCCTCCGGCGCCGGCTCCGGACGCACGTCGACCACGATCGAGGACACGAGCCGGTCGTGCCAGCCCCGGCGGAGGCGGGACCGGTCGGCGAGCGACGTCCACGCGAGCGCGGCCAGTCCGAAGCCGAACGGGACGGCCGCGAGCCCGAGGACGACGCCGCGCAGCACGGCTCGACGTACGCCGATCGGGCGCTCCGTCGCGGTGTCGACCAGGCGCAAGTCGGCCAGCGACTTCCCGGGAGTGCGACCGGTCGTGCCCTGGAGGCAGGCGAAGACCAGCCCCACCACGAGGACCGTGGCGACCACGACGCCCAGGCCCATGAGCGGGTGGTCGTCGGCGAGCGTGCGCACGACCACCACGCCGGCGGCCGCGTCGATCGACCAGGCGATGAGCCGGTCGACGGCGAACGCGTAGAAGCGGCGGTCGACATCGGCGATGCGCCCGTCGCCGAGCTCGCTCGACGCGACGGCCGAGCTTCCCGAGAGAGAGGTCAGGGTCACCCGCTCACACCCTGGTGACCTGGATCGTGACCCCTTCCCCGAGGTCGATGGTGGCTCCCGGGACCAGCTGGACCCCGATCCCCGGCTTCAGGTCCTCCGCCGGCAGACCCGGCTGCACGACCACGGTGCCGTTGGTGGAGCCGAGGTCGGTCACCACGGCCGCGCCCTGGTCGGCGCCTTGGCCGGGACGGATCTCCAGGTGAGTCGAGGAGATCTCCTGGTGAGGGCTGGGGACGGTGACCGGTCGCGTCTGCTCGTCGCCGCCGATGCGCCCCGGGTCGGGCGCCCGACCGACGACGATCACGCGGTCGACGTCGACCACGTCTCCGCTGGAGAAGATCAGGCGCGCGACCGCCGAGCTCGCGCGGGGGTCGGGTGCACCGGGGGTGACGCTCAGGTCGGGGCTGGTCAGCGGGTCGTACGTCGCTGCGCCCTGCGGGACGGGCACCGGAGCGTCGGGGACCGGTGCCACCGGCGGCGTGACGACCTGCGGAGGACTGGGGTCGGGAGCGGCCGGCTGGGGCGGCTCGGGCTTCTGCAGCTGGGGGTCCGGCGGCAGGATCTTCCGCGGCCGCTCCGACTCCGCAGGTGGGGTGAGGGGCGGGGCGACCGGCACCGCGACCGCGTCGGCGTCGGGTACGGCGCCGCTCTTGCCCACGGCGGGGTGCTCGACGCTGGCGACCCGGACCAGCCCCGTCTCGATCTCGTACGCCGCGCCGTCGCCCTCGGCGACCTGGACGTGGAGGCCGTTCACGCCGCTGACGTTGCGCTCGACCCAGGTGGTGTCCGGAGAGCCCGTCACCTTCACCGGACCGTCCGCGGTGCGCAGCTCCGCCTCTCCGGCGCCGCGGATGACCACCTTCACCTCACGACCCTCGCCGCTGACCAGCACGAAGTTCGGGAGCTCGCGGAGTCCGCCGCTGATCAACGCGTCGAGCACCTCGTCGAAGCCGGCGCCGTCGTCGACGGTCTCCCAGAGCCCGGCCACGCGTGCCTTGGCCGACGGCGGCAGCAACACGATCACCGACGCCCCCAGCACGCCGTACCAGTCTCCCGGCACCACGGTGCGGCTCACGCTCATGGCAGGGCTCCCAGCTTCTCGGTCAGGCTCTCGCGCCGGCTCTGCGGATCGGCGGTCGGGTCCTCGGACAATCCCACCACATCGACGACCACGGCCGTCGCGTTGTCGACACCGCCCGCGGCCAGAGCGGCCGCCACGACCTGGTCCGCGGCGTCGCGCGGGTCGGGACTCCCACCGAGGACGGCGGCCAGGTCGTCGTCGCGGACCAGGTCGGTCACGCCGTCGGAGCAGAGCAGGATGCGCTCCGCCTCGGCCAACGGGAGTGAGAAGAAGTCGGGATCCAGCGGGTCCGGGCCACCCAGGGCACGCGTCACGATGTGCCGCTCGGGATGGACGCGGGCCTGTTCCTCGCTGATGCGTCCTGCGTCCACGAGCTCCTGGACGACGCTGTGGTCGGTGGACACCCGGACCAGCTCCCCACGGGTGAACCGGTAGATCCGCGAGTCGCCGAGGTTGGTCAGCAGCCACTCGGGGCCGGCGTCCTGCTCGACCAGCACCGCTGCGACGGCGGTCGTCCCGCCTCGCCACGGCCCGCCGTCGCTGCCACGATGGGTGGCGGCGTACTCCTGGAGGCGACGCTGGCTCGACCGCAGGGTGTCCATGACGGCGTCCTCCCCCTGGCGCGGGTCGTAGCCCGTCTCGGCGAGCCGGGCGAACTCCTCGACCACGATGCGGCTCGCGATCTCGCCGCCGTCGTGCCCGCCCATCCCGTCGGCGACCACGAAGACCGGCGGCTCGGCGAGCAGGGAGTCCTCGTTGACCTCGCGCACGAGGCCGACGTCCGTGGCGACGCCGTAGTGCAGCCCGACCTGGCCGGAGAGGTCGCTCATGGCGCCTCGCGGAAGGTCGGGCGGGTGGGATGCCCCGCTAGCGTGGGGATGATGGGCACCTCGTCGCCGTCCCCGGTGCGGGGACACCGTTCGCTCGCCGACCAGCTGCGTAGCTGGCCGGACGAACGGCTGCTCACGTTGCTGCGCGAACGGCCCGACCTCGCCGCACCCGCGCCCGTCGACTGCGCGCAGCTCGCCTCGCGCGCCGCGACCCGGTCGTCGCTCGCTCGTGCCCTGGACCTGCTCACGCGCCTCGAGCTCTCCGTCCTTGATGCCTTGGTGGCTCTGTCGTCTGCGGGGTCGTCCACGCACCCGACCACGGACTCCGACCTGGCCCACATCCTGAACGCGGACACCGATGCTGTCGAGAGCGCATGCCGTCGCGTGGTCGATCTCGCGCTCGCGTGGGAGGGCGAAGCGGGCCTGCGTCCGCTCACCGGCGTGCCCGACGCCCTGGGCTCGATGTCCGAGCTCCACCCGATGACCGGGCGTACGCCGGAGTCGGTGGCGGCTCTGCTGACCGAGCTGTCGTCGGCGGCGAGGGCGATGCTCGACCACGTCGAGGCGGGATCCGGCGAGGCGGACGCGGGGACCGCCCGGCACACGATCACGCCGGCCGAGGCCGAGTCGCCGGCCGAGGAGCTGCTCTCGCGCGGCCTGCTGGTCCCGGGTCGTCCCGGGCTGGTGCGGATCCCGGGCGAGGTGCAGGTGGCGCTCCGCGGCGGTCACACGACGCGGCAGCGGATCGACGTACCTCCGGACGTGGCGACGTCCGAGCGCTCGGCCGAGCTGGTCGACCGGGCGGCAGCCGGCGCGGCGTTCGACGTCGTACGCCGGGTCGAGCTGCTGGTGGACCACTGGGGCGCGGCTCCCCCGATCGCCCTGCGCAGCGGAGCAGTGGGGGTGCGCGACCTCAAGGCCGCTGCGGAGGCCATCCAGCTGGACGAGACCGCGACCGCTCTGTTGGCCGAGGTCGCCGCGGCCGCCGGGCTGCTCGCGACGTGGCCGGACGCCGACGGCAACCCGGCGTGGACGCCGACCGAGGCGTTCGACTCGTGGTGCGACCAGCAGGCGGCGGCACGTTGGGGTCGCCTCGCGAAGTCCTGGCTCGAGACCGAGCGGCTGCCGTCGCTCGTCGGCGCGCGCGACGCCGCCGGCAAGACTCGCAACGCCCTCGATCCCGAGCTCACCAGCCGGATCGCCCCGGAGACGCGCGCGATGACCCTGTCGACCCTCGCCGAGCTGCCCTCCGGACAGGTCCTGGCCACCGGCACCGGCCCCGCGTCGGTCGTCTCGCACGTCGCCTGGCTCCGGCCACGGCGCCCCCCGTCGCGTGCCGATCAGGTCATCTCGACGCTCGACGAAGCGGCACAGCTGGGTCTCGTCGCGCTGGGCGGACTCGCGTCGTACGCCGCAGCGCTGGTGCGCGGCGACGACCCGACTGCGCTGCTGACCCCCTTGCTGCCGGAGGAGGTCGAGGAGGTGCTGATCCAGGCCGACCTCACCGCCGTGGCGCCCGGGCCGCTGACCCGCGAGCGGGCGCGCGACCTCCACCTGCTCGCCGACGTCGAGTCGCGGGGGCAGGCGACCGTCTACCGGTTCACGCCGTCGTCGGTGCGCCGTGCCTTCGACGCGGGCTGGGCGGCCCACGAGGTGCACGCGTTCCTCGAGTCGGTCTCGCGCACGGCGGTGCCGCAGCCGCTGAGCTACCTGGTCGACGACGCGGCGCGGACGTTCGGGACGATCCGGGTCGGGCATGCCGAGGCGTTCCTGCGCGCGGACGACGAGACCGCGCTGGCCGAGGTGCTGCACCATCCTCGGGCCGCGTCGCTGGGGCTGCGCCGGATCGCGCCGACCGTCCTGGTGAGCTCGACACCGCTCGACATCCTCCTGCCGCGCCTGCGTGAGCTCGGGATCTCGCCGCTGGTCGAGGCCGCCGACGGGTCCGTCCACGTCGCGCGCCCCGACCGCGTCCGGGCGCGACCGCGCGGCACGCGGCGTACGGAAGAGGCGCGCGTGGAGGCACGACTCGTCCAGGTGGTCACCGCGATCCGGGCCGGCGACCGCGCCGCCCGCACTCGCCCACCTTCCTCACCGCAGCTGACTCCCATCGGCTCGCTGGCGGCCCTGCGTGAGGCGGTCGAGGCCGGGCGAAGCGTGCTGATCGGCTACGTGGACAACCAAGGCGTCTCCACCGAGCGCATCGTCGACCCGGTGCGTGTGGACGGTGGGTGGCTCACCGCGCGGGACCACCGTGCGGACGACGTACGCCAGTTCGCCGTACACCGCATCAGAAGCGTCAATCCAGTGGACAGCGCTCCGTAGCATTGGCTTTGTGGATTTCGTCCGGTACGCCGAGTCGGCGGCGGGGCTGCTCAATGCGCCCCTGACCGACCGCGACTCCCTCGTCGCACACCTGGCTGAGCGCGCGTGGCTCCGGTCACAGGTGACCGACCGCGACGTCGTCGTGCTCCGGCGCTTCCAGAAGGACCTGCGGAAGGCCTTCGAGGCGTCGGCCGCCGACGACGCGCAAGGCGTGGTCGACGTCCTGAACGGGCTGCTCGAGAGCCACCCCATCACGCCGCGAATCGCCGACCACAACCTCGCCAACCTCCACATCCACGTCGCCAACAAGGCCGCCAGCGTGGCCGACCTGCTGATCGGTGAGTCGCTGCTCGGGTTGGCCAACCTGGTATGCGACCTCGGCCCCACCCGGCTCGGCGTCTGCGCGGCCGTCCCGTGCACCAACGTCTACGTCGACACCTCGCCCAACCAGTCCCGCCGGTACTGCTCCGAGCGCTGCTCCTCCCGCGCCAACGTCGCCGCCTTCCGCGCCCGCCAGAAGGCCGCGGCGGGCTGAGGGGCGGCGGGGCGCGAATTCCCCGCTCAGGCGGGGAATTCGACACTTGTTGGCCGAAATTTCCCCCACGAAGTGCAGAAGTCCCCGCTCAGGCGGGGAATTCGCCGCGACCACCCCACGCCCGGGCGGCGACGAGCTCGGCGACGAGGGTCTCGGTGAGGAGGCGGACGTCGTCGTGGTCGTCGTGGGGGTAGCGGAGGGTGTACGCCGCGCCGTCGACGTCGGCGCCGACGGCGACCAGGGTCGAGCCCCGTTCGCGGACCCACCCGAGGAGCTCGGGCTCCCAGCGGGAGCCGGCGAAGAGCAGCATCCGGTAGTCGGTGGTCTTGGTGAGATACACATCGACGTGGCTCCAGTCGGCTGTCTCACAGGCGTACGCCGGGAGCCGCGGGCCTTCGCGGAGCATCAGCGCCGACTGGAGCGCCGAGCTGAGACGTCGCGCGGGCGCGACCACGTGGGTGCCGTACGGTCCGAGCAGGGCGTCGGAGACCGGCGGCAGCCAGTCGTCGCGGGTCTCCAGCAGGTGGGCCGACGCCTCGGCGGCGCGGTCGAGAACCGAGGCGAGGTCCGGCGTACCGGCCAGCGCGAGCAGCAGCGCCAGGGAGTGCTGGAAGGACCGGCAGGCCACACCGCCCCGCTCCTCCCCCGCCGACATCGCCACCGTGACATCACAGAGCGAGGAGAGCTCGGCGTCCGCTCGGTTGGTCATCGCCACGAAGCGGACACCCGAGCCGAGCGCACGCAGCCGTCGTACGGCATCGAGCGTCTCCGCCGAGCCACCCGAGGCCGACACCGCGACCACCAGCGAGCCGGTCTCGAGGTGCGGGAGCAGGTCCGACGCCGCGAGCTCGGCGACGGCGGGTACTCCGGAGTGCCGGAGCCTCGCGGCCGCGACCTGGTTCGCGTAGTGCGACGAGCCCATGCCGAGCAGCAGCACCGGCGACCCGCGCTCGCGGACGGACGCCCACGGGACCTCCGCGTCGAGCAGCCGCGCCAGCGCGCGCAGACGGTCCGGCTTTTCCTCGAGATCCGCGAGGAACAGCGACGGATCCATCACGTCTCCCCGAAACGCCGACGCAGCGCCGCCGCCGGCACGTACATCCACCGCGGCAGGTGGCGGGCCGCGTAGACGACCTCCCGGCACACCTGCTCGAGGTCGAAAGCGCGCAGCAGCGACTCGGAGCCCGCTTCGCCGATCTCCTCGCGGTATCCGGCGAGGAACTCCTCACCCGCCCGATCCACCCACGCCTCGACCGCGGCCGGGTCGACCTCCGGTGCGTAGTGGCGCACGACGTATCCGACGTTCTCCAGCGACTGCCCCATGCTCGCCAGGTCTCGCTCGCGAGGCGCGGGTGCGGCCCGCAGTGCCGGCGGGCGCGTCGGGTTCCCGTCGAAGTCGACGACGTGGAACCGACCGTCGGGCGTGCGCAGGACCTGGCCGACGTGGAAGTCCCCGTGCACCGGCCACGCCGGCTGCCCGGCGAGCGCTGCGATCGCGTCGAAGGCGCCCCGGATGTCGTCCCGGTGCTCCACCACGAGGGCGTGCGAGGCAGGGTCGAGCTCGGCCGTCACGCGGACCGCCTCGTCCAGCGTCGCCAGCGCGTCGTGGTACGCCGCCTCCGCCTGCTCCGAGGATGCGATCTCGGGTGCTCCCGCGGCGAGGGCGAGGTGCATCCGCGCCGTGAGCCTGCCGAGGTCGCGCGAGAACGGACGCTCCTCACCCTCCTCGAGGCCGAGCGCCCGACGGGCCTCGGACACCGTCCAGGTCCAGCCGTCCTCGGCGCCAGGGAGGTACTCCTGCACGACCGCGACCGGAGCCCAGTGCCCCTCGGCGTTCTGCCATTCGAGCAACCCGACCAGCGTCGGCGTCTCCGCGAACCCGGCCGCCCCCAGCCTGCGCATCCGGTCGGCCCCCGGGTGGAGCCCGTCGAGGTCGTCGGTCACCCACTTCACGACCAGGGTGCCGCCGACGACCCACGACTCGTTGGTCTGGTCGACGCCCATCACCCGTTCGGACTCGTCGTCGAGCGCGACCCAGGACTGCACGGTCACACGGAAGCCCACCTCGACGGCCATCCGGCTGCGCAGCCGGTGGAGGACGGCCAGGCCGGCCCCGTCACCCGGGGTCGAGCGCATCCAGCCGTCGCCCGAGGCCGTCACGGGCTCCGCGCGGTGGCCGCGCTCGCTCGCGACGACCCGGACCGCGTGCGTGGCGTCGAGCGCGAGCAGGTGGTCTCGTGACGCTCGCAGAGCTCGCTCCTCAACCACCGAGAGAAGCTCGGTGCTCGCGGCCGACCCGCTCGATGATCTCGGCCCCGCGGCGCAGCCCGTCCCGCGCGCGGATGTCGGCGCCGATGGCGGCCATCCGCTCGCGCAGCTCCGTGTCGGCGAGGAGCCGGTCTACCGCGCCGGTCAGCTCGTCGTCGGCGAAGGAGTACGTCGCCAGCCGGACGCCGTACCCGAGCTCGTGCACCCGCTGTGCGTTGTCGTACTGGTCCCAGAACAGCGGCAGCAGGACCATCGGCTTCCCGAAGTGCATCGCCTCGGTGGTCGTGTTGTTGCCGCCGTGGGTGATCACGAGGTCGACCTGGGGCATCAGCGTGGTCTGCGGCAGCGTCTGGGCACCGGTCATGTTGTCGGCCAGCCGGAGCTCGTCGGCGCGCGGGCCCATGCTGACGATCACCTGGTGTCGGGTGGCCCCGAGGATGTCGATCAGCCGCTGCATCAGCCCGATGTCGGCGCTGCCGAGCGAGCCGAGCGACAGGTAGATCAGGCCGCTGTCGGCCGGCCGGTCGGCGAGCTCGGGAGGTACGACGTACTCCTCGTCGGTCTCGCGGACGCTGGAGTCGATCCGGTGCCAGGTCTCGTCGAGCGGGCGGGCGTCGGTGTAGTCGAGCTCGCGCGGATAGACGTAGATGTTCGCGTGCGGCGACGTGTGCATGAAGTCGCGCTGCGGCAGCGGCGGAGCGCCCTGCGCCTGGCACCACTCGTTGAAGGCGTTCCAGGTGGCGGCGTGCGTGCGGTCGAACTCCGCGAGGAAGTCCGCCCACTCCGAGCGGTCGTCGGCCGGGTAGCCGGAGAACACCGGAGGGATGTCGTCGCCGCGCACCTCGAGCGGGTTGCACGACACGATCCGGACGAACGCACCTTCCGCGGTCGTGAGCGCCGGGAACGTCACCACGTTGTCCTCGACGAGCACGTCGGGCCGGTGGCGGGCGATGATCTCGCGCAGCTGCGGCTCGCAGTACATCGCGCCGTCGATCAGCGCCTGGTAGGTCGGCTGCACGAACGTCGCGAGCTGCTCACGGGTGGGCTTGGCGAACTCCGGCGCCGTCTCGTTGATGAAGTCGATCCAGAACTGACCGGCCGCCTCCTCCCCCGCGTCGGGGTCAGGCGCGGCCAGGTCGACGAGGTCCTCGACGAACCCGTACGGCGCGAGCCGGCCCGCCCACGAGCGCTCGGCGGCGAACACCACCGTGTGGCCGTGGTCGAGCAGCACCTTCCCGAGACCGATGCACTGGTTGGTCGGTCCGTACGCGGACTCCGGCATGAAGAGAACGGTCAGGGCATCTGTCACGGGGCGCACGCTAGCGCCTCACCGTCTGTCGGGGTGGTCCGTAGGCTTGTCCGGTCATGACCGACGGACCCCTGATCGTGCAGAGCGACAAGACGCTGCTGCTCGAGGTCGACCACGAACGTGCCGACGAGTGCCGCAAGGCGATCGCGCCGTTCGCCGAGCTCGAGCGGTCACCCGAGCACATCCACACCTACCGGCTGACGCCGCTCGGGCTCTGGAACGCCCGGGCGGCCGGGCACGACGCCGAGCAGGTCGTGGACACGTTGCTGGAGTTCAGCCGGTACGCCGTACCCCACGCGCTGCTGGTCGACGTCGCCGAGACGATGGCGCGGTACGGCCGGCTCCGTCTGGAGAAGCACCCGACCCACGGCCTCGTGCTGGTGTCGAACGACCGGCCGGTGCTCGAGGAGGTGCTGCGGGCCAAGAAGGTCGCGGGCATGCTCGGCGCGCGCATCGACGACGACACGGTGGTCGTGCACCCGAGCGAGCGCGGCAACCTGAAGCAGGCGCTGCTCAAGCTGGGCTGGCCGGCTGAGGACTACGCCGGGTACGTCGACGGCGAGGCCCACGAGATCGAGCTCGACGAGACCGACTGGTCGCTGCGCGCCTACCAGAAGGAGGCAGCCGAGTCGTTCTGGCACGGCGGCTCCGGCGTCGTCGTCCTCCCCTGCGGCGCCGGCAAGACGCTGGTCGGCGCGGCGGCGATGGCGCACGCGAAGGCGACCACGCTGATCCTGGTCACCAACACCGTGGCCGCCCGGCAGTGGAAGGACGAGCTGGTCCGGCGTACCTCCCTGACCGAGGACGAGATCGGGGAGTACAGCGGCTCGGTCAAGGAGGTGCGGCCGGTCACGATCGCGACGTACCAGGTGATGACGACGCGTCGGAAGGGCGTCTACAGCCACCTCGAGCTGCTCGACGCGCGCGACTGGGGGCTGATCGTCTACGACGAGGTGCACCTGCTGCCCGCGCCGATCTTCCGGATGACCGCGGATCTCCAGGCCCGCCGGCGGCTCGGGCTGACGGCGACGTTGGTACGCGAGGACGGGCGCGAGGGCGACGTGTTCTCGCTGATCGGGCCGAAGCGGTACGACGCGCCGTGGAAGGACATCGAGGCTCAGGGCTGGATCGCGCCGGCCGACTGCGTCGAGGTGCGGGTGACGCTGCCGTCGTCGGAGCGCATGGCGTACGCCGTCGCCGAGCCCGAGGAGCGCTACCGGCTGGCGTCGTGCACCCACCACAAGATCGACGTCGTACGCCGCCTCCTCGACCGGCACGCCGGACAGCCCACGCTGGTGATCGGGCAGTACCTCGAGCAGCTCGACGAGATCGCCACCGCCCTGGATGCGCCGACGATCACGGGCGCGACGCCGGTGAAGGAGCGGCAGCGGCTGTTCGACGCGTTCCGGGCCGGTGAGGTCGGGCTGCTGGTGGTCTCGAAGGTCGCGAACTTCTCCATTGACCTGCCGACAGCGGAGGTCGCGATCCAGGTGTCGGGGTCGTTCGGCTCGCGGCAGGAGGAGGCGCAGCGGCTCGGTCGCCTGCTCCGCCCCAAGACCGAGGGCAAGACCGCGCACTTCTACGCGATCGTCTCCCGCGACACCGTCGACGCCGAGTTCGCCGCCAACCGGCAGCGGTTCCTGGCCGAGCAGGGGTACGCCTACACGATCCGCGACGCGGAGGACTGAGGGCCGGCGAATTCCCCGCCTGAGCGGGGAATTCCCCACTTGTTGGCCGAAATCTCCCCCCACAAGTGCAGAGGAAGGCCACCAAGTCCTCGGGGGCGGGCAGGCTGGGGGCGTGGATGCGCAGGAGGTCGCCGACGCGTTCGGGCTCGGTCGCGCCACCAGCTTGAGCGAGCCGGTGGCGCGAGGGGAGCTCGGGGAGATCCGGCGGCTGGAGACCGACCAGGGTGTCTGGGCGGTCAAGCAGGAGCTCGAGCCGTACGACGACGAGGACGACCCGGAGTACGGCGGCGCGTTCCACCTCGCCTGCTGGGACGCCGAGGTGCCCTGCCCACGCCCGGTCGCCGACGCGAGCGGCCGGTTCTCGGTCGAGATCCGGGGCGAGGCGGTGCGCGTCTACTCGTGGGTCGAGATCGCCGACCCCGACACCGGCCTCGACCCGGGCGCGGTGGGTGAGCTGGTCGCCCGGCTCCACGCCGTGCACATGCAGGACGACCTGCCCGTGCACGAGTGGTTCGAGGCTCCCATCGGCGAGCGGGAGTGGAAGGGCGTCCTCAAGGCCTCGCGCGCCGCAGGGGCGCCGTACGTCGACCGGTTCGCAGCGGTCCTCCCCCGGCTCGTCGAGGTCGAGTCGATCCTCACCCCGATGAGGCCGGCGCAGGTCTGCCACCTCGACCTCTGGGCCGACAACCTGCGCCGCACTCCGGACGGTGGCCTGTGCGTCATCGACTTCGACAACTGCGGCCCGGCCGACCCGAGCCGCGAGCTGGGTATGGTGCTCTTCGAGTTCGGTCAGCGCGACACCGTGCGCGAGCTCCGGCTGTACGACGCGTATGTCGCCGCCGGCGGACCCGGCCGCATCACCGGGCGCGAGGACCTCGCCCTCACCGTCGCCGAGCTCCACCACATCGGCCACCGCCACCTCACGATGTGGCTGGCCGCGAAGGACGACGAGGCGAGGGCGCGGTCGCTCGCCGGGATCGACGAGTTCCTGGACCAACCCCTGCTGCTCGACGACGTCGACCGGATCGTCGACACGGTCAGCCGTAGGTAGGCCGAAGCCCGGCGAACACCGCGTCGAGATCGGCGTCCACCTCGTGGATGTCGTTCTCCAGCCACGGCGCATCGGCGTCGCCCCCCACCGGACGGCAGACGACGACCACTCCGGTCCCCACGTCGAGCGCGACGTCGTACCCGTCCGGATAACGGCGGCCCCGCCACGACTCCGGCACCTCCGACGGCTCGCCGAAGTCGGACATCAGCCCGGCCTCGCTGTACAGGAGCTCGCAGCAGTTGCCGCCGCACCGTGGGAGGTAGCCGGGCTCGGCGACCAGGAAGGCACGCCAGACCTCGCGACCGCCGACCGTCTCCGAGCGCAGGTCGTTGACCCGCACGTGGTGGCTCAGCTCGACCGGGTCGAGCATCGCGACCCAGCTGTAGTTGCCGTACATCGGGTCGTCGTAGTCGATCCCCCCGTCGACCGGCCGTTCCGCGACCAGTCCGTCCGGACGGAGGACCGGATCCACCTCCTGCGGCAGACGACGCGGAGGCACGTCCGGCACCGGGCCGCCGCTCGTCGAGCGAACTGTCGAGACGGTGTAGGGCAGGCCTGTCTCGTAGTAGTCGGGCTCCCCCTCGCGCCGGACCAGCAGCTGGAGCGGCCGGCGTACCCACGCCTCGACCTCGCCCTGCCCGTCGCGATGGGTGAGGTGCAGGGTCCGCCAGCGCCACGGGGAGCTACGAGCCAGGGCTCGGAAGGTGTCGACGGTCGGCTGCATGCCTCCATGGTCGCCGTCCTCTCCACCATCGCGCGAGCGACTTCCGACCGCCCGTAGGCTCGATGGCGTGAGGGTCCGCGAGCGGTTGGGGCAGGCACTTTTCGAGCGCGTGGCCGGCCCGGACGGCCCACGACACCGCGAGCGGATCCACGGCACACCGGGGCCACGGTGGTTCGCAGAGGGCAGCCCGATCACGCGGGTGCACGGCGACGCGTCGATGTACGTCGGCGGCATCCGCGCGGTCCTTCTGCAGACCATGCACCCGGCGGCGATGACCGCCGTCGCGGAGCACTCCGGGTACCGCGGCGACATGTGGGGGCGGCTGGCGCGGACCAGCCGGTTCCTCGCGGTCACCACCTTCGGCACGGCCGAGCACGCGCAGCAGGCCGTGGACGCCGTGCGTGCCATCCACGACCGCGTCACCGGCACGATGCCTGATGGGGCGCCGTATGCCGCGAGCGACCCGCACCTTCTCCTCTGGGTACACGTTGCCGAGATCCAGAGCTTCCTCCTCGCGCACCGTCGCTACGGCGCCCGCCCGCTCGACCAGGCCGGGTACGACGAGTACGTCGCGCAGGCCGCCGAGATTGCACGACGGCTCGGCGTCGTCGACCCGCCGACCACCGAGGCCGGGCTGCACGCAGCCGTGGACGCGTTCCGACCGGAGCTCGTCGCCACCGACCATGCGCGCGAGGCGACGGCGTACCTCATCCGGCACCCCGAGCTCTCCCCCGCCGCCCGCCCTGCGTACTGGGTGCTGGTCGCCGCGGCGATCGGCCTGATGCCGGAGTGGACCAGGCGGCCGCTGCGCCTGCCCACCCTGCCGGTCGGCCACGACCGGGTCGCCGACGCGCTGGGGCACGTCGCGACCCGCACCGTGCGGTGGGCGACGACGCGCGACCGGGCGCTGGCGATGCAGCTGAGAGCAGCCGCCGGATGACAGGCGAGGCGCGGCAACGCACAATCAGGTGCATGAGACGGCGGCCGACCGGAGCCCGATGACCGACCCACTCGAACGCTGGCCGCTGGCCGACCGGTACGACGTCCGCGACGCGCTCGCGGCGGCGTACGCCGACCCGAGCCGCGGCTACCACGACACCCTCCACCTCACCGAGGTGCTCGATCGCCTCGACGAGCTCGCAGGTGACCATCCCTTCGACACGACCGCCGTCGTCCTCGCGGCGTGGTTCCACGACGCGGTGTACGACGGCGAGCGCGACGCCGAGGAACGCAGTGCCGTCTGGGCGGAGGAGGCCCTGGCCGGCACGCCGCACGCCGCTGAGGTGGCGCGGCTGGTGCGCCTCACCGAGACCCACGACCCCGCGACCGACGACCACGCCGGCCAGGCGATCTGCGACGCCGACCTGGCGATCCTGGCCGCTCCGCGCGAGCGGTACAACGCCTATGTCGCGGGCGTGCGTCGCGACTACGCCCATCTCGACGATGCCGACTTCACCACCGGGCGGCGGGCCGTGCTCCACGACCTGGCCGGACGCGAACGGCTGTTCCACACGGCGTACGGACGCGCGCACTGGGAGGCCGCTGCCCGCGCCAACCTCGAGCGGGAGCTGGCCGGGCTTGAGAGTCAGGTGTAGAGGCAGAAGGGGTGACCGGCCGGGTCGAGCATGACCCGGACGTCGTCCTGCGGCTGGTGGTCGGCGACCGTCGCGCCGAGCTCGACGGCATGGGCGACGGCGGCCTCGAGGTCGGAGACCTCGACGTCGAGGTGCAGCTGCATGCCGGGGCGTCCCGGCTCCGGCGGCCAGACCGGCGGCTCGTAGACCTCGGCGCGCTGCACGGACAGGTAGCCCACGCCCTCACCGAAGTCGAGCGCGCCCCCGTCGTCGCTCTCGTTCCAGATCGGCTTGTCGAGGATCGCGGACCAGAAGGCCAGCAGCGCGTGCGGATCCGGAGCCTCGAGCACGACGCCCCACCAGTCCTTCCGCTCCCAGCGGTCGGTCTCCGGCCCCTTGTTCTCGCGTCCGCGCATCAGGTCCTCCTCGGTTGCTTGCGGCGACGCAGCCCGGCGGCCACGAGGCGCACGATCAGCTCGCGCGACGTCACCGGCACCGCGCCGCGGGCCACGGCCTCGTCGTACCACTCGGCGGGGACGTCGTAGTGGTCCCGGTCGAAGCCGCGCTCGGGGATGCCGAGCTCGCGGGCGAAGGCGTGGAGTTCGTCGTACGACGTGTCGCTGGCCAGGTGCGACCACATCGTGCCCCGGGACGGCACCAGCGGCGGGTCGATCAGGATCATGAGGCGTCGACGCCCGGCCGGCCCTCGACCGGCAGGTCGTCCACCAGGGAGCGCCAGGAGCGGACGTAGCCGGCGTCGACGTACGCCTTGGCGGAGCCACCCGGCCGCACCTGGTCGTCGAGGTGCAGCTGGCGCACGCCCGCCTGGGTCAGCCAGGGCACGTGCTCGGGCGCCAGGCCACCGCCCGGCATCGCCAGCGGCGCGGTCTCGGGCGTGAGCGTCGCGAGCAGGTCGTCGAAGCCGGCCGACATGCCGCGTGGCGACCCGGCCGTCCTGACAGCCACGAGTCTCGGCAACGGAAGCAGCCTCCGCCACGACCGTCGCGGGTCGAGTGACGAGTCGATCGCACGGTGGAACGTCCACGGGACGTTCGGCAGCCGGTCGAGCAGCATCTGACAGGTCTCGGTGTCGATCTCGAGGTCGGCGTCGAGGAACCCGAAGGCCACCCCCGTCGCGCCACAGCCGAGGTAGTCCTCCCCCAGTCCGACGAGCCGGGCGAACTCGCCACCGGTCGTCGACCACGAGTCGTTGAGACGCAGCAGCACGAAGACCGGCAGGTCGCTCTCCCGGCAGATCGCGCTCACCAGCGCGGGCTCGGGAGACAGCCCACACGTCGGCCCGGCGACCGCGACGTGCAGCCGGTCGGCGCCGCCGGCGAGGGCACCCGGCACGTCGCGCGGGTCGCGCACCGTGACCTCCAGCACGACACCCGCCATGGCTTCACCCTAGAGCCGCCGAGGGGGCGCACCGCGGCTCACTTCACGCCGCGTTGCAGAATCGAGTGCGTGGACGACACCCTCCTGCTCGCCGCACGTGCCCTCGTGCTGGCCGACCTCGAGGCCCGCCACCGAGCGACACCCGAAGCAGTCGACGCGCTCGAGGACGCCTGCGCGAACCGTGGGTGGTGGGCCGAGCAGTGGCCCGAGGGACGGGCGTACGTCGCCGGGCTGGTCGCCCAGGACGTCCAGGACGCGCTCTTCGAGACCGTGGGTCGCTGGCCGCTGTGCCTGACCTGCGACGCCGAGCATCCCGAGCACTCGCTGTACATCGAGCCGGACATCGGCGGACCGTCGCCGCAGTGGGTGTGCGAGGAGTCCGGTCGCGCGGTCGCGCCGCTCGGTCACCTCGGGGACGTCGGCCTGACCGTCACGGACTGACGGTCAGCGGGCTCCACCACGTGAACCGGGCGCCGGCGTACACCGAGCGCGACAGCTCGATGACGACGTCGCCGACCAGTCCGCGCCGGCTGTGCCGCAGCACCGGGTCTCCGACCTGCAGCTCGAGGTAGTCGGCGTCCACGGCGTTGGCGAGGTCGGCGGTGAGCTGGTCCTCCGCGGCCGTCGGACGCAGCCCACGGGCGGCGAGCACGGAGTAGAGGCTCTCGGGCAGCTCGGTCTGCATGAACCCCGGCAGGAGCACCTCGTTGAGGTAGACGTCCTGGTAGCAGAGCGGCACGTCGTCGTGACGGCGGCGGCGGCGCCAGTGGATCACCGGGTCGCCGGGTGTGATGCCGAGGGCCTTGGCGACGCCGGGGCCGGCCTGGCCGAGACCGTGCTGCAGCGTCTCGGTCGTGACGTTCCAGCCACGGGCCCGGGCGTCCTCGGCGAACGACATCGGCCGGGTGCTCGGCCGAGGGTTCTTGCACACGAACGTGCCGCGCGCAGGTGCGCGTTCGAGCAGCCCTTCCGACACCAACGCGTCGATCGCCTGGCGTACGGTCATCCGCGCCACGCCGAACTGGTGCATCAGGCCGCGTTCGGATGGCGCCGGTGCACCCTCTGGAAGATCCTGGATCAGGTCACGGACGTACTCGCGTACCTGCACGTGCTTCAGCATCGTTCCGAGAGGTGCGGCCACCTCATCCACGGCGGCGATTCTAGGCGGTCGAGGGGGCCCGTTTCGCCGATATCCGTAGGACGGCGGGCGATTCTCTTCGACCTCGGGGCCCCTTCGGGCCAGAGGTTCCCTAGGTCGCCGAGATCGCGGTGAGGACGTCGAGCCGCGCCGCTCTGCGGGCAGGCAGCACCGCGGCGAGCACGCCGATCACGACGGCGAGACCCAGGAACACGGCGAGCTGGGACCACGGGATCGCGATCACCTCGAGACCCTGGTCCTTCACGGCATACATCATCGCGACGCCGAAGCAGACCCCGAGGACGACGCCCAGGACGGCGCCCAGCACCGACATCACGATCGACTCCAGCGTCACCATCAGCCGGAGCTGTCCGCGCCCGAGCCCGATGGCGCGGAGCAGCCCGATCTCCCGCGTGCGCTCGATGATCGAGAGGGCCAGGGTGTTCACGATGCCGAGCACCGCGATCACGAGCGCGAGCCCCAGGAGGGCGTCGACCATCAGCACGAGCTGGTCGATCGGCGCCCGCTGCTCGTCGGCAAACTGTTGCTCGTCCTGGACGGTCACGACCGGAAGGTCCGCGACCTTCTTCTCCAGCGTGGGCAGGAGGTTGCCCGCGGTCGGGTCGGTGAACACGATCAGGAAGTTGTCGCTGTCGGCGAAGCCGGCCGAACGCAGGGTGTCGATCGAGGTGACGAAGTCGAAGACCAGTGGCGTGTTCTCGTAGGTGCCACCGATCGTGAACGTGCGCTCACCGACCGGAAGCTTGCCCAGGGTCAGGCGGTCGCCGACCGCGAGGTCGTGGTCGCCCGCGTAGCGCGCGTTGACCAGCACCGTGCGGGGGTCCAGGCGGGCCGACCCCTTCTCGATGGTGAGGTCGAAGGCCGACAGCTGGGACGGCTCGACGCCCGTGAGCGCCGTCCGGTTGCCGTTCGCCTCCACGAAGGCGTAGCGCTGCCGCACGACCTCGGTCACGCCCGGGACGCGGCCGATCCGGTCGGCCACCTGCTGCGAGAAGGGCTGCCCGAAGGCGCTGCCGACGACGTAGCTGCCGATGAAGTTCTCGTCGATGGTCCGGTCGACGCTGGCCTTCGCGGACGCACCGATGATCGACATCGTGCAGGCGAGGGCGAGGCCGATCATCAGGGCGGACGCGGTCGCCGTCGTACGCCGTGGGTTGCGCAGGGCGTTCTGCCCGGCCAGGTTGCCGACGGCGCGGAACACGACGGCGTACGCCGCGCGCGCGACCGCGAGCAGGGGCCGGCAGATGATCGGCGCGGCCGCGGTGACGCCGAGCAGGACGGCCAGAATGCCGCCGCCGACCCAGTAGCCCGAGTGGGGCAGCGAACCGAAGAGCCCTTCGAACGTCGCGCCGACGCCGGCCGCGGTGAGCGCGACTCCGAGCACGAACCGCCACCGGATCGAGGACTCCGGAAGCGCGACGACGTCACCGAGTGCCTGCACCGGCATGATCCGTCCGGTACGCCGGGCGGGCAGCCACGCCGCGACCATGGTCACCGCCACCCCGGTGCCGTAGCCCGCGAGCACCGCCTGGGCGTCGAGGGCCAGTGGCTGGCTGCCGAGGTCGAGCCCGACCAGCCCGATCAGCCAGCGGATCGCATAGGCGAGACCCAACCCGAGGCCGAGCCCGACGGTGGCGCCGAACAGACCCAGCACCAGAGCCTCGAGCAGCACGCTGCGCGACACCTGTCTTCGCGATGCGCCGATGGCGCGCAGCAGGGCGAGCTCGCGGCTGCGCTGGGCGACCAGGATCGAGAACGTGTTGACGATCAGGTAGGCGCCCACCACCAGCGCGACCGCGGCGAAGATCAGCAGGAACGTGCGCAGGAACGAGATGCCCTTCAGCACCTGGCTCGCGCCCTCGTCCGCCGCCTTGTCACCGGTCACCGCCTGTACCTTGGCGGGCAGCACCTGTCGTACGTTGTCGCGGAGCTCGGTCTGTGAGACGCCCGGTTTCGCGGTGACCCAGATGTTGGTGAACGCGTGTCGCCCGTTCAGGAACAGCTTCTGGGCCGTCCGGGTGTCGAAGATGGTCAAGGTCGCGCCCGCCAGCGACGTGTTGTCGGCGTACCCCGCGAGTCCGACGAGCCTCTTGGTCATGACCGCCCTGCGCGTGGCGGTGACGATCGGGACCTTCTCGCCGATGACGTAGCCACCGTCCTCGGCGGTCTTCTCGTCGAGCACGACCTGGTTCGGGCCGTGCGGAGGCTTGCCGTCGAGCAACGTCAGCCCCGGGATCCCGTGGCCGGCGGGGGCGTCGTTGTAGCTGATGCCGTACGTCGGGGCGCCCAGTCCGCCGATGACCTTGTGGTCCCGTCCGACCACGAAGACGCCGATGGCCTGCACGTTGCCGTCGGCCCGCGCCGCCCCGGGGACCTGCGCGAGCTCGGCGACGAGCGACTCGGGGACGGTGCGGGTCGACGGGTCACCGTTGAGGGTCTGGCTGCCCTGGGGGCGGACGACGACGTCGCCGACCGACGAGCCGAAGAGCCGGTTGAAGCCGTCGCTCAGGGCGGCCGAGAACACCAGCGACCCGACCACGAACGCGACCCCCAGTGAGATCGCGAACGTGCTCATCAGCAGCCGGACCTTGCGGGCCAGCAGGCTCTTCCAAGCCGCTCGGAGCATGTGCGCGACCTCGTCAGGCGTCGACCGGCTCGGCCGCCGCCATGCGGGCCATCACCTGGTCGCGGTCGGGGTCGCGGAGCTCGTCCACGATGCGCCCGTCGGAGAGGAACACGACCCGGTCGGTGTACGCCGCGGCCACCGGGTCGTGGGTCACCATCACGACGGTCTGTCCGTGGTCGTCGACGCTGCGCCGCAGCAGCTCGAGGATCTCCGCACCCGATCGGCTGTCGAGGTTGCCGGTCGGCTCGTCGGCGAACACGATCTGCGGCCACCCGACAAGGGCGCGGGCGACGGCGACGCGCTGCTGCTGGCCGCCGGAGAGCTCGTTCGGCTTGTGGGTGAGCCGGTCGCGGAGACCGACGGTGTCGATGACCTCGTCGTACCACCGGGGGTCGGGCTTGCGGCCGGCGATCGCCTGCGGCAGCCGGATGTTCTCCTCGGCGTTCAGCGTGGGGATCAGGTTGTAGGCCTGGAAGACGAACCCGATCCGGTCACGACGCAGGCGGGTCAGCGCCCGGTCTCCGAGCCGGCTGAGCTCCTGGTCGCCGATGTGGACCGTGCCGGAGTCGGCGCGGTCGAGGGCGGCGGCGCAGTGCATGAGCGTGGACTTGCCGGAGCCGCTCGGCCCCATGATCGCGGTGAACCGGCCCGCCTCGAAGTCGAGGCTCACGCCGTCGAGCGCCCGGACGAGCGCGTCCCCGGACCCGTAGGTCTTGACCAGGTCGCGGATCCGCGCCGCGGGCTCGCTCATTGGTCCAGCCTGCCAACGAGCGCCAAGCCACGGCTACCGGGTTCTACCCCGAGGTCACCCCAGGGGTCGCCGAGCGGGGTGTCAGGGCTGTCAGGGCAACCGGCTCAGCGCCGAGCGACCGGCCAGCAGCAGCACTGACACGGCGCCCACCCACAGCCAGAACGCCGCGAAGGGCGCGAACGCGATGCCGTGGGTCCAGAACGCCCGACCCAGGACCGAGCCCAGGCCGGAGACGAGGCCCCACCACCCCAACCAGCTCGGCAGCTCCCGCGCGGCGAGGATGACGGCCCCGGCGCAGATGCCGAGGGCGCCGCTGGCGACCCAGCCGTTCGCGAACGACAGGTTGCCGAGATCGAACGCGTAGCGAGCGACCTGGGGGTCGAGGTCGTCGGACCGATAGACGGCCGCGTCCCACGACGCGATCTGTCCGGAGACGACGCTGACCACCCCTGCGCCGGCCAGGAACGCCGTACGCCAGGGCGGGTCGTCGTCGTACCGGCGCAGCAGCAGGGCCAGGCCGATGGTGAACCACAGCATCGCGATCAGGCCGACCGCGGTGAGGAAGGAGCTGACGGCGCCGAGCGAGTCGTCGAGCGAGCGGAAGAAGGTGACGACCTCGTCGGAGTCGGCCGTGAACGGGATCCCCCCGTAGTTGTTCACCAACGACGCCCCGAGGACCAGCACGAGAGTGCCGAGGCCGCATGCGCCGGTGACGCGGGCCAGCGTCTGGTGGGTCGTGACCGGGTGGGTGAGCTGTTGAGTCACCATCGACGTCCTCCTGGGACGGCTCGCACGGCGTGGCGCACGAGGACGGGTGCGGACCCGAGGTAGATTATTGAGGTCAACCTGATAATCAGGCTACCTGAATGAATGTCACGATGTCCATGCCCGGCTCCCCCGCACTCGACGACGCCAACACCGCGACGCTGATCTCGCTCGCCCATCTCCTCGTGAGCCGTCGGGTGGGTGAGGCCGTGGCGGCGGCGGGCCATCCGGTGCGCCCGTCCCACGGCGCGGTGTTCTCCCAGCTCGGGCCGGACGGGGCCCGGCTCACCGACCTGGCGCGGGTAGCGCAGATGAGTCCGCAGGCGATGGGTGAGCTCGTCGACGAGCTCGAGGGACTGGGGTACGTCGAGCGGCGGCCGGACCCGAGCGACCGCCGCGCCAAGCTCATCGTGCTCACTCCGGCGGGCCGTCGGTGCGGCGAGGCCGGGGGCAGGGCCATCGCCGAGCTCGAACGTCACATCACCGACACCCTCGGTGAGCGCGGCCACCGCGACCTGCGCCGGATGCTGCGCCGACTGCTGGAACAGGGCTGACCTGCCCGGCACTTCTAAGGTGTCGGCATGGCGCGACTCCTCTACACGGCCCTCTGCTCGCTCGACGGCTACATCGAGGACGAGACCGGCGACTTCCGGTGGGCGGCGCCCGACGAGGAGGTGCACGCATTCGTCAACGACCTCGAGCGCCCGCTCGGCACCTATCTCTACGGACGCGGCATGTACGAGACGATGCGCTACTGGGAGACCGAGGGCGACGGCCCCGACGAGCACCCGGTCAGTCGTGACTTCGCCGCGATCTGGCGGGCGGCCGACAAGGTGGTCTACTCACGCAGCCTCCCCTCGGTGACGACCGCACGCACCACCCTCGAGACCGACTTCGACCCAGCCGCTGTTGCCCGGCTCAAAGAGTCCGCCCATCGCGATCTCGGCATCGGCGGCCCGAGCCTCGCCTCGGTCGCGTTCGCGGCGGGGCTCGTGGACGAGATGCACCTGTTCCAGGTGCCGGTCAGCGTCGGCGGCGGCAAGCCGGCGCTGCCGCCCGGCGTACGCCTCGACCTGGAGCTGCTCGACGAGCGGCGGTTCGCGGGCGGCACCGTCTTCCTGCGGTACGCCGTCCGTCATTGACCGTCCTCGCAGGGCTCACGACTCCACCACCAGCAACCCCCCGGCGGTCGAGGAGCGTCGGCTCGGGCCCGAGGAACGAGGGCGCGAACGACGCGTCACGAGACCCCGCAACGATGCCTGGGGCCCGAACCGAAGGCACCGTCACGGGTGGTTTCGTGACGCTCGCAGAGCTCGCTCCTCAACCACCGAGGGGCCGGAGCTCGCTCCTCAACCACCGAGGGGCCAGAGCCCGCTCCTCAACCACCGAACGGCTCAGCCGGGCTTGCGCCAGACCGACACGTGGCTCTCGCTGTCGCCGGTGTACGCCGCGCCGCGCCAGTCGGCGACCCGACGCTCGAGGTCGAGGCCGGCGAGCTGGGCCATCAGGTCGCACTCGGCGGGCCAGACGTACCGGAAGTTGCTGGCGCCGTAGGTCACGGAGCCGTCGTCGTGGCGGATGTAGTGGTGGGACGTGCCCTGCTGGGTCGCCATGTCGAACGTGTCGAAGCCGACGTGGTGCTCGCCGACGTGGAAGGGCACGGCGGTCTGGCCGGGCGGGAAGCGGCGGATCGGGGGGACCCACTGCTCGATCACGAAGCGGCCACCGGAGCGCAGGTGTCGCGCGGCGTTGCGGAAGCAGGCGACCTGCTCGGACTGCGTGCGGAGGTTCCCGAGGGTGTTCCAGACCAGGTACACCAGCGCGAACTCGCCGGGTACGACGGTCGTCGCCATGTCGCCGACGACCACCGGAAGGTCGGGGCGTTTGCGGTGCAGCTGGTCGACCATCGGCTGGGAGAGCTCGATGCCGCTCACCGCGACGCCGCGGTCGGCCAACGGGATCGCGACTCGGCCGGTGCCGATCGCGAGCTCCAGCGCCGGGCCGTCCCCGGCGAGGTCGGCCAGGAAGTCCACGGCCGGGTCGAGGACGTCCGGCTCGAACATGAACGCCGAGCCCCGGTCGTACCCCTCGGCCGTCTCGGCATCCCACACGTCGCTGCTCGTCATCCCTGCACCCTCACGCACCCGACGCCGGAGGGCGAGCGATTTCGACCGCTCCATCCTCTCGAACAACTGTTCGACTCCGTGCTACCGTCGGAGGGTGGACTTCCAGAGCACGCTGTTCGAGACGCCGGCCCCGGGGCTGGCCTCGCTGGCGGGCGCGGAGCGGCATCCGCTGACGCGCGGGGCCTGGGTCGACGTACGCCGGGGCTTCGTGTCGGGCGCCGACGAGGTGCTCGAGCGCCTCGTCGCCGACGTTCCGTGGCGGGCCGAGCGGCGCCAGATGTACGAACGGATGGTCGACGTACCCCGGCTCGTGCACACCTACGGCGAGGGCGAGCCGCTGCCCCACCCGCTGCTGGCCGACGCGCGCGACGCGCTCTCGGAGCACTACCGCCCCGAGCTCGGCGAGCCGTTCCTCACCGCCGGCTGTTGCTACTACCGCGACGGCCGCGACAGCGTGGCGTGGCACGGCGACCGCTTCGGCCGCGGACGCACCCACGACACGATGGTCGCGATCGTGTCGTTCGGAGACCCGCGCCGTCTGGCGCTGCGCCCGCGCGGTGGCGGCGAGTCGCTCTCGTTCGAGATGGGCCACGGCGACCTGCTGGTGATGGGCGGCTCGTGCCAGCGCACGTGGGAGCACGCCGTCCCGAAGGTCGCCCAGGCGGGTCCGCGGATCTCGGTTCAGTTCCGTCCGCGCGGCGTCTTCTGAGTCGCACGGACCGAGACAGCGTTTGACATCGGTGCGGACCTCGGGTGACGCTGCCGGGGTCTTCTGTGTGCCTGGCCGGACTCCCGGGCGCGCGGGGCGGACGTCGCGTCAGGGAGCGACCCGGGGCCGCCGACATCGAACAGAGACCAAGGAATCTTCATGACCCGCCTCTCGACTCTCGGACGAACCTTGTCCGTTCTCGGACTCCTGGTGGCCACGATCGGCCTGGGCGTCTCCAGCGCTGAGGCCCGGGACCTTGCGCGTGCGTGCCGTCATCCGGTCTTCGTGACGTCGGGCTGGGAAGGCCATGGCCTCGGCCGCTACTACGCCGACAGCGACATGTGGAACGCCGCCGGGTACGACGTATCGCAGACCATGCGCGTCTGCTCGCCGGGCAACTGGTCGGTCCGCGTCAAGGCGGACAACAAGGCGAACGACGGTGCGGTCAAGACCTACCCCAACGTCCACCGCGACTACCACGACTGGGGCAACGGTCACGAGCCGAGGCTCAGCGCCTTCCGGTCGATCTCGAGCAAGTTCGCCTCGCGCTCACCGGGCGTCGGCATCTACAACGGCGCCTACGACATCTGGATCAACGGGGTGGCCGACAGCGGCTCGACCGAGCTGATGATCTGGACCGACAACCACCGGCAGGTGCCGTCCGGCCGCGTCGTCGAGCGGGGCCTGAAGTTCTCCCACCGGACCTGGAAGCTGTGGGCCGCCGACAACAACCACTACCTCGCGTTCGTGGCCAACAAGCGGCTCGGGCACGGGAAGATCTCGTTGAAGAAGCGCTTCGCCTACCTGACCAAGCACGGCTACCTGCCGCAGGGATCCACGCTGGGCCAGGTGTGCTTCGGCTACGAGATCGTGTCGACGAAGGGCACCTTCCACAAGTTCAAGATCGACCGCTTCTCGGTCACCTCGTCGCGGAAGTGACCCCTCGGACGGTCCAGGGCTGCACGGTCAGAACTGCACCGTGGGCGCCTGCTCCTGACCCGAGGGCGCGTCGTAGAACTCGCGCTGGCCGACGCCGGCGACCCCGGTGAAGAACATCCACGGGATCGTGCGGACGAGCTTGTTCAGCGTCGCGACGGCATCGTTGTAGTACTGCCGGGCGAAGCTGATCTGGTTCTCGGTCTCGGCCAGCTGGTTCTGCAGGTTGAGGAAGTTCTGGTTCGCCTTGAGGTCGGGGTAGTTCTCGGCGACGGCGTTCAGGTTGATCAGCGCGCCCTGGAGCTCGGCGTCGGCCTCGGCCTTGGCCTTCACGTCACCTCCCGACGCGGCCTGCTGCACGCGGGCGCGGGCGGCGGTGACGTTCTCGAGCACGGCCTTCTCGTGTGCGGCGTACCCCTTGACGGTCTCGACGAGGTTGGGGATGAGGTCAGCGCGGCGGGTGAGCTGCACGTCGACGCCACCGAGCGCCTCCTGCGCGCCGACGTCGGCGGAGCGCAGCCGGTTGAAGCCGACGACACCGAAACCGACGAGCAGCACCACGAGGACGATGACGATGATCCAGATCAGCATGGGTGTGGGTCCTTCCCCCGTCGTGTGCACATCATGGCGGTCACCACGAGCCCCCGCCACCGCCGCCGCCACCGCCGCCGCCGGAGAAGCCGCCCCCTCCGCCGCTGCTGTGCGACTGCGTCGCCTCGTACGCCGAGATCGAGCTGGAGACGGTCGACGAGAAGTCGTGCACCATCGAGCTCACATGGTCGCCGGTGTGAGCGCCGGCGTAGTAGCCGCCGAAGTACGCCGGCACCGGCGGCTCTGTCCCGGTCTCCGTGCGGTACTTCTTGGCCCACTCGTCGGCACACCCGAAGGCGACGGCCCACGGGATGTACGCCGTGTAGAGCTCCTGGCGACCGGCGAAGTCGAAGCGCTCCTTGCTGGACGGCGTCGACAGCATCCTCCGGAAGCCGCCGAGCCGCGACCACAGCTCGCGCCCCTTCGCGGTACGCCGCGTGCCTGCCGTCGGCGCGAGAGTGGGTGACGCTGCGACGGCGAACGCCCCGGGCACGAGCCCGCTGATGCTCATCCCGAACCACGTCGTCCACGCGGCGAACGCGGCGAGGGCGGCCGCTCCCAGCACCAGCAGCACCGCGACACTGTTGAAGGGGGTCTTGGCCAGGAAGCCGTTGACCCGAGCCCACTCCTTGGTCTCGCGCTCGAAGGCGGTGATCCGCTTCTGGAGGATGCGGCCGCTCTCGACGTCCTTCGACGCCCGGAAGCTCCCGCCCGCACCGCCGAGCAGCGGCGCGACCGCGACCGTGGCCCGGTCCAGCTTCGCCCACCCGTCGGGGCCCGCCTTGTCCGTGATCGTCCACGAGTCGCCGTCGCGGCTGAGCTCGACGGCCCCCTGCTGCGCCGCCCAGAGCATCGACGCCACGAAGGCCCGTTGGTCGACCTTCTCGGTCACGACGTACACCGCCTCTGCGGGCCCGACGTCCGGCGGTGGCGCGTACTGCAGGGGGTACGGCGGTCGCCGCTCGAGCGTCCTCCAGGCGAGGAAGGCGCCGACGCCGCCGGTCACCAGGGCCAGCAGCAGCACCGCGATCAGACCCGCGGTCGAATCGCCGAGGACCGGCGACCACCTGGCGGACCACGGCAGGGGCTCGCCGGCCGGCGGGGTGGCGATCGACAACCCGGCCTTGAGCGTCAGCGGCCTGCGGGGTGGCAGCGCGGGGGCGTTGATGCGCAGCGTCCTGCTGCTCGCTCCCTTGACCCGGCACGAGCCGGTGTCGTGGCCGATGATGCAGCCGGAGTACGACGGGGCGACCGGTAGGTGCACGGCGAGGTGGACGTTCTGGATCCGCTGGTCCCACCCACCCGGGACCAGGTTCCAGTAGAACTGCGTCCGCGCGCCCCCTGTCCCGGGCTCGAGCACACCGCGGACGTGGTAGCTGATCACGTAGGTGTGCTTCGCCAGGCCGATGGTCACGTTCGGGTCGCCGATGCGCGCGACGACGTACCTGCCGTGCGACCGGTGCTCGATCTCGAACGGCTCAGGCTGACCGTCCATGGTCACCGAGATGTCGTACGGCGTGCGGAGTGCGCGCGGCTCGCTCGGGTCGTAGCGGTCGAAGAACCGGAAGATCCCGTGCTTGCCCGGGTTCGGGAAGTCGACCGTGAGCGTCTCGACCACCGACAGGTCGCCGTTGCGGGCGACGTCGAAGGCGGCGTCGTACCGCGTGATGGTCGTGTCCTCGCCTCCCGCGCTCGAGGAGTCGCTCAGGAACGGGACGTCCAGAACCGGCCGGAGGATCACGAACCCCAGTGCCACCGCCATCACAACGGCGACGAGGACCCGTTTCACAGCGCTGAGACTAGGGGTGGGTCGCGGGCGCTCACCATGACCCGCCAGGACCACGTCGGGTCCGTCCGGGCTCGGGTCAAACTTCCCGGATTCCACCCGTGCGGCGCACCGGGAGTCCCTACCCTCGACCGGTGCTCACGATGACGACGCGGCGCGCTGCCGCACTGCTGACCGGCGCGCTGCTCGCGCTGCCGGTGATGTCGGTGGAGACACCGACGCACGCGGCCACCGCCCGCGCCGACGACGGCTTCTTCACCGGCAAGGTGGTCAACCAGGCCAACGGCAAGCCGCTCAAGGGCGTGACCGTCAAGGTCTTCCGGATCAACACCGACACCCTGCTCGGCTCGGACAAGACCGGGTCCCTGGGCCGGTACCGCATCGAGGGACTCTCCGCGGACGACGAGGAGCTCGACGTCCGGGTCAACGGCCGCGCTGTCGGCTTCGAGGCCGGCTGGGCGGCCTGCAACCACCACATCGTCCAGTCCTGGGGCGCGGCCTGCTCGTACAGCCAGGGGCGTCAGGCCCCGCTCGAGCTCCAGCGCCTCTGACTGAGCGGCGCCCAAGGGAAGCACCCCGCCGGTTCACGGGGGTCCGGCGGGGTGCGATTCCGTCCTGGGTCGGGACGGCGTGCCCACGCTAGAACCGTCCGCCGGGCCGCCGAATCCCCAGGATGGGGAATCGTGCCCCGGGCATCGCTACTCGTGAACAACAACAAGCCCGGTCGACCAGGTGGCCGACCGGGCGTCGTACGCGGTGCTGATGTCGCTCAGTGGTGGAACACGAGCCGCGGGCGGATCGCCTTCGGGGTCGCGGGGGTGGCCGGGCGAGCGCGCCAGACGCTGATCAGGTTTCGGGCCAGAACGCCGACGACCAGGGCGGCGCCGAGGGCTGCGATGGCCAGGACGAGCGAGACGAACATCGCGATCGGAGTGGTGTCGTAGAGCATGTCCGTGACCTTTCTGCTTCGGTTCCTTGGTGGGGTTCCGGTTGGAATGTGGCTTCACCTTCTCGCCGCCGCCGCGTTGCGTCTGTCAGGTCGCTGACAGATCGTCGGTCTTGCTCGTCGGTGGTCGAGGAGGTCGCTGCCCCGGTGGTTGAGGAGCCCGCTGCCCCCGGTGGTTGAGGAGCCCGCTGCCACCGGTGGTTGAGGAGCGAGCTCTGCGAGCGTCTCGAAACCACCGCTTCCGCGGGTGACGGGCCGTAGGTGGTGGCGGTCTTTGGCCTCAAACAGGGAGCCGGTCGTCTTTGTGCCCCGGCCGCCGTCGCCGGCCTCAGGTCTTGTTGGAGTACTACGTCAATGGGGGCACCCGCGCCCGTTGCTACCGGTGGTTGAGGAGCGAGCTCTGCGAGCGTCTCGAAACAGTGAGGATCAGACTGGTCCCACCGCTTCCGCGGGTGCCGGGCCGAGTGGTGGAGGACCCTGTCCGGGACGATGGCTGTGGACGGAAAGTGGCCCGAAAAGAACACGGAAAAAAGAATCCGAAAAAAGTTTCCGGAGACCGCCGGAGTAGCTGTGGATATGGGGTCTGGCTGTCGGTGGGCCCTGCTTCGATAAACCTATGTCGATCTCGGACCTCCACCCACTCCCAGCCCCGCGGTGGTGCTGGCCGAGGCGGTCTCCCTGGTCCGAGAGGCCGCCGAGACGATGTTCGCCGGCCAGACCGATGCGACCGTGGTGAAACTCGTCGAGCTCGCCGCGGAACTCCGGTCGGTGACCGCGGTGGTCGAGGCCGGTGCGGTGGTGGAGGCTGATGCCCGCGACCTGGGCAAGACCCGGTTGCATTACGGGTCGACCGGGGACTGGGTGACCCACGTGGGCGGGCTGCGCAAGGGGGAGGGGAAGCGGATCGTGAGGCGTGCCCACGCCCTGACCGGACCGCTGGCCGCGACCCGGGCGGCGATGGCCGCCGGGCGGGTGTCGCCGGAGCAGGCCGATGTGATCGTGAGGTCGATCGACCAGCTCCCCTCCGGACCCGCGGTCCGTCAACGCGGGGAGGCCGTGCTGGTGGAGCATGCGGGGGACTTCGACGCCACCGACCTGGCCAGGACCGGACGCCAC
>DASSTL010000116.1:0-6784 GCA_035707985.1 Nocardioides sp. | reverse complement strand
GAACTGCTCGTGCTCGTGCTCGGGGTACGTCGCCCGCACGGTCTCGACGAGCAGGCGGTCGAAGTCGGGTCCGCCCACCCACTCCGCGACGGCCTCGTCGAGATGACCGAGGTGCTCGGCGCACCACGCGTGGTACCGCTCGGTCTCGAAGTGCTCGTCGGCGAGCGCGAGGTAGGCCTCGAGCTTCTCGTCGTACGTCCGATCGGAGTCGGCGACCTCGAAGTACTTCGTCATCACGAGGTCGACGTTGGGGCGACGGCCGGTGACCAGGCAGTACGTCGACCACTTCACCAGCGCGCTGATGGCCCAGGGGAAGTAGTAGTGGAGGCTGGTGACCGCGACGTCGGGGCAGGCGTTGGCGTAGTCGATCGGGTAGACCTCGTCGCCCGCCACCAGCATCTCCGCGGAGTTGAACTCCCAGTGGAAGAACGCGTTGACGATGCGGCTGATCGCGACGGCCTGCTTGCCGGCGGACTCGCCGAGGAAGCCGTGGCTGACGGTGTACCGCTGGTGCATCGGCTGCTCGGGCCGGAAGTCCATCACCATGGTCTCGGGACCGATCGAGAGCGCGCGGGCGAAGTGGTCGTAGTCGACGGTCGCCTGGAGGTGCATGAGCATCTCGCCGGACTCGTCGTACGCCCGGTGCAGATCGTGCTGGTCGTTGACGCGGCTCACCCCGCGCCACCCCCCGCCGTCGAACGGCTTCATGTAGAGCGGATAGCCGAGCTCCTGCGCGATCAGGTCGAGGTCGAAGGGCTTGTTGTACTTCGCGCTGGTGTAGGTCCAGCGGTGGTTGTCGACGGGGTTCTTGTAGGGCACCAGGATCGTCGTCGGCACCTTGAGGCCGAGCCGGATCATCGCGCAGTACGCCGAGTGCTTCTCCATCGACTGGAACGTGAACGGGCTGTTGAGCAGGTAGGTGCCGTTGACCAGCGCGGCCTTCTTCAGCCATTCGCGCGGGTGGAAGTACCAGTGCGCCAGCCGGTCGATCACCAGGCCGGTGCGGACCGGGTCGGTGAGGTCGAACGGCTCGATGGTCAGCCGCTCGCTGGCGACGCGGTGCTCGGTGCCGTCGACGTTCAGCGGCCCGACGAAGCGCAGGATCTGCTCGAACGCCTGCGGCCAGTCCTCCTCCGCCCCGAGCAGGAGTCCGATCAGGTGGTCCTTGCTGCCGGCCATGCGTCGACCCTAGTCAGGCGGGACGCTCCACGCAGCGGCGGTGAGCCAGCCACATTTCTCGGCGCCGGAATGTGGCTCACACACCGCCAGGACGGTGGGTCAGGCGTCGAGCACCTCGAGCCGGATCCGCTTGTTGTCCTTGCCCTTGGACTCGGTGCCGGTGACCTTCACGCGGCCGACCTCGGCGGTCGAGAGCACGTGGGTGCCCCCGTCGGCCTGGCGGTCGAGGCCGACGATGTCGATGACCCGCAGCGGGTCGATCGCGGCCGGGATCAGGTTCGCCGCGGTGCGGATCATCGCAGGATCGGCGTCGGCGACCGACCGCGGCAGGAAGTCGACGACGATCTCGTGAGCCCGCTCGATCTCCTCGTTGATCCGGCGCTCGACCTGCGCGCCGAGGTCCGCGGACATCGAGGGGAACGGGAAGTCGAGCCGTCCCTTCAGCGGCTCCATGTTGCCGCCGGTGACGGGGATGCCGTAGTCGGCCCAGATCACGCCGCACAGGATGTGCAGGGCGGTGTGGGTGCGCATCAGCTGGAAGCGCCGAGTCCAGTCGATCGTGCCCTGGACCTCGGTGCCGACCGGAGGAAGCTCGCCGTCCTCCCCGGTGTCGATCGTGTGCCAGATCCTCCCGCCCTCGCGGCGTACGCCGGTCACGAACCAGGTGCCCTCCGAGGTCTGGAGCGTGCCCACGTCGCTGGGCTGTCCGCCGCCCACGGGGTAGAACGCGGTGCGGGCCAGCGCCACGCGGCCACCCCCGCGGTCGACCTCGGTCACGCTGGCCCCGAACTCGGTCAGGTAGGCGTCGACCGCGAACAGCTCGGTCTCGGCGATACCTTTCGGTGCGCGGTCGGCGAAGTTGCCGGGGACTCCCATGCCCTCGTGTCTAGCAGAAGCGCGGAAGGTGGTGGGCGATCTGCTTGCGCCACCACGGCCAGTCGTGGGAGACGTCGTGACCCCAGACGTCGAGCTCGTGGGAGATCCCCTTCTCGCCGAGGAGGTGGGCCATGTGGCGCGCGCTCGGCAGCGACCCCGTGGGGTGTGTCTCCCACGCGCCCTCCCCCACGGTCAGCACGACGTGGAGCCGCGAGCGAAGCCAGTCGAGGTGGTCGCCGTGGAGGTTCGGGACGTAGTCGCAGGGGTTGGTGAAGTACGCCGCGTCGCCGCGGTCGCCCCAGCTGTGCCAGGTGGACGGGTCGTAGTTGCCGGACTGGCAGATCGCGATGGGGAACAGGTCGGCGCGCTGCAGAGCCATCTGCAGCGCGTGGTAGGCGCCCAACGAGCAGCCGGTCACGATCGCGTCGGACGCGCCCGGGCTGTCGGAGGCGACGTACGCCGCGAGCTGGACGGTGATCCAGGACTGATAGGCCTGGTGGCGCCGCGCCCGCTCCTCGATCGGGATCGAGCGGTCGGACCACGAGGCGTCGTCGAAGGAGTCGACGCAGTAGAGCTTCGCGCGTCCCTCGTGGATGAGGTGGGCCACGGCGCCGACCATCCCGTTGTTCTCGTAGTCCCACGCCCGGCCGGCCTCGCTCGGGAAGACGATCACGGGGCGTCCCCAGTGGCCGTACCGGATCACCGTGCCCGCGCGACCGAACGCCGGCGCGTCGAGCTCGACCTGGTGCCGGTCCATCACGACGAGTGCTCCACTCGGGCGACGCTAGTGGTTGCGGCGGCCCGGGTTGCGGCGGGTGACCAGTGAGGTGAGCCGGTCCGGCACGGCCAGCAGCGCCAGTGGCCAGTACGACGTCGCGGGCGCCGCGAGCATCACCAGGAGCGCCACCAGGAAGACGACGCAGGTGCCGAAGGCATGGAGTGGGTCCGGAGCCTCCGCCGAGTCCCGCAGCTCCCGATGCCGGGAGATCACCACGGCCACGAGGCCGATCAGCAGGGCGCTGAGCGACATCGTCCCGACGTAGAGCACCTTGGTGATCGACTCGCCGCCGGAGTCGTGCGGCCCGGCCACGAGCGCGGTGGGGAACGGCAGGACGACGATGGTCAGCGACCACAGCACGAGGAGGCGCGTGAGCGTGTCGTTGGTGGCGATGACGTTCCGCAGCAGCCGGTGCTGCCCCAGCCAGACCTGCGAGATCACCAGGAAGCTCAGGAAGAACGCCCCGATGGGCGCGCGGTTGTCCTCGAGCAGCTGCTGCACGGAGATGCCCTTGTCGAGCTCACCGACGAGCTCGACCAGCGGGAGCACCAGCAACGTCACCGCGATCGCCACGATGGCGTCGATGAAGGTGAGGAACCGCTCGAGGTCGCGGGATCGTTCCAGCTGCAGGGTGGAGTCCATGGCAGGAGGCTAGATCTCACAGGTGCTTGAGGGCCTCACGCCGGGAGAGGCCCGAGATGCGGTCGCCGAGGGTGTCGACGTACCCGCGCACCCAGTCGGGGTCGGTGCGCGCGTGCTGCCGTAGCGCCCAGCCGATCGCCTTGCGCAGCCAGAAGGACGGGTCGTCGAGGTTGCGCTCGATGGCGAAGGTGAGGAGGTCGAGGTCGGTGGCCTCGCCGAACGGGGTCTGGCACAGGACGGCGGTACGCCGTAGCCACAGGTCCTCGTCCGCGGCCCAGCTCCGCATGACCGGTGTGGCCTCGTCGCGATGGCCGGCCAGCACCTCGGCCACCAGGTGCTGCGCGATGTCGTCGACGACGTCCCACCAGGCGCCGGTGACGATCATGTGCCGGTACAGGTCGAGCGCGTCGAGGTCCTGCCAACCCTTGGCGGAACGGTGCCGGGCCAGGGCGATGGTGGCGTACCACTCCTCGCGGTAGCGGGCGCCGTCCCACCACGACCGCACGGTCTCCCGCCAGGCGACGGCGTCCGGCGGGGCGAACTGCCGCAGGTGTGGCCGCAGGTGCGCGCGCAGCTCGGGCAGCGTCAGGCCGTGGTAGGGCATCGTCGACTTCATGTACCGCTGCTGCTGCTCGGCCCTGGTCGGGTCGCCGGTGGCCGCGAGCTCGGCACGGAGGTCCTCGAGCGTGATCACGCCCAGACCCGGAGCAAGAGGTCGGTGAGGTGCGGGTGGAGGGTGTCGCGCCAGCACGTCCACGTGTGGCCGGCGCGGACCTCGCCCCAGGTCGTGTCGACGCCCACGGCCGCGAGGTGGTCACGCATGGCGACGTTGTTCGCGAAGTTCTCCTCGGCCGTGCCGCAGGTGAGCGTCATCGGCGGTGCCTCCGGCGCGGCCTGGGTGGACGCGTGGACGCTGGCGACGAAGCCGGTGACCTCGCGCCAGTACTCGAACCCCGACTCCTGGGGGTCGTGGGTGGGCGTGAAGAACGACCCGCTCTGGAGGAGGAGTCCACCGAATGTCTCCGGTGACGTCCACGCCGCGTGGAGCGCGGCGAGGGCCCCCAGGCTCTGCCCCATCAGCACCGGGCGTGCTTCGGTGGCGACCGCCTCCTTCACGGCGGGGATCAGCCTGCCCGTGAGCGCGCGCGCGTACGCCGGGTTGGCGGCGTACCTCTTGTTGCGGCGTGGTCCCGGACTGACCAGCGCCACGCGGAACGGGGGCAGGGTGCCGACCGCGATCATCGTTCCGACGTACGCCGTGAGGCCGCCGTAGGCGTCCATCTCCGGGCCGTCGTGGCTCAGCAGCAGGGGCAGTGGCTGCGCGTTGTCGGTGCCGGCCGGTGACCAGATCTCGACATCGATCCGTCCGGCGCCGGTGCGCGAGAGCGTCAGGTCCGTCCGGTCGCCGTCGATCCGCTCGGCGTGCAGCCAGTCCGGCTCGCGGTAGTTCGGCAACGGGATCCACGAGTGGTCGCCGAACGGCCCGGGCGTGACCCTCGGGTTCGACGGGTCGGGTCGGAGGTCGCCGTCGACGTCGAGCAGGTACTCCAACCGGTCGACCGGGAGGTCGGTCAGCCGCACCTCCCAGCCGCCCTCGATCTCGTGCATCGTCGTGTTACCGAGGTGGAGGTGTGCCCAGACCTTGACGCTCTCGGCGCTGTGCTCCGGGTCGGCGTACCGGACGACCACGTCGTCCCCCTCGACCTCCGTCACCAGCACCGGACGAACCTACCGAAGCGCTGCTCTCGTGCGGTGGTCGAGGAGGTCGCTGCTCCCGGTGGTCGAGGAGGTCGCTGCCCCCGGTGGTTGAGGAGCGAGCTCTGCGGTGCCACCGGTGGTTGAGGAGCGAGCTCTGCGAGCGTCTCGAAACCACCCCTTTTCGCGGCTGACCGGGCCGGGTTGTGGAGGACCCTGTCCGGGACTTTCCCTGTGGACGAAACGTGGCCCGGAAGAAGAAGGTCGAAAGATGTTTCCGGAGACCCTTCGACTAGCCGTGGATCAGGGGTCGGACTGTCGGCGGTCACTGCTTGAGTGTTCTCATGACCGCTGCAGCAGGCATCGAGATCGCCCCGGGTGTGACCCGGGTGTTCGAGCCTGCCGAGGTGACCCAGCTCGCGGGGATGCTCGACGAGATCGGTCGCATCGACGGACGGGTCAGCGAGCATGCGCTCGACGCTGATGCAGTCCGAGTCGACCAGATGGATCTTCTCGAGCGGCTCAAGGGGGCCGTGGAGGCAGCGCAGTCGCGAGTGATCGCCGCGTTCGAGGGTTCACAGGTGGAGCGACAACGAGCCGCGGGCGTCCGCTCCGACGCAGTGGGTCGCGGGATCGGCGACCAGGTGGCGATGGCGTGTCGCCAGCCGGCCGGCCAAGGTCCGCGTCGACTCGGCTTCGCCAAAGCCGTCGTGAACGAGATGCCTCACACCCATGCACTTCTGAGCGCTGGAGAGATCACGTCGTGGACCGCCACGATCCTGGTGCGCGAGACCGCCTGCCTCTCCCGCGAGGATCGGGTCGCCGTCGACTCACGGCTGTGCGCGACCACCGCCCACCCCGAGACCGGTGAGATCGTGCCGGCCCCGGTGCTCGGCATGTCTCCGCGCCGCGTCGAGAACGCCGCCCGCAAGCTCGCTGCCGAGCTGGACGTCGAGGCCGTCGTACGCCGCGCAGCCAGGGCCGAGCGGGAGCGCCGGGTCACGGTCCGGCCCGCCCCCGACACGATGAGCTACGTCACCGGCTTGCTCCCGGTGGCGCAAGGGGTGGCCGTCTACGCCAGCCTGCGCGCCGGCGCTGAGGCATCCCGGGCCGCCGGCGATCAGCGCTCGGTCAACCAGCTCATGGCCGACCTCCTGGTCGAGCGGGTGACGGGGCAGTCGAGCGCAGGTGCGGTGCCGGTCGAGATCTCGCTGGTGATGACCCCCGACTCCTTGCTCGGGCTCACCGACGAGTCGGCGTTGCTGCACGACGGCAGCCCGGTCCCGGCAGGCACCGCCCGAGAGCTTGCCGGGCGTCCGGATGCCCCGACCTGGCTGCGTCGCGTCTTCACCGACCCGGTGACCGGCGTGGTCACCTCCGCCGACTCCCGACGACGTCTCTTCAGCCCCGCTGAGAAGCGTCAGATAGATGCACGCGACCGGATGTGCCGGATGCCGGGGTGTGAGTCGCCGATCGGCCACCACGACCACGTCGTCCGCCATACCGACGGCGGGCCTACCCGGGTGGCCAACGGTCAAGGCCTCTGCCCCGGCCACAACCTCGCCAAGGAGATGCCCGGCTGGCGGTCTCGCGTGGTCGACGCGCGAGACGGCC
>DASSTL010000115.1:0-6270 GCA_035707985.1 Nocardioides sp. | reverse complement strand
GTCACACAACTCAACAGGGGGCTGATCGGTTTCGACTTGGGACGTCAGTTCCAGGGGAAGCGGGTCGAGAAGCCGACGTCATCTCGTAAACGTTCGTCGGAAACCTATAAGTGCCAACGCTAAGCGCACTGACTTCGCTCTCGCCGCCTGAGCGGTGACCGAAGGGTCTGACCGGGTGATTGCCTTCGACCCGGACCCAGGCCTCATCTAGAAGGCTTGCTGGCCACCTCCGCCGGGAGGGGTGGCCGGGACTCTTTCCCGGCTGGGCCTGTCGGTGAACGTGTTCGTGCGAGCACCGGGGCCGAGAAAACGACTTCACGAACTGCACCCGGAGAAGACCTGGTTCGACGCTCGAGGACGCGGGTTCGATTCCCGCCAGCTCCACTCACTCACTCACTCACTCACTCACTCTCCATCGATCGGTGGCACATGCCCTAGGTTGGTGGCCGTGCACGACCGCGGCCGTGTGCGTTCGCACCACGACGAGCCGGTGGCGTCCGCGACGAGCGGCGCCCGGCGATCTCTGGCGCTCAGCGTCCTGTGCCTGTGCGCCCTGACCGCGGGCATCGACCTGACGATCACCAACGTCGCGCTCCCGGCCATCGGGCGGGCACTCGACGCGCGCACCAACGAGCTGCAGTGGACGGTCGACGCCTACAACATCGTGCTGGCCGGCATGCTCGTGCTCGGCGGCGCGGTGGCCGACCGTTACGGCCGTCGCCGCGTGTTCCTCGCCAGCTACGCGCTGTTCGCACTCGCCTCGCTCGCGGCGGCGTACAGTCCGTCGACGTCGGCCCTGATCGCGTCCCGCGGGGTGATGGGGCTCGGTGCCGCCGGTGTGACCGCCCCTGCGCTGGCGATCATCGCGTCGATGTACCCGCCCGAGGAACGTGGCCGGGCGATCGGGTCGTTCGTGGTCTTCGGCGCCAGCGGTCTGGCGCTGGGGCCGATCCTCGGCGGACTCCTGCTCGACCACTTCTGGCGGGGGTCGGTGTTCCTCGTCAACGTGCCGATCGTCGCGGCCGGGATCGTGCTCGGCGCCCGGACCATCCCCGAGTCCCGGGCTCCGGTCCCGGCCGGCGGCCGGCCGCCTCTCGACGTGGTCGGGGCGGTGCTGTCGGTGGTCGGCCTGGGCGCCCTGCTGTTCGGCGTCATCGAGGGACCGGGCCGCGGCTGGACCGCCCCCGAGGTCGCGGCGGCACTCGGTCTCGGGGCAGCGACCCTGGTCGGGTTCGTCGTGTGGGAGCTACGAGCGCACGCACCGCTCTTCGACGTAGGCATCCTGGGGCGCCCGCCGGTTGCCACCGGAGCTGTCACGCTGCTGATGGCCTACCTGCTCCTGAACTCCTTCCTGTTCTTGAACCCGCAGTACCTCCGCGACGTCCGAGGCGAGCAGATCGTCGTCGTGGGGATGCTGTTCCTGCCGTTCGCGGCGGTCTTCGGGTTCTGCTCGCTGCAGGCACAGCGGGCTGTACGGCGGTTCGGCGCCAGGGCCACAATCACGACCGGGTTGGTCGTGGTCGCCCTCGCGTCCGCGGTCCTCGCCGGCACGGGCACCGGCCCGCTCTGGAAGATGCTCGTCGGATCGGTCCTGCTGGGCGTCGGCACGTCCGTGCTGATCGCGCCGCCCTCGACGGTCGTGATGAACAACCTGCCGGAGTCGAAGGCGGGGGACGGGTCGTCCCTCAACTTCGTCAGCCGGTTCGCGGGCGCGTCGGTGGGCGTGGCGATCGTCGGCTCCATCCTGTCCAGCGCGTACGTCAGGTCCGTCGACGCCGACCTCTCCGCGCTCGGCGCCGAGGAGGCCGACAAGGCGCGGGGATCCCTGCAGGGTGCTCTCGAGGTCGCCGCGACACTGCCCCCGTCGGCCGACAGCCGGCTGACCAGCGCCGCTCAGGACGCCTTCGCCGCCGGCGCCACTATCGCCTACGGCACCGTCGCGGCCCTGGCCGTCCTCGCCGCGGTGGCCGCCTGGTTTGCGCTCGGCAGGTCGGCCAGATCCTGACCCGGACTCGTCAGCCTCGTAGTGCTGTGTCGGACGCGATGCCGGGCCACGTCACGTCGAGGATCTGGTCGACGACCCGCCGGTCCAGCGCGCGATGCCCGATCAACAGACGCACCCAGAGGACGCCGTAGATCGCATCCAGCGCCGTCTCGAGAGGGACGTCCTTCCTCACCTCTCCTCGGGCGATGCCCCGCCGCAGGCATGCGGTGGACAGCTCTCGCCGGGGCTGCCAGAAGCGCGCTCGGAACTCCTCGGCGACGGCGGGGTCTCCCTGCCCCTCGGCGACGAGCTCGCGAATCACGCACCCCGTCGGGGAGCGGAACACGCGGACCACCGACAGCAGATGACCCCGGAGGTCCGTGCGTGTGTCGCCGGTGTCGGGGAACGGCGTCTCGGCCATGGTCTGCGTGACCAGAGCCTCCATCACCACGGCCGTCTTCGTCGGCCACCACCGATAGATCGTCTGTTTGCCCACCCCGGCCGCCTCCGCGATGGCGTCGATGCGCACCTTGGCCGGCCCCTCCTCGCCGACGAGCCGGAACGCCGCCGCCAGTATGCGGTCCCGCGCGTCCTCGTCGCGGGTGCGTCCTCGTCCCATGGGGGGAGCGTACCAACGCTGAGAGAAAAACGAGACCAACAGTCTTGAATGTCGTGCCTACGGTCGGTAACGTGTTTAAACGAGACAGACAGTCTCGATAAACAGAGAGTAGAGATCGATGGCACTTCCACTCGCCACCGGCACGTGGACGCTGGATGCGTCGCACACGACCGTGGGCTTCACTGTCCGACACATGGGCATCTCGAAGGTCCGGGGCACATTCACCGGGGTCGAGGCCCGACTCATCGTGGCCGAGCCTTTCGAGGCGTCGCTGCTCACGGCGCAGGTGGACATGTCCACCGTGGACACCGGGAACGCCGACCGCGACGCGCACCTGCGCAGCCCCGACTTCTTCGACGTCGAGTCGTTCCCGTTCATGGCGTTCACCTCGACGGCGATCCGAGAGGATGCCGACGGTGGTCTGGCCGTCGAAGGAGAGCTCACGGTGAAGGGGCGTAGCAAGCCCTTCGCCCTGGAGGTCGTGTTCGAGGGCACGCAGACGTACCCGATGGACGGATCCACCCACGCAGGTTTCTCGGCCACCGGCAGCCTCTCCCGCAAGGAGTTCGGCATCGAGTTCAACGTGCCGCTCGCGTCGGGCGGCTTCGTGATCGCGGACCGGATCTCGATCGACCTGGACGTGCAGCTGGCGGAGGCCGACCCCTCTCGGCGCGTCGCCTGACCCACGGCGCGCGCTCCGCGTGACTACCCTCTCGGGATGTGGTCGACGGCGCACCGGGGGAGGCCCACATGCAGTCTCGGCGGGCCCAGATCGCCATACTCCGCAGGGTCGCGGTGGCGGCGCTCGAGCAGTACGCCGTGCCCGACGGTCGGCTGACCTTCATCGCGCACGAAGAGAACACCACGTTCCGCCATGACGGCCCGGGCGGACGGCTGCTGGTGCGCGTGCACCGGCCCCAGCGGCACGGGCGCGACGTCGAGTCGGCGGCAGCCGTCCGATCGGAGCTCTCGTGGCTGAGCACGATCCGCGCCGACACCGACCTGGCGGTCCCCGAGCCGGTGACGGCGAGGGACGGCTCGACCACGGTCGAGGCATCGGCAGCGGGGGAGTCGCGGGTCTGCTCGGTCCTGCGCTGGATCGACGGCCGCATCCTGGAGGAGTCGGCGCGACCGGTCCACCTGCGCCGGCTCGGCGACGCGATGGCCCGACTCCACCTCCAGGCAGACGCGTGGCGCCCACCACCCGGGTTCGTGCGGATCCGGTGGGACCACGAGACCTTCTTCGGCAACCGCATGGTGTACGGCGTGACGCCTGCGGCCGACTGTTGGGCCCTGCTGCCGGCCGAGCTCCGCCGCCGCTTCGAGGCCGTCGGAGCGCGGACGTCAGAGGTCCTGGACGGCGGCGACGTCGGCCTGGTCCATGCGGACCTGCACCTGGGCAACGCGGTGTTCCACGGCGGCGAGGTCGGGCTGATCGACTTCGACGACTGCGGATTCGGCCCCCGTCTCTACGAGCTCGCGGTCGCGCTCTGGGAGCTCCGCGACGAGCCCGGCTATGCGGCCTACCGAGACGCGTTGCTCGAGGGCTATCTCGCCCACCGCGACCTCGACGTCACGCGCCTCGACGACCTGATTGCCGTACGCCAGGTTGCCTTTGCCCTCTGGTACGTCGGCATGGCGCAGGTGAACCCGGCCTTCGCCGAGCGGCTCGACGAGGTGTACGGCTGGTCGCTGACGCTGCTCGACGAGGTCGAGACCGGGTCCTGACCGGGTCCTGACCGATCAGCCGCAGCAGACCGCCGCCTCGGCCTGCGCGGGGGAGGGGTCGGCCAGGAGGTGCGTGCAGCACTCCTGGCCCTCGGCCTCGCCGTTGGGCGTCGAGCTGTCGGCCAGGACGGTGTAGATCTCCCAGGACTCTCCGTCGGGAGTGCCCGACACCCAGAACTTGTCCTGCTTGGCGTAGCAGCAGGTGGTGTCGCGCTCGTCCACCGAGGCGAAGCCGGCCTCGGCCAGCCGGGCCTGTTCGGCGTCGACGGTGTCGGTGTCGGCGACCTCGACCCCGAGGTGGTTGAGCGAGCCACCCTGACCGGGGTTCTCGATGAGGACCAGCTTCAGCGGCGGCTCGGCGACCGCGAAGTTGGCGTAGCCCGGTCGGATCTTGGCGGGCTCGGTCGCGAAGAGTCGGGAGTAGAAGGCGACCGACGCCTCGAGGTCGTCGACGTTGAGGGCGAGTTGGACGCGGGACATGGCAGACACTCCTGGACATAGATGGGTCTCGATGTGTGAGTGGAGATTGCCATAGGACATCGACATCTGTCAATATAGAGGTATGTCGAAGTCTGTACTCGAGCTGACGCCCGTCGAAGCCGTCGCCTGCTGCTCACCGGTCACCCGTGAGCCACTGTCGGCGGAGGCGGCCGATCGCGTCGCGCCGCTGGTCAAGGCGATCGCCGACCCGGTGCGGTTGCGCCTGGTGTCGCTCGTGGCCTCCCACGCGGACGGCGAGGCCTGCGTCTGCGACCTCAATGACGCATTCGACCTGTCCCAGCCGACGATCAGCCACCACCTCAAGCTCCTGCACGAGTCCGGCATCCTCGACCGCGAGAAGCGCGGCGTCTGGGTCTACTACCGCGTCAACCGCGATGCGCTGCGCGATCTCGCCACCCTGCTCGGCGGCGTGTCCGCCTGATGCCCACGGATCCGGGGCGACTCCTCCGCCGAGCTGCTGCCGAGCTCATCGGTACGGCGTTCCTGGTCACGGCCGTCATCGGCTCGGGCATCGCCGCGCAGCGGCTGTCGCCGAACGACCGGGGACTCCAGCTGCTCGAGAACAGCCTGGCGACCGGGGCTGCCCTGGTGGCGCTGATCCTGGCGCTCCAGCCCGTCTCGGCGTCGTTCAACCCGGTGGTGACCCTGGTGGAGCGGGCCGTACGCCGGGTGACCGGCCGCGAGGCGGCGGTCCTGGTCGGCGCCCAGGTCGCGGGCGGTCTCGTGGGTGCCGTGCTCGCGAACCTGATGTTCGACCTCGACGCGGTCTCCATCTCGGACCACCACCGCGCGACGGGCGGGCACCTCCTCGGTGAGGCGATGGCGACCTTCGGGCTGGTGGTGGTGGTGTTCGGCGCACTCCGCTCCCCGCGGGTCGAGACTGTCGCGTTCGCGGTCGGCGGCTACATCACCGCCGCGTACTGGTTCACCAGCTCCACGAGCTTCGCCAACCCAGCCGTGACCGTCGCCCGCTCCCTGTCAGACTCGTTCGCCGGCATCGCGCCGTCGTCGGTGTCGGCTTTCGTGCTCATGCAGCTCGTGGGCGGCGCCTGCGGCCTGGCCGCTCTGCTGGTCCTCCATCCGGAGGTCGACGAGCCCACCTCACTCCTGGAGGAAGTGTCCTGAAGCCGACTGTGCTGTTCGTCTGCGTCCACAACGCGGGGCGCTCACAGATGGCCGCGGGCTATCTCCAGCACCTCGCGGGTGACCGGATCGAGGTGCTGTCGGCCGGCTCGCAGCCGGCCGACGAGGTCAACCCCGTGGCGGTGTCGGCGATGGCCGAGGAGGGCATCGACCTGGCGGCCGAGACACCCAAGATGCTCACCGACGCCGCCGTCCGGCAGGCCGATGTCGTGGTCACCATGGGCTGCGGTGACGCGTGCCCGTTCTACCCGGGCAAGCGCTACCAGGACTGGGCGCTCGACGATCCCGCGGGCCA
>DASSTL010000114.1:0-33627 GCA_035707985.1 Nocardioides sp. | reverse complement strand
CGCAGAGCGACCTCCTCAACCACCGGTGCCGGCCGGTTGTAGGTTGCGAGGGTCCGTCCACGTCCGCGAGTGAGGAGAGCAGATGAGTCTCGACCGCCCCGTGAAGCCCGACCCGTACGAGCTTCTCCCCCAGGTCCCGTCGTTCACCGTCACCAGCGAGGACGTCACCGACGGGCAGCCCCTCAAGGACGACCAGGTCGCGGAGTTCGGCAACAAGTCCCCGCAGCTGTCGTGGAGCGGCGCTCCGGAGGGCACCAAGAGCTACGTGGTCACCTGCTACGACCCCGACGCGCCGACCCCGAGCGGCTTCTGGCACTGGGCGGTCGTCGACCTTCCCGCCGACGTCACCTCGCTCGACGCCGGGGCCGGCGCCGAGGGCGCATCCCTCCCCGGGAACGCCTTCATGCTCGTCAACGACGGCGGCACGCGCGGCTTCATGGGAGCGGCACCGCCTCCGGGTGACCAGGTGCACCGCTACTACTTCGTGGTCCACGCCGTGACCGAGGACAGCCTGGGCATCGACGAGAACGCCTCGATGGCGGTGATGAGCTTCAACCTGGCCTTCAAGACCGCCGCCCGCGCCATCATCAAGGGGACCTACCAGCACTGATCGAATCGCACTTGCCGCCCGGTCTCGCGTGAGCGAGACTGGGCGGCCCACAACCACAGAACGTGCACGTCCGACACCCCCGCCTTTTCTGGAGGCGGGGTCACTTGGCGTGCGCGGGTTCCACCAGGCTCGACCACCGAGGGGGTCTCGTGCTCTACGTCGCTGTCGCGATGCGGTCGTTCCGCCGCTTCAGCACCTATCGCACCGCCACCCTGGCGGGCATCTTCACCAACTGCGTGTTCGGGGTGATCTACAGCTACGCCTACCTCGCCCTGTGGCACCAGCGCGAGCACGCCGGCGGGTACGACGCCACGGACGCGGTCACCTACGTCTGGATCGGCCAGGCGCTGCTGATGACCGTGGCGCTCTGGGGCGGCGGCACCACCGACGACCTCGCCGAGCGGATCCGCACCGGGGACGTCGCGATCGACCTGTACCGGCCGGTCGGCCTGATCGGCTGGTACCTCGCCGGCGACCTCGGGCGCGCGGCGTACCACGTCCTGACGCGCGGCCTCGCCCCCACGATCCTGGGGCTCTTCCTCTTCGACATCGCGCTGCCGGGCACCCCGGTCGCCGCGCTGGGGTTCGTGGTCAGCCTGCTGCTCGCCATCGTGACCAGCTTCGGCATCCGGTTCCTCGTGGCGTGCACGGCGTTCTGGCTGCTCGACCAGACGGGCGTCCGGACCCTGTCGGGCGTGCTGGCGATCTTCCTGAGCGGGATGACCTTGCCGCTGGTGATCTTCCCCGAGCCGTTGCGCAGCATCGCGCTGGCGCTGCCGTGGGCGTCGTACCTCCAGACGCCGGCCGACATCTGGCTCGGGCAGCGCACGGGCACCGGCATCCTCGACGGCCTGGGGCTCCAGGTCCTGTGGATCGTCGTCCTGCTGGCGGCGTGCCATGCCGTGCTGGGCGCGGCGACGCGGAAGGTGGTGGTCCAGGGTGGCTGAGGTCGCGGCCCGGGTGCGCAGCGCCCCGCGGGAGTACGTCTGGATCGCCCAGATGTGGGTGCGGTCGTCGCTGGCCTACCCGGCGTCGTTCTGGATCCTCACGGTGTCGAGCGCGCTGATCACGTTCCTCGACTTCGTCGGACTCGCCCTGATGTTCCACTCGGTACCGGCGCTGGGCGGGTTCGACCTGCGCGAGATCGCCCTGCTCTACGGCGCGAGCGGGATCGGGATCGGCATCGGGGATCTCCTCATCGGCAGCGTCGAGCTGATGGGGACCCACATCCGCTCCGGAACCCTGGACGCGATGCTGACCCGGCCGGTTCCCCTGCTGGTCCAGGTGTGTGCCGACAAGTTCGCCCTACGGCGGCTCGGCCGGATCACCCAGGCCGTCGCGGTCTTCGGGTACGGCGCCTGGGGTGTCGACTGGACCGTGCCGAAGGTCGCCCTCACCGTCGTGATGCTCGTCTCCGCCTCGGCGATCTTCTTCTCGCTGTTCGTGACCTTCTCGTGCATCCAGTTCTGGACGCTCGACTCCACCGAGTTCGCCAACGCCTTCACCTACGGCGGCAACACCATGACGCAGTACCCGATGACGATCTTCCCGCGCGAGATCCTCAAGAGCCTGACCTTCATCGTCCCGATCGCGTTCGTCAACTGGTACCCCTGCCTCTACCTCCTCGACCGCCCCGACCCCTTCGGGATGCCGTCGTGGTTCTCGGCGTTCTCCCCCGTCGTCGCCCTCCTCACCCTGGTCGTCGCCGGTCTCGCCTGGCGCACGGGTGTCCGCCACTACACCTCCACCGGGAGCTGACATGTCCCACTTCGGCACTGAAAGGACAGCCAGATGAGCCTGATCGACGTCCGTGACCTCGGCCGCACGTTCGTGGTCCGCAAGAAGGGCGGCATCAACGGCAGAGCACGGGGCCGCACGCGGACCGAGGTGCAGGCCGTCCACGACCTCACCTTCGCGATCGATGCGGGCGAGATGATCGGCTACATCGGCCCCAACGGAGCCGGGAAGTCGACCACGATCAAGATGCTGACGGGCATCCTCGTGCCGACGTCGGGCCACCTGCGGGTGGCCGGGCTCGAGCCGAGCCACGAACGCACGCGCCTGGCGCGGCGCATCGGCGTCGTGTTCGGGCAGCGGACCACCCTGTGGTGGGATCTGCCCCTGCGGGACAGCTTCGAACTGCTGCAGAAGATCTACCGGGTCGATCCCACGCGCCATCGGCGGACGCTCGAGGAGTACGTCGAGCTGCTCGACCTCGGCGACCTGCTCGACACCCCGGTCCGGCAGCTCAGCCTCGGCCAGCGGATGCGCGGCGACATCACCGCGGCACTCCTCCACGAGCCGGACATCCTCTACCTCGACGAACCGACCATCGGCCTGGACGTGATCAGCAAGGGACGGCTGCGCGAGTTCCTACGCACCCTGAACGCCGAGCGGGGCACCACCCTCATGCTGACCACCCACGACCTCCAGGACATCGAGGCGCTCTGCGACCGGGTGATCGTCATCGACCACGGCACCGCGGTCTTCGACGGGCCGCTCGGACAGCTGCACCAGCGCGGCGAGTCCACCCGGACCCTGGTGGTCGACCTGGTCGACGAGGCGCCACCCATCTCGGTCCCGGGGGCGGTCACGCGGAAGGTCGACGGGCCCCGGCAGTGGCTGAGCTTCCCCGCGGGCGAGAGCGCGGCACCGATCGTCTCGGCCGTCGCCGCGTCGTACGCCGTCGCCGACCTGTCGATCCAGGAGCCGGACATCGAGGACGTCATCCGGGACATCTACGCCGGCGCGTGAGCGACCGACGACCGGTGCGTGCTCAGGCTCGCCAGCGACCCTGTGACGTCAGGTACCCGTCGAGCCGCCACGCCATCGCCCGCTCGGGCCGCAGCACGTAGAGCACGTCGAAGTCCGGGTCCTGCGACGGGAGGTACTGCGCGTCGTCCGGATCGGGGTACTTCGCGGCCAAGGCGGCCACGACGTCGCCCCGCTCCCCCGGCGCACCGAGGTCGTCGAGCCGGCCGTGCACGATCACGACGTCCTCGGCGCTCTCCAGGTGCACCACGACACGAGGGTCGGCCACGAGGTTGCGCGCCTTGACCGTGCTGCGCTCGGAGTACAGGTAGAGGTCGTCGTCGACCACGACGCCCCAGACCGGCGCGGCGTGTGGGGCACCCACGGCCGACACCGTCCCCAGCCAGTAGCTGCGGGCAGGGGCCAGTCGCGCGGCCACCTCGGGCCAGGTCAGCTCCGTGGGCATCCGGGATCCTCCGTCGTCTCGAACATCCTCGGACGGTTCATCGCAGCGGTGCCCCCAGGGTCACCCGCACGGGCACCAGCTCCCCGGCCAGGTCGATCGCGAACGCCTCCCCGTCGAGGTCCTCCTGGCGGACCGGACGATCGGAGCGGAGCAGCGCGAGACCCACACTGGCACCCACCGTCGCGCCGTACGCCGCGCTGGTCACCTGCCCGGCCGGCTCACCGTTGCGGAGCAGCAGCTCCCCACCCCACACCATCGGCTCCGGCTCGGTGCATACGAACGAGACGACCCGGCGGCGGGGTCCCGGCTCGCGCAGCCGGTCGCGATGGGAGAGCAGGGCCGACCGGCCCAGGAAGTCCTTGTCGCTGCCGCCCTTGCCCGCGAGCGCGGTCGCGAAGAGCAGGCCGGCCTCGACCGGCGTGAGGTCGGGGGTGAGGTCGCGACCGAAGGCGCGGTACCCCTTCTCCAGCCGGAGCGACTCGATCGCGTGGTAGCCGGCATCCGCCAGGCCGAGGTCGTCCCCGGCCGCGCGCAGCGCGTCGTAGACGGCGCCCGCGTCGCCGACCGGGACAACCAGCTCCCAGCCGACCTCGCCTACGTAGGTCATCCGGGTCGCGCGGAGGTCGACCTCGCCGACCCGCACCTCCTGGCTCGTCGCGAACGGGAACGCCTCGTCCGACCAGGGGGCCGCGTCGGTCGAGCCTGTCGAGACCACGCGCCCCATCAGCTCGCGCGAGCGCGGCCCCATCACGCCGATCACCGAGAGGTCTTCGGTGAGGTCGGTGACGGACACGTCGGCGCCCGGCGCCAGATGGCGCCGGATCCAGTCCAGGTCGCGGATGGTCGTGGCCGAGCTCGACACCAGCAGGAAGGACTCCGGGCCGGTGCGGGTCACGGTCAGGTCGGCCTCGTAGGTGCCGCGGTCGTTCAGGAACGGGGTGTAGACGCAACCACCCACCGGGACGTCGACATCGGCGGCGCAGATCCACTGCAGTGACGCGAGCGCGTCCGGCCCGGACACGTCGTACAACGAGAACGAGGTCTGGTCGAAGACCGCCACCCGCTCGCGCGTCGCACGCTGCTCCTCGAGGCACCACGGCAGCCAGGCCGGCTTCCCCCAGGTGTACGGCGCGGGCGGCGCGCCTGCGGGTGCGAACACGAGCGGCCGCTCCCAGCCCATCCGGCTGCCGAAGACCGCCCCCCTCGCGGCCAGCCTCTCGTGAAGCGGGGACACGCGCTGGGGTCGTCCGGTCTCGGGCTCGCGGAGCGGCCACGGAACCTCGTAGTGGACGCCGAGGATCTCGGCCACCCGCGAGCGCAGCCAGTCCTCGTCGCCGTGGAACGGCGCGAACCGGCGTACGTCGACCGCCACGAGGTCGCTGGTCGGCTCTCCCTCGACGATCCACTCGGCGAGCGCCCGTCCCGCGCCGCCGGCCGAGGCGATGCCCACGGAGTTGAAGCCGGCCCCGACGAAGTAGCCCTGCAGCCCCGGCGCCTGGCCGAGCAGGAACTGGTTGTCGGGCGTGAACGACTCGGGGCCGTTGTAGAACTTCCGGATCCCCGTCTCGGCCAGGGCCGGGATCCGGGTGACCGCCTCCTCCATCAGCGGCGCGAAGTGCTCCCAGTCCTCCTCGAGCAGCTGGAACTCGAAGGGGTACGGCAGGTCCGACGGCGAGCGCCAGGGCTTCGCGTCGGGCTCGAAGCCGCCGACGACGAGTCCACCCACCTCCTCCTTGAAGTAGGTCCAGCCGTCCGGGTCGCGCATGATCGGCAGGTCCGGGTGGGTCCCCGGCACCCCCTCGGTCACCACGTAGAAGTGCTCGGCCGAGTGCAGCGGGACGGTGACGCCGGCGAGGTCGCCCAGAGCCTTGGCCCACTGGCCGGCGCAGTTGACGACCACCTCGCACTCCATCGCTCCGGCATCTGTGCGGACGGCGGTCACCCGCGGGCCGCTCGGGCCGTCCTCGATGTCGAAGCCGATGACTCGCACCCGCTCGACCACCTGTGCACCGCCCTGCCGCGCGCCCCGCGCCAGGGACTGCGTCAGGTCGGCCGGGTTGACCTTCCCGTCGCCCGGCAGCCAGAGCGCGCCGAGCAGGTCGTCAACGCGCATCGGCGGCCAGAGCTCCTGGGCCCGATCGGGGTCGATGACCTCGCACTCGAGGTCGTAGGCCACGGCGTTGGCGGCGGTACGCCGGAGCTGGGTCATCCGGTCCTCGGTCCGCGCCACGATCACGCCGCCGACGTTGTTGTAACCGGTGGCGAACCCGGTCTCCGCCTCGAGCGAGGCGTAGAGCTCCGCGGAGTACTGCACGAGCCGCGTGCCGGCCTCGGTCGCCCGCAGCGGCCCGACCAGCCCGGCGGCGTGCCAGGTCGTGCCTCCTGACAGCCGTCCCTGCTCGAGGAGCACGACGTCGGTGAGGCCCAGCTTGGTCAGGTGGTAGGCGACCGAGCAGCCGATCACACCCCCGCCGACCACCACTACCTGCGCCCGGGACGGGAGCTCAGCCACAGCCGCTCACCGCTCCGGTGGTCGAGGTAAGCGCGCCAGCGCCTGTCTCGAAACCACCCCGTTCCGACCGGTGGTTTCGAGACGGTCGCAGAGCGACCTCCTCAACCACCGCGGTCCGTGCGACCTCCTCAACCACCGCGGTCCGTGCGACCTCCTCAACCACCGGAGGCCACCTGCTCGAGCAGCCCGGGGAGGCGACCGCTCCGGAACGTCGCGTCCGCCTTCTCGTAACGCTCCATGCCGAAGGAGTGGAAGTCGTAGTCGATCGGGCTCGCGTGCTCCTGGATGAAGCCCCACAGCGCCCACCCGTACTGGCTGCACAGTGCCTGCACCCGCACCCGAGCGCGGTCGGCCGGCGACGGGTCACCGAAGTACGCCTCGCACCAGGCGTCGATCTGGTCCTCGGTGAAGTCGCACTCCGTCGTGGTGTTGCCGAGCTCGAAGCACGCGTCGTTGTTGCCGGAGTACTCGTAGTCGATCAGCCACACCTGCTCGCCGTCGTCGATGTAGTTGGCGGCCAGCAGGTCGTTGTTGCAGGGCACGGTCGGGCGGGGAGCCGCCGCCAGGGCACGCCGTACGTCGGCCCAGGCGTCGGCGTGGTCGAGGTAGCCGGCAGGCAACGGGATGCCCTTGTCGCGCACCACCTCCAGGTAGCCCGCCTGCCGCCGGAACATGTCGAAGTCCCCGGTGAACCGCGGCCCGGCGTGGAGCCGGCGAACGGCGTGGGCGGCACGGGTCAGCACACCCGGGTCGGCGAAGTCCTCGTTGGTCAAGGACCTCCCCGGCAGGAAGCTGATCACCGTGATCGACAGCTCGGGTCGGTACTCGAGCACCTCGGCACCGACACCCGCCTGGTACGCCGCCACCGTGTTGTCGTGCTCCGCTTCCCGGTCGATGCCGAGCAGCTCGGCGTCACCCCGCGTCCAGCGCACGACGACGTCGAGCCCGTGGTCGTCCTGCACCCGGAGGTTGATGTTGGTCAGGCCGCCGGGAAGCTCACTGACGCGCCACGACCGCCCCGCCAGACAGGCCAGCCTGTCCAGGGCGGGGCGGTCGCTCGCGTTCTGCTCCTCGCTCACTCCTGGTCGGCGGTCGTCGGTCAGTCCGCCGTCAGGGCTTCGTCACCGAAGGCATCGAGGACAGCCTGGTCGATGGTGTGCTTCGGGCCGGTGAACCAGTGCTTGGCGGACACGTTCCACCAGATCGCCAGGAGGATCAGGGCACCCAGCGTGACGATCGGGGCGTAGTTGACGAACTTCCACTCGAACTCGTCCCGGAACGGGTTCGCGGCAGGCGTCGTCGGCAGCATCAGGTAGAGGGACACGATCACGATCTCGGCGACCGCGATCGGGTTCATCCACTTGTACTTGCTGCCGTTGTTCCAGGACCCGACGTCGAAGTTCTCACCGTGCCGCCACCGCAGGTAGATCGGGATGGCGAAGGCGAGGTACAGCCCGATCACCGCGATCGAGGTGACGGCGTAGAAGGCCAGCGGGACCGGAACGCCGCCCACGTCCACCTTGATCAGCGCCGGGAGCGTCAGGATCGCGGCGCAGACACCGACGAACATGACCGCGTTGGCCGGCACACGCGACGAGGTGAGGGCGGACCAGCGGCTCGAGCCCGGGATGGCACCGTCGCGGCTGAAGGCGAAGGTCATCCGGGAGGCCGAGGTCATGCACGAGGTCGCGCAGAAGAACTGCGCCGACGCCGAGATGAACAGCACGAACGTCGCCCAGTTCTGCCCGAGAGCACCGAGGAAGATGGGTTGCACGCCTGCGCCTGCCAAGGCGTTGTCAGGCTGCCCCTGGGCGTTGTCCGGGATCGCGAACACCACGCACAGCAGCAGGATGTAGCCGCCGAGGCCGGAGTAGAAGATCGAGCGCCAGATGCCCTTCGCGGCCGCCTTCGCCGCTTGGCCGGTCTCCTCAGAGAGGTGCGCGGACGCGTCGAACCCGGTGATCGTGTACTGCGTGAGCAGGAAGCCGAACGGCACGATCGCGAACCAGAACCCGAGACTGGTGACGCTGCCGTCCGCGTAGCCCGAGTTGTTGTACCGCTCGGTGAAGACGTAGCTGAAGCTCTGGTGCTGGTCGGGAACGAAGAGCAGGATCAGCACGATGATGCTGGCGCCGACCACGTGCCACCACACCGAGACGTTGTTCATGACCGCCATCAGGTGGCTGCTGAAGATGTTGAGCAGCGCGGCCAGGAAGAGCACGATCACGAAGATGATGAACACCCGCGTCAGCGAGTAGCTGTCGGCGTACGACGTCGACCACGTGCTGATCGTCAGGTCGATGAACGTCGCGCAGCCGTAGGACACACCCGCCGTCACCGCGACCAGCCCGATCAGGTTCAGCCAGCCGGTGAAGAAGCCCGCCGCCGGACCGCCCAGCTTGGCGGCCCACCAGTAGATGCCACCCGAGGTCGGGTACGCCGACACCAGCTCGCTCATCGTGAAGCCGATGAGGAGGATGAACGCGCTCAGGATGGGCCACGACCACGAGATCGAGATCGGGCCACCGTTGTTGAAGCCGGCCCCGAAGTTCGTGAAGCAGCCGGCGAGGATCGAGATGATGGAGAACGAGATCGCGAAGTTCGAGAACCCCGACCACGATCGGTGGAGATCCTGGCGGTACCCGAGCTTGGCCAGATGCTTTTCGTCCTCGGAGAGCTCGTGGGGCGGGATTGCCTCATGCGCTTCGGGCATCTGGAAACCCTTTCAGGAGCGGAAGCGGTTGTCCGGGAGGCTAGACCCGCCCGGAATCCGTCGTAAAGGGTCAGAGCCAAATTCGGTCTGAAGCCAGACCATTGACAGTTGGGGATCGCCTGACAAACTGGCCCGCGTGACCGCGTCTGCTCACGGCGTCAACTCTGCGCCCGACCTGGCGCGGGTCGTGCTGCGGCCGGTCCGGGCGCATGCGTTCGAGTCGTGCGTGGAGCAGCTCGCGACCGCGATCCGGCTCGGGGTGTACCCGCAGGGCAGCACGCTGCCGTCCGAGCGGGAGCTCGCCGAGCGGATGCACGTGTCGCGGGCGACACTCCGGGAGGCGATGGCGGCTCTCCGGGCTGCGGACCTCGTCGAGACGACCCGAGGTCGGGGCGGCGGCACCGTGGTGACGATGAAGCCGCAGACGCCGTCGGCCCGACGTGCCGCGCGGACGACGCCGCAGCAGCGGGCCGACTGGCTCGACGCTCTGGAGTTCCGGCGGATCGTGGAGCCCGGAGCGGCGTACCAGGCGGCCGCCGCCGACCTCAGCGACGACGCCCGGGCGCGTCTCGAGGCCGCGCACGAAGCGGTGGCGCGGGCGACCAGCCAGGCTCGCCATCGACAGGCGGACTCCCGCTTCCACCTGACGTTGGCAGCCGTGACCGGCTCGGGCCGGACCCTCGAGGCCGTGACCTCCGTGCAGGCAAGCCTGCACGAGATGCTCAGCGCGATCCCGGTGCTGGAGACGAACATCGCCCACTCCGACGCCCAGCACGCAGCGCTGCTCCGGGCGGTCCTCGACGGGAAGGCCGACAAGGCGCGCCAGACCATGGAAGAACACTGCGACGACACGGCCGCGCTGCTGCGCGGTCTGCTCGGGTGAGTCCGACGAAACGAGGGAGCCCATGCCACCCAACGACCGCTACCTGACGCTCGAGTCGCTGCGCAAGCGCATCGAGAACGGCGAGATCGACACCGTCGTGCTCGCGTTCACCGACATGCAGGGGCGCCTGCAGGGCAAGCGGCTCCACGGCCAGTACTTCCTCGACGTCGTGGTCGAGCACGGCACCGAGGGGTGCAACTACCTGCTCGCCGTCGACATCGACATGAACACCGTCGACGGGTACGCGATCAGCTCCTGGGAGCGCGGCTACGGCGACATGGAGTTCGTCCCCGACTGGGAGACGATCCGGCCGCTCCCCCACCTCCCGGCCACCGCGATGGTGCAGTGCGACCTGGTGTGGCTCGACCACCAGCCGGTGGTCCAGTCGCCACGGTCGATCCTCAGGGCCCAGCTGGACAAGCTGGCGGAGCGAGACCTGGTGGCGCTGGCCGGTACCGAGCTCGAGTTCATCGCCTTCAACACGTCGTACGAGGACGCGAGCCGGCTCGGCTACCGCGGCCTGGAGCCGGTCAACCAGTACAACGTCGACTACTCGATCCTCGGCACCACGCGCGCCGAGCCCCTCCTTCGGGACATCCGCAACACGATGTACGCCGCCGGGCTGGACGTCGAGGGCGCCAAGGGCGAGTGCAACTTCGGGCAGCACGAGATCGGCTTCCTGTACGCCGACGCGCTCGTCACCGCCGACAACCACAGCGTCTACAAGACCGTCGCCAAGGAGATCGCCGCGCAGCGTGGCCAGTCGATCTCGTTCATGGCGAAGTACAACGAGCGCGAGGGCAGCTCGTGCCACATCCACCTGTCGCTGCGCGGCAAGGACGGCGACGTCGTCTTCTGGGACGGCAACGGCCGGTCGGCGATGTACGACAGCTTCGTCGCCGGCGTGCTGGCGTCCATGCGCGACTTCACGCTGCTCTACGCACCCAACGTGAACTCCTACAAGCGGTTCGCCGACGGCTCCTTCGCCCCCACCGCGGTCGCCTGGGGCAACGACAACCGCACCTGCGCGGTCCGCCTGGTCGGTCACGGCCCGAGCGCCCGGATGGAGAACCGCGTGCCCGGCGGCGACGTGAACCCGTACCTGGCCCTGGCGGCCATGGTCGCGGGCGGCCGCCACGGCATCGAGCAGGGCCTCGAGCTCGAGCCCGAGCTGAAGGGCAACGCCTACCACTCCGACAAGCCGCACGTGCCGCACACGCTGCGCGAGGCCCGCGACGCCTGGGCGTCGTCCGACCTCGCCCGCGCCTCGTTCGGCGACGACGTCGTGGACCACTACACCAACATGGCCGACGTCGAGCTCAAGGCCTTCGATGCCGCCGTGACCGACTGGGAGCTTCGACGCTCCTTCGAGAGGATGTAGTCCTTGTCCACCACCCTCATCAACCCGTCGACCGGGCGCGAGCTGCGTGAGGTCCCCTCGGCCACCGAGTCGGAGACCGACGCCGCCATCGAGCGCGCGCACGACGCGTTCCCGGCCTGGCGTGACCTCGCGCCGGGTGAGCGAGCCCGGCTGCTGCGCGCCTTCGCGGCCGTCGTGGACGCGCACAACGAGGAGCTCGCCAGGCTCGAGGTCGAGAACTCCGGGCACACGATCAGCAACGCCCGCTGGGAGGCCGGCAACGTCCGCGACGTCCTCAACTACTACTCGGCTGCGCCCGAGCGCCTCGTCGGCAAGCAGATCCCGGTGCCGGGCGGCATCGACATCACCTTCCACGAGCCGCTCGGCGTCGTCGGCGTGATCGTGCCGTGGAACTTCCCGATGCCGATCGCCGGCTGGGGCTTCGCACCCGCGCTGGCCGCCGGGAACACGGTCGTCCTCAAGCCGGCCGAGATCACGCCGCTGACCGCCATCCGGATCGGTGAGCTCGCCCTCGAGGCGGGCATCCCGCCAGGTGTGTTCACGGTGATCCCCGGCAAGGGCTCGGTCGTCGGCAACCGCTTCGTCACCCATCCGCAGGTGCACAAGGTCGTGTTCACCGGCTCCACCGAGGTCGGTCGCCAGATCATGGCCGGCTGCGCGCAGCAGGTGAAGCACGTGACCCTCGAGCTCGGCGGCAAGAGCGCGAACATCGTGTTCGCCGACGCGGACGTTGCAGCAGCCGCCGCCGCGGCACCCGGGGCGGTCTTCGACAACGCCGGCCAGGACTGCTGCGCCCGCTCGCGGATCCTCGTGCAGCGGTCGGCGTACGACGAGTTCATGGGTCTCCTGGAGAAGGCGATCCAGGACTGGCGCGTGCTCGACCCCGCGGACGAGGCGAGCCAGATGGGGCCGATGGTCTCGGCCGGGCAGCGCGACGCCGTGCAGCGGTACGTCGACGCCACCACGATCGCCTTCCAGGGATCGACGCCCGGCGGCGACGGCTTCTGGCTGCCCGCCATGGTGACCGAGGCCAAGGACGTCTCCGAGCCGGTCTGGCGCGAGGAGGTGTTCGGGCCGCTGGTCGCGGTGATGCCGTTCGACGACGAGGACGAGGCGATCGCGCTCGCCAACGACTCCGAGTACGGCCTCTCGGGGTCGATCTACACCAACGACCTCGGCCGGGCGCTCCGGGTCTCCCGCGGCGTCCAGACCGGCAACCTGAGCGTGAACAGCCACTCGAGCGTCCGCTACTGGACGCCGTTCGGCGGCTACAAGATGTCCGGCCTCGGCCGGGAGCTCGGCCCGGACGCGCCGTACGCGTTCACCGAGGAGAAGAACGTCTTCATCGCGACGTAGTCGGTGGTTGAGGAGGTCGCCCGGCGACCGTCTCGACCCACCGGGGAAGGACAGACAGTGGCAGGACGCATCGAGGGCCGGGTGGCGGTGGTCACCGGCGGGTGCTCGGGGATCGGGCTGGCGACCGTACGCCGGTTCGTCGCGGAGGGCGCGAAGGTCGTCATCGGCGACATCGACGACGAGGGCGGCCCGCGCGTCGTCGAGGAGCTGGGCGGCAGCGACCACGCGACGTACGTGCACGTCGACGTGACCGACAAGGCCCAGGTCGACGCGCTGTTCAAGACGGCCAAGGACACCTACGGCTCGGTCGACATCGCTTTCAACAACGCGGGAATCAGCCCGCCCGACGACGACTCGATCCTCGACACCGACCTCGACGCCTGGCGCCGGGTGCAGGAGGTCAACCTGACCTCCGTCTACCTGTGCTGCAAGGCCGCGCTCCCCTACATGCTCGAGCAGAAGCGCGGCTCGATCATCAACACCGCGTCGTTCGTCGCCGTGATGGGTGCGGCGACGTCGCAGATCTCCTACTCGGCGTCCAAGGGCGGCGTGCTCAGCATGAGCCGGGAGCTCGGCGTGCAGTTCGCGCGGGAGGGCATCCGGGTCAACGCCCTGTGCCCGGGACCCGTGAACACGCCCCTGCTCAAGGAGCTGTTCGCTAAGGACCCGGAGCGCGCCGCCCGGCGGCTCGTGCACGTGCCGATGGGGCGTTTCGGCGAGCCGGAGGAGCTCGCCAGCGCGGTCCTGTTCCTGGCCTCCGACGACGCGTCGTTCATCACCGCCAACACGTTCCTCGTCGACGGCGGCATCTCCGCCGCGTACGTCACGCCGCTCTGACCGAGGCGGGTGCGATGACCGAGCAGCGGCCCGTGATCGGCCTGTCGACGTACCGCGAGCGTGCGCAGTGGGGCGTGTGGAACACGACCGCCGACCTCCTGCACGCGCAGTACGCCGATGCCGTCCTCGCGGCGGGCGGCATCCCGGTCCTGCTGCCGCCGGCCTCCGGGTCGGACCAGGTCGCCGAGGAGGTCGTCTCCAGGGTCGACGGCCTGGTGATCACAGGAGGCGCGGACGTCGGACCTCACCGCTACGGGCAGGAGCCGGGCCCGCACACGACCACCTGGCGCGAGGACCGGGACACATGGGAGCTCGCGCTGCTCCGCGCCGCCGACGCCGTCGGCATCCCGACGCTCGGCGTGTGCCGGGGCATGCAGCTGATGGCGGTGGCCGCGGGCGGCTCCCTCCACCAGCACACGCCCGACCTGGTCGGGCACGAGCAGCACAACCCGGGAGCCGACTCGTTCGGCGACACCCGGGTCACCACCGCCGAGGGATCGGCCGTGCGCGCGCTCCTCGGTGACGCGGTGCACGTGGGCTGTCACCACCACCAGTCCGTGGAGTCGCACCCCGGTTTCACCGCGACGGCCTGGGCCGAGGACGGGTCGCTGGAGGCCATGGAGCGGCCCGGCGAGCGGTTCTGCCTGGCCGTGCAGTGGCACCCCGAGGTCCGCGACGACGCGCGATTGTTCGAGGCGCTGGTGGCCGCGGCGCGGGGTGCGCGCGGCCGCGTCGGCGCCACCTGATACCTCTGGGTGGTGACCCCCGAGGACGTCTCCAGCGGGACCGTCTCCGAGCGCGTCACGGTCCGGCGGATGCTGGCCCTGACGTTGTCTGCCTTCCTGGTGTTGGCGGCCGAGCCGTTGTACCTGCTCGTGGACACCGCGGTCGTCGGTCATCTCGGCGCCCATGACCTGGGTGCCCTGGCCGTCGGCACGACCCTGATGGCGCTGCTCGCGATCGTCGGGACGTTCGTGGAGTACGGCACGACGGCGCGTGCCGCCCGCTGGTTCGGCAACGGGCGGACCGACCGGGCGGTCGCGGAGGGCGTGCAGGCGTCGTACCTCGCGATCGTGATCGGCGTCGTCGTGGTCGCCGTGGGTCAGCTCGCCGCCGACCCGCTCGTCGGTCTCCTCACGGGGTCGTCCTCGTTGCACGACCCGGCCGAGCACTGGTTCCGGATCGCGCTGTGCGGCATGCCGATGGTGCTGCTCGTCCTCGCCGGCAACGGCTGGATGCGCGGGATCCAGCTGACCCGGGCGCCGGTCGTGATCGTGCTGGTCGCCAACGGGCTGTCGGCGGCGGCCTGTCCGATCCTCGTCTACCCGGTCGGCCTGGGCCTGGTCGGCTCGGCCTGGGCCAACCTCGGCGCGCAGGTCGTCGCCGGGCTGCTGTTCCTGCTCGCACTCCGGCAGGAGGCGGCACGGCACGGCTCCTCGCTGGCCCCGCACCCCGAGGTGATGCGTGCACAGCTGGTGCTGGGACGTGACCTGATCGTCCGCGCCGCGGCGTTCCAGGCGGCGTTCATGGTGGCGGCCGGTGTCGCCACCCGGATGGGGACCGCGCAGATCGCGGCCCACCAGATCGGGATGCAGCTGTGGGAGTTCACCGCCCTGCTGCTCGACTCGTTCGCGATCGCGGCGCAGTCCCTCGTCGGAGCCGCGCTGGGCGCCAGCAACGCCCACGCGGCACGTCGCCTGGCCGGACAGGTGGCGCGCTGGAGCCTCGGGGCCGGTACGGCGTTCGCCGCGCTGTACGCCGCCGGCTGGTGGGTGATCCCGCGGCTGTTCACCTCGTCGCCGGCGGTGTGGCACCAGGCGCACGTGCTGTGGCCGTGGTTCGTGGTGATGCTGCCCGCGGCGGGAATCGTCTTCGGACTCGACGGCGTCCTGATCGGCGCCGGCGACGTCGCCTTCATGCGCACGATCACGATCGTCGCCGCCCTGGGCGGCTTCGTGCCGATCACCCTCGCCGCCGCCCACTGGCACTGGGGCATCGGCGGCGTCTGGGCCGGCCTGACCGCGTTCATCCTGGTGCGGCTCGTCGGGATGGTCTGGCGCACGCGGGGCGATCGCTGGGTGGTCCTCGGGTCCGGGTGAGCGCGTTGGCAGAATGCGCGCATGCCGTCCAGCGAACAGGTCACGAGCGCGCCCGACATCCTCGGGCCGCCGTACACCGCTGAGACGCTGGACCTGCCCGACGACGACGAGGGCCAGGTGGTCGCGACCCTGGTCCACCGGCCCGCGGGCGAGGCGACAGACCGTGCCGTGCTGCACGTCCACGGCTTCGCGGACTACTTCTTCCAGACGGCGTACGCCGAGTGGTGGACCGAGCGGGGATATGACTTCTACGCCCTCGACCTGCGCAAGTACGGCCGGTCGATCCTCCCCCACCAGACGCCCAACTACGTCGCCGACCTCGCGCACTACCATCCCGAGCTCGACCTGGCCTGGGACCGGGTGACCGACGACCACGGGGCCGTCGTGCTCAGCGGGCACTCCACCGGCGGGTTGATCGTGCCCCTGTGGGCCCAGGCCCGCGGCATCCCGGCCGCCGGGATGGTGCTCAACGCGCCCTGGCTCGACCTCCAGGGCAAGGCGTGGGTCCGCCTCGGGCTCACGCCCGTCGTGGAGCAGGTGGCGCGGCGTCAGCCCAAGCGGGTCATCCCGCGCACCGTGACCGGGCTCTACGCGCGCTCGCTGCACCGCGACCACGAGGGCGAGTGGGACTTCGACCTCTCCTGGAAGCCGATCGAGTCGTGGCCGGCGTACGCCGGGTGGCTCGCGGCCGTCCGCCGGGGTCACGCCGCAGTGCACCGGGGGCTGGACCTGACCTTCCCGGCGCTGGTGCTGTCCAGTGCCCGGTCGAGCTCCCCCGTCGAGCTCGGCGACGACGTCCACTCCACCGACATCGTGCTCGACGTCGAGCAGATCCGCCGCTGGTCGTCGTCGATCGGCCGGCACGTGACCTACGTGGGCATCGAGGGCGCCCGGCACGACGTGTTCCTGTCCCTGGCCGAGCCCCGCGCCCGCGCCTTCGACGAGCTCGGACGCTGGCTCACGGCGTACGTCGAGGGCTGACGTCCGCGGGACTGTATCCCCGGCGCACGAGCGTTCTCCTTGCTGTCGAGACCGATCCGCTACGCGACCGAACAGGAGGAGGGACCATGTGGGACACCGTCGACGCCCGGAGCGACCAGCACCTCTCGCACGACCTCCCCTGCCCGCGGTGTGGTCACGCGCTGCACACCTATCTCCCGTGCAGCGACACCTGCGACTGTGTGGGGTCGGCGATGCCGGGATCGGCGAGTGAGGTCGACCTGGCCGCTTGAGGCGCGCTGCCTGCCGTTGCGCGTCATCGACCACGCCGGGCACGCTGGGCCCGGCCGACCACGCGGCCCAGGAGGGAGCCCAGATGACCGACGTCGTGTCCTTCACCCGGATGGAGGACGGCACCGCCGAGGACTACGCCCTGCTGGACCGGATCGAGACCGAGGAGCTGAAGACGTTCCCCGACCGGGTGCTCGAGTGGCTGCTCACGATGGACGGGTCGACGGGCTACCAGATCTCCCGGCTCGACCACTCGCTCCAGGCGGCCACCCGCGCCTACCGCGCCGGCGAGGACGAGGAGACGGTCGTCTGCGCCCTCCTGCACGACATCGGCGACTACCTGGCTCCCGCCAACCACTCGGAGGTCGCGGCCGCGCTGCTCCGCCCCTACGTCAGCGAGAAGAACTACTGGGTGGTCAAGCACCATGGTGTCTTCCAGGGGTACTACTACTTCCACCACGTCGGCATGGACCGCAACGCCCGTGACCGGTGGCGCGACCACGAGTACTACCAGGCGACCGTCGCCTTCTGCGCCGACTACGACCAGATCTCCTTCGACCCGGAGTACGACGCCGAGCCGCTGTCCTTCTTCGAGCCGATGGTCCGACGGGTGCTCGACGAGAGCCGGCGGAAGGACTTCTGAGCCGATCCGGCTCTGATGGGTCAGGCGACCAGGAACGACACCAGCGCGACCAGCCCGACCACCACGATCACGATCCGCAGCACCAGCGGTGACAGCCGCCGGCCGACCGTCGCACCGAGCTGACCGCCCACGATCGAGCCGGCGGCGATCAGGGCCACCACGGTCCAGTCGACGTCCGCGACCACGAGGAAGATCACGCCGGCGACGCCGTTGACCAAGCCCGCGAGGACGTTCTTGAGCCCGTTCAGCCGCTGGAGCGAGTCGGCGATGCCGATCCCGAGCAGCCCCATCAGGATCACGCCCTGCGCGGCGCCGAAGTACCCGCCGTACACACCGGCGCCGAAGACCGTCGGCCACACCCACCACGGCCCGAACTCGCCGCGGGCCCCCTCGTGCCGACGATCGACCCACGCGGAGATGCGCGGCTGGAGCACGACCAGCAGCAGACCGATGACGATCAGCGCCGGCACGATCGCGCTGAACGCCCCTTCCGGCAGCGACAGCAGCAGCACGGCCCCGAGCACTCCCCCGGTGACCGACGCCGAGCCGAGCCGGATCGCCCGCGCGCGCTGACCGCGCAGCTCACGGCGGTATCCCACGACCCCGGACGCCACGCCTGGGACGAGACCGATCGTGTTCGAGACGTTGGCGGTCACCGGTGGTACGCCGAACGCGATCAAGGTCGGAAACGTGATCAGCGTCCCCGACCCGACGACGACGTTGATGGCCCCGGCGGCCATGCCCGCGACGAGCACCGCCACCATCTCGAGGAAGGTCACTGCGCGGGAGGAGCCCCCGTGGCGTCGTCGCCCGTCGACGGGCCGTCAGCGGGAGGAGGTACGTCGTCAGCGGCGGCGTGGGTGCCGCGGCCCGGGTTGGCAGCGTGCTCGGCCTCGGCGATCGCGTCCTCGACGGCCTTGTTCGTGCTGGAGAGCTCGCGGTCGGTGTCGGACGAGAGCGCGGGCGGCTCGGTCGAGCCCATGTCGACCCGGTTCTTGACGCCCCCGGTGTCCTGCGGGATGCCCGCGATCTGGTGGATCGAGGACCCCAGTCCTTCGAGCGCCTTGGTGAACTCCGAGGGCACGACCCACACCTTGTTCGCGTCACCCTGAGCGATCTTGGGCATCATCTGGAGGTACTGGTAGGCGAGCAGCGACTGGTCCGGCTGGCCGTCGTGGATCGCCTGGAAGACCGTCTGGATGGCCTGGCCTTCACCCTGGGCCCGCAGGATCGCCGCCTCGCGGTCGGCCTGCGCCCGCAGGATCTGCGACTCACGGGCGCCCTCGGCGGTGAGGATCGCGGACTGCTTCTCGCCCTCTGCGGTCAGGATCGCTGCCTGTCGGCCGCCCTCAGCGGTGAGGATGGTGGCGCGCTTCTCGCGGTCGGCGCGCATCTGCTTCTCCATCGAGTCCTTGATCGACGGCGGCGGGTCGATGCCCTTGAGCTCGACCCGGTTGACGCGGATGCCCCACTTGCCGGTCGCCTCGTCGAGGACGCCGCGCAAGCCGGAGTTGATCTGGTCGCGGCTGGTCAGCGTCTCCTCGAGGTCCATGCCGCCGACGATGTTGCGGAGCGTGGTCATGGTGAGCTGCTCGATCGCCTGGATGTAGTTGGCGATCTCGTAGGTCGCGGCGATCGGGTCGGTGACCTGGAAGTAGATGACGGTGTCGATCGAGACGACCAGGTTGTCCTCGGTGATCACCGGCTGCGGCGGGAAGCTCACCACCTGCTCGCGCAGGTCGATCAGGTAGCGCACCTTGTCGACGAACGGCACGACGATGTTGAGCCCGGCCGGCAGCGTCTCCTTGTACTTGCCGAACCGCTCGACGATCCCGGCCCGTGCCTGGGGGATGATCCGCACCGTGCGCGCCAGCATCACGATGACGAACAGCACGATCACTGCCAGCAGGGCGTAGACGACCTCCATGGTCGCTCCTTCTCTCGTGGGTCGGAGAGTCTCCGAGACTCAGGGCATCAGCTCGCCGACCGGGTGAACGTACGCCGTGGCGCCGCGGATCGCGAACACCTCGACCGTCACACCGGGGGCGATCGTCGTGGACTCGTCGTACGGGCAGGCCGACCAGACCTCACCGGCCAGCTTCACCCGGCCGGGGTGGTGAGCGGACAGCTCCTCGGTGACCACTCCCTGCTGGCCCACGAGCTTGTTGGTGCCGATCACCAGGTCGGGGCCCTGGTGGAGCTTCTTCACGAGGTTGGGGCGCACCAGCGCGAGCATCGCCACGGAGCTGCCGGCCGCCAGCAGGATCTGGAGCACCACGGGGAGCGACGCGATCGCGGCCAGAGCGCCGACGAAGGCGCCGACCGCGATCATGATCAGGACCAGGTCGAGGCTGACCATCTCGGCCACGCCGAGGGCCACCGCCAGCACCAGCCAGGCGGCCCAGAGGTGATCACCCAGCCACTCCACGCCAGAAATCCTATCTCCCGAGCCCTCAGGACTCGGCTGATTCGGGGCTTCGGCGACGCAGGCGTCGGCGCGCCGTCCAGCGCCCGCCCTCGAAGCTGAGGACCAGCGGCATGTCGAAGGTCTCGGACAGGTGCTCCTCGGTGACGACCTGGCGGATCGGCCCCGAGGCGACGATCCGGCCCTCGCGCATCAGCATCGCGTGAGTGAAGCCGGGCGGGATCTCCTCGACGTGGTGGGAGACCAGCACGGTCGCCGGCGACCGCGGGTCCAGCGCCAGCGTCGAGAGCGTGGACACGAGGTCCTCGCGACCGCCGAGGTCGAGCCCGGCTGCGGGCTCGTCGAGCAGCAGCAGCTCCGGGTCGGTCATCAGGGCACGCGCGATCTGCACGCGCTTGCGCTCCCCCTCGCTGAGGGTCCCGAAGGTGCGGTCGAGAAGGTGCTCGGCACGCACCGACGCCAGCAGCTCGCGCGCCCGCTCGTGGTCGAGCTCGTCGTAGTCCTCGCGCCAGCGCCCGATCACGGCGTACCCGGCGCTGACGACCACGTCGCGCACCAGCTCGTCGCGCGGGATGCGCTCGGCGATCGCAGCGCTGGTGAGGCCGATGCGCGGGCGCAGCTCGAAGACGTCGACCGTGCCGAGCACCTCGTCGAGGATGCCCGCGACGCCGTCGGTGGGGTGGATCTGGGCGGAGGCGACCTGGAGGAGCGTCGTCTTCCCGGCACCGTTGGGCCCGAGGACCACCCAGCGCTCCCCCTCGCCGACCCGCCACGAGATCTTGTCGAGCAGCGTTGCCTCGCCCCGTCGCACGGTCACGTCGGCGAACTCGATGACCGCGACCATGGGTCAGACCCTAATGTCGCACTCGTGCAGCCTGCTCTCCCGGTCTCGGCGCGTCTGGCGTGGTGGGGCACCGCCTGGCTGCGCGGGCTGGTCGTCACCGACCTGGTGATCGACGCCGTGCTGCTCGACGACGCCACGCATGTCGTGGCCGGACTCCCGGACGTCGAGGGGTCGGTGCCGCTCGCCCGGGCCCTGGCCGAGCTCCGCATCGCAGGGGTCGTCTCCGTCGGGCTCGCCCTCCCCGAGCCCGGTGACCCCGTCGGCATCGGCGGCCCCGCCGAGTTCAGCGGCGCTGCCCTCGAGGCGGGGGAGGCCGTGGTCGCCGGGGAGGTCGGGCTCGTGCCGCGCCGGGTCGGCGGCGCCGTCGAGTGGACGGCGTACGCCGCCGCCCGCCGCCAGCTGGCCGACGTCGGCGAGGCGGACCGCGGCCTGCGGCAGGCACTCCAGCAGTCGGTGGCCGCCCTGGCCGCGCTGGACGTCGCACGCTGGCGCCCCGAGGTCGCGGACGCCCTCATGGACCTCCACCACCCGCCTCGACTCAAGCCCCCGGCCGGTACGCCGGTGCGGTGCGTCGACCTCGCGGCGCGCGCCCTGCAGGCCCGCGCCATCGTCGACCTGGCACTCGAGGACGAGGGCGGGGCGGTCAGTGCGGCCGAGGCGTCGGCCCGGCGCGCCGCCCTCCAACCTCTCGGCGCAGCCGCGCGTCGCGCGCTAGTCGCCGCCTGCTCGTCGGAAGTGTGGGGGCCCGAGTGAGGCTCACGCCTCGGACCACGCCGCCAGGGAGTTGCCGGCCGGGTCGGTGAAGTGGAAGCGCCGACCGCCGGGAAACTCGAACGGCCCCTCGTCGATCATGCCGCCGGCCGCGCGCACGGACTCCAGCGTGGCGTCGAGGTCGTCGCTGTAGAGGACGACCAGCGGCAGACCCGGCCCCGCTGGCCGCTCGGGGTTGAGGCCACCCATTTCGCCCTCGCCCCCGGGTCGCCGGATGCCGGCGTAGTCGGGACCGTAGTCGTTGAACTCCCAGCCGAAGGCCGCGGCGTAGAACGACTTGGCGGCCGGGATGTCCGGCGCCGCCAGCTCGACGTAGTCGAACGTGTGGTGTCGGAGCCCCGTCTGTGTGGTCGTGTGGTCTGCCATGACCGGACACGCTACGGACAGCCACCGACAGTCGCCTCGGGGCTGAGTAGCCTCGAACCGTCATGACGGACCAGCTGCCGGAGACGTTGCTGCTCACGGTCTCGGGGAAGGACCGGCCGGGGGTGACCTCGGCGATGTTCCGCACCCTCACCCGGGCCGGCGTCGAGGTGCTCGACATCGAGCAGATCGTGCTCCGGCGACAGCTGATCCTCGGCATCCTGGTCACCGCTCCGGCCCGCGGCTGGAAGACCCTGCGGTCGGCCGTCGAGGAGACCGCCGACGAGCTCGGCATGCACGTCGAGGTCGAGCGGGGATCCGGTGACAACCGCGGCCGCCGCGAGGGCCGTTCGCACGTCACCGTGATCGGGGCACCTCTCATGGCCGGCGCGATGGCGGCCGTTGCCGGTCGGATCGCCGACTGCGGGGCCAACATCGACCGCATCGAGCGGATGGCGCGCTATCCGGTCACCGCCATCGACCTGCACGTGTCGGGTGCCGATCCCGACCGCCTGCGCGCGCTGCTGTCCGCCGAGGCGGCCGCCCAGGGCTTCGACATCGCCGTCCAGCCGGCGAGCCTGCTGCGTCGCGCCATGCGGCTGATCGTCATCGACGTCGATTCCACGCTGATCCAAGGCGAGGTCATCGAGCTCCTGGCCGCCCACGGCGACCAGCAGGAGCAGGTCGCACACCTCACCGACCTGGCGATGCGCGGCGAGCTCGACTTCGAGGACTCCCTCCGCGCCCGGGTCGCGCTGCTCAAGGGAATCCCCGCGACGGCGCTCGACCACGTGTACGACGAGCTGGTCCTGGCCCCGGGCGCCCGCACGCTGGTCCGCATCCTGCGGCGGCTGGGCTACCGCTTCGCGCTGGTGTCGGGTGGGTTCAGCCAGATCACCGACCGGCTCGCCGCGGACCTCGGGATCCACTACGCGCGGGCCAACGAGCTGGAGATCGTCGACGGCCTCCTGACCGGCGACATCGTGGGCGAGGTCGTCGACCGCGCGGGCAAGGCGAAAGCGCTGCGCTACTTCGCCGAGGAGGTCGGCGTACCCGTCGAGCAGGTGGTCGCGATCGGCGACGGCGCCAACGACCTCGACATGCTGGAGGCCGCCGGCCTCGGCATCGCCTACAACGCGAAGGCCGTCGTGCAGGAGGCCGCGGACACCGCCGTGAACGTCCCCTACCTCGACTCGATCCTCTACCTGCTCGGGATCACCCGTGAGGAGGTCGAGGCACTCGACCTCGAGCACGGCTTCGTCACGCCGGCTCCGCCGGTGTGACCCGTCAGCCGCGTCCGACGTGGAAGGCCACGAGCCGCGCGGAGGCCAGCTCGAGCTCGGACCAGGAGCCGGACACCTCGAAAACCGCCAGGGCACCTGTGGGGAACCCGATCGCCATGTCGCGACCGGCGTCCTCGTCACCCTCACCGTCGTCCAGGAGCTGCGCCAGGTAGGCGATCGTCGGGTTGTGGCCGATGACCACCAGCGAGCCGACGTCGTCCGACGTCTCGCGGATGAGGTCGAGCGCGGACTCCGGCCCGGCACTGTAGAGGCTCTCCGAGGGGGTCGCCTCGACGTCGAACGACCCGCCCTCGGCCACGGCCAGCCAGGTCGACGTCGTACGTCTGGCGGACGAGACCAGCACCGCGTCCGGAACCAGGCCGCGGTCGGCGAGCCACCGGCCCGCATCCATCGCGTCGTTCCACCCGCGCTGGGCGAGCTCGCGCGCATGGTCGGTCTCCCCTCCCGGCTCGGCCTTGGCGTGGCGCATGACCACGAGCTGCCGCGCTGGTGGCTCGGACTGCTCCCTCACACCGGCACTCTCGCACCGGCTAGCCTTCCCTGTCATGCCGCCCGCCCAGTCGGAGGTCGCCGACGAGCAACACCAGCCGTCGCCCGGATCCGGGCGACGGCCCGGCCCGCTGATGATCATCGGCGGCGCCGAGGACAAGCTGAAGCGGCGCACGATCCTGACCGACTTCGTCGCCGCCTCCGGCGGCGCGGACGCCCGGATCGTGGTCATCCCGACCGCCTCGAGCATCGGGGACGAGGTCGTCGAGGTGTACGACGCCCTCTTCCGCAGGCTCGGTGCCGGCGAGGTCACGGCCTGCCGCCCGGAGTCCCGCGACGAGGCCCACGACCCCGACCTGGTGAAGGTCGTCGACGAGGCGACCGGGGTGTTCATGACCGGCGGCAACCAGCTCAAGCTCTCCGCCGTCATCTGCGGTACGCCGGTCGGGGACGCGGTCGTCCGGGCTCACGAGCGCGGTGCGGTCGTCGCCGGGACCTCGGCCGGGGCCAGCATCCAGTCCTCGCACATGGTCGCCTTCGGCACCGGCGGGGCGACGCCCAAGCAGCGGATGACCCAGGTGGCTGCAGGTCTCGGCCTGCTGGAGACCACCGTCATCGACCAGCACTTCGACCAGCGCAACCGCTACGGCCGGCTGCTGATGATCGTGACTCAGTCGCCTCAGCTCCTGGGGATCGGCGTGGACGAGGACACCTGCGCCACCGTGACCGTCGAGGACGGCCACGAGGTGCTACGGGTGACCGGCCGCGGCGCCGTCACGATCCTCGACCCCGCGCAGCTGGTGACGAACTCCTACGAGGCGAAGCGGTCCTCGCCGCTGCTGGCCAGCGGCATCGTGCTCCACGTCCTCCCCGCGGGTGCGGCGTACGACCTGACCGAGCGGGCGCTGATCCCCCAGCCGCCCCAGGTGTCGGCCGAGGACGCCGCCGAGCTCGCGGAGGCACAGGCGGACCTGCGGCAGATGGCGCGGGACATCGCGGCCGGCGACGTGGGGCCGTCGTACCTCCGCCGACGCCTGGCCCGGAAGCGGGGCTCCCGCCAGACTGACCAGCAGACCGAGCAGGACGGAGATCCCAGGTGAGCGAACGCCCGACCCCCGACCTCGAGATCGTCGAGACGCGCGTCTACCGCGGGCCGAACGTGTGGTCCTACGACAAGGCGATCCACCTGGTCGTCGACCTGGGCGGGCTGGAGGAGTTCCCCACCGACAAGCTCCCGGGCTTCACCGAGCACCTGCTCGAGGCCCTGCCGGGCCTCGCCCACCACTCGTGCTCACGCGGTCGCAAGGGCGGCTTCGTCGAGCGTCTCCACGAGGGCACCTGGCTCGGACACGTCACCGAGCACTGCGCTCTCGCCCTCCAGCAGGTCGTCGGCCACGACATCCGCCGCGGCAAGACCCGCGGCGTGAAGGGCGAGAAGGGTCGCTACAACGTCATCTACGGCTTCCAGGACGAGAACGTCGGGCTCGCGGCCGGCCGGCTCGCCGCGCGTCTGGTCAACCACCTGGTGCAGGCCGACCCCGAGTTCGACTGGGACGAGGAGCTCGAGGGCTTCATCATCCGGGCCGAGCGGACGGCGTTCGGTCCCTCGACGCAGGCCCTCGTCGACGAGGCCGTCAGCCGCGACATCCCGTGGATCCGGCTCAACCAGTACTCCCTGGTGCAGCTCGGCCAGGGCGTCCACGCCAAGCGCATCCGCGCGACCATGACCTCGGAGACCAGCTCGATCGCGGTCGACATCGCCTCGGACAAGGACCTCACCACCAAGCTCCTCGGGGCCGCCGGGCTGCCGGTGCCGAAGCAGGAGTCGGTGCGGAGCGTCGACCAGGCGGTGGCGGCGGCACGGCGGATCGGCTTCCCGGTCGTGGTCAAGCCCCTCGACGGCAACCACGGCCGCGGCGTGTGCCTCGACCTCCAGGACGAGGACGAGGTGCGCGAGGCCTACCCGGTGGCCGAGGAGCAGTCCCGCCGCGGCGTCTGCATCGTGGAGTCCTTCGTCATCGGCAAGGACTACCGCTGCCTGATCATCGACGGCCGGATGGCCGCCATCGCCGAGCGCGTCCCGGCCTCGGTGACCGGCGACGGGAGGTCGACGGTCCGGGCACTGGTCGACCTCACGAACGCCGATCCACGCCGTGGCGTCGGGCACGAGAAGGTCCTCACCCGCATCAAGATCGACGCGGCCGCCGAGGAGGTGCTCGCGAGCCAGGGCCACACCCTCGACTCCGTGCCTGCCGAGGGCGAGATGGTCAAGCTCGCGCTCACCGGCAACATGTCCACCGGTGGCATCTCGATCGACCGGACCTACGAGGCACACCCGGAGAACGTCGAGATCGCCGAGGAGGCCGCCCGGATGATCGGGCTGGACATCGCCGGCATCGACTTCATCTGCCCCGACATCACCGAGCCCGTGCGCGACACCGGCGGCGCGATCTGCGAGGTCAACGCCGCTCCGGGGTTCCGCATGCACACCCACCCGACGATCGGCGAGCCGCAGTTCATCGCCAAGCCGGTCATCGACATGCTCTTCCCGCCGGGGGCACCTTCCCGGATCCCGGTCGTCGCGGTCACCGGCACCAACGGCAAGACGACGACGGCGCGGATGATCAGCCACATCTTCAAGGGGATGGGTCGCAAGGTCGGCATGACCTCGACCGACGGCGTCGTGATCGACGAGCGACTCCTGATCAAGGCGGACGCCTCGGGCCCGCGCAGCGCGCGGATGGTCCTGCAGAACCCCCGGGTCGACTTCGCGGTCTTCGAGGTCGCGCGCGGCGGGATCCTCCGGGAGGGCCTCGGGTACGAGCGCAACGACGTCGCCGTCGTCCTCAACGTCCAGCCCGACCACCTCGGCATGCGCGGCATCGACACCGTCGAGCAGCTCGCCGACGTGAAGGCGGTCGTCGTCGAGGCCGTGCCGCGCGACGGGCACGCCGTGCTGAACGCCGATGACCCTCTCGTCCGCGAGATGCGGCGGCGCTGCTCGGGCCAGGTCGTGTGGTTCTCCATGGACGAGCCGGGGTCGGAGGTCCGGGAGATGATCGAGGCGCACTGCCGGCGGGGCGGCAAGGCGCTGGTGCTGAACCCGTCCGACCGCGGCGAGATGATCGTGGTCAAGCACGGCAGTCGCGAGATGCAGCTGGCGTGGACCCACCTCCTGCCGGCCACCTTCAACGGCCGGGCCCGGATGAACGTCCAGAACTCCTTGGCGGCCGCCGCAGCCGCGTTCGCCGCGGGGGCGCCGCTGCACGACATCCGCCAGGGGCTGCGGACGTTCTCGACGAACTACTACCTCTCCCCCGGCCGCCTCAACGAGGTCGAGGTGAACGGCGTCCACGTGATCGTCGACTACTGCCACAACGCCCCCGGCATGCGCATGCTCGGAGACTTCGTCGACCGCGTCGGAGAGTCGCTGTCCGCGACGTCCGAGCTCGGCAAGCTGTCGCGGATCGGCGTGATCGCGACCGCGGGCGACCGGCGCGACGAGGACATGCGCGAGCTCGGTGGCATCGCGGCGCAGCACTTCGACGTGGTGATCGTGCGCGAGGACGACGCGCTCCGCCGTCGCGAGCGCGGCGAGACCTCCACCCTCGTGGCCGAGGGCGTGCGGAAGGCGATGGCCGAGGGCGCCCGCTGCAAGCAGATCGAGGTCGTGCTCGAGGAGATCGACGCCGTCCGGCATGCGCTGTCGCGGGCCAACCCCGGCGACCTCGTCGTGATCTGCGTGGACCAGCACGGCCGGGTGATGAGCGAGCTGGAGAACTGGTCGAACCGCGCGCAGGCCGGCTCCGGTGAGAACCCGGACGCGCCGGCCGCCGACCCGGACTACACGCCGGCGGAGGTCACCGCGCCCTAGCCGCGGACCGCGGCCTCGAGCCGGGTCATCGCGTCGGGCAGTGCCTCGACGTCGACGCCGCCGAAGCCGATGACCAGGCCGGGCCGCGCGGGCCGGCCGCGGTGGTGGTCGCTGAGCGCCTCCACCCGCACGCCACGCTGAGCGGCCCGGCGTACGACGGCACGGTCGTCGACCGACTCGTCGACGAACGTGGCGGCGACGTGGAGGCCCGCAACGGACGGGATCACCCGGAGCACGTCGTCGAGGCGGGACAGGTGGTCGAGCAGCATGTCGCGACGCTCGCGGTAGACCCGGGTCGCGCGGCGTACGTGGGCGGCGTGGTGACCCTCGGCCAGGAACGCGGCCAGCGCTCCCTGCGTGGTGAGGTCGCCCTCCCACGAGGTGACCTGCTTGGCCCGGCGCAGCGCCGGCAGCAGCGACTGCGGCGGCACGAGGAAGCCGGTCCGCAGTGCCGGCAGCAGGGACTTGGAGAACGTGCCGACGTAGACGACCCGCCCCTCGCGGTCGAGGCTCTGCAGGGGCTCGACGGGCTGCTGGGCGTAGCGGTACTCGCTGTCGTAGTCGTCCTCGAGCACCACGGCGTCGTGCTCGAGCGCCCACCGCAGCAGGGCGACCCGACGTGTCATCGACATCGGGACACCGGTCGGGAACTGGTGCGACGGCGTCACGTAGACAAGGCGGGCGTCGGACGGGATCGCGTCGACGACCAGGCCCTCCTCGTCGACCGGGACGCCTCGCACAGCCGCGCGGTGGGTCTCGAGCAGGCGGCGCACCGCGAAGTAGCCGGGGTCTTCCATCGCGACGACCGTCCGGGGCGCGACGAGCACGCGACAGACCAGGTCGACGGCCTGCTGCGCACCCGCCGTCACGACCACGTCCTCGGGCGCGCACACCACCGACCGGGAGAGCCCGAGGAGCCGCGCCACCTCGCGCTGGAGCCGGAACGAGCCGCGGCCGCCGTACGTCGCCTCCTCGAGGCGTGAGCGGCGCAGCTGCGCGGAGACGAGTCGTCGCCAGACCTCGAGTGGGAAGAGGTCCGGATCGGGGAGGCCGATCGACAGGTCGTGCAGCCGGCGGTCGCGCGGCCGCTCGTGCTCCGGCTCGCTGTCCCAGACCGGCAACGGCCGGACGGCGCCGCGGCGGGCCCGCCGCGAGCGGCCGCTGCCGGTCAGGCTCACGTCGGCGACGAAGGTCCCGGCGCCGGAACGGGACTCGAGGAAGCCCTCGGCGGTCAGCCGGTCGTACGCCGCGGTGACGGTCCCCCGCGCGACGCCCAGCTGCCCGGCCAGGTCTCGGGTCGCCGGGACCCGGTCACCGGCCGCGAGCCGGCCGTCGAGCACGGCCTCGCGCACGGCGGCGTAGATCCGGGCGACCCTGGTGTCGTGGTCGCCCGGACCGTCGAGAGAGATGTGGAGATCCACGCGGCCGTGCGGCTCGCCGCTCAGTCGGCCAGCACCGGCTCCCAGGCGCGGGTGGCGACGGCCAGGCCGTTCCAGGCGTTGATGGTGACGATGAGGGCGAGCATCGCGCCGACCTCGTCGGCCGACCAGGACGCCGCGACGGCGTCGAACTCCTCCGTCGGCACGTGGGTCTCCGACAGCCGGGTGACGACCTCGGTGAAGCGGAACGCCGCGCGCTCGCGCTCGGTGAAGAACGGCGACTCGTTCCAGATCGCGACCGCGTTGATGCGCTGGGCGGACTCCCCGACCGAGGCGGCGTCCGTGCTGTGCATCTCGACGCAGTAGGCGCAGCCGTTCAGCTGGGAGGCGCGCAGCCGGAGCAGGTGGGCGAGCGCCTCCGGGAAGCCGACCCGCTCGAGCTCGCGGGTCGCCGTGGTGTCGAGGTGGGCCATCGCCTTGGAGTACGCCGGGATCACGGCGTCGACGTCGAGACGGGTGGGGACCTGGTGGCGGGTGTCCTGCTGGGTGGTGGTCATGGCCCCACCCTAGGCGTGATTCGGACCAGAGGGATGAGCCAATCCGTCGTCGTCCGACTGGTCCACCCGTCAGCGGATCCGGACCAGCCGCGCCGGTGCGGGAGGCGGGTTCCGGAAGGCGTCGGGAGGCAGCCGGATGCCGAGCTCGGCGCGTGCGGCGTACCTCCGGGCGAGCCCACGCGCGGCACCCTCCGCGACCACGAGGTCGGCGGACCGGAGCTGCCGCAGGCCGAGGAGGCGGCGCACCAGCAGGTTGACGCCGGCGTACGGCGGGTTGGCGACCACCCGGAACGGGTGACCCGGCCACCGGAACGTCGCGACGTCGAGCTCGAGGACCGCGACCGGGCTGCCCTCGACGCGCTCGCGCAGGGTCGAGGCGCGGCGCGGGTGCAGCTCGACCGCGAGCACACGGCAGCCCCTGCGGGCCAGCGGCAGCGTCAGGGCACCGTCGCCCGCACCGAGGTCGACGACGACGTCACCGCGACGCACCGGCGTCTCGGCCACGACTCGTGCGGCCCACTCAGGTCGTAGCGGGTGCCAGCCCCAGTACGCCGAGCGCCGCCGCGGCTGTGCCGCGGACACGGCGGACCATGACCATGACCGTCACCATGGCGCCGACCCTAGGCGGCGTTGACCGTCTGGTGCGACCCGATTTCCGCGGGCTCGGGGACAGCAGCACGCTCGCCCACCCGGGCGACGACGAGCGCACCGACCAGGGTCACCGCGGCCGTCACCAGGGCGGCCTGGTTCCAGCCCGCGACCAGCGATCCCGGCGTCGGGACGCCCGAAGGGGCGGCCACCAAGGACACCACGGTCACACCCAGGGCCGAGCCCAGGTAGCGGGCTGTGTTGTTCGCCCCGCTGCCGAGGCCGGCCTGGCCGGGCGGCACGCTGGCGACACTCTCGCGGCCGAGTGATGCGTTGAGGAGCCCGCTCCCGACACCGGCGACGAGCAGGCCAGGCACGAACCGGCCGGGCCCACTGCCCGTGGTCAGCCCGGTGAGCAGGGCCAACCCGGTGGCCATCAGGACCAGGGCGGCGGACATGCGCCCACGCCCGGTCCAGTGCTCCGGCAGCCGCCGGGCCGCCAGCGCGGTCCCGATGCTCGGCACCGACCACACCAGCATCAGCCAGGCCGCGCTCCACGCCGACCGACCGAAGGCGCTGCCCAGGAAGCCGGACAGGTAGGACAGCAGGGCGATCACGCCGGCGCCGTTGGCGACCGCGGCCACGGTCACCGCCGCGAACGCCGGGCGGCGGAGCAACCCCAGGTCGAGCATCGGGTGGTCGGAACGCCGCTCGACGACCACGAACCCGGCCAGCAGCATCACGCCGGCGACCAGCAGCTCGGAGACCAGCGGGCGGCCCCAGCCCTCACGACCCTCGGTGAGCCCGGCCAGGAGCGAGCTCATGCCCAGGGCGAGCAGGGTCACGCCGGGCAGGTCGAGCCTGGCGTCGGCGCCCGCTCGCGATTCGTCGCAGCCGCGGGCGGTCAGCGCGAGGCCGACGCCGGCCGCGACCAGCACGACGTACACGTCGCGCCAGGAGTGCCACAGGGTCAGCCCGGACGACAACAGCGGCCCGACGGCGATGCCGGCGCCGAGGCTTGCACCCCACACCCCGGTGGCGTGGGCACGACGGCGCGGGTCGGGGAACGCCGTGGCCAGCATGCCCAGGCTGGCCGCCGTCAGCGCGGCCGTCCCGAGGCCCTGCACGACCCGGGCGAGCACGAACACGACGACGTCGGTCGCCGCCGCCGCGAGCACCGAGCCGAACGCCAGCACCAGCGCGCCGGTCACGAAGGTACGGCGGCGGCCGTAGTCGTCCGCGACCCGCCCCGCCGTCAGCAGGAACGCCCCGAGCCCGATGCTCATCGAGCTGAGGATCCAGGTCCGGCCGGCCACACCTGCATCCAGCCCGGCGACGGTCGGGTTGACCGTCGAGAGCGGCGCGGTGAACGCCACCATCCCGGTCAGGGTGCCTAGCGAGGAGCTGAGCAGCGTGCGGCGTGCGGCGTGCATGTGATCTCCATTTGGTCTGATGATCGAACTGCAGCACGTTATCATATAGTCTGACCATCGAACCAAGCGGTTTCGGACCCCGACCCATGGACGGAGGGCACGCCATGCCCCTGGGCACCGACTACGCGAAGCAGGACTGCTCGCTGGCGCGCGCCCTCGAGATCGTGGGCGAGCGCTGGACGATGCTGATCCTGCGCGACTGCTTCCTCGGCGTACGCCGGTTCTCCGACTTCCAGGTGCACCTCGACATCTCCCGTGCGGTTCTCGCGACGCGTCTCGACGCCCTGGTCGCCGACGGGCTGCTCCGGCGTACCGGCAGCGGCCACCCGGAGTACGAGCTCACCGACGACGGCCTCGCGCTCTGGCCGGCGATGTTCGCCCTCCTCCAGTGGGGCGACCAGCGGACCTCACCGGGCGCGCCCCGGCGGCTCTACCGGCACGTGGAGTGCGGCGATCTCGGCGTCGACGGACACTGCACCACGTGCGGCGTCGCCCCCGAGCCCAGTGACATCGAGGCACGACCCGGGCCTGGAGCGGACCCGACAGTGCGCGACGACCCGGTGTCGCTCGCCCTGCGGAGGCCCCACCGCCTCCTCGAGCCCGTCAGCGTGCGCTGAGCGCCGCTCGCACCTTCTCGCCCAGCCGCTGCGGCGAGTCCGTGCTGCCACCGTGCTCGGCGATCCAGTCGTAGGCCTCCTGCCGTTGGGCGTGGCACATCAGTCCGACCACGTCGCCGGCCCGCGCCTGCGCGACGAGCGCGGCGAGGCAGTCCACCTCCGTGGGGTACGCCGCGACGTCGGTGACACCGACCCGCTCGGCGCCGTCGCGCAGCAGCCCCTCCAGCTCGTCCACTGTCCGGCCGCGCAGGTAGCGCTCCTTGTGGCCGATCGCGACCACGTCGGCACCCATGGCACCGATCTCACCGAGGCGAACGATCAGGTCGTCGGTGCGGTCCCCCACCGCCCCCAGCCCGAGCAGCAGCCGCGCACCCGGGGCCCGGATGCCGGCCATGATCTCGAGCAGCGCCTCGAGGCCCGCCTCGTTGTGCGCGAGGTCGATGACGACGGAGACGTCGCCGTCGACGACCGGCACGCTGAAGATGTTCATGCGTCCGGGGTTGTGCTCGGGGTCGGGCCGGAACGACTCGAGCCCTTCGACGACCTTCTTCCGGGGGATGCCGGCGGCGAGCGCGGCGGACGCCGCGGCGAGGGTGTTCTCGACGTTGAACCGGGAGAGCCCGGCCAGGGTCATCGGCACGTCGGTCAGCTCGACGAGCGGGTCAGGATCGTGCCGGGGCCGGAGCACCGACACCCAACCGTCGATGACGGTGGTGGCGCGGCCGCCGGCGTCCAGGACCTCACGGATCGCCGGTGAGTTGGGGTCACGGGAGAAGACCCAGGGGCTCGCCCGGACCGCGTTGCGCATCGCGTAGACCCGGGGGTCGTCGCCGTTCAGGACCGCCCAGCCGCGCCGCCGGGTGATGTGGGGCACGACCGCCTTCACCTCGGCGAGCTGGTCGAGGGTGTCGATGCCGTGCAGCCCGAGGTGGTCGGCACTCACGTTGGTCACCACGGACACGTCGTTGCGGGTCAGCCCGATCCCCTTGAGCAGGATGCCTCCGCGTGCCGTCTCGGTGACCGCGAACTCCACTCCCGGCAGTCCGAGGACGCGGCCCGCGCCGCTGGGTCCCGAGTAGTCGCCCGCCTCGACCAGCTCGCCGTCCAGGTAGATCCCGTCGGTGTTCGACCACCCGACGACCTTCCCAGCGGTCCGCGCGATGTGGGCGATCATCCGGCTTGTCGTGGTCTTGCCGTTGGTGCCGGTCACCGCGACCACCGGGATGGTCGGGACGATCGTGTGCGGCGGCTCCCCCTCGGGGGACGCCATCACCCGTTCCGCGGCGTGACCGACGGCGTCCTCGACGTCCTCGCCCGGGATCGCGTCGAGCACGTCCGCCACCGCCCGCCCCATCTCCTGTGCCCGGTCGCGATGGCGCCACGGATAGGCGACGACGATCACGTGCGGGTCGCTGGTCGGCCGCACCCGCACCGCCAGACGCACCGTCCCCGACTCGTGCGCGATCGCCCGCACCAGCCGCGCGACCGCCCGCAGTGCGAAC
>DASSTL010000113.1:0-62325 GCA_035707985.1 Nocardioides sp. | reverse complement strand
CTCGAGGGCGTGTGCGGCGCCGGCGAGTCGGCGTACGCCGGGCTGCCGGTCCTGCCGATGGGGAGCACCGAGACCCGCTACCACGTGCAGATCGACGTCGACGACAAGCCGGGAGTGCTCGCCGCTGTCGCGCACGCGTTCGCCGAGCGCGACATCTCGATCCAGACCGTGCGGCAGGAGGGCCGCGGCGACGACGCGATGCTGGTGGTGGTCTCGCACACCGCCAGCGACGCCGACCTCGCCGCCACGGTGGAGACACTGCGCGGGATGGCGAACGTCCGCGACGTGTCGTCGGTGATGCGGGTCGAAGGAGTCGAGGCATGACGAGCCGGCAGTGGCGCGGGGTGCTCGAGGAGTACGCCGACCGCCTGGACATCCCGGCCGGCACCCCGGTGGTGACGCTGCGTGAGGGCGGCACCCCGATGGTCCAGTCGCGGTGGCTCTCCGACCTCACCGGCGCGGAGGTCTGGCTGAAGGTGGAGGGCGACAACCCGACCGGCTCGTTCAAGGACCGCGGGATGACCGTCGCGATCTCGGTCGCCCGCCACGAGGGTGCCCAGGCCGTCGTCTGCGCGTCCACCGGCAACACGTCGGCCTCGATGTCGGCGTACGCCGCACGCGCCGGGCTGACCCCGATCGTGCTCATGCCCGAGGGCAAGATCGCCGCGGGGAAGATGGCGCAGGCGATCGTGCACGGTGCCCTGATCGTGATGGTCCGCGGCAACTTCGACCACTGCCTCGAGCTCGCCCGCACCCTGTCGTGGAGCTACCCGGTCGCGCTGGTGAACTCGGTCAACCCGGTGCGGATCCAGGGCCAGAAGACCGCGGCGTTCGAGATCGTCGACTTCCTGGGTGACGCCCCCGACGTCCACCTCCTTCCGGTCGGCAACGCCGGCAACATCACGGCGTACTGGCTCGGCTACGAGCAGTACGCCGCTCTCGGCCGCACCACGCGCAAACCGAGGATGCGCGGCTTCCAGGCCGAGGGGGCCTCGCCCCTGGTCACCGGCGAGCCGTTCCCCGACCCGGAGACCAAGGCCACCGCGATCCGCGTCGGAAACCCGGCGTCGTGGAAGCAGGCGGAGGCCGCCGCGACCGAGTCGGGTGGCCGGTTCCGCGCGGTGAGCGACGCCCAGATCCTGGCGGCGCAGGCCGAGCTGGCACGACGCGAGGGCGTGTTCGTCGAGCCGGCGTCGGCGGCCGGCGTCGCCGGGATGCTCGCCGACCTCGACGCGGGGGAGTCGTACGCCGGGCAGACCGTCGTCATCACCGTCACCGGCCACGGGCTCAAGGACACCGCGACCGCGCTGGAGTCCGCCGGTGACCTGGTGGACGCCGTGATCGACCCGGACGTCGACCAGGCGGCCGAGGCGGCGGGGCTGCGATGACGTTCGTGTCCGGTCCGGTCCGAGTGACCGTCCCGGCGACCAGCGCCAACCTCGGGTCGGGCTTCGACTCCCTCGGACTCGCCCTCGAGCTGCGCGACGAGCTCGAGGCCGTCGTGATCCCGGACGGGCTCGACATCCAGGTCACCGGGGAGGCGGCCGACGAGGTCGCGACGGACGAGGGTCACCTCGTCGTCCGCGCCATGCGGGCGGCCTTCGACGCGATGGGTGAGCAGCCGCCGGGGCTCCGCCTGACCTGCCGCAACGAGATCCCACACGCGCGCGGCCTCGGGTCGTCGGCGGCTGCCATCGTCGGGGGGATCCATCTCGCCCGCGCGCTCGTCGAGGGCGGCCGCAGCACGCTCAAGGACCCCGCCGCGTTCCAGCTCGCGGCACGCCTGGAGGGCCATCCCGACAACGTCGCGGCGGCCAGCTTCGGCGGGCTCACCGTGGCGTGGACCGAGGACGAGGTCGTCCACGCCGCGCCCACCCAGGTGGCGCCCGGCATCGGTGCCGTCGCGTTCGTGCCCCCGACGCCGGTCTCGACCGAGGTGGCGAGGGGCCTCCTGCCGGCGACCGTGCCCCACGGTGACGCCGCGGCTGCGGCCGGGCGGACGGCCCTGCTGGTCGCGGCGCTGGGCACCGGCTGGACCGCGAAGCTCCACGACGCGACCCGCGACTGGCTCCACCAGGAGTACCGCCGCCCCGCCATGCCGGACTCGCTCGCCCTCGTGGACGCGCTGCGCGTCGAGGGACATGCGGCCGTCGTCTCCGGCGCCGGCCCCACCGTCCTGGTCCTGACCGACGGCGCCGGCGTCGAGCGTGTGCGAGGCCACGCACCGGCCGGATGGCGCTGCCGCTCGCTCGAGGTGGCCACGGACGGCGTACGCCTCGGCTGAGGTCGGCCGCTCGGGGTGATCGTCGCGGATGCCGCGGTCGCCCGACCGTGGTGCTATCGTGACAAAGCGTCCGGGCGGCGACGCAGCTCCGTCCCAGGAGCTGCCCCACAGCCCGCGCACCCCCTTCCTCCACCAGCAGCCGAGCGCCTTCGAGCGCGTCCCGGCACGTCGTGGCCGAGGAAGCAAACCAAGCCGCCTCCGGTTCTGTGCCGGACGGCGCTGATACGTGGGAAGGACCTCACGTGACGGACATCATCGAATCCTCCCCGGGCGGATCCGGCGACACCGCGACCGCACCCAAGAAGAAGTCGGGTGGACTCAACGGCATGCTGCTGGCCGACCTGAAGGCCATGGCCGGCGGACTCGGCATCCGCGGCGCGAGCTCGATGAAGAAGGCCCAGCTGGTCGAGGCGATCAAGGCAGCCCAGTCGGGCAACGGCCGCTCGCCCGCCGGCTCCGGGTCTGACGCCGGCTCGGGTACGTCGACGGACGCTCGCGGGCAGGACCGCGAGGAGAAGCGCGAGAAGAAGGATCAGGCCGACGGGGCCCGCGAGCAGCGCAACGCGGACCGTGCGGACCGCGATCGCCAGGACGACGACAGCCAGGACCGCCAGGGCCAGGACGACCGGCAGGGCGGGGACGACCGCCAGGGCCAGGATCGTCAGGGCGGCGACCGGCAGCAGGGCGGGCAGCAGAACCGCCAGCAGGGCCAGCAGGGCCAGCAGGGTCAGCAGAAGGAGCAGAACCGCTCCGACGACGAGGGCGGCGGCAGTCGTCGTAGCCGTCGGCGCCGGGGCCGCGACCGTGGCAACCGCCAGCAGCAGGGCGGCCAGCGTGGCGAGCCCGACACCACGATCCTCGACGACGACGTGCTCACGCCGGCCGCGGGCATCCTGGACGTCCTCGACAACTACGCGTTCGTCCGCACCAGCGGGTACCTGCCCGGCACCGACGACGTCTACGTCTCGCTGTCGATGGTCCGCAAGTACGGCCTGCGTCGCGGCGACGCCATCGTCGGCCAGGTGCGCCAGCCGCGCGAGGGCGAGCGTCGCGAGAAGTTCAACCCGATGGTGCGCATCGACTCCGTGAACGGCGCCGACCCCGAAGCGGCCAAGAACCGCGTCGAGTTCAGCAAGCTCACGCCGCTGTACCCGACCGAGCGGCTGCGGCTCGAGACCGAGCCGACCAACCTGATCGGCCGCGTCATCGACATCGCAGCGCCGATCGGCAAGGGCCAGCGGGGCTTGATCGTCTCGCCCGCCAAGGCCGGCAAGACCATGATCATGCAGTCGATCGCGAAGTCGATCACCACCAACAACCCCGAGTGCCACCTGATGGTCGTCCTCGTCGACGAGCGGCCGGAGGAGGTCACCGACTTCGAGCGGTCGACCAAGGGCGAGGTCATCTCCTCGACGTTCGACCGGCCGGCGTCCGACCACACGATGGTCGCCGAGCTCGCCATCGAGCGGGCCAAGCGGCTCGTCGAGCTCGGTCACGACGTGGTCGTGCTGCTCGACGGCATCACCCGGCTCGGGCGGGCTTACAACCTCGCCGCACCGGCGTCCGGTCGCATCCTGTCCGGTGGTGTGGACTCGGCGGCGCTGTACCCGCCCAAGAAGTTCTTCGGCGCCGCACGCAACATCGAGAACGGCGGCTCGCTGACCATCCTCGCCACCGCCCTCATCGAGAGCGGCTCGAAGATGGACGAGGTGATCTTCGAGGAGTTCAAGGGCACCGGGAACATGGAGATCCGGCTGCGCCGCGACTTCGCCGACAAGCGCCTGTTCCCCGCCATCGACGCGGTCCAGAGCGGCACCCGCCGCGAGGAGCTGCTGATGAGCAAGGAGGAGCTCCAGATCGTCTGGAAGCTACGCCGGGTGCTCTCCGGTCTCGACGGCCAGCAGGCCCTCGAGCTGCTCCTCGAGCGCCTCAAGAAGACCCAGACCAACGTCGAGTTCCTGATGCAGGTCCAGAAGACGACTCCGGGCGACCTCAGCGACGACTGACACCGATCGGTGGTTGAGGAGCGAGCTCTGCTCCTCGGTGGTTGAGGAGGTCGCTCTGCCTCTCGGTGGTTGAGGAGGTCGCTCTGGGACCGTCTCGACCACGCCTGTCACGGCGTCCAGGCCCCGGGCACGGTTGCGGGGTCTCGTGACGCGTCGTTCGGGCCCTCGTTCCTCGGGCCCGAGCCGACGCTCCTCGACCGGCGGGGGGCTAATGGTTGAGGAGGTCGCTCTGCGACCGTCTCGAACCCACCTCTGTCCCGGCGTCCGGGCCCCGGGCACGGTTGCGGGGGTCTCGTGACGCGTCGTTCGGGCCCTCGTTCCTCGGGCCCGAGCCGTCGCTCCTCGACCGGCGGGGGGCTGGTGGTTGAGGAGGTCGCTCTGCGAGCGTCACGAAACCACCGGTTGCTGCCTGGGGCGGTCGCCACGTGGTCTCGACGGACTCGACCGCCGTCGACGATGGGAACATCCGGATTACCTGCGGCGTTGCACGGGGTGGCACAATCGCCCCTTGGCCCCGGTTCACCCGACACATGCCAGCCAGCAGGCGGCAGGGACCCGGTGCCGTGAAAGGAAACCCATGAAGAAGGACATCCACCCGGAGTACCGGGTGACCGAGGTGACCTGCACCTGCGGGAACACCTTCAAGACCCGTAGCACCGCGCCGAACGGCGTCATCCACGCCGACGTGTGCTCGAACTGCCACCCGTTCTACACGGGCAAGCAGAAGATCCTCGACACCGGCGGTCGCGTGGCCCGCTTCGAGGCCCGCTACGCCAAGGCTGCGAAGAAGGCCGACGAGAACGCCGACGACAAGGCCGAGGCCAAGTAGCTCCGCGTCCGGCGCCGGCCCGCTCCATCGGGTCGGCGCCGTTCGTCTGTCCGCATCGTCGAGGCCACCGCCAGGAGCACAGGAGCAGGGATGTTCGAGGCCGTCGAGGGGCTGCTCGCCGAGCATGCCGACCTCGAGGCGAAGCTCGCCCTGCCGGAGACGCACGCCGACGCGCGGACGGCGAAGGCGCTCAACCAGCGGTACGCCGAGCTGACGGCGATCATCACGACCTGGCGCGAGTGGCAACGCGCCGGTGACGACCTGTCGGCCGCACGGGAGCTGGCCGCCGAGGACGAGACGTTCGCCGACGAGGTGACCGCGCAGGCGGCCAAGCGGGAGGCCGCCGAGGAGCGGCTGCGCCGCCTCCTGGTCCCGCGCGACCCGGCCGACGACAAGGACGCGATCCTCGAGATCAAGTCGGGGGAGGGTGGCGAGGAGTCCGCGCTCTTCGCCGGCGACCTGCTCCGGATGTACATGCGGTACGCCGAGCGCGTCGGCTGGTCGACCGAGGTCCTCGACGCCACAGAGTCCGACCTCGGCGGCTACAAGTCCGTGACGGTTGCGGTCAAGGCCCGCGGCACGGTCGAGCCCGGACACGCGCCGTACGGGCTGCTCAAGTTCGAGGGCGGCGTCCACCGGGTGCAGCGGGTGCCGGTGACCGAGTCGCAGGGCCGGATCCACACCAGCGCCGCCGGCGTCCTGGTGCTGCCCGAGGCCGAGGACATCGACGTCCAGATCGACGAGCACGACCTGCGCATCGACGTCTTCCGCAGCAGCGGCCCTGGTGGGCAGAGCGTGAACACCACCGATTCCGCGGTGCGCATCACGCACGTGCCGACCGGCATCGTCGTCAGCTGCCAGAACGAGAAGAGCCAGCTCCAGAACAAGGAGCAGGCGATGCGGATCCTGCGCGCCCGGCTGCTCGCGGCCGCCCAGGAGGAGGCCGAGGCCGCTGCGGGCGAGGCCCGGCGCAGCCAGGTGCGCACCGTCGACCGGTCCGAGCGCATCCGTACCTACAACTTCCCGGAGAACCGGATCTCCGACCACCGCACCGGCTACAAGGCCTACAACCTCGACCAGGTGCTCGACGGCGACCTCCAGCCGGTGGTCGACTCCTGCCTCGAGGCCGACCTGGCAGCGCGCATGGAAGCGCTCGAGCAGTGACCGACGGCGACGAGTCGGCGCGTCACGTCCTGCTGCGGATGGCGGTCCAGCGGCTCGGTGACGCCGGGGTACCCAGCGCGGAGAACGACGCTCTGGAGCTGCTGGCGTTCGTCCTCCGCGTCCCCCGGTCCCGGCTGGCTCTGGTCGACGACGTGACCGCCGCCCAGGCGGAGGAGTTCGGCCGGCTCGTGGGCCGCCGCGCGACCCGCGAGCCGCTGCAGCACCTGACCGGCGTCGCCCACTTCCGGTACGTCGAGCTCCAGGTCGGCCCGGGCGTCTTCGTTCCCCGCCCCGAGACCGAGCTGCTGGCCGGCTGGGCGGTCGAGGAGGCCCGACGAGCCGAGCACGAGAACCGCACCTGTCGAGTCGTCGACCTCGGGACAGGCTCCGGGGCGATCGCCAAGGCGGTCAAGGACGAGGTGCCGGCTGCCGACGTCCACGCCGTGGAGCTCGACGAGCGGGCCCACGCCTGGGCGGTCGACAACCTGGCCGGGACCGGCGTGGACCTCCGCCAGGGTGACCTGGCCGAGGCGTTCGACGACCTTGCCGGCACCGTCGACGTCGTCGTGAGCAACCCGCCTTACATCCCGCACGACGCCTGGGAGTCGGTCGAGGTCGAGGTGCGTGACCACGACCCGGACCTGGCGCTGTACGCCGAGGGGGACGGCCTCGACACGATCCGGGTCGTCGAGCGTCGTGCCGCGCTCCTGCTGCGCCCGGGCGGGGTGGTCGGCGTCGAGCACGCCGACGTGCAGGGCGAGTCGGCTCCGGCGGTCTTCAGCGCGGCCGGCCGATGGGAGCAGGTGCGCGACCACCCGGACCTGACCGGGCGTGCCCGGTTCCTGACGGCTCGGCTGGCACGATAAGCCTGACCCCGGGACCACGAGCCGCCGCCGCCTGAGCAGAGAGACCCCCCGAACCCCCGATGAGCACCCCACCCCGATGAGCACCACATGAGCACGACGTACTCCACCGCGACGGAGGAGGAGCGCGAGGCCGCGATCGAGGCCGCCGCGCTGGCGGTGCAACGTGGCGGACTCGTGGTGCTGCCGACCGACACGGTGTACGGGATCGGGGCCGACGCCTTCGACCACGACGCGGTGCAGGCCCTGCTCGAGGCCAAGGGGCGTGGCCGGGAGATGCCGCCACCGGTGCTGATCAGCGCCGCGACGACGCTCGCCGCCCTGGCCACGAACGTCCAGCCGTACGTCGAGGCGCTCACCGAGGCCTTCTGGCCCGGGCCGCTCACACTGGTCTGCGAGCAGCAACCGTCGCTCACCTGGGACCTGGGCGAGACCCGTGGCACCGTCGCGGTCCGCATGCCCGACCACGAGGTGGCCCTCGCCCTGCTCGAGCGCACGGGGCCGCTGGCCGTGAGCTCGGCCAACCTGAGCGGCCTGCCGGCCGCCACCGAGGCGGCGGCCGCCGAGGGGATGCTCGGCGACAGCGTCGAGGTCGTCCTCGACGGTGGGCCGTCGCCCAAGGGCGAGGCCTCCACGATCCTCGACGTGCGGGCGTCGCAGCCGCGTCTGCTGCGTCTCGGGGCGCTCCCGGTCGACGCGCTCAACGAGGTGATCCAGCCCCTCGGAGCCACCGTCATCGAGCGCGAAGACGACGAGGACTAGTCCACGGCCCATGCGTGAGTACCTCCTCGTCTTCCTGGTCGCGGCCGGTGCGACCTATCTGCTGACGGTCATCGCCCGAGAGATCGCGCTCCGGACGAACGCCGTCGCCGCGGTGCGCGACCGCGACGTGCACGACGAGCCGATCCCGTACTTCGGGGGGCTCGCGATGCTCGGCGGCCTGACGGCGGCGTACCTCGTCGCCCACGAGCTGCCGTTCCTGTCGCGGAGCCAGCCCTTCGTCTTCCACGACGCCAAGACCGTGCTGATCGCCGGCGCGATGGTCTGCCTGGTCGGCGTCCTGGACGACCTCTTCGAGCTCGACGCCCTCACCAAGCTCGGAGGGCAGGTGATCGCTGCCGGGTTCTTGATCCTCAACGGCATCCAGTACGTGCTGTTCCCGATGCCCCATGGGAGCCAGTTCGCCCTCGACTCGGCCCAGGGCGCGCTGCTCACGGCGTTCGTGATCGTCGGGACGATCAATGCGGTGAACATGGTCGACGGGCTCGACGGGCTCGCGACGGGTGTGGTCGGCATCGGCGCGATCGCGTTCTTCGTGTTCTGCTACCAGCTCACCAGCCTCAACAACGCCTCCCTGGCCTCCACCGGTGCTCTCCTCAGCGCGATGCTCGGGGGAGCGTGTGCGGGGTTCCTGCCCCACAACATCAACCCGGCCCGGCTGTTCATGGGCGACAGCGGGTCCATGCTGATCGGCCTCGTCCTGTCGGCCAGCGCGATCACGCTCACCGGTCAGTACTCCGGCAGCGACCTGAGCAAAGGCGCGATGGGGTCGCCGGCCAGCCTGGCGCCCACGTTCCTGCCGCTGGCGCTGCCGATCACCCTGCTCGTCGTCCCCATCGCCGACCTGGTGCTGGCCGTCATCCGGCGGACGCGCGCGGGCCGCTCGCCGTTCGCCCCCGACAAGCAGCACCTCCACCACCGGCTGCTGGAGATCGGTCACTCCCAGCGTCGCGCCGTGCTGATCATGTGGATGTGGGCCGCGCTGGTCGCGGGGAGCACGGTGGTGATCAGCCTCTACACCGGACCGTTGATGTGGACGGGGATCGCGGTGGCCGCGGTGGTCACGGTGACCCTGACCTTCGTCCTGCCGAGGCTGCGCAGACCCGGGACGGGAGCGCACGCCAGCACGTGAGGTGAGGGGTCGGCACCGGACCCGACTGGCGAGCTCCGAGACGCTTGTGCTACTTTTCACAAGCACCCCGTTGCCGACCAGATCAGGCCGCCAGACATGACGACCGACCGCCTCGTGACCCGCTCCGGGGCCGTGGTGTGCACCCTCCCCGCGACGTTCGTCGGGCGCTCCCGCTGTGATAGTTTCCGAGCGTCGCCGGGGCCCCGTGGAGCGCGCGTCGGCGACATCGACTTTCTCGACGTACACACCCATGAGAGCGACCTGAGTGGATGCCCGACGCACACCCGGACCCGGGCCTTCGGGGGCGCGACCTCGTGGGGCTCGGCGGGATGCTCGCCGGTGCGGTCGTCCTGGGGCTGGTCCTGGGGTTGCTCGTCGACAGCGCCGCGGGCACGTCGCCGGCCTTCACCCTGGTCGGGATCGCGCTGGGGATCGCAGCGGGAGCCGCGGCCTTCTGGGCACGGGTGCGGAGCGTCCTTCGATGAGCGTGCGTCATGACCGCCCTCGCCACCGGGTCGGCGGCCTTCATGCCTGAGCCCGAGACGACGCACGGCGCCGCCGCCCCCGACCAGCCCGTGGAGGGGTCCGCGAGCTTCGGACGGGTGCTGCGCGACCAGCGCAAGACCATCGTGGTGGCCATCGTGCTCGCGGTGGCGGCGTACTGGGTGCTGGGGCAGCTGGGCGAGTGGGTCCTCGCGGGCTGCATCGCGGCGGGTGTGGGCCTCGGGCTGGTCAACCACTTGGTCACCGAGTTCTGGCTGCTGCGCCTGATCACATCCGGTGAGCAGCCCACGCGGGCCAAGCTCGCCATCTCCACGTTCGCGCGCCTGCTCGTGCTCTCGGTGGTCGCGGTCGGGATCGCCGTGTGGTTCTGGCCCGACGGCATCGGCCTCCTGCTCGGGCTCGCGGTCTTCCGCCTGATCGCCCTCGTCATGACCGGTCTGCCCCTGTTGAAGGAGCTGAAGCAGCAGTGAGCATCGCCATTCCCGCGATCCGGCCGTTCGAGGTCGAGATCCACCCCGGTGAGCACCCCGAGGGCCACTTCCTGGGCATGACCTGGAACCTCGACACGATCTGGGTGACGGTCGTCGCCGGCCTGATCGTGATCCTGCTCGGCTTCTGGGTTCGCAACCAGCTGACGAAGAAGACCGACGACCACGTGCCGACGAAGCTCCAGCTGGTCTGGGAGACGGTCGTCAAGGAGGTGGAGACGCAGGTCGAGGAGAACCTCGGCCGGGTGCACCCCTACGTCGTGCCGCTGGCCGTCGCGCTGTTCTTCTTCATCCTGATCGCCAACTGGATCGAGGTCATCCCGACCGAGCTCAACAAGCACATCCACCTGCTGCCGTCGCCCACCGCCGACACCAACCTGACCTACGCGATGGGCATCATCGCCATGGTCTCGGTCTGGGTCTACGGCATCCGGAAGAAGGGCGTGAAGGCCTACTTCAAGCACTACATGGAGCCGTACCCGATCCTGCTGCCGCTGGAGCTTCTCCAGGACCTGCTGAAGCCGATCACGCTGGCTCTCCGTCTTTTCGGCAACATCTTCGCCGGCGGCATCATGATCGCCCTGATCGGCTCGCTCGTGGCGCTCGCCCCGGCCCACATCCCGATCGGCGGCTTCTTCGCCGTGATCATGAGCGTCGTCTGGAAGCTCTTCGACACCGTGTTCCTGGGCGGCCTGCAGGCGTTCATCTTCGCTCTGCTGACGGTTCTCTACTTCGGCATGGCCGGAGCGGAGCACGACGAGCACGACGAGCACGACGACTCCGAGCACTCCGACGACACCGCACCAACCCCAGAACTCGCGGCCTGAGCGCCCCGCTCGACCGCACCAGAGGTACACCCGTTGCGCCGTCCACCGGCGCGGAACCAAGGAGAAACAGTGGCAGCAACCGACATTGAATCGGCCATCAAGACCGCGGGCGCGTTCGTGGGCGGCGGTCTGGCCCTCGCCGGTGGTGCTATCGGCGCGGGCGTCGGTGACGGTCTTGCCGGCTCGTCGTACATCCAGGGCGTCGCGCGTCAGCCCGAGGCTCAGGGCCGACTGCAGACGATCTTCTTCCTGACCGTCGGCCTGGTGGAGGCGATGTTCTTCATCAACCTGGCGTTCATGGCGCTCTTCGTCTTCGTCCTCGGCAAGTAACGAGGACCCCGAGGACAGACGGGGCACGCCCCAGCGGAAGACAGGACTGACTGATGGAAACCCTTGCCAACACCCCCGTGGTGCCCCTGGCTAGCAACTTCCTGGTCCCCAACGCGACGTTCATCGCCGAGGTCATCGCCTTCGCCATCATCATCTGGGTGCTGGCGAAGTACATCATCCCGCCGATCAACAAGGCGATGGCGGAGCGCCAGGAGGCGATCCGCAAGCAGTTCGCCGACCTCGAACAGGCCGAGAACGACGCCCGCAAGGCCGAGGCGGACTACAAGGAGCAGCTCAACAACGCCAAGCACGAGGCCGCGCGGATCCGCGAGGAGGCGCGCGAGCAGGGAGCTCAGATCGTGCAGGAGGCACGCGAGAAGGCGCAGGCCGAGGCCGACCGCATCATCGAGCACGCCCACACGCAGATCGAGGCCGACCGCAAGGCGGCGTTCGCCTCCCTCCGGCGTGACGTGGGCAGCCTGGCCACGACGCTGGCCGGTCGCATCGTGGGCGAGTCCATGGACGACGACGAGCGCCAGGGCCGTGTGGTCGAGCGCTTCCTCGCCGACCTGGAGGAGGCGCGCTGATGGACCTGCGGGGAGCCTCAGCCGAGGCGCTGGCCGCGCTCACCGAGCAGCTCGACGGCGCGATCGGGAGCGGCGCAGACGCGTCGACGCTCGGCGCCGAGCTGTTCACGGTCAGCCGGCTGGTGCGCAGCGAGGCGGGCCTGCGGCGGTTCGCGACCGACGGCTCGCTGACGGCCGAGGCCAAGCAGGGCATGGTGCAGCAGGTCTTCGGCTCGCGGGTCGGCGAGGCCACGCTCGGCCTGCTGACGGACGCCGTCTCGCGGCGCTGGACGCTGTCGCGTGACCTCGCGGACGCGCTCGAGCGCCTCAGCGAGATCGCGGTCGTGCGTTCGGCAGGTGGTCGCGCCGGCCAGGTCGCCGACCAGCTGTTCGAGCTCTCCGGGATCATCGACGGCAACCCGCAGCTCCGGTCGGCGCTGTCCGACCCCGCCCGGTCGGTCGACGACAAGTCGGGTCTCCTCGACTCGTTGCTCGAGGGCAAGGCGCTGCCGGCGACGATCACGCTCGCCAAGCAGGCGCTGGCGGGTACCTACCGCACGATGACCAACGCACTCGCGGCGTACCGCGAGGTCGCCGCGACGACCCAGGGTGAGGTGGTCGCGACCGTCCACGTCGCCCGGCCGATGAGCGACGCCGACCAGGAGCGGCTCGCGGAGGTCCTCGGCCGCCAGTACCACGTGACCGTCCACCTCAACGTCGTCGTCGACCCCGACGTCGTCGGCGGCGTCCGCGTCGAGATCGGCGACGAGGTCATCGACGGCACCATCGCCAGCCGGCTCGACGACGCACGACGGCGGCTCGTCGGGTGACCCCGGCCCACGACACGACTTCAGCAGACGAAAGAGAGTAGGGAGAAGATGACGGAGCTCACGATCCGTCCGGAGGAGATCCGCGACGCACTCAGCAAGTACGTCGAGGACTTCAAGCCCGAGGCGGCCACCAAGGAGGAGGTCGGCACGGTCGCGCAGGCCGCCGACGGCATCGCCCGCGTCACCGGTCTCCCGTCGGCCATGGCCAACGAGCTGCTGGAGTTCGAGGACGGCACGCTCGGCCTGGCGCTGAACCTCGACACCCGCGAGATCGGCGTCGTCGTCCTCGGTGACTTCGACAAGATCGAGGAAGGTCAGACGGTCCGCCGTACCGGCGAGATCCTGTCGGTGCCCGTCGGCGACGCGTTCATGGGCCGGGTCATCGACCCGCTCGGCAACCCGATCGACGGCCTGGGCGACATCGAGTCCGAGGAGCGTCGCGCCCTCGAGCTGCAGGCCCCCACGGTGGTGCAGCGCAAGTCGGTGCACGAGCCGCTGGCGACCGGTATCAAGGCGATCGACTCGATGACCCCGATCGGCCGTGGTCAGCGCCAGCTGATCATCGGCGACCGCGCGACCGGCAAGACCACGATCGCGATCGACACGATCATCAACCAGAAGCAGTACTGGGACACTGGTGACCCGACCCAGCAGGTGCGCTGCATCTACGTCGCCATCGGCCAGAAGGGCTCGACCATCGCCTCGGTGCGTGGAGCCCTCGAGGAGGCCGGCGCGCTGGAGTACACCACGATCGTCGCGGCCCCGGCGTCCGACAGCGCGGGCTTCAAGTACCTCGCGCCGTACACCGGCTCGGCCATCGGCCAGCACTGGATGTACGCCGGCAAGCACGTGCTGATCGTCTTCGACGACCTCACCAAGCAGGCCGAGGCCTACCGTGCCGTGTCGCTGCTGCTGCGCCGCCCGCCGGGCCGCGAGGCCTACCCGGGCGACGTGTTCTACCTGCACAGCCGCCTGCTCGAGCGCTGCGCCAAGCTGTCCGACGACATGGGCGCGGGCTCGATGACCGGTCTGCCGATCATCGAGACCAAGGCCAACGACGTGTCGGCGTACATCCCGACCAACGTCATCTCGATCACCGACGGCCAGATCTTCCTCCAGTCCGACCTCTTCGCGTCCAACCAGCGCCCGGCGATCGACGTCGGAGTGTCGGTGTCGCGGGTCGGCGGTGCGGCGATGACCAAGGCGATGAAGAACGTCACCGGCTCGCTCAAGGTCGACCTGGCTCAGTTCCGTGCGATGGAGGCGTTCGCGATGTTCGCCTCCGACCTCGACGCCGCGTCGCGGCAGCAGCTCGACCGTGGTCAGCGCCTGATGGCGCTGCTCAAGCAGCCGCAGTACTCGCCGTACCCGCTGGAGCAGATGACGCTGTCGCTGTGGCTCGGCACCACCGGCCGCCTCGACCGGGTGCCGACCGAGGACGTGCTCCGCTTCGAGCAGGAGTTCCTCGAGTTCGTGGGCCGTCAGCACAAGGACCTGCTCGACGGGATCCGGGAGTCGCGCAACTTCGACGAGGCCGCCGAGGAGACGGCGAGCTCGGCGTACGACGCCTTCCTGGACCAGTTCGAGACCTCCGAGGGCCAGTCGATCAAGCCCGGCACGGAGGCCAAGGCCGACCCGGTGACCGACGACGAGCTCGAGCAGGAGCAGATCGTCAAGCAGAAGCGGGGCTGAACCAGACATGGCTGTATCGCTGCGTGAGTACCGCGCACGGATCCGCTCGGTCGAGTCGACCAAGAAGATCACGCGCGCCATGGAGCTCATCGCTGCGTCCCGGATCATCAAGGCGCAGCAGCGGGCCCAGCAGGCCGCGCCGTACGCGCGCGAGCTGACCCGGGCGGTGTCCGCCTTGGTGACGTACTCCAACACCGACCACCCGCTCACGACCGAGCCGGAGGACCCGAAGAAGGCCGCGATCCTGATCGTGACCAGCGACCGGGGCCTGGCCGGCGCCTACTCCTCGAGCGTGCTCAAGGAGGGGGAGCGGCTCGCCGAGCGCCTGCGCGGCGAGGGCAAGGAGGTCGTCACCTACCTGACCGGTCGCAAGGGCGAGGCCTACTACCGGTTCCGCGGGCGCCCGGTCGCCCAGAGCTGGTCGGGCTTCTCCGACCAGCCCCGCTACGACAACGCCAAGGAGATCGGCGAGGCGCTGATCTCGGCGTTCACCGCCGACGAGGACGCCCCGGAGCACGTCGACGAGGTGCACCTGGTCTACACGCAGTTCAGGTCGATGCTCGTGCAGGAGCCCCACGACGTGCGGATGCTCCCGCTCGAGGTTGTCGAGAGCGAGGAGCGTCCGTCGAAGGACGAGGTGCTCCCTCTCTACGAGTTCGAGCCGTCGGCGGAGGAGGTGCTGGACGCGCTGCTGCCCAAGTACGTCCAGAGCCGCATCTTCTTCGCGCTGCTCCAGGCCTCGGCCTCGGAGCTCGCCGCGCGGCAGAAGGCGATGAAGTCCGCGACGGACAACGCCGAGGAGCTCATCAAGAAGTACACCCGCATCGCCAACCAGGCCCGGCAGGCGGGCATCACCCAGGAGATCAGCGAGATCGTCGGCGGTGTGAACGCACTGGCCGACGCCAACGCCGCCGGCGAGTGACCGGCGCCCACCAGACCCGCAAACCACGAGTGAGTTGAGACGAATGACTGCCACGGTTGAAGAGAAGAAGACCGGCGCCACCGACGGCGCGGGTGGCCGGATCGCCCGAGTCATCGGGCCGGTCGTCGACATCGAGTTCCCCGTGGACTCGATGCCCGACATGTACAACAAGCTCGAGTGCGACTTCGAGCTCGCCGGCGAGAAGCACAGGCTGTCGCTCGAGGTCGCCCAGCACATCGGTGACGGCATGGTCCGCGCGATCTCGCTGCAGCCGACCGACGGCCTCGTGCGCGGCGCGCACGTGACCGACACCGGCGGCCCGATCACCGTGCCCGTGGGCGACGTGACGCTCGGTCACGTCTTCAACGCGCTCGGCGAGTGCCTCAACCTCGAGGAGGGCGAGAAGCTCGAGATCAAGGAGCGCTGGGGGATCCACCGCAAGGCTCCGGCGTTCGACCAGCTCGAGTCGAAGACCCAGATGTTCGAGACCGGCATCAAGGTCATCGACCTCCTGACGCCGTACGTCCAGGGCGGCAAGATCGGCCTGTTCGGCGGCGCCGGCGTGGGCAAGACCGTGCTGATCCAGGAGATGATCGCGCGTGTCGCCAAGGACCACGGCGGTGTGTCGGTGTTCGCCGGCGTCGGTGAGCGCACCCGCGAGGGCAACGACCTGATCACCGAGATGACCGAGGCCGGCGTCATCGGGCAGACCGCCCTGGTGTTCGGCCAGATGGACGAGCCGCCCGGCACCCGGCTGCGCGTGGCGCTGTCCGCGCTGACGATGGCGGAGTACTTCCGCGACGTGCAGAACCAGGACGTGCTGCTCTTCATCGACAACATCTTCCGGTTCACCCAGGCCGGCTCCGAGGTGTCGACACTGCTCGGCCGCATGCCGTCCGCGGTGGGCTACCAGCCCAACCTCGCCGACGAGATGGGCACGCTCCAGGAGCGGATCACCTCGACGCGTGGTCACTCGATCACCTCGATGCAGGCGATCTACGTGCCGGCCGACGACTACACCGACCCGGCGCCGGCGACGACGTTCGCCCACCTCGACGCCACCACGGAGCTCTCGCGTGAGATCGCGTCGCTCGGTATCTACCCCGCGGTGGACCCGCTGACCTCGACCTCGCGGATCCTCGACGCGCAGTACATCGGCCAGGAGCACTATGACTGCGCGATCCGGATCAAGCAGATCCTGCAGCGCAACAAGGAGCTCCAGGACATCATCGCGATCCTCGGTGTCGACGAGCTGTCCGAGGAGGACAAGATCATCGTCAGCCGGGCCCGTCGTATCCAGCGGTTCCTGTCGCAGAACACCTACGTCGCCAAGCAGTTCACCGGCATCGAAGGCTCGACGGTCCCGGTGGCCGAGACCGTCGAGGCGTTCAACAAGATCGCCGACGGCGAGTACGACCACGTGGCCGAGCAGGCGTTCTTCATGTGCGGTGGTCTGGACGACGTCGAGCGCAAGTGGGACGAGATCCAGAAGAGCCTCTGAGCTACGACGGAGAACTGCGATGGCGAAGACGATGCAGGTGTCCCTCGTCGCGGCCGACCGTGAGGTCTGGTCGGGCGAGGCCACCGTGGTGAACTGCCGGACGCTGGACGGTGAGATCGGCATCATGGCCGACCACACGCCGGTGATGTCGGTGCTGGCCTCGGGGCAGGTCGACGTACGCACGGTCGACGACGGCCACTGGGTCGCGGCGGTCGACGGCGGTTTCATCTCGGTCGCCGACAACCACGTGCGGTTGCTGTGCGAGTACGCCGAGCTGTCCCACGAGAGCGACTTCGAGGAGGCCAAGCGCCTCTTGGAGGAACGCAAGGCCGCGCTGGAGGGCGAGGACTGATCACCTGCCCTCCACCTCGGGGGGCTGACAGGATGGTGGAGTGCCGATCTGGGAGGGGCTGCTGGAGTCGGCGGCCGTCGTGCTCCTGCTCGTGCTGCTCCTCGGCGTCGCCCTTGTCGTACGTCGACGCTGGCTGTCGCGTCACGGCGGCACCTTCGAGCTCAGCTACCGCGCCCGGCACACCACACCCGGGCGCGGTTGGCTGCTCGGGCTCGGTCGGTACGCCGGCGACCGGCTCGAATGGTTCCGGATCTTCTCGCTCTCGCCGCGGCCGAAGAAGGTCTGGCCGCGCCAGGACCTCGACTACGTCGCCCGCCGAGAGCCCGAAGGGGTCGAGCAGCTGTCCCTCTACCCCGGCCACGTCATCATCCGGTGCAACACCCCCGACGGCGCCGTCGAGCTCGCGCTCGGGGCCTCCTCGCTGATGGGCTTCACGTCCTGGCTCGAGTCCGGCCCTCCCGGCGCCCAGCACCTGTGACGGCGACCGAGAGCCGCGACTCCCCGCTCACCGCCCGCAACGCGGTAGCGCTGGTGTTCGCGCTGAACGGGTTCTGCTTCGCGACCCTCGCCTCGCGCGTCCCCGACCTGCGCGAGGCCCTGGGCCTGTCCAACGGTGCGCTCGGCGCGCTCCTGTTGAGCATCGCGGTGGGCTCCATGCTCGGCATGCCGGTCAGCGGCCACCTCATCGAGCGGTGGGGTGCCGGTGCGGTGGTCCGGTTCGGCGCGCTGATGGACCTCGCGGGGCTGGCGGTCACTGGGTTCTCGGCGGGGGGCGACCTCGTGGTGGGGGCGGCGCTCGGCCTGTTCGCCTACGGCCTCGGCACCGGCACGTGGGACGTCGCGATGAACGTCGACGGCGCGGCCGTCGAGCGCAAGCTGGGGCGCAGCATCATGCCGAGGTTCCACGCGGGCTGGTCGCTGGGCACGTTCACCGGTGCCGGCGTCGGGGCGGTCGCCGCGGGTCTCGGCGTACCCCTGGCCGCGCACTACACCGTCGTACCGGCCGTTGCGATCGGCGTGACGGTGCTCGCGAGCAGGCGGCTGCTGCCGGCCGGCGAGCCCGCGGAGCACGAGGACCGCAGTGACACCGGGTCGGCGTGGCTCGAGCCCCGCACGCTCGCGATCGGGCTCATGGTGCTCGCGTTCACGCTCGCCGAGGGAGCCGCCAACGACTGGCTCGCGCTCTCCCTGATCGACGGGTACGACGCGCGGCACTGGGTCGGGGTCAGCGGCTTCGCCCTCTTCGTCGCGTCGATGACCCTCGGGCGGCTCGGGGGCCCGGTGGTGCTCGACCGCTTCGGCCGGGCGCCCGCCATGCTGGCCTCGGCCCTGGCGGCCACCGTTGGCGTCCTGCTCGTGGTGTGGACCGGCGTCGCCGCGCTCGCCGTGGTCGGGATCCTGCTGTGGGGCTTCGGTGCCGCGCTCGGCTTCCCCGTCGGGATGAGCGCCGCCGGCGACGACCCCTTACGCGCAGCCCGGCGGGTGAGCGTGGTCTCGACGATCGGCTACGGCGCGTTCCTGGGCGGCCCGCCGCTGCTCGGGTTCGTCGGGAACCACGTCGGCACCCTCGACTCGCTGCTGGTCATCCCGATCGCGATGGTCCCCGCGGCCCTGCTCGTCGCCTCGGTGCGGCGCCCCCGCCCTTCTGGGTCATCTGCCTGAGAGGCACTCCTGGCAGCCCGTGAAGCGGACGACCCCGAGGGGCAGGCGTTCTACGATCACCGGGTGCCTGCGACCGAACGGATCGGCGACGCCCGGAAGATCGTGGTGTACGGCGCCACCGGGGCCGGGAAGTCGGTGCTGGCCGAGGAGCTGGGACGGCTCGTCGGCGTCCCGGCGACCAGCGTCGACGACATCTGCTGGAGCCCCGGCTGGGTGCCGATGCCGCCGGACGAGCAGATCGCCCACTTCGACGCACTGACGAGCACGGACGCCTGGGTCCTGGACTCGGCGTACGGCTCGTGGCGCCACCTGGCCCACGAGCGGGCCGACCTGGTCGTGGCCCTGGACTACGCAAGGCTGACGAGCCTCGCCCGCCTGCTCCGCCGGACGGTCACCCGGATCGTCGACCACCGGGAGATCTGCAACGGCAACTACGAGTCGTGGCGCACCATCTTCGCCCGCGACTCCCTGGTGATGTGGCACGTCACGTCGTTCCGCCGCAAGCGCGCAGAGATGCGGGCGTGGGAGGCAGCCGCGTCCGGACCACCCGTGGTCCGGTTGCGGCGACCTCGCCACGCCCGCGCCTTCGTCCGAGCAGAGACCGCGCTCCGTCAGACGGCTGGTGAACCGCCCTCGTAGAGCCGCGGCACCGGGTGGTTGGCCGCGAAGACGCCCTCGGGGTCGACCGCTGACCGGATCCCGGCCAGCTGCGTCCACGCGGACTCCTGGTACGCCGTGCGGGGGTCCACGACGTCCTCGGCGAAGTTCAGGTACTGCCGGCCGTTCGCCCAGGGCTCGAGCGCCTTCGACAGCGCCTGCGCGTCGGCGTACGCCGCCTCGCCCAGCTCGGGGGTCGCCGCGATGCCGCCGGCGAAGGTGACGAAGTCGCCCTCGAGGTGGGACAGCACGCCGCCACCCTCGTGCGGACGGGCGAGCGCCCCACCCAGCTGCCGCAGCTCGGCCATGAGCAGCGACGAGGTCGCGTCGGGGCCGACCTGCTCGAGGAAGGCGTCGACGCCGGCGTCGGGCAGCCCGCCCAGCATCGTCGAGCCCGAGCGGAACGGCGACGGACCCTCGGGGTCCATGTGCAGGCGCACCAGGTCGGCAGCCCGCTGGCGTCCGAACGTGTCGATCTCGGGCCGCAGCGCACGGAGACCCGCGACCAGCTCGGCGCCCTCCTGGTCGGTGCCCAGGGCGGCACCGTCGATCACGACGACCGAACGACCGCGAAGGAACGGCGGCAGCTCCTCCATCGGGGGCAGTCGCAGGATCCGGAACGACGTCGAGATCGCGTCGGGGGCCGTCGGCGCCCAGCTGCTCCACTCGCGGAGCACGGACTCGGCGTGGCTGATGTCCCAGATCATCATCCCGGCGTACGCCGAGCTGATCGGGAAGGTGCGCAGCTCGAGGGCCGTCACGACGCCGAAGCTGCCGCCACCGCCGCGGAGCGCCCAGAACAGCGCGGGGTTCTCGTCGGCGGACGCACGCACCTGGGTGCCGTCGCCGATGACGAGCTCGACGGCGGTCAGGCTGTTGGTGGCGAGGCCGTGGGTGCGGGCGTACCACCCGATGCCACCGCCCAGCGTGTAGCCGGCGATGCCGACGTCGGGCGAGCTGCCGTGCAGCACCGCGCGGTCGTAGGCGGCAGCCGCCTGGACGGCGGGCTCCCAGATGGCGCCACCCTCGACGCGGACGATGCCGGCCTCGGGGTCGGCAATGGCGAGGTTCATGTCCGAGGTGCGGAGGACGACGACGTCGTCCAGGCCGCGAGCGGCGAGCGGGCCGGCGTTGTGGCCGGTGCTCTGCGGAGCGACCCGCAGGCCGGCCTCGGCGGCGGCGCGCACGACAGCCGAGACCTCGTCGGCGTTGCGGGGGTAGGCGACCGCGGCGGGCCGCTGGTCGACGGCGACGTTCCACGGCATGCGCGCGCCGTCGTACGACGCGTCGCCGGGGAGGTGGACGCGCTCGGCAGGGATGCCGAGTCGGAGGCCGCTCGAGTCGACGGAGGACTCCTGGCGGGCGAGGTGGTCGAGAGACATCGGTGGTGCTCCTTGGGTTCGGTCCTTGGTTTGTGGGCACCACCGTCCCGCGCACCCCTTGTAGCCGACTTGGAGGCGACTTAAGACGCAAAGTCCCAGGTCAGGGGCCTTTCCGCCTATGCTTCGCGCGTGGAGGTGGCGGTCCTCGGCCCGGTCCGGGCCGAGCTCGACGGGGGCGAGGTGGATCTCGGCACCCCGAAACAGCGCGCGCTCGTGGCGGCGCTCGCCCTGTCCGCCGGGCGGCCCGTGCCTGTCGACACCATCGTGGACCTGCTCTGGGGCGACTCCCCGCCGGCCGGGGTGGCCGGCACGCTCCAGGCCTACGTCAGCGGCCTGCGCCGCGTGCTGGAGCCCGACCGGGAGCGCCGCGCTCCGGCGACCGTCCTGGTCACGGCCTCGCCAGGCTACGCGCTGCGTCTCGAGCCGGGCGCCCTGGACGTCGAGCGCTTCGAGCAGGTCCTCGACGAGCAGCACCGCCGCGTCCAGCTGATCTCGGGGGTCGGACCGCCCGCGCTCTCCGGGGACGAGCTGACCGAGTGCGTGGCGCAGCTCGACCGGGTGCTCGCCCTCTGGCGGGGCACGCCGTACGCCGAGCTCGACGACGCGCCCGCCGCGGTGGCGGAGCGCAACCGTCTGGAGGAGCTCCGGCTGGTGGCGCTCGAGGACCGGGCCGTGGCCGAGCTCGCGCTCGGACACCACAGCACCGTGGCCGCGGAGCTCGAGGCGATGACGGCGGCGTACCCGTTGCGGGAGCGGCTCTGGAGCCTTCGCGCGCTGGCCCTGACCAGGTCGGGACGCCAGGCCGACGCGCTCCAGGTGCTGCGCCAGGTGCGCGACGTGCTTGACGAGGAGCTCGGGATCGAACCCAGCGCCGAGCTGCGCGACCTCCAGACCGCTGTGCTCCGGCAGGACCCGTCGCTGGAGTGGGTCGCGCCGCCGCAGCAGCCAGGCGTACCGGTGGTGCCACTGCGCCCTCGTCCGGCGGCGCCCGCCCCGGGCACAGGTCCCGAGTGGCCGATGGTGGGCCGCGACGACGACCTGGCCGCCCTGCGCGAGGCCTGGGAGCGGGCGCGAGGCGGGGCCGCGACCTTCGTCGTGCTCACCGGGGAGCCGGGCATCGGGAAGTCGCGTCTGGCCGCCGAGCTGGTGGGCGTCGCGCGCTCCGAGGGCGCCGGCGTATGCGTCGGGCGCTGCTCGCAGGACGACGGCGCGCCGCCGCTGTGGCCGTGGGGCCAGGTGCTCGAGGCGCTCGATGCCGAGCTGCCGCACACCGACGACGAGGACGACGTGGCTCAGTTCGCGGCGTTCCAGCGGATCGTGCAGACCATCCGCGACGCCGCCCGCGAGCGGCCTCTGGTCCTCGCACTGGACGACTTGCACTGGGCCGACCCGTGCAGCCTGCGCGTGCTCCGCCTGCTCGTCGAGACCGTGGACGACGACGCCCTGCTGGTGGTGACCACGTGGCGCGACAGCCCGGAGCTCGAGCCGGGGCTCGGTGACGTCGCGGAGGCGCTCGCGCGCCGGCACGCCGTACGACGGGAGCTGAGCGGGCTCTCGGCCGAGGCTGTCGCCGAGGTGTTCGGGGTGGTGGCGCGCAACCGGCCGAACACCGAGCAGGCCGAGGCGCTCGCGGAGCGCACCGACGGCAACCCCTTCTTCGTCGTGGAGTACGCGCGCCTGGCCGGGGAGCGTGCCGACTTGGACCGGCTCCTGACCGAGGAGCAGCCGCCGGCCGGGGTGCACGAGGTGCTGGCGCGGCGTCTCGCGCGGCTGCCCGAGGACACCGTCAAGACGATGCGTACGGCCGCCGTCATCGGGCGGCGGTTCGACTCCGCCACCCTGGCCCGCGCGGCGGGCATAGACGAGGACGACCTGCTCGACATCGTCGAGCCCGCGGAGGCCACCGGGCTGGTGCGGGAGGTCGGGATCGGCAGGTTCACGTTCGCCCACGCCTTGGTCCGCGACACCCTGGTCTCCGGCCTGAGCGCGAGCCGTCGAGGGCGCGTGCACGCGCGGGTGGCCGAGGCACTCGAGGGCAGCTCGGAGCGGGCCGGTGAGCGGGCCCTGCACTGGCAGGCCGCGGGCCCGTCGTACGCCGGACGCACGTGGCGCTCGGCGGTCGAGGCCGCGGACGTCTCGCGCCGGCTCTACGCCCACCAGCAGTCCGCGCACCTGCTCCGCACCGCCCTCGCGGCCATGGCCGACGACCCGGAGGCGACGCCTCACGAGCGGTACGACGTGCTGATGGCGCTCGTGGACGCCTATCGGTGGTCGGGGATGTGGCCGGAGCTGGTGGCCACGGTCGAGCAGGCGCTGTCGGTCGCCCGCGACGAGCTCGGTGACGTGGAGCTGACGGCCCGGGCGGCGGGTGCGACCAGTCAGGGTGCGCTGTGGCAGTCGGCCGGCGCCGGCGAGGTCCACGGGGAGATCGTCGGTGCGCTGCGGTGGAGCCTCGAGCGGCTCCCCGAAGGCGACGGTGACGTGCGCTGCCGTGCCTTGTTGGCGCTGGCCAACGAGCTGGTGCACGGGGCGCCGCTGAGCGAGCGCCAGGAGCTCGCCGACGAGGCGCTGGCGATGGCGCGACGTCTGGGTGACGACGCACTCCTGCTCGACGCCTGCCAGGTGGCGTTCTCGTCGACCTGGTGGGCGGGCACGGCCCCGCGACGGCTCGAGCTGGCCGACGAGTCGCTCGAGCTCGCCTGTCGGCTGGGCCAGGCGCAGGCCGAGGTCGTGTCGGGGTGTCTGCGCGCGGTGGTGCTGGGCGAGCTGGGGAGGCCCGACGAGATGCGGGCGGCGAGCGAGGTCGCGCGCGAACGCGCCGCGGCGGCGCAGATCCCGTACGGACTCCTCGTGATCGAGAACATGCTGTTCCCGTGGCAGGTGATGGCCGGCCAGGTCGAGGAGAGCCGCGCGACGTTGGAGCGGATCGAGGCGCTGGAGGCGCAGATCTCCCTCGAGCCCGGTGAGTCCGCCGTCGCCGGGGCACACATCGTCCTCGGGATGTGGGGCGACGACCCCCTGGGCGCGGAGATCCTCGGGTCGATGGAGGGTGGCCCCGTCCCCGCGACGGCCGCGATCGTGGTCGCGCTCTGGCGCGCCGGTCGCCCCGACGACGCTCGCGCCCACCGGGCGGCCCACGAGATCCACCTGGACGGCGAGACCACGTTCTCCCTGCTCAACCGCTGCATGGCCGCCGAGGCGGCGCTGCACCTGGGCGAGCCGGCACTCGGGGAGGATGCGCATCGGCTCCTGCTGCCCTTCGCCGGCCGCTCCTGCAGCGTCGGGTCGGGCTTCGCCAGCGGCCCGGTGGACCTCTACCTCGCCTGCGCCGCCGCCGCGGCCGGCGACACCGCCCGCGCCACGGCCCACGCCGATGACGCCGCCGCCCTGTGCGAGAAATGGGAGATCCCGCTGGTCGCACAGTGGCTGCGCGACCAGCGGGATCGCTACGGCTTCTGACTCGGCGCCCCGGGGCCTGGGTGGGCGGTGCCTGAGCCACATTCTGAGCTCGGGGAGTGTGGCTGGCTCACCGCCCGGGGGGCCGGGGCCTGGGTGGGCGGTGGCTGAGCCACATTCTGAGCTCGGGGAGTGTGGCTGGCTCACCGCCCGGGGCCGGGGCCTGGGTGGGCGGTGGCTGAGCCACATTCTGAGCTCGGGGAATGTGGCTGGCTCACCGCCCGGGGCGTCCCCGCGGTCAAGCGCCGACCAGTTCCTCGGCCTCGAGCAGCGGGTCCTCGCCCTCCACGGACACGCCCGGCATGATCCGGTCGAGCCAGGCGGGGAGCCACCAGTTCCAGCGACCGAGCATCGCCATGGTGGCGGGCACCAGCACCATCCGCACGACGGTGGCGTCGAGCAGGATCGCGGTGGCCATCCCGAGCCCCAGCATCTTCACGGTCACGTCCACCTCGCTGGCGAAGCCGAGGAAGACGGCGACCATGATCGCCGCGGCGGCGGTGATGACCCGGCCGGTGTCGGTGAGGCCGCGGATCACGCTCCCGCGGGCGTCGCCGCTGTCCAGCCAGTGCTCACGCACCCGGCTGAGCAGGAACACCTCGTAGTCCATCGAGAGCCCGAACAGGATCGCGAAGATCAGGATCGGGACCCAGCTGGACACCGGGACCGCGTGGTCGATGCCCATCAGGCGCACGCCCCAGCCCCACTGGAAGACCGCGACCAGCACGCCGTACGCCGCAGCGATCGACAGCAGGTTCATCACGGCCGCCTTGATCGGCACGGCGATCGAGCGGAACACCATCGCCAGCAGCAGGACGGAGACACCCACCACGAACGCGATCACCAGCCACAGCCGCTTCGCCAGCATCTCGGAGATGTCCGCGAACAGCGGGGTCGTGCCGGTCACCACGGTACCGGCGGGCAGCTCGGCCCGCAGGTCGTCGACGAGGCCGGACATGCGGGCGTCGGACGGTCCGAACGCCGGCTGGGCGTCGATCACGGTCACGGCACCGTCGGGCGAGTCCACCGGGCGGGTGACGTCGACGATGTCGGGGTTCGTGCGCAGGTCGCGGACAGTCTCGTCCACGGCACCGGAGCCGGCCTTCGCGTGGTCGACGACGACGGTGATGACGCCGTTCGCGCCCGCGCCGTATTCCGCCGAGATCAGGTCGAACGCGCGACGGGTTGTCAGGTCCTGCGACGCGGTCGACTCGTCCTGCGGCCAGGTGCGCATGTCGAGCGCCGGGACGGCGATCGTCAGCATCAGCACGGCAGCGGCCAGCGCCCACGGCAGCGGGCGACGGGCCACGCGCTGCGCCCAGCGGGCGGTCAGCGGGGTGCCAGCGCGCTCGCGGGACCGGCGTACCTTGCGCGGCAGCAGCCGACGCCCGGCGAACCGGCAGAACACCGGCACCAGGGTCAGCGACGCAGCCAGCACCCCGAGCACGGCGATCGCGGTGGCGAAGCCGAACGTGGAGTACGTCGAGAGCCCGGCCAGGCGGAGCCCCATCAGCGAGACCAGCACCGTGGTGGCCGCGAACACGACCGACCGGCCGGACGTCGCCATCGCGCGGCCCGCGGCCTCGGCCACGTCGTGGCCCTGGCCGAGGTACTCGACGTGCCGGGTGACCAGCAGCAGCGCGTAGTCGATGCCCACACCGAGGCCGACCATGGAGGCGACCGTCGGGGCGGACGTGCTCACGTCCATGGTCCCGGCCAGGATCGTGAGACCGCCGGACCCGACGCCGAGGCCGACGAGTGCGGTGCCGATCGGCAGGCCGGCACCGACGACGGAGCCGAACGCCAGCACCAGGATCAGCAGGGCGGCGAGCACGCCGATCAGCTCACCGCGGCCGGTCATCGGCGCGGCGGCGGTGTCGGGCAGGTCACCGCCGAGCTCGACCTGGACTCCGGCGTCCTGGGTCGGCCGGATGGCCCGCTCGAGGGGCTCGAGGTTGCCCATCAGGTCCGGGTCGGTGACCGGTACGCCGTACGAGACGGTGAGCAGCGCGGTGTCGCCGTCGGCGGACATCCGCGGCTCGGAGACCGCCGCGACGTGGTCCATCGCACGGAGCCGGTCGGTCAGGGCGGACAGGGTGGCCGGGCGGAGCTCCTGGTCGTCGTGGACGACGACGTTCGCGGAGGCGTTACCGGCGCCGGGTACGTGCTGACGGAGCAGCTCGATGCCGGCCTGGGCACGGGCGCCGGGCACGTCCCAGTCGTCGTGGGTCTTGCCGCCGGCGACGGAGGCGAGGCCGAAGACGAGGGCGGCTGCGAGCACCCAGAGGCCGAGGGTGCGCCACGGGTGGAGCGCAGCGCCGCGGCCGAGTCGGTAGAGCAGTCTGGACATGTCGGTTCCTTCGTGAGATCTGATGTCTGCCCCGAAGGCTCGCCGGGAGCTCTTGGGGCGGACTTGGGGCTCACTTGGAGCCGCTGACCTGCGAAGATGCCGTCATGCCAGGGGGACTCCACCCGTCGCTCGCCGACGCCTCGACCACGCCGTACTGGCTCGACAGCCCGGAGCGGCCCGACCCGCGCCCGCCGTACGACGTGAACGGGACGGCCGACCTGTGCGTGGTCGGCGGCGGCTTCTCCGGGCTGTGGACCGCGATCCTGGCCAAGGAGCGCGACCCCGACCGCGACGTCGTGCTGCTCGAGAGCCACCGGATCGGGTGGGCGGCCTCAGGGCGCAACGGCGGCTTCTGCGCCGCCTCGCTGACCCACGGTCACGCCAACGGCGCCGAGCGCTGGCCCGACGAGATCGAGCAGCTCGATCGGCTCGGCGAGGAGAACCTCGACGGGATCGAGGAGACACTGAAGCGGTACGGCATCGACTGCGACTTCGAGCGCACCGGCGCGATCACCGTGGCGACCGAGCCCCACCAGCTCGACTGGCTACGCGAGATGGCCGAGGCGGACCCGGCCGCGACGTACCTCGACCAGGAGGCGATGCGGGCGGAAGTGAACTCGCCGAGGTTCCTGGCCGGGGTTTTCGAGCCGCACGGGATGGCGCTCGTCGACCCGGCGCGGCTCGCCTGGGGCCTGGCGGCGGCCGCGGAGTCGCTCGGCGTCCGGATCCACGAGCACACCCCTGTGTCGCGTCTCTCGCGCGGGGGAGCGGGCCTCGACGTCCGCACCGAGCGCGGTCCCGTCGTGCGGGCCGGCAAGGTGGCGCTCGGCACCAACGCGTTTCCCTCCCTGGTGCGCCGGGTGCGGCTCCACACCGTGCCCGTGTACGACTACGCGCTGATGACCGAGCCGCTGACGGCCGAGCAGCTGGACTCGATCGGCTGGCGCGGGAGGCAGGGCATGGACGACATGACCAACCAGTTCCACTACTTCCGGATGACGCGCGACCACCGGATCCTGTGGGGCGGGTACGACGCGGTCTACCACTTCGGGCGCCACGTGCGGCCGTCGTACGACCAGCGGCCGGAGACGTTCGACCTCCTGGCCCGTCAGTTCTTCACGACGTTCCCGCAGCTCGAGGGGCTGCGCTTCTCGCACCGCTGGGGTGGCGCGATCGACACCTGCACGCGCTTCTGCGCGTTCTTCGGGACGGCGTACGCCGGGCGCGCGGCGTACGCCCTCGGCTACACCGGCCTCGGAGTGGGCGCGACGCGCTTCGGCGCCGACGTGATGCTCGACCTGGTCGACGGCGTCGACTCCGAGCGCACCCGGCTCGAGATGGTCCGCTCGAAGCCGCTGCCGTTCCCGCCCGAGCCGTTCGCGTGGACGGGCATCCAGCTCACCCGTCGCTCGCTGGCCGCCGCCGACCGCAACCAGGGGCGCCGCAACGTCTGGCTGCGCACACTCGACCGGCTCGGCCTCGGCTTCGACTCCTGAGAGTCACCCCAGGTAACGGTGGGCGACGACGGCCTGCTGGTCGACAGGCCTCCCGCGCTGCAGGGTCCAGGCGAGCCGGACGAGGGCCGCGTGTGACCAGATCAGGGGCGTCGCCGACCGGGTCCCGTCGCCCAGTCGGCAGCACGGCTTCCCGGTCGGTGGACGACCGTCCCAGACCTGCTCGGCCAGCATGTCGGACGGGCCTGAGGCCGCCGCCATCGCCCGCAGGTACCGGTTCGCGTCGCGACCCCGGGTGACGGCGTACTCACCACGCTCGTCGGTGAGGATCGGCCACGCCCGGCCCAACGTGGTGAAGGTCCCGGAGTCGGTGATGGTCCACTCCTTCCCGGTGCGCGTCTCGCCGTAGCCGTCGAAGCTGGAGCGCCTCCAGAACGGACCGTGCGGCGTCCTCACGCCGAGCTTCCGGTCGATCACCGGCAACGTCGAGCGGACGGCGCGATCCCGCGGAGAGAGGATCCCGTAGCGCACCAGGTCGAGGAAGCTCGGGTCGAGCACGCGGCGCTGGTCGATGGACGTCGGGCCACCGTCACCGATCGCGTACTTCTTCCCGGTGTTCGGCCTGCCGTTCTTGGTCAAGCGGAGGAAGTAGGGCCGGGAGCTCAGGGGGCCGTTGGTGGTGACGGTCCACTTCTTCACCCGGGCCTTCCAGCGGTCGGCGAGCGCGAGCCAACGCTGCGCCGAGGCGCTGTCGCCGTTGCGCCTGGCCAGGTCTGCGGCACACACCAGCCCGTTGATCTGGGCGGCGATCGAGTTGGGGGAGTACCCGGACTGGTTCTCCCAGCGCTCCTGCGGGGAGAACGGCGCCTTCCGTCCGGTCCCGGGGTCCACGAAGTCGGCGATGAAGTCCGCCGCCTTCTTCACGTGGGCGTAGGTCGCCGCGTCGTTGCGGCCGACGAGGTGGGCGAGCACGATCGGCAGGGCGACCTCGTCGAGCTGGAGGTTCGTCCACACGGGTGTGCCGGCGACGTCGGAGTTCTGCGGGAACGAGCCGTCGGGCTTCTGCTGGACAGTGAACAGCCAGTCCACGATCCGACGTGCTGCCGCCTTGTCTCCCATGGCCCACAGCGCCGTCCCGAACTGGTAGGCGTCACGCGACCAGACCAGGTGGTAGGCGCCGGACGGAGAGGACAGGTCGGGCACCTCGTCGCCCCAGACCCACGGGGCGGACGGTGAGGCCACGAACGCGCCCGGGTGGAGCTTGTCCTCCGCAGCGGCGACCACCATCGCGGACGCCAGGTACTGGCGCCGCAGGCCGGCGGCGCTCGCCGGGACGCGCCTGATCGAGCGCAGCCAGGAGTGCCAGCCGTGCGCGTAGCGGCGCGCGGTCGTGCGGAACGGCGTACTCAAGGTCTCGTCGGCGACGGTGCGCGCTGCCGAGGTGTCGGGGCCGAAGCCGAGGCTCAGGCGTGCACGTTGGTGAGCACCCTTGCCGGTGACACCTCCGACCCGACCGACCTGGACGATGTTGCCGGGACCAGCGGAGTCGTAGGTGTGGTCGAGGGTCTGGTCGTCCTTCAGATCGGTCCAGCCGTCGCTGGTCCCGAGGTAGCCGGTCGACGTGCGGTCGAACGCGGGCCTCGACTCCAGGACCGTGCTCATCGGCTCGTCGGCATCGGACGCGGTCAGGACGCCGCTGTCCGTAGCCCCGCTGTCGTCCATCCCGTCGTTGGCGAGCGACGGGTCGTAGAGCGCGTAGAGCCGGTACCGTCCGCCGTCGAGTGACTGCAACCGGATGTGCGCGGCGAGGGCGTCGCGGCGCGGGTCGGTCACGACTCGTTCGACGATCCGATACCGCCCTTGCCGGTCGGTGTCGACCTGCCGGAAGGTCAGACTGCGGGCGTCCGGCCGCGTCGTCCGATGCCGCATGTCGGTCGACTGACGGTCGGAGAACCCGTCCCCGGTCACCACGAGCTCGAGGCTGCGGACGCTCGGTGTCGAGAGGTCCGGGTAGAACACCTCACTGGTCCGCCCGCGCTGCAGCGTGAACCACACGTTGCTGGCCCGGGTGCGCGCGGTGCCGAAGCCGGTCTTGTCCGCCTCGGTCCACGTTGCCTCGTGCCCCGGGTCTCCCGGTGCCCGACCGCCGGGTGAGGCGGCCCCACTGGACTGGGCCGGTCCGAGCATTCCGGTGAGGAGAGCGAGCGTGGTGGATCCGACAAGGGTGCGCCAGTACAAGGGTTACCTCCCGAGAGCAGATCCTTCGCCGTACCCCGAGCCGGTCGGCGAAAACACCTCGGTCACGTTCGGATCGATGCCACCGAACCTCTGGTTGCTCGACGGCATCAGACCAGCCAAGTCCTCGATCTCGAAGGAGTGGCATGGTCCTCCAGCGCAGCGTCTCCGTTGTCCCCGCCCTGGCGTTGACGATCACGGCCGGTCTCGCCGGCCTGGGCCCGGCTTCACCGGCACAGGCCGCCGCCGCGAAATGCCATGGTGTCAGGGCCACGATCGTCGGGACGTCGGCCGCGAACGTCATCCACGGCACGCCCGGCCGAGACGTCATCAACGGGCTCGGCGGCAACGACACGATCTACGGTCGTGGCGGCAACGACCTCATCTGTGGGGGATCCGGCGCGGACCATCTCTACGGCGGTCGCGGCCACGACCGGCTGTTCGGCGGGCTCGACCAGCTGCACCGCGCCCAGGAGGACGGCGTCGAACGTGTCGGCGACACGTTGCGTGGTGGTCCGGGGAACGACCACCTCGACGGCGGACGGGACAGCCGACGGGCCGACCTCGTCGTGGCGGACGTGTACGCGTGGGACGAGTCCGCACACGGCGTCCACATCGACATGCGCAGCGGCACGGCGCGCGGTGAGGGACGCGACACCTTCACGGGGCGCAGGTACGGCGTGGTCGGCTCGCCGTACGCCGACGTCGTGCAAGGCACCCGCCGCGGCGAGCAGATCAGCACAGGGGCCGGTCGCGATGTCGTGCGCGCTCGGGGTGGGCGCGACTACATCGACGTGGACGGCTCCCAGGGTTGGCCGAAGGGCGAGGCCGACCGGGTGTGGGGTGGACCGGGCGACGACCAGATCTCCGCTGGCGGCGGCCGGGACCACCTCTCGGGCGGAACGGGCAACGACTCGATCGAGGCCTGGGGCACGGGAAACGACGTCATCAGGGGAGGACCGGGCCGCGACTCTCTCTATGCCGAGCTGGGGGACTCCGACGGGCCCCAGGTGTTGACCGGCGGCAGCGGCTCGGACTTCCTCCAGCTGGAGAGCTCGTGGGTCCGTCGGAAGGGGGAGACGTCGTCCGGCACGTGGGACATGGCGACGGGTGTCATGGTGGTCACCTTCCGTGACACGATCCGGCTGACCGTGGCTCACATCGACCAGGTCTCACTCTCGACACCGCGTACGGCCTGGACCGTCACCGGGACCACCGGTGACGACAGCGTCTGGGGCGACACCAACAGTGCCCTTTCGTCGGTGTCGCTCGATGGGTTGGACGGAGACGACGTCTTCGAGGGAACCGGCGGGGACGACCGGTTCGACGGCGGTCCCGGCAACGATCACTCGTGGGGCATGTACGGCGGTGACGACACCTGCATCAGCGTGGAGATCATCGACGGGGACGACTGCGAGCACGTCAGCTGACCTGATGCAGAAGTAGCCTTCCCGCGTGACCTGGCTCAGCTCGCACTGGCTCGACCTGTTCGGCTGGCTCGGGAGCGCGCTGCTGATCGTCTCGCTGCTGCAGACCCGGGTCCTGCGGTTCCGGCTCCTCAACCTGGCCGCGTCGGTCATCCTGGTGACGTTCAACGCGCTCCTGGCCGTGTGGCCGATGGTCGGGATGAACATCGCGACCGGCGCGATCAACGTCGTCTTCATCACCAGGATGCTCCGCGACCGGCACTCCGAGACGGCGTACCACGTGCTCGAGGTCGGCCCGGGTGACGCGTACCTGCGGCACTTCCTCGGGGTGCACGAGGCCGACATCGAGCGCCACCAGCCCGGGTTCTCGGCCGACGGGCTGGGTGAGGACGATCTCGCGTTCCAGGTGCAGAGCGGGGACGAGACGGTCGGCGTGGTGCTGATCCGGCGCGAGGGCGAGGTTGCCCAGGTGCTGCTGGACTACGTGACTCCGCGCTTCCGGGACTTCTCGCCGGGCGAGTTCGTCTGGCGTCAGGCGAGCCGGCTGCGCAACCGAGGCTTCCGCAAGGTGGTGACGCCGCCGACGATGCTGACGCCCTACTACGACCGCCTTCCCCAGGACTGGCGACCGGTGGGGCGCGCCTACGAGCTGGTGCTGTAGCTCCGGGCCAGGGCTCAGGGTCCGGTCGCCGCGGGCGTGACGAGTGCCACCTTGCCGCCGGGGTGCCGGTTCCTGAGCAGCTCGACCGCCTCGAGGGCTCGCTCGAGCGGGTAGGTGCGGGCCATCGGGACCTCCAGGCGCCCGTCCGCGGCCAGCTGCACGAGCCGGGCGCGGACGCCGTCGCGGTACGCCGCGCTCTGCGGAAGGTCACCACCGAGCACCGGGATACCGACCTCGGCGCCGCGCTTCTTGGCGGCGACCGTGACGATCCGAGCGCGATCCGGCACCAACGCCAGCGACACGTCGACGGCCTCGTCGGTGCCGGCGCAGTCGAGCGCCGCAGCGATGCCCTCGGGCGCGGCCTCGCGCACGCGTGCCTCGAGCCCGTCGCCGTACGCCACCGCCTCCCCGCCGAAGCGGCGCACCTCGTCGAAGCGGGCAGGGCTGCAGGTGCCGACCACACGGACGCCGAGCAGGGCCGCCTGCTGGAGCACGCTGACCCCGACGGCACCCGAGGCGCCGTGCAGCAGCACGGTCTCGCCGGACTCGACCGCGGACGAGTGCAGCATCTCGGAGGCGGTGGTGCCGGCCAGGAGGAGGTTGGCGGCCTGAGCGAACGTGAGACCGGCAGGTTTGGCGAACACGTCGCGAGCCGGGACCGTGATCTCACTGGCCCAGCCACCGAGCACGCGGAACGCCACCACCTCGTCGCCGACCGCGCCGCCACCGGTGGCGATCTCGGCCTCGGGGCCGATCGCCGAGATCACACCCGCGACCTCGTAGCCCACCCCCCGAGGGAACGGCCCCCGTTTGCCCTGGGCGACGTGGGAGGCGTCAGCCGGGTTCACCCCTGCCGCGTGCACCTCGATGGTGACCTCACCGCTCGAGGGCGGCGGCACGTCGTACCTCTCGAGCTCGAAGACCTCCGGCCCACCGGGCCGATTCGCGACCCAGCGCAGCCCCACGCTGCCCAAACCTCCGCGCCCGGCCTGACTATTCCGGCACGAGACCGACTGACCACGCGGTCAACGGGGGATCGCGACTTGTCGGGAACGAGCCCGGACTGCGTCACGAGCGACCAACTGTCAGCGAGGTGACTGAGCCCGAGGCCGCGGCCCGCGAGAGTAGTGCCACAACCCGCAAGGGCCACAGAACTTTCACGCAGAAGGAACGATCATGGACACGAACGAAAGCTCGAACCTCATCCAGGACTGGTTCGTCATCAACGACGGGCGTTGGGCCTACATCCTCGGCACCACCGCCGGGTGATCGAGACCGAACAGCTGGACCCGGTTGACTGCCCATCGGTAGATCCGCGCACCGCCCTTGGGCCGTCATCTCCTGATGGTGACCCTCCACCCAGTCCAGCGGGCTGACGTCCTCGCGATGGTCCCACCGCGACGATGGTGTACGCCGGCCCCCGCACGGCTAGCCTGGACGCTGTTGAAGGAGCGCTCGTCGTTTCGCTACGGCCGTCGGTCGTGGCTCGTCTCAAGATCTTGGTCTTCGGTTCTGCTGGACATCAGGCGCAGGAGGGATGTCTTCAGCGTGGCGTTGGGCAGATCGCCCAGCACCGAAGTATCCGAAGGTAAGAGAAATGGCACAGGGAACTGTCAAGTGGTTCAACGCCGACAAGGGTTTCGGCTTCATCGCACAAGACGGCGGCGGCGACGACGTCTTCGTGCACTTCTCAGCCATCCAGACGCAGGGCTACAAGTCCCTGGACGAGAACCAGAAGGTCGAGTTCGACGTCACGCAAGGCCCCAAGGGTCCCCAGGCTGAGAACGTGCGCGCTCTCTGATCTCATTCTGGTCTCATGCTGGCGACGGCGGCTTCGGATCAACTCCGGGGTCGCCGTTTCGCATAGGCCACGGCGCTCCCTCGGATCGGCTGTACTCACGTGCCATCAGCGACCTCAGCACAGTCTGGCGCCGCGACGTGACCCAGCCGGCTCTGGCGGCCGTCGCGAGTAGTCTCAGGGGGAGCGTGGCTTAGACACCGGTCCAAGCAGCCCGCAAGGGCGCGCTGAGATGGATCGAGGTCGCCGTGATCCGACTGCGTAGCAGGTCGAGCTGCCGGTCCAGGCACGCGTCATGAGGTCTGAAACCAAGGGCCTTCGCGCCCTGTTCGACCGCGTGGCTGAGGCCAAGGCCGTCCACCGGCGGCAGTTGGGACGGCGGATGGAGCCTGCCCTCGTCGACTCCACACGGGCAGAGTTCCTGGTCGCGCTCGAAGAGTACGTCGCTGCACTCACCCGGAGCGGGCTCCCGATCCCTCCGTCCATGCACCGGGACCTCACGCTGCTACGCGGTCTTTGTGATCGCGCACGAGGGGGGTACCGCCGGGGAGGCTCGGCCATGCCTTAGGGCAGGCTCATCGACGCGACAGCGCGCCTCGGCGTGGCATGAGGTGAGGGTGCCCGCGCCCCTGGCCGTGAGCCCCGCCGGGCCCATCGTTCTGTCATGACGGCCATCCCGGAGCGACTCAAGGATGCGATGAACGCTCACGAGGCGCGACGGATGGCGTCGTTGTGCGCTGACGATGACCGAAGCGCGCAACCCCTGCACCCGAGACGGGGCTTCGGCGGGAGTGCTCAGGAGCTCGAGAACTGGTCATCAGTCTTCGAAGGAGTGTCGGACTTCAGGGCAGAGCTGATCGCCTCATCGCAAGACGGAGAGGTCGAGTCGGGCGAATCCTGAGCCGCCGCACTGATCGGCAACGAGGTAGAGGCGAGTTCCGGATCCCCCGCCGCACGTGAGGGTGAGCCGCGACCTGGTCAACGGTCTCGGCGAGGCTCTCGGCGACTCGCGTGCCGACGGGAGGGGCCCTCACGGTCGTGTGAGCCGTCGTCCGACTCCGGTGCGGCGCCCTGACCCCGCCCTTGGGCGCGCAGCTCGTCCAGCTCGCCCTCGAGGTCGCTGACGCGTTGACGCAGCGCGAGTACTTCGCGCACCCCGGGGAGGGTGACGCCGTCGTCGGTGAGCTTGATGACCTCGCGGAGGCGCTCCACCTCGTGTCGGCTGTAGCGCCGCTGGTTGCCCTCGGAGCGACTGGGGCTCACGATGTGCTGCTCGTCGAGGCGCCGCAGGGCAGCGGGCTGGAGGCCGAGGATCTGGGCGACCTGGCTGATCGTGTAGAAGGGCACGGAGTCGTCGTCGAGGGGCGAGGGCTCACCGGTCGCCCGGCCCTTGTCACGCTCGTCTGCCATGGAACACCTGTCTCGTTGCCCGTCGCTCTCGGTCTCCCGACCGGTCCGTTCGAGTGGCAGGAGGCCGCTCCCGCCGTCACTCTCATCCTTCCAAACGCGCCTCCTCGGAGTCGGCATACAACGACACGGTCCGGTCGCCGAGCCGCAGGCCCTCGATGCGCACCGTGCCGACCAGCCCCATCGCCGGCAGCGCCGAGACCGAGCCGCGGGGAAGGTCGGCCTCCAACCCGACCGCGATGCGCAGCGCCTCGTACGGCACGCCCGCGGCCCAGGCCTGCGGTGAGCACGAGGTCGGGTACGGGACCGGAACCGGGATCTCCGCCCGGTCGAAGCCGCAGAACAGCTCGGGCAGGCGCCCGCCGAACGCGTCGGCCGCGTCGAGCAGGCCGGCCAGCACCCGCTCGGCCTCGTCCCGGCGGCCATACCGCGCGATGCCGGCGGCGCCGATCACGGAGTCGTGAGGCCAGACCGAGCCGTTGTGGTAGCTCACCGGGTTGTACGCCGTCGCATCGGTCGCGAGCGTGCGCAGCCCGAAGCCGGTGAACATCGCCCGCGACAGCAGGTGTCCGACCACCTGGTCGGCGACCGACTCCTCGACGATGCCGGTCCACAGGCAGTGGCCGAGGTTGGAGGTGAGTACGTCGACCGGTCGCTTGTCGCCGTCGAGCGCGACCGCGTAGTAGCCGGCCGACGGCAGCCAGAACGCCTCGTGGAACCTGCGCTTGAGCTCCGCAGCCTGGTCGCGCCAGGGGGTGCCGTCGGAGCCGAGCGCCTCCGCCAGGTCCGCGCGCGCGAGGTAGGCGGCGTACACGTAGCCCTGCACCTCCGCCAGCGCGATCGGTGTCCGGGCGGGGACCCCGTCGGAGAAGGCGATCGCGTCGAAGCTGTCCTTCCACCCCTGGTTGACCAGCCCTCGGTCGGTGGACCGCTGGTACTCGACGAAGCCGTCGCCGTCACGGTCGCCGTACGTCGCGATCCAGCTCAGCGCCCGGTCGACCGCCGGCACCAGCTCGCGCAGCTGCTCGACGGGCACGCCCCACTGCAGGGCGCGGCCGACCAGCATCACGAACAGGGGCGTGGAGTCGATCGAGCCGTAGTAGACGCTGTCGCCGCCGAGCGCGAGGGACAGATCGGCGCCCAGGCGCACCTCGTGCAGGATCTTGCCGGGCTGTTCCTCGGTCATCGCGTCCTCGCGCCGCCCCTGCAAGCGGGCCAACGTGCGGAGGGTGCCCAGCGCCAGCCCCGGCATGTACGGCAGCAGGAACGCGCTGGTCAGGAGCGAGTCACGGCCGAAGAGCGCCATGAACCACGGCGCCCCGGCCGCCACCACGTCGTCGTCGGGGTGGTCGGCGTCGACGATCCGCAGCGCGCCCAGATCGCGGCGGCTCATCGAGAGGGCTGCGGCGAGACCGGGGTGGTCGACCTCGACATCAGGTGCGGCCGCGGTCCAGCCGCGCATTCGCTGAGCCGGCCCAGCGGTCTCCACCGGCAGGTCCGTCGGGAACGCCGCCGCCAGCTCCTGCCCGGACACGCTCGGCAGCACCTCGACGGTCGTCGTCCACGAGCCCCGAGGCGGTACGACGGCGCGGAACGTGATGCCCTCGGCGGTGATCTGGGCCCCGGGTGCCGAGATTCGTACGCCGCGCTGGTCCGGGGTGTTCTCGATCCAGCACACGATGTCCGACCCGACGACGCGTCGCCCGACGGCCCGGTGTCCGGTGACACGCCGGTCCTTGACCTCGAAGAGGTCGGCGAAGTCGGCGTCGGCCTTGAGGTGGACCTCCACGCCGGCAGCCTCGGCGCCCTGGTTGCGCAGGGTGATGTCCTCGCGCATGCCCTGCCCGACGTACCGCCGGACCTCGGTGATGAGGGTGGCGTCCGTGTGACCGGGGCGCGGAGCGCAGCGGCCCAGGAACCGACAGCTGAACGGCTGGTCGGAGACGACCGTCAGGGGCTCCACGGGGTGTCCGTCGACGTAGAGCTGCCACCGGGAGAGCACCCGGGTGTCGCGCACGAACAGTCCGTGCGTGCCGCCGGGGGCGATCGTCCCGGCGTGGTCGGAGACACAGAAGGAGGACCCTTCCACCAACGTCACGTCCGGGTCGCGGGCGACGACGGCGCTCGAGGCCGCCACCTCCTCGACGCGGCGGTTCTGACTGGTCTCCCGAGTCGCGCGGTGCACGGTCGTCATGGTGCTCCTCGACCCCTGCTCTGTGACCTTCTTCGCTGACGCGGTTCTTGACTCCTACGTAGCATCAATCCTATAAGAGAAGTTAGAACTTTAACACATCCATAGGTGGAGTAAACCACGTCTGTCTGACCGAGCCTTGAGAGGAGTCCGCTCGATGTCCCTGACCGTCTCGCCGCCGTCGGCCGCCCTCCGCATCGCCGTGGTGGCGCCCCCGTGGTTCGAGCTCCCGCCGCAGGGTTACGGCGGGATCGAGGCGGTCGTGGCGGGACTCGTCGACTCGCTCGTCGAGCACGGGCACGAGGTGACCCTGGTGGCCTCGGGACAGCACCGCACCAAGGCCCAGCGCTTCGTGCAGGTGTACGAGGGGGCGCCGTCGGCCCTGCTCGGCAACCCGATGCCGGAGGTCCAGGCGGCCGCGGTCGCCGCCGAGGCTCTCGCCGACCTGGACGTCGACCTCGTGCACGACCACAGCCTGGCGGGCCCCCTGCTCGCGCGGTCGCGACCGGTGCCCACCGTGGTCACGATGCACGGTCCGGCGAACGGTCCCAACGGCCGATACTTCGAGACTCTCGGCGGCAGCGTCGACGTCGTGGCCATCTCGGCGGCGCAGCAGCGCCTCAACCCCAGGCTGAACTGGGCCGGGGTCGTGCACAACGGGATCGACGTCGCGTCGTTCCCCTACGTCGAGCACAAGGACGACTACGTCCTCTGGCTCGGCCGGTTCAGCGCCGACAAGGGGGCCCACCTCGCGATCGACGCAGCGCGGGCCATCGGCCGCCGGATCGTTCTCGCGGGCAAGCTGAACGAGGCCGACGAGCGCGCCTACTTCGACGCTGCGATCCGTCCGCGACTCGGGCGGCAAGGCGGCGTGGAGGCGGAGTACGTCGGCGAGGCCGACGCGACGCTCAAGCGGGAGCTGTTCTCCCGCGCCGCCTGCCTGGCCTTCCCGATCCAGTGGGAGGAGCCGTTCGGCATGGTGATGGTCGAGGCTCTCGCCTGTGGCACCCCCGTCGCGGCGATCGGCCGGGGGAGCGTGCCCGAGGTCATCCAGGACGGCGTGACCGGCGTCGTCGTCGACGACGCCGCGGACTTCGCCGGCGCGCTCGAGCGGGCACCCGAGCTCGATCCGGCCGCGTGCCGTCGCGAGGCGGAGGAGCGCTTCGACCTGCCGGTCATGGCCGCCGGCTATGAGCGCATCTTCGGCCTGCTCGTCGAAGGCACGCGGGACCTCGCCGAGCTCCCCACCGCCCGGATCGCCTGAGGCACGGATCGCCCGAGACACGGAACCCACCTGACACACACAAGGTCGCTGCCATGTCCATTCTGAACATCCCTCACCGGGTCACCCCGGTCGCTCACCGCACCGATCTCTCCGCCGGCACCTCCCGCTGGTCCCACCTGCTCCGACTTCCGGGCGAGATGCTCGTCCGCTTGACCGTCGCGCTCTGGACGGCGTTGTGGATGACGGCCGTACGGGCGGTGGTGCTGGTCGCCCGCCTGGCCGGCTGGTTCGCCGCCGAGCCCGGGCGGATCCGAGCGGCGCTGCTCGGGGTCTCCGTCTCCGTGATGGCCGGGGCCGTCGCCGGTCTGGTGGTGGGGCTCGTGCTGTCGCGGGCGTTGGGCGTGACGGTCGCGTTCATCCACCAGGAGCTGGTCACCGGCCCCTGACCGCCACGCCCGGGTGGGCTCAGCGACCCCCGATGTGGAACGTCTCGGTATGCCCGTCCACGGCGATCACCTGACCCGTGACCATCGAGGCGGCCGGTGAGGCCAGGAAGGCGCACACGTCCGCGATCTCGGTGGGCTTGGTGAAGCGCTTGATCGACTGCCCCTCGACGTACTCCCGCTCGACCTCCTCGGCGGTGACTCCGCGCTGGGCGGCCTCGGCGTCGATGACGCGGCCCATCCGTGGGCCCTCGACCGAGCCGGGCGCCACGACGTTGGCGCGCACGCCGTACGGCCCGAGCTCGACGGCCAGCGACTTGGTGAAGCCGATCACGGCCCACTTCGCGGCGGCGTACGGCGTGCGCATGCCGTAGCCGTACAGCCCGGCCGTCGAGGAGATCGTGACGATCGCGCCCGACCGCTGGCTCTTGAGGTGCGGGACGACGAGGCGCGCGAGCAGGAAGTGGCTGTCCAGGCCGACGGCCAGGCAGGTGCGCCACGCGTCGGGATCGACGTCCTCGACCAGGGCCGTCGGGCCCGCGATCCCCGCGTTGTTGACCAGGACGTCGACCCCACCCCACAGGTCGACCACCTCCGAGACCCAACGCTCGGCGTCACCCGCGTCCGAGACGTCGCCCACGACACCGTGCCGTCCCGGGTCGGCGCGGACGGCCGCCTCGACGGCCGCGGCGTCGACGTCGCAGATGCTCACGCGGGCGCCGTCGGCGCGGAAACGATCCGCAACGGCCGCGCCGATCCCCGCGGCACCGGCACTGACGAGCACCCGCATCGGCTGGTCCATCGACCCTCCCCACCCACGAACCCGCTGGCTACGCAGCGACCCTGCCACACCTGTCACGTTTCGCGGCGCCGTCTCGACTCGGGGGTGACAGACACCCATCAGGGACACGACGCAGAACCACGACGCAGAAACATGAGCGAGACACGCAAGTGAGGTGAATGGCGATGCACGTCTACATCGCAGGAGGAACGGGAGCGATCGGCAGGCGGCTGGTCCCGCAGCTGGTCGCGCGCGGGCACCGGGTGACGGCCACGACGCGGGACCCTCGGAAGATCGACCTGATCGAGGGCCTGGGCGCCGAGGCGGCGGTCGTCGACGGCCTGGACAGCGCGGCCGTGGGCGAGTCGGTGGCGAAGGCCGAGCCCGACGCCGTCGTCCACCAGCTGACGGCCTTGTCGGAGAAGCTGGACGTCAAGCACTTCGACCGGTCGTTCGCGATGACCAACCGGCTTCGCACCGAGGGGCTCGACCACCTGATCGCGGCGGCGCAGGCGACCGGCGTACCCCATGTGGTGACGCAGAGCTACACGGGTTGGCCGAACATCCGCGCCGGCAGCTGGGTCAAGGACGAGGGCGACCCGCTCGACCCGGAGCCACCGAAGGCGCAGCGGGAGACGCTGGCCGCGATCCGCTACCTCGAGGAGGCCACGCTCAAGGTCGACGGCACCGTCCTGCGGTACGGCGGCTTCTACGGCGACCCGTCCGACCCGATGGTCCCGGTCGTCCGGAAGCGCCAGTTCCCGCTCGCCGGCGGCGGGACCGGCTACATGTCGTGGGTGCACCTCGACGACGCCGCGAGCGCGACGGTGCTGGCCCTGGAGAAGGGCGCCGACGACCCGAACAAGCGCGGCGTGTTCAACATCGTGGACGACGAGCCGGCACCGGCCTCGGAGTGGCTGCCCCACCTCGCGGCCTGCCTCGGGGCGAAGCCACCCATGCGGGTCCCGGTCTGGATCGCACGCCTCGCAGGTGGTGAAGTGGCGGTGTCGATGCTGACTCGTACCCGGGGCTCGTCCAACGCCCGGGCGAAGCGCGTGCTCGGGTGGGAGCCTCGCTGGCCTTCGTGGCGGCAGGGCTTCGAGGACGGACTTCAGCTGGAGGGATGACCGTGACCACGGCCGTGCGTGAGGCTGCGGAGTTCGAGGAGCTCCGACCGCTGCTCTTCTCGATCGCCTACCGGATCCTCGGCAGCGTGAGCGAGGCCGAGGACGCCGTCCAGGAGACCTGGCTGCGGTACCACGCGAGCGACACCGTTCCGACCTCGCTCAAGTCGTTCCTCGCGGCGGTGGTGACGCGCGTGTCGATCGACGTGCTGAGGTCGGCGCGCGTGCGCCGTGAGACGTACGTCGGCCACTGGCTGCCGGAGCCGCTCCTCACCGACGACGACGCGACGGCGTACCCCGATCCCGAGCACTCCGCCGAGCTCGCCGACTCGCTGTCGATGGCGGCACTGCTCCTGCTGGAGCGGCTGACCCCGGAGCAGCGCGCGGTCTTCGTGCTGCACGACGTGTTCGCGTTCCCGTTCGCCGAGATCGCAGACGTCGTCGGGAAGTCCGAGGCGGCGTGCCGGCAGCTCGCGTCGCGCGCTCGCAAGCTGATGGAGGACGGGCGCCCGCGGTTCGACGTCGACGAGCGCGAGCGCGAGGAGCTCGCCGGACGGTTCTTCGACGCCCTCACGCACGGGGACGTCGACCAGCTGCGTGAGCTTCTGGCGGCCGACGTCGCGGTGTACGGCGACGGTGGCGGCAAGGCGCCGCAGTGGATGCGCGTCGTCGTGGGGCTGGACAACGTGGCGCGGATGTTCGGCGGGCTGGGCCAGCGGTTCCAGGGCTCGGGGCTCCAGGTCGAGCGGCACGAGGTGAACGGCCAGCCGGGCGCCGTGTTCCGCGATGCCGAGGGTCGAGTGATCAACGTGATCACCCTCGACGTGGTCGAGGGTCGCATCCAGACCATCCGCTCGGTGATCAACCCCGACAAGCTCCACCACCTCGGACCGGTCGCCGACGCGTGGGCTGTCATGCGTGAGACGCCACCTCCCGGCCGCGCCTGAGCTGGCTGCCCGGCTCGCGAGGGCTCCTACCCTCGCGGGCTCAGTCGTCCGGCATCGACCGACGGTCTCCGACGGGCCCGCGCACGTTCGGGAAGGCCAGCGAGTCGGCTGCGACCCACCACTCCATGACGTCGTAGGCCAGTCGTCCGGCAGCGACAGACGGGTCTCCATCGGACAGTCGCGCCGCCTCGGCGAGGTCGCAGGCGAAGATCGACATGCCGCGGATCGACTCGTCGCTCTGCTCGCCGCACGGCCCGTTGACCACCAGCATTCCCTGCCGACGCAGGTCGGCCCGATAGGCGAGGTGCTGGACCTGGAGCTCCTCGAGGGCCTCGTCCGACATCTCCGGCGCGTTCTCGGGGCGACGCAGGATGACGAAGGTGAACACGTCGAAGGTGTCCGGGATGTCGGGATTCCGCGGCATTCTCGGATCCTAGGGACGGCCAGACACCTGCGCGACCAGCCGATCCATCGCCGCCACCAGGCAGCCCGGCGCCTCGTGCCAGGGGAAGTGACCGGCCCCCGGGGCGACCGACGTCCAGGCACCTGGGATGCGCGCCGCGCTGTCACTGCCCGCCGTGGTCGGCATGGGACTCAGCTCACCGACCAGGACGCCGAAAGGCACGGCGATCGCCGGCAGTGCCGCCTCGAGGTCGGGAAGCCGGCTGCTGAGGTCGCCCCAGAGGCCCTGGCTGGCCGGCTCACTGAACTCCAGGTCCGGCATCGGTGGTGCGCCGGCCGGGTCGGCGAAGTACGACGGCCAGAACAGTGAGAACGCTTCGCGGTGCTCCTCGGGTGTCGCTTCGCCTGCGTCGCTCTTCTCGTCCAGCTCGGTCGCACGTGCGCGATCCTCGTCGCGGACCCGGGCGGTCATCTCGGCCGCGAACTGCGCCATTCCTCCGTCGCCGACGGCGCCCAGTGGGTCGACCGCGAGCACTCCGTCGAGCCGCTCCGGAATCCCCAGCGCGGCGTGGAAGACCAGGTGCCCGCCCCAGGAGTGCCCCATCAGGTACGCCGTGTCCCAGCCGAGGCCGTCGAGCACGGCCGCGAGGTCCGCCACGGCCTCGGCCACCGTGAACTCGCCGGTCTCCGTCGACGGTGCGAGCCCACGTTGCTGGAACGTCGCCACCTCGTACCGCTGCGCCATCTCGGTCACGGCGTCGTCCAGGTAGGAGTAGTCCATGCCTGGGCCGCCGTGAACAGCGAGGACCCGCGGGCCGGCTCCGGCGACCCATCCCGAGAGCGGGCCGGTCTCCGTGGTCACGGTGAACGGCGTGCGCTCCATGACCGGAGCGTAGTGAGAACCGACGACGTCAGGAATGGGATTGTCAGCGACGCGGGCTGAGCTCGATCGCCACCGGTCCGCCCCGCGACTCTGGCACGCAGCAGGTCAGATCCGTCCGGCAGGCGCCGACCGCGGGCTCGGACTCCAGCGCGGACCGCACCTCGTCGAGCTGCTCGGCGAAGGCCTCGAGCTCGGCGATCCGTTGCCTGATCTCGGACTGCTTGTCGACGATCAGTCGCGACACGCGGTCCTGGGTCGCGGCACAGTTGACGCCGTCCCACACCGGCAGCAGATCGGTGATCTGGTCGCAGCTCAGCCCCATCCGACGCGAGCGGGTGATGAACAGCAGGCGGGCCGCCGCATCGGAGTCGTAGTCGCGGTAGCCGGACGGCGTGCGGTCGGGCGCCGGCATCAGGCCGAGGCGCTCGTAGTAGCGCACGGTCGAGGTGGGGACGCCGGCCGAGTCCGCGAGCTCGGAGATCCGCATCTCGACACGGTAGACCCTGCACCTGGGTGCAAGGTCAAGAGGCGAGTTCGAGTTCTGCGTCGAGGCTTGACCTTGCATTCGAGTTCAACGCCTACGGTCCTGCGCACCACCGAGACCTACGAGTCTCCGACTGAGGGAGGAACACGATGAGCACCTTCACACGCAGCAACACCGAACTCGCCGTCGACGTCGAGGGCGCCGGCCAGCAGCACCGCGCAGAGGCCGGTGGCATGGCGATCGCGCTCGAGCGGTGGAACGCCGGGCTCGACACCGCCGAGTGGTTCGCAGACCTGCCCGACGGCGCCTGCCAGGAGCCCCACTGGGGCTACTGCCTCAAGGGCCGGGTCACCGTCCGCTTCACCGGCGGTGAGACGGAGGTCGTGTCAGCGGGGGACGCCTACTACCTGCGCCCGGGGCACAACGTCCACATCGACGAGGACACCGAGTTCGTGGAGTTCTCACGGGTCGACGAGGCGCCCGGGATCCACTCCGTCGCCCTCTGAGGCCCGGCGTTCGCGCGTCACCGGCCCTGCAGCGCCGCTGCGACGGCGAGGCCGTCGACGAAGTCGTTCATGGCGTGGCCGGAGTGGCCCTTGACCCAGTGGAACGCGATGTCGTCGCGGTCGGCGACCGCGGCGACCAACGGCTCCCAGAGGTCGCGGTTCATCACCGGCTTCCGCGCCGACGTCAGCCAGCCGTTGAGCAGCCACTTCTCCCACCAGCGGTCACGGAAGCAGTTCACGACGTACGTCGAGTCGCTGACGACCAGGAGGGGCGGCGGCAGCGCGGTGACCGCCTCGAGCACGGCCCGGACCTCCATCCGCTGGTTGGTGGTGACCGGGTCGGAGCCCGACTCGAACCGGTGCTCGTCCACCGCCCAGGCCCAGCCCCCGGGGCCGGGGTTCCCCGAGCACGCGCCGTCGGTGTAGACCGACGTCGCGCCCGGTGGGGCGAGCATCGGCTCGCGTCGGGCTCGCCGCGCCATCAGCCGGCCGCCAGCGGACCGGTCATGTGCGCTCGACGAATGCCGCGATGGAGGCCAGCTCCCGCTTGCGGCTCGGCTCATGGAGGTAGGGCATGTGCCCGGTCTCGAAGTACTCGTGCTCGATCCGGTCGAAGGCCTCGTCGGGCAGCCGCAGGTGGGCGACCATGTCCTCCGCCGCGTGGTACGGCGTCGCGAGGTCGTAGTAGCCGTACTCGATCCGCACCCGCAGGTGCGGGTTCGCCCGCATGATCCGCTCGAGCTTGTCGGCGACGAAGATCGGCTTGCCCTCGAACTCCTCGAACGACCACTTCGTGATGGCGTTCGCGTAGACCTCGTAAGGCAGGTCGCGAGTGTTGTTCAGCTCGGACCGGAGGTAGTGGTGCAACGCGGCCGCGAACGGCGCGTTCATCGCGTCCATCGACGGGTCGGCGTCCATGTTCTCGGCGATCGGCGAGGCCGCGGGACCGGTGAACCGACCGTCGATCCGGCCGACGGTCAGCCCGCGGTCGCGCAGCAGCTCGGTGCAGAAGCGCCAGTGCTCGATCCGCAGGTCGGTGCGGTCGACATACTCCTCCGACAGCCCGGTGAGCCGGGCGAGCGTGCGCACGACGCTCGCGCGCTCCTTGGCCGGCAACCGGCGCCCTGCGGCGAGTGCCGTTCGGTAGGGGCCGGCTGCGAACGCCTCGGCCTCCTGCCGGAGCCGGGACAAGCGGCCCTTGACCTTGCCGTGGTAGTGCGCGATCGCGGTGTAGGTCGGCAGGAAGTTCAGGCACGACTCGTCCCAGCGGTGCATCCCGAAGTCCTGGGTGCCGAAGTCGAGGACGCTCGAGACCAGCACGATGCCGTTCAGCGCCAGCGCGTGCTTCTCCTGGAGCCGCTCGGCGACCGCGACGGCCCGGACCGTGCCGTAGGACTCGCCGATGACGAACTTCGGCGACATCCAGCGGTCCTCGCGGGTGCACCACAGCCGGATCAGCTCGGTCACCTGCTCCACGTCCTTGCCGAAGCCGTGGTAGGTCTTCGCCTTCCCGCCCTCGACGGCACGGGTGTGACCGGTCGACATCGGGTCGATGAAGACCAGGTCGGAGACCGCCAGCAGCGACTCGGGGTTGTCGACCAGCCGGTACGGCGGTGGGTGCGGCGCCGTGACGTCGCCGACGTCGACGCGTCGCGGCCCGAGCAGGCCCATGTGCAGCCAGATGGACGACGAGCCCGGTCCGCCGTTGAAGACGAACGTGACCGGCCGGCTCGTCACGTCGGCGCCGTCCAGGGTGTACGCCGTCACCGACATCTCGGCGCGGGCCCTCCACCCGCGGAAGACGTCCTTCTTGACCTCCTCCTCGCGCAGCACGATCCGGCCCGACCGCGCCGTGTAGCTCAGCTCGCCATGCCTGGTCCTGAGCGTGTGGCGACTGAAGACGAGGTCGTCGACCGGCTCCGGCCGTTCCTCGGCCGAGCGCCTTCCGTCGCTCGAGCCTGTCGAGCCGGTCGAGACCACCCCGTCCTTCCCGGTCATCGCTCGCCTCCCGGCACCCACAGCACGTCACCGTTCTCGCGGTTCGCATACCGCGCCAGGATGAACACCAGGTCCGAGAGTCGGTTGAGGTAGCGGATCGCGATCGGGTTCATCGACTCGCCGTACACGTCGTACGCCGTCCAGGCGGAGCGCTCCGCGCGCCGGATCACCGTGCGTGCCACGTGGAGACGGGCGGCGGTCGGGGTGCCCCCGGACAGGATGAACGACCGCAGCTTGGGCAGGTGCGCGTTGTACTCGTCGCACCAGCCTTCGAGGCGGTCGACGTACTCCTGGGTGATCCGGAGCGGTGGGTGCTCGGGGTTCTCCACGACGGGGGTGCAGAAGTCCGCTCCGACGTCGAACAGGTCGTTCTGTACGCGTATCAGGATCGCCCGGACCGGCTCCTCGACATCGTGAGCAAGCACCACCCCCAGCTGGGCGTTCGCCTCGTCGACATCTGCATAGGCGTGGAGTCGCAGGTCGAACTTGTGTGTCTCGCTCATGTCGCCGAGCCGCGTCGTACCCGCGTCGCCCGTCCGGGTGTAGATCCGCGTCAGGTTGACCACCTCGCCGAGCCTAGTGCGCCATGACGACGGAAATTCGGTCGCCCGGACGCAACCGATCGGGGATGCTCGAACGTCATAGGGGTAGCAACACGGAAAGGACGAGCCTCCCAGGAACCCTTGGGAGCACCAGGAGCACGGGGATCGGGGGCCGGGCGATGGACATCGCTCACGACGGACAGGCACTGGTTCTGACCGGTGACTTCGACGTGCGCAGCACCATGGAGGTGCGCAGCGCGATCTACGAGCACCTCGCCGGGTTCGAGCAGGACCTCGTCGTCGACCTCTCCGGTGTCACGACGCTCGACCTCACCGCCGCACGCGTCCTGGCCTACGCCTCGCTCGAGGCGGGCCGCTCCGGCCACCACCTGCGCCTGCGTGGCTGCGGCCCGGCCGTCCGCCGGATGCTCCACGTCTCGCGGCTCGCCCGCTTCGTCGAGGTCGAGCGCCAGGCCGCCACCGCATGACGCGCCCACAGGCGGCACCAGGTCGGATCTTGGCTCCCGTTGTGATCTTGTCCGCCTGAGAACTACTTCACACGCCGCTGACCTGCGGCAACGGCGAGCCCTACGCTCGGGGAATGGCTGAGAAGGACCGCCCCTGGGTCATGCGCACGTACGCCGGCCACTCCACGGCCGCAGCCTCGAACGCGCTCTACCGGACCAACCTGGCCAAGGGCCAGACCGGGCTCTCGGTCGCCTTCGACCTCCCGACCCAGACCGGCTACGACCCCGGCCACCCCCTGAGCAAGGGGGAGGTGGGCAAGGTCGGCGTTCCGATCCCGCACCTCGGTGAGATGCGGCGGCTGTTCGAGGGCATCCCGCTGACCGAGATGAACACCTCGATGACGATCAACGCGACCGCGATGTGGCTGCTCGCGCTGTACCAGGTGGTGGCCGAGGAGCAGAACCCCCGGCTCGACCCCACCGAGGTCGCCCACCGGCTCGCGGGCACGACGCAGAACGACATCGTCAAGGAGTACCTCTCCCGCGGCACGTACGTGTTCCCGCCCGAGCACTCCCTGCGGCTGACGACCGACCTGATCGCCTACACCGTCCACGAGATCCCGAGCTGGAACCCGATCAACATCTGCAGCTACCACCTCCAGGAGGCAGGCGCGACGCCGCAGCAGGAGCTCGCCTACGCGCTGTGCACGGCGATCGCCGTGCTCGACGCGGTGAAGGCGTCCGGCCAGGTGTCGGAGCAGGACTTCGGCCAGGTCGTCGGGCGGATCTCGTTCTTCGTCAACGCCGGCGTGCGGTTCGTCGAGGAGATGTGCAAGATGCGCGCCTTCGTCCAGCTCTGGGACGAGGTCACCCGCGACCGCTACGGCGTCGAGGACCCGAAGATGCGGCGCTTCCGCTACGGCGTCCAGGTCAACAGCCTGGGGCTGACCGAGGCCCAGCCGGAGAACAACGTGCAGCGGATCGTGCTCGAGATGCTCGGGGTGACCCTGTCGAAGAACGCCCGGGCCCGCGCCGTCCAGCTGCCGGCCTGGAACGAGGCGCTCGGGCTGCCGCGCCCGTGGGACCAGCAGTGGTCGCTGCGGCTCCAGCAGGTGCTCGCTTACGAGTCCGACCTGCTGGAGTACGACGACCTCTTCGACGGCTCGCACGTCGTCGAGGCCAAGGTGGCCGAGCTCGTGGCCGCCGCCCGGGAGGAGATGGACCGCGTCCAGGCGATGGGCGGAGCCGTCGCCGCGGTCGAGTCGGGCTACATGAAGCAGGAGCTGGTGTCGTCCCACGCCGCCCGGCGGGCGCGGATCGAGTCCGGTGAGGAGGTGGTCGTGGGTGTGAACCGGTTCGAGACCACCGAGCCGTCGCCGTTGACCGCCGATCTCGACACCGCGATCCAGGCCGCCGACCCCGAGGCCGAGCAGGCGGCGATCGAGAGCGTGCGCGCCTGGAACGCCCAGCGCGACGAGGCGGAGGTGGCCGAGGCGCTCGCTCGGTTGGCCGCCGACGCCAAGACGGACGCCAACCTGATGCCGGCCACGCTCGCCGCAGCCCGGGCCGGCGCGACCACGGGGGAGTGGGCCGGGACGCTGCGCGAGGTCTTCGGCGAGTTCCGCGCGCCGACCGGCGTGAGCGGTGCGGTGGGTGCTCTGTCACAGGTGGGCTCGGCGGGTGAGGCGCTGGCGGAGGTACGCCGCCGGGTGCGCGAGACCGCCGAGGAGCTGGGCGGCCCCGGCGGCCGGCTGCGTCTCCTGGTCGGCAAGCCGGGCCTGGACGGGCACTCCAACGGTGCTGAGCAGGTCGCCGTACGCGCCCGCGACGCCGGGTTCGAGGTCGTCTACCAGGGGATCCGCCTGACGCCCGAGGAGATCGTGGCGGCCGCCGTGGCCGAAGACGTTCACTGCGTCGGGCTGTCGATCCTCAGCGGCTCTCACATGGAGCTCGTGCCTGCGGTGCTCGTCGGGCTCGAGGAGGCTGGCATCGGCGACGTCCCGGTGGTGGTGGGCGGCATCATCCCCGACTCCGACGCGCGCAAGCTGATCGACGCCGGGGTCGCGGCCGTCTACACGCCGAAGGACTTCGGGCTCACCGAGATCATGGACGGCATCGTCGACGCGATCCGCGAGGCGCACGACCTGGCCTGACGCCCCACGGGCAGGGGAGCCGACGAGGAGCCTTCGCCCGAAGTTAGGTGAGCCTCACCTGACCCGCTAGGCTCCCGCTCGTGGGCAAGAGCAAGAAAGGCAAGAAGGGCAAGACGGCCGCGAAGGCGAAGAAGCCCAAGGCCACCTGCTGCGTGAGCGACAAGCGCTGCAAGCGCTGCCCCATCCGCATGCTCCGTGAGGGCACCCTGCCCGAGGGCTATACGGTCAAGAAGCGCAAGCTGGTCAAGGCCGCCTGATGCTCTTCATGGCCGAGGGGGCCCGGCCCAGGAACCGTTGAGACCCGAGGAGCCCTCGTGCCCGCACCCCGATTCGTCGAGCGCCTGAACGAGCAGGTGGGCCACGAGCTGGCCGCTCACCACCAGTACCTCGCCTGCGCGATCCACTACGACGCGATGACCATGCCTCAGATGGCGGCGCACTTCTACGCGCAGGCGCTCGAGGAGCGCAGCCACGCGCTGATGATGGTGCAGTACCTCCTGGACACCGACGCCGAGGTCGCGATCCCCGCGGTGCCGGCGCCGGTCTCGTCGTTCCCGGACGTCGTCGCCCCGGTCGAGCTGGCGCTGGAGCAGGAGAAGCGGGTCACCGACCAGATCAACGAGCTGCTCGTGATCGCCCGCGAGGAGTCCGACTTCGCCTCCGAGCAGTTCCTCCAGTGGTTCATCAAGGAGCAGGTCGAGGAGGTCGCGTCGATGACCGACCTGCTGGCCGTCGTACGCCGCAACGCCGACGTCCTCGAGAACATCGAGGAGTACGTCGCTCGCGAGTCCGGTGACCAGGGCACCGACCTGTCGGCCCCACGCGTCGCGGGCGGCTGACCCACCCCTGACCCATCCCTGACCCATGCGGCTGACCCACCCGGCGACCCGACGCTTGCCAGCAGGAGCCGTCGCGTAGCAGCGTGGTGCCGGGAGGCGCCATGGACACGCGACCGCCGGAGGGAGCGGACGACGTCGGGGGTTCCGTCACGCCGCCACCCGGGCGCGACCGCTCCGACTACACCAGGCACGGGCGCCTGAAGGCCGCCGTCTACGAGGCCGAGATGGCGCGGCTGCAGGAGCAGCTGGTGCTGCTGCAGTACTGGATCGCCTCGCAGGGTCTCAAGGTCGCGGTTCTCTTCGAGGGCCGCGGCTCGGCCGGCAAGGGCGGCGTCATCAAGACCATCACCGAGCGCACGAGCCCACGCACGGTCCGCGTTGTGGCCCTGCCGAAGCCGACCGAGCGCGAGCGCACCCAGTGGTACTTCCAGCGCTACGTCGGCAGCCTCCCGGCCGCGGGCGAGATGGTCCTGTTCGACCGCAGCTGGTACAACCGCTCGAACGTCGAGTGGGTGATGGGGTTCTGCACCGAGGATGAGCACCAGGAGTTCCTCCGGTCGTGCCCGGAGTTCGAGCGGATGCTGGTGCGGTCGGGGATCACGGTCCTGAAGTACTGGTTCTCGGTGTCCTTCGAGGAGCAGCGGCGCCGGTTCGAGGCCCGCAACGCGGAGCCGCTGAAGCGGTGGAAGCTCTCCGACATGGACCTCGCCGAGCACGAGCTGTACGTGCGCTACTCGATGGCCAAGGACACGACGTTCCAGTACACCGACATCAAGCAGGCGCCCTGGTACGTCGTCCCCTCGGACGACAAGCGGGCCGCGCGGCTGAACTGCATCAGCCACCTGCTCAGCCGCTTCGACTACGAGGACGTGGCCCCCGACGTCGTCGAGCTGCCGGCGATGCGCGAGATCCCCTACGTGCGCCCGCCCATGCACGAGCAGACGTTCGTTCCGCGGCTCTACTGAGCCCCGGCTGTCCGCCTCGCGACTACTCGGCCGAGAGGTCGCCGACCTGCTCGGCGTACCAGAGCACTCCGGTGAGGTGGTCGGCGATCTCGCGCAGCGTCCAGCTCTCGCCGCGCGCGCGGTCCCACTCGTCGGGCCCGGCGGCCGCCAGGCGGAGGGCGAACGTGCGGGCCAGCCGCGGCAGCCGCTGGTGCGCCTCGTCGCGGTCCGCCTCGGTGAAGCGGGCCCAGTCGGAGTCGACGGTGAGCAGACTGGCGTGCCATCCGTCGGGCTGTGTCTCGACGCCCGCGAGCTGGGCCTCGACCTCTGCGAGGTGGTCGACGAGGTGGTCAGCGATCCGGCGTACGGCCTTGTGCGGGGTGTAGATCCGGTCGCCGTCCTCGCTCACCCGCGCCCGGCCGTCCCAGTGGATCCAGGTGTCGACGAGCACGAGCGCACGGCGTACGGCATCCTCGACGGCCGTGCCCGGGTTGTCCGAAGAGATCATGGGGCTGACGCTAGGGAGCCGATGCTTCGGCCGGCGACGAACCGTGCCGGCCCTAGGCTCGCCACCATGCAGGACATCGACCTCGCCGCCGTGGGAGCGCTCGTCGGGAACCCGAGCCGCGCCGCGATGCTCGACGCGCTGATGACCGGGCGGGCGCTCACCGCCACCGAGCTGGCGCGGGTGGCCGGTGTCAGCGCGGCGACCGCGAGCGAGCACCTCGCCAAGCTCCGGGAGGGAGGCCTGGTCGAGGTCGTCTCGCAGGGCCGCCACCGCTACCACCGGCTGGCGTCCGCGGACGTCGGTGCCGCCCTCGAGTCGCTGTCCCACATCGCACCGCGCAAGCCGGTGACGACGTTGCGGCAGTCCAGCCGCGCGCGGTCCCTGGCCGAGGCGCGCACCTGCTACGACCACCTCGCCGGTCGCTCCGGCGTCTCGCTGCACGACGGCCTGCTCGCGCGCGGCTGGCTGGTCCCCGAGCCGGGCGGGTACGCCGTCTCCGAGGCGGGCGCCGAGGGTCTCCTGTCGTGGGGTGTCGACCTGACGGCCGCACGCGCCGCCCGGCGCCGGCTGGCCCGGCCGTGCCTGGACTGGACCGAGCGCCGCGAGCACCTCGCCGGCTCGCTCGCCGCCGCGTTGGCCACCGCGTTGATCGACGGTCCGGAGCCGTGGTTCCGCCGCCGCGCCGACGACCACCGGGGACTACGCCCGACGGATCTGGGCCGCGCGCGGCTGCGCGAACTCGGGTGGGAGCCGGTGGCCCGCTCCGCTTGAGGGTGTCCGAGGCGCGCTCAGGTGCGCCGGTCGATCAGGGCGGACACTACGAACGCCGCGGCGGCCGCCACGGCGACCGCGACGGTCAGCGACCACAGCAGCCACCCGAGCTCGTCGGCGAGCCGTCCGTCGTCCACGCGTCCCTGCGCCACGCTCGCCGCTCCGAACAGCGCGAGCGCGGCCGCAGCCAGGACCGCGCCGACTCCTCGGAACGCACGGGTCATCGGCGACGCGGGTGGCGCGGTGTCCCGGAGACCGCCGAGCTCGATCGGCGGCAACCGGGCGGGGCGCCAGGCGACCACGGCTGACGTCGGGATCGGCCCGTAGACGTGCGGGTAGACCTCGTCGCCGACCTGCTCGTCCTTCACCTCGGCATCGAGCCGGTCGGTCTCGATCTCGAGGACGACGAGCGGGTCGGTCACGTCGGCGTAGTAACGGTCGCGCACGGTCGGGACCTGGTCGTGCCGGGCGGCGTGGATGTACCCCTCTTCGTCCAGGGTGCGGCCGAGTGTCGACATGGCGTAGGTCCCGGACGCCTCCGCCTCCTTCCAGTCGGCCAGCGTGGCGATGTGGAAGATCCGCATGCCGGGCATCCTGCCTCCGGCCGACCCCGTGCACCAGGGTCGGCCGACCAGGCGGCCAGGCGGACAGCCAGTCAGGTTGCCACGGCGTCAGGCGATCAGGCCGCCAGCCCGGCCGGCTGGGCCGCGCGGGCGAGGCGCCGGTCGCGCACGTGGTGCCCGACGGCGACGAGCCCGAAGCCGGCCAGGAAGATCGAGGACGCGACGACGCCGTACGCCCACGGGAACTTCTGGGGCTCGAAGGCGGGGTTCGCGCTGTCGTTGATCACCTCGAGGATCAGGTACAGCGTCTGGTAGACGAACGCCCACAGGTAGGCGACGGCGTAGGCCGTGTTGGCGGCGAGGCGCGAGCGGAGGCAGTAGCCCAGCGGGAAGGCTGACAGGACGGTGACGATCGCGATCATGGAACTCTCCTGGGTGGGATCTGGCGGCGGGTGCCCCGGTCATCACCGTCGTGCGGCGCCAGGTCCCGTCGACAGGGCGCGGCCTCCCGACTCCCCGCTGCGTCCTCCCGGCGCCCGGGACGAACCTCCCGCGTGGTGTGACCGGGTGGCTGACCTAGGTTGATCGGGTGAGCGACGTGCACTGCCCGGCCCGGATCCTCGTCGCACGCCACGGCGAGGCGGAGTACGAGTCGGAGGGGACGGGTGTCTCGGGCGGGAGCCTGAGCCGGCTCGGCCGGCAGCAAGCCCGCGAGCTCGGCGAACGGCTGCGCCCGGAGCGGGTGGCCCTGATCGTGTGCAGCGAGCTCTCGCGTGCCGTCCAGACCGCCGAGATCGCCGGAGCAGTGCTCGGTCTCCCGGTCACCGTGCGGATGGGTCTGGAGGAGTTCGACGTGGGGGAGCTGCGAGGCAAGCCGTTCGACCCGGCCGTGGTCGACCCGGTGCTGGCGGCCTGGCAGCGCGGAGACCTCGACGCCGGCGTTCCGGGCGGTGAGAGCGGGTCGGAGGCCGCACACCGCGTGCTGGCGGTGCTCGACGACGTGGCGGACCAGGCGCGCGGCGAGGCGGTCCTGACGGTGACCCACGGCGGAGTCATCAGCGCGCTGTGGGGCACCATCGCGCCGGGCTCCCCGGCCGCGCCGCCTCCCGACGACATCGGCAACGGGTCGACCTACGTCTTCGAGCGCGACGCCGACGGCTGGCGCGCATCGGGTGCGGTCTAGGCGGGGTCCTGCCCGATGAGCCCGCGCCGGATCACGGCGAGCACGGACTCCAGCATCTCCTCGCGCGCCTCGGCCGGCACCTCGCGCAGCGGCCCGTGCACGTGGAGCTCCGCGAAGCCGTGCACCATCGCCCAGCACGCCTCGTCCGCGCCCGCGCGGCGCTCTCGCGGTAGCACCCCGACCTCGACCAGGTCGTCCAGCACGGCGTTGAGGAACGCATAGGGCCCGGCCGCCGAGTCCGGGTCGCGATGCTCGGCGACGCCCTCGGGCGAGGTGAAGGCCACGGCGAACAGGCCGGGCTCGGCGATCGCGAACTCGACGTACGCACGCCCGGTCTCGCCCAGGCGGTCGACGGCGCGCTGGACCGGGTCGGTGGCGGTCACCGCGTCGGCCCGCGCGCGCATCGCCTGCTCGAGCTGCGTCATCGCCCGGTCGGCCACCTCGGCCAGCAGGGCGCCGCGGTCCTCGAAGTGGCGGTACGCCGCGTTGTGCGACACGCCGGCCCGGCGGGCGACCTCGCGGAGCACGACCCCGTCGGGGCCGGTGCTCCGGGCCAGCTCGACCGCGGTGTCGACCAGGACCGGTCGCAGGTTGCCGTGGTGGTACGGCTGGGTCCGCGTGCTCACGGGTCGAGGATAGGGGACCGTGACTGGATGTTGACAGTGGTCACATAGCGCCGTACGGTTGATGTTGTCGGTGTCCACATCGGATCCGAATCCCTTGCCATCACAGTTCCTCGAGAACCAGGAGTTCCGCATGAGCCAGCCAGCCACGACGGCCGTTCCACGGACAACCGAGCCGGGGCACGCACACAGGGGCTGGGTGCTGGCCACGGTGTGCGCGGCCGTCCTCGCCATCAACCTCGACACCACGATCGTCAACGTCGCTTTGCCGTCGATCTCGCGTGAGCTCTCGGCCGGCACCCGGCAGCTGCAGTGGGTCGTCGACGGCTACAACCTCGCGTTCGCCGGGCTGGTGCTCGCGGCCGGCAGCCTCTCCGACCGCTTCGGTCGGCGCCCGGCGCTGATCACCGGGCTGCTCGGCTTCGCCCTCGCGAGCGCGGCCGGCGCACTCGTCACGTCGGCGGGGGCCTTGGTCGCCGCCCGGTTCGCGATGGGCACGTTCGCGGCCCTGATCTTCCCGACCACCCTCTCGATCATCAGCAACACCTTCCGGGAACGCCGCGAACGGGCCGCTGCCCTGGGCATCTGGGGAGCCGTCGTCGGGATCGGCGTCGCGGCCGGTCCGGTCTCGGGCGGCGTGCTGCTCGAGCACTTCTACTGGGGCAGCGTCTTCTGGGCCCTGGTGCCCCTGGCCGTCGTCACCGCGGTCGCGGCGTACGTCGTCGTGCCGGAGTCGCGCGACCCGAACGTGCCGCCGCTGGACCTGCCCGGCCTCGGGTTGTCGGTGGCGATGCTGGCGACCCTGACCTACACGATCATCGAGGCGCCGGCCCGTGGCTGGTCCTCGGCCGCCACCCTCGGCGGCTTCGGCGCCGCGGCGGCGCTGCTGGCCGCCTTCGTGCTGCGCGAGCGACGTACGTCGCACCCGATGCTGGACGTCTCCCTGTTCCGCGACCGCCGGTTCAGCGCCGCGAGCGGTGCGGTCACGGTGACGTTCTTCGCGCTGTTCGGCTTCATCTTCCTGGTGACGCAGTACTTCCAGTTCGTCCGCGGGTTCGGTGCGCTGTCCACCGGTGCCCGGATCCTGCCGGTCGCGCTGTCGATCGCCGTCGCGTCGGTCGTCGGCGCCGCCCTGGCGCCGCGGATCGGCACCAAGGTGGTCGTGACCACGGGCATGGTGCTGTTCGGCGCGGCCTTCCTGTGGATCTCCACGTCCGACGTCGCGACGCCGTACGCGACCGTGATCGTGCCCCAGATGGTGCTGATGGGGCTCGGCATGGGGCTGATCTCGACACCAGCCACCGAGTCGATCCTGCTGGTGCTGCCTCCCGCCCGCGCCGGTGTCGGGTCCGCGGTGAACGACGCGACCCGGGAGCTCGGCGGGACCCTGGGTGTCGCGGTCGTCGGCTCGATCTTCTCCTCCGTGTTCGGCTCGAAGCTGGCGGCCGGCGCCCTCGGCGCCCTGCCCGACTCGGTCCTGACCCGGGCCCAGGACTCGGTCGGCGTGGCGCAGGCCGTGGCCGGTCGCGACCCCAGGCTGCTGTCGGCGTTCCACGACTCGTTCATGTCGGCGATGTCGACCGCGTGCGTCGTGGTCGGGCTGCTCTGCCTGGGCGGAGCCGTCGCGGCGGCGTTCCTGCTGCCGGGTCGGCTGCCGGCGCCGACCGAGACGCCTGTCGAGGAGCAGGAACCGGTCGCGGCCTGAGGTGACCGGCTCCTGGGGGTGGCTAGAAGAGCCGGTCCTCGGCCGAGTCCAGGCCGCGCAGGGCGTCGTAGTCGAGCAGGGCGCAGGCGATGCCACGGTCCGCGGCCAGGACGCGGGCCTGCGGCTTGATCTCCTGTGCGGCGAAGATCCCACGCACCGGGGCGAGCAGGGGGTCGCGGTTGAGCAGCTCGAGGTAGCGGGTGAGCTGCTCGACCCCGTCGATCTCACCGCGGCGCTTGATCTCCACCGCGACCGAGACGCCGACCGCGTCACGGCACATCAGGTCGACCGGCCCGATCGCGGTGGGGAACTCCCGTCGGACCAGCGTGAGGTCCTCGCCGAGATGCGAGGGGTGCTCGGCGAGCAGCTCCTGGAGGTGCTTCTCGACACCGTCCTTCTGCAGACCCGGGTCGACGCCGAGGTCGTGGGAGGTGTCGCTGACGATCTCCTCGATCAGGATCTGGAGCGTGTCGTCGGGTCCCTTCGACGAGGCCCGTGAGGTCACCGTCCAGAGCAGCGAGCCGTCGTCGGTGGTCCCCTCACGCAGGGTGCAGGGCGGCGACATCCAGTTCAGCGGCTTGTACGAGCCGCCGTCGGAGTGCACGAGCACCGAGCCGTCGGCCTTGATCATCAGCACCCGGGTCGCCATCGGCAGGTGGGCGGTCAGGCGTCCGGCGTAGTCGACCTGGCAGCGGGCGACGACCAACCTCACGGGCGAGGAATCTACCTGGTGCGGCAGACTCGACCGCATGCCGGAGCGGGTGGTGGTCGTCGGCGCCGGGATCATCGGTCTCAGCTGCGCCGTCCGCCTGCTCGAGGCCGGCCACCGGGTCGACGTGCTGGCCCGTGACCTGCCGCTGGAGACGACCTCGAGCGTCGCGGCGGCGATCTGGTACCCCTACCTCGCGTTTCCAGAGGACAAGGTCGCCGCCTGGGGTGCGGCGGCGTACGCCGAGTTCGCGCGGCAGGCCGAGCAGGGTGTCGACGGCGTGACCATGCGGAGGGGCACCGAGATGCACCGGCGGCCGACGTCCGATCCCACGTGGATCGATGCGGTCCCGGACCTCGAGCGGGTCGAGCCCCGCCCGCCGTACGCCGACGCCTGGTCCTTCGTGACCCCGGTCATCGACATGCCGCGTTACCTGTCCTGGCTGTCGCGGCGTGTGATCGACGGGGGCGGCAGCATCACCCGGATGGCCCTGGCCCACCTGCCCCAGGGGCCCCTGGTCGTGAACTGCTCCGGGCTCGGCTCGCGGGCGCTGGCCGGTGACACCTCGACCCGTCCGGTGCGCGGGCAGGTCGTGGTGGTGGAGCAGTTCGGGCTCGACGAGTGGTGGCTCGCCGAGGACGAGCCCGCTCGGGAGGGGGAGCACGGCGGGGTGCCGACGTACGTCATCCCACGCACGCACGACGTCGTCCTCGGCGGCACCGACGAGGACGGCGACTGGAGCCGTACGCCGTCACCCGAGACGGCCGAGGCGATCCTCCGGCGGGCCGCCGCGCTCGTGCCCGACGTCGCGAAGGCGCGGGTCCTGCAGCACAAGGTGGGCCTCCGCCCGGCCCGGCCGGAGGTACGGCTCGAGCGGGTCGGCGACGTCATTCACTGCTACGGGCACGGCGGCGCCGGCGTGACGCTCTCGTGGGGATGCGCCGCCGAGGTGCTGGCCCTCGCCGACGCATCCACGACCCGAGATGTCTAGCTGCTGACCCAGATGGTGTTCCAGGTCGGCATGCCGAGCGCGCTGTCGTCGTACATGCCCTTGACCCGCGACCCGTGCGCCATCACGACGCCGCCGTAGTAGGTCGGGAACAGGGGGAAGTACCTCGTCATGACCCACTTGTCCAGGTCGTTCCACGCAGCCGGCTGCTGGTCCAGGGGCATCAGCTGGATGTCGTTGATCTTCTTCTGCACAGCCTTGCTGGCGAACGCCGAGTAGTTCGCACCCAGTGCCTTCGTCTTGTCCGGGTTCGTGTCGGCGTAGACCGTCGGCAGCCACGTCGAGCCCGAGGGCCAGTCAGAGCACCAGCTCGCCGATCGCACGTTGATGTCCGAGGTGGTGTCGCCACGGTCGGTCGTGTAGTTGGCAATCGTCGTGGGCACCGGTGTCGCCTTGAAACCGGCCTGGTCCAGAGCTCGCACGATCGCGTCCTTGACCTTCACGCTGATCGCGTCGTCGGACCGGAAGAGGAACTTGATCTCGTACCCGACCGCGTTCGCCTCCTTGAGCAGCTCCTTGGCCTTGGCCGGGTCGGTCTCGAACGGTCCACGCCCCGTCACGTTGTATGCCGTACGCCCGGGGATGCCCGGCGGCATCAGGTTGGTGGCGGGGACGGCTGTCACGCCGGGGATGTCGCCGCCGGCCAGGATCGCGTTCTTGTAGGGGTAGGCCCAGGACAGAGCCTCCCGGATGCGCTTGTCGGTGATCTTGCGGTTGTCCGGACCCCAGTAGAACGTGCAGGGCTGGCCGCCGAGCGTGAGCCGGTCGGGAGCCTTCTGCTTCATCTGCTGGTAGTCAGGGGCGAGCAGGTTGTCGTAGGTGAGCGTCGTCTGCCCGTCACCGCTGTCGGCCAGCAGGATCTGGTCGATCTTCTCCGACGGCTGCTGGAGCTTGAAGTCGTACCCGTCCGGGTACTGCGTGCGCGCCGGGTCGGTGGCGGGGTCCCAGTGGGGGTTCCGCTTGAGCACGAGCTCCTTGGACAGGCTGAACTTGTCGATCATGTACGGACCCGTCGCCCACGGGTGCTTCTTGTACGTCGCCGGGTCCGAGGCCTTGCCGCGCGGGACGGGGCCGTTGGCCGCGAAGGCTCCCCAGTACGGCATGTCCGGGAACGGCTTGTCCATGAAGATCGTGAGCTTGTTGCCGTCGACCTTGATCGCGTTGAACTTCTGGTTGGGCGCCGTGTAGGGGCCCTTGTACGTCGAACCGCCCCGGAAGTAGACGTTCGAGTAGTACTGGCACGGTCCGCTCGGGAACGTCGCGGCGTCCATGCAGCGCTGCATGCCCCAGGCGATGTCCTTGGCGGTGACGGGGTCGCCGTTCTCGAACTTGACGCCGTCGCGGATCGTGAACGTCCACTTGGTGTAGTCGTCGTTGTGCTGGCCGAGGTCGGTGGCCAGGTCGGGGACCAGCACCATCTGCTTCTTGGCCGGGTCGTACCTGTACTGCGTGAGCGCCCGGGTCAGCAGCTGGGTGCCGACCGACATCGTGTCGAGGTAGTACGCCTCGGCCGGGTCGATGGTGGTCGTCAGGCCGGTGTTGGTGAGCACCGTGACGGTGCCGCCCTTCTGGGCGCCGTCGATGGTGACCGGGCCGGTGGCCGTGGGGTCGGTGCCGCTGCCGGTGTTGCCGAGCTGTTCGGTGTCGACGCCGCCGTTGCTGCTGGTCGACGACGACCCCCCGTTGCCGCACGCGCCGAGCATCAGGGCCGCGGCCGCCGAGATGGCCACGGCTGAGGAGATCCGCATGGGAACCCCTTCCGAGATCATGCCCGGCGGCCCGAGTGCGCCGGGGCTGAGGCCTGTGATCGTAGACACACCCTCGCCCGACGACCATCACGGTTCGGTCACGACCCGCCGTCGGGCACAGGAGACCGGAGGTTGTGAGCCACCTCGCGGTGGGCGCGTGGAGCCGCGTGGGAGGATGCGCCTCATGACGAGCAGCACCACCCAGCCCGCCACGCATGCGCATCGGCACGACCGCGACTTCCTGACGATCGGCGTCGTCGGTCTCGGCACGATGGGGGCCGGGATCGCGGAGGTGTTCGCCCGCAACGGCTTCTCCGTCGTCGGCGTCGAGGTCAACGACGAGGCGGTCGAGCGCGGTCGCCAGCATCTGCAGCACTCGACGGGCCGGGCGGTCGAGCGCGGCAAGCTGAGCCCCGAGGACCAGGCCGCCCTGATCGGCCGGGTCACGTTCACCACGACCCTCAAGGACCTCGCCGACGCCGACCTGGTGGTCGAGGCCGTGGTCGAGTCGCTCGAGGTCAAGAAGTCGATCTTCCGCGAGCTCGAGGGCATCGTGAAGCCGGAGACGATCCTGGCCACCAACACCTCGAGCCTGAGCGTCACCGAGATCTCGACGGCCAACCTGCACCCCGGCCGCGTCATCGGGGTCCACTTCTTCAACCCCGCGCCGGTGCAGAAGTTCGTCGAGATCGTCCGGACCGTGGTGACCGAGCCCGAGGTGCTCGAGGACGTCGAGGCCGTCGTACGCCGCCTCGGCAAGAGCCCGGTCGTCTGCGGTGACCGGGCCGGCTTCATCGCCAACACCCTGCTCTTCGGCTACCTCAACCACGCGGCATCGATGTACGAGGCGCACTTCGCGACCCGCGAGGACATCGACGCGGCGATGCGTTACGGGTGCGGGTACCCGATGGGTCCGCTCGCGCTGCTCGACCTGATCGGCCTCGACACGGCGTACGAGATCCTCGACACGATGTACAAGCAGGGCCGCGACCGGCTGCACGCGCCGGCTCCGATCCTCAAGCAGCTGGTGACCGCGGGCTTCCTGGGCCGCAAGACCGGGCGTGGCTTCTACACCTACGAGGAGCCGGACAGCCACGTGATCGTGCCCGACGCGCAGACGCCGGACCCCGAGCACAAGCCGGAGCTGAAGCGGCCCGTCCGCACGGTGGGTGTGGTCGGTACCGGGACGATGGCGACCGGGATCGCCGAGGTCTTCGCCAGGGCCGGCCTCGACGTGACATACGTCGGCCGCTCGGCGGCGAAGGTCGAGGCTGTGCGCGCCGCCGTGGAGCGCTCGCTCGACAAGGCGATCCAGCGCGGCAAGCTCGAGGAGGCGGTGAAGCCCGAGACGCTCGGCCACCTGACCGGCACCACCAGCCTGGACGACCTCGCGACCGTCGACCTCGTGGTCGAGGCGATCGCCGAGGACCTCGAGGTGAAGACGACGCTCTTCGAGAACCTCGACGAGATCTGCAAGCCGGGCGCGATCCTGGCGACGACGACGAGCAGCCTGCCGGTGATCTCCCTGGCCACCGCCACCAAGCGTCCGCAGGACGTCATCGGGATGCACTTCTTCAACCCGGCGCCGGTGATGGCCCTGGTCGAGGTGGTCTCGACGGTCACCACGGCCGACGACGTGCACGAGACCGTGCTCGCACTGTGCGACCAGGTCGGCAAGGTGCCGGTGTCGTGCGGCGACCGGGCCGGCTTCATCGTGAACTCGCTGCTGTTCCCCTACCTCAACGACGCGGTGAAGATGCTCGAGGCGCACTACGCGACGGCCGACGACATCGACACCGCGATGAAGCTCGGCTGCGCGCTGCCGATGGGGCCGTTCGAGCTGCTCGACGTGGTCGGCAACGACGTCTCCCTGGCCATCCAGCGTCAGCTCTACCTGGAGTTCCGCGAGCCCGGTTTCGCGCCGGCTCCGCTGCTGGAGCACCTCGTCACCGCCGGCTACCTCGGGCGCAAGGCCGGACGCGGGTTCCGCGACTACTCGTAGCGATCCCCTGCTCGTA